>JACPFM010000041.1:14279-135391 GCA_016182965.1 Deltaproteobacteria bacterium | reverse complement strand
GCGGCGGCAGCGGTCAGCGGGATGGGCTCGCGATCCGTGGTCCGCTCCCGCAATCGCTACCGCTGCCGTCACCGCGTCCGCTTCCGTGACCGCTTCCGTCATCGAACGTCCCTGGCCAAATTTCCGGCCGGCGGTACTAGTACCGCGCGTCTGAAGTTCGTACCGGGATCACTCGAGCGGAAGGGGTGCGCCTCGTGCTCGTTCCAAGTGGTGATGCCGACCTCGAGGCGAACACGGTCACCGCCCGCTTCGAGATCCCAGCACCTCGCGCACCTTCCGGGTGAGCGACGTCGGCGTCAGCGGCTTCTCCAAGTATGCGACCCCGGAGTCCAGCACGCCATGTTCGTGGATCGCGTCGTCCGTGTAGCCAGACATGAACAGGATCTTCATGTCGGGCCGCAGCGCCGAAAGGCGCTCCGCGAGCTGCCGCCCGCTCAGCCGCGGCAACACGACGTCGGTCAGGAGGAGATGGATGGCCGATCCGTGCCTCTCGCAGATGAGGAGCGCCTCGCCGCCATTCGGCGCCTCGAGCACGACGTATCCGCTGCGACGGAGGATGTTGCGAGCGAGCGCTCGGACCTGATCGTCATCTTCGACCAGCAGGATCGTCTCGGTGCCCCGGCCTGTCTCGCTCGGCGGCCGCTCCGACGATTGGTCGCCGGCGCTCTCGCTGAAGGCCGGGAAGTAGAGCTTGAACGTCGTTCCCTTCGCCGGCTCGCTGTACAACCAGATGTGCCCACCGGACTGCTTGACGATGCCGAACACCGTCGCCAGCCCGAGGCCCGTGCCCTTCCCCGGAGCCTTCGTCGTGAAGAACGGCTCGAAGACCCGTGATTGCGTCTCCTTGTCCATCCCGACGCCGTTGTCGGTCACCGCGAGCATCACGTACGGGCCGGGCTGCACGCCGTGATGCGCGCTCGCGTAGTCTGCGTCGAGCTCGACGTTCGCGATCTCGATGACCAGCTTGCCCCCGAGCGGCATGGCGTCGCGTGCATTGACCGCCAGGTTCATCAGGACCTGCTCGATCTGCCCGACGTCGGCCCTGACGCTCCGGAGACCGCCCGCAGGCAGGACGATCACTTCGATGTCGGCGCCGAGCAGGCGCGCGATCATCTTGTGCATCCCTGCGACGATCCGGCCGAGGTCGACGAGCTTCATGTCCAGCACCTGCTGCCGGCTGAACGCGAGGAGCTGCCGCGTGAGCTCCGCCGCACGCAGGCCCGCAGCGTGGATCTCCTCGAGGTCGCCGCGCAGTGGATCTTCGGCCCTGAGGTCGGACACGATCAGATCGGTGTAGCTCAGGACGATCGAGAGGACGTTGTTGAAGTCGTGCGCGAGCCCCCCAGCGAGGCGCCCGACCGCCTCCATCTTCTGCGCCTGACGGAACTGGTCTTCCAGTCGTTTGCGTTCCGAGAGATCGAGGGAGACGGAGAGGCTCTCGCCGCCTTCGAGGGGCGCGACGGCGGCGAGCACGGGAATCGGGCTACCGTCCCGACGGCGGTACTCGCGCTCCCGTGGCCGTGTGGCCTGCGTGTCGGCGCGGTCGTGGCCGGCGCCGTTCTTCGGCGCAAGGAGCGCCCAGTCGAGCCTGCCGGCGAACAGATCCTCGCGGCTGAAGCCCACCATGGCGAGGAAGGCGTCGTTGGCTTCGAGGATCCGACCTGCGGCATCTTCGACGGTGATGCCGAAGATGCCGGACTCGGCGAGCCGTCGAAAGCGCGTCTCGCTCACGCGAAGGGCGCTCGTCCGTGCATGCGCCGCGTCGAGGTGCGAGCGCACTCGCGTGAGGAGCTCTCGGGCAGAGAACGGCTTGAGCAGGTAGTCGTCCGCGCCGGTCTCGAGCCCTTCGACGATCGCTTCTTCGCCGGCGCGCGCGGAGAGGAAGATGACGGGGATGCCTCGTGTCGCTGCAGACGCGCGGAGCGAGCGCAGGAGCCCGAAGCCGTCCATCCGTGGCATCGTGACGTCGCTGAGGATGAGGTCCGGTCTCGACTCGTGCACGAGGGCGAGCGCGGCCTCTCCGTCGCCCACCGCGTCGACCGTCCAATGGCGGCGCAGGAGCCGGGTGAGGTACTCGCGCATGTCCGCGTTGTCGTCCACGACGAGGATCCGCGCACGCTCGGAGGGCGCGGCCTCCGCGAAGCCGGCAGGCGAGGTGTCGTCCGCTGCGCCGGGATCGCCGTCCAACCACTGCGACGCCTCGGTGACGAACGGATCGGACGCGGTGACGGCCGCGGGTTCGCGATGCTCGACGAGCCGATCCTGCGGGAGATGCGCGGTGCCGGTCGGGATCGTGACCGTGAAGGTGCTGCCCTTCCCCACCTGACTGTCGACGCGGACCGATCCCCCGTGCGCCTTGACGAGCTCCTGTACGAGCGAGAGGCCGATGCCGGTCCCCTCGAAGCTCCGCCCGCGCGCGCCCTCTACGCGGTGGAAGCGCTCGAAGATGCGCGCACGCTCGTGCTCGGGGATCCCGGTCCCCGTATCGCTCACCTCGATCTCCACGCGGCCCTCGGCCTCACGCTGGCGAACCGTGATCTCTCCTCGGAACGTGGCCTTGAACGCGTTCGAGACGAGGTTGAGGACGATCTTCTCCCAGTGCGACCGATCGACGTAGACGGGTGCCCGCAGAGGTGGGCAGTCGATCACGAGCTTCAGGCCGGAGGACTCGAAGAGTGACTGGAACGAGGCCGCCAGGCCGGCCGTGAACACGGCGAGATCGGTGGGCTCGAAGCACGACTGAAGGCGTCCGGCCTCGATCCGCGAGAAATCGAGGATGCTGTTGATGAGGCGGTGAAGCCGAAGGGCGCTCCTCCGCACCATCTGCAGCTCTTGCCCGCGAAGCGCCCCGTCCGCCTCGCTCACGGCATCCTCGATCGGACCGCGGATGAGCGTGAGCGGGGTGCGAAGCTCGTGGCTCACGTTGCTCAAGAACGCCGTCTTCGCCACATCGAGCGCTCCGAGCTTCTCGTTCGCCTCGCGCAGCTCACGGTTGGCCTCGGCGAGCTCCTGGCTGCGCTGGATGACCTCGCGCTCCATCTCCCGCGTTCTGCCGCGAAGCTCCTCGCCCAGCTCGGTGGCGCGCACGAGCGCCGTCACGTCCTCGACCCGGTGGATAATGCAGCGGAGCGAGCCGTCCGCTCCGATCACCGGGCTGTTCATCGGGCTCCAGAATCGCTCCTCGAAACCCTCCGCGCCCGCCCGCGGGATATCGTACTTCTGCACGGCCATCGTGTCGGGTGCGCGGGTCGCGATCACGCGCTCGAGCGAAGCGCGGAGGTTCGCGACTCCCGTCGCTTGCGGATCGTTCGGGTTGTCCGGGAAGACCTCGAAGAGCCCGCGTCCCAGGATGGATTCGCGCGTCGTCATCGTCGCGCGCAGGTAGCTGTCGCTCGCTGCAACGATCGTGAAGCGCGGCGTGTCAGTCGCTAGAACGAGGAACAGCCCGGGCGCCGCCTCGAAGACCTCGCGGAAATCCGGTGTCGCCATCCCCTCCCATAGCTTACGCGACGTGACATCGCCGCGCAGGCCGAGATCGTCCGGCGCCGATCGCGATCGCGCACGTTTCGCGGCCAGGAGAGACGCTTGTCTGGGAACGAGCCTCCGACCGTCCGGAGTGAAGCCTGCAGAGATGGCGATCAGGTCGCCCTGCCTTGGAAGCCGCCGAGAACGCCGGGTGTCTTTGGCGTCCCGCGGCGTGATCGCTGGCGATCCCCCGACGTTGGTCGGTTTGTCGCGTCGCAGCATCCGACAGCAGCGGTCGCACCTCGGCGCCCGCGAGCGTCGGCGACGATCGGAGTACACCTGGATGTGCCCGAGCCGGCGACGATGCGCACGCACCTCGACCTTCATGTCGACGCGTCGGCGATCTTCGAGGCATCGGCGCGGCGGCCGAGGCCGACGACGTGAGCGCGCTCAGCGCGCTCGTCGCGTCGGTCTTCGCCGCCAAGCCGCGCATCGTCGTTCCGCCGGCGAGCCGCGATTTCTCCAGGTGAGACTCGCCTGCTACCCGAGATCGTCCGCCAGGCTCGCCAGCGTCGCGGCCGAGAGCTCGACGCGCGCGGACAGGTGCGGGTGATCGAGCACGATGAACGCCGGCCCCTTCCGGCTCTTCACCGCCTCCTTCGCCTTCGGCGTCAGCGGGAACTTCAGGTACTGAACCGCGGCCGCGCGGCCGCGATCGCGCCGCCCCTCCTCGAACGTCGCGCGGCAGCGCTCGCCCTGGATCTCGATGGCCACGTGCTCCTCGATGGCGCACCAACGCACGAGCATCTCGTCGCGGCGTTCGCGCTCGGGGACCTCGATGAACAGCGTGGCCGAGAGCTCGTCGTCGCCGGGGACCAGCTCGTTGTAGGTCTCGAGCTCGTGGGCGATGCCCTTCTCGTTGGTGATGCGCTCGGTGCGGAGCATCTCCTGGATCTGCAGGAGCATCGTGTCGCGGTTCTCGAAGATGAGCGACATCTGGTCGCTCACCCGGATCCGGCGCGCCTTCTTCGCCTCGATGATGCGGCCGCGGAAGTGCTCGCGGATGCGCTCGTACTCGCCGAGCGGGAGGATCTCGCTGCGTTCGATGGGCTTCACTTCGCGCCTCCTTCCGGCGCGGCGTGCGCGCCTTCCTCGACCCCCTCGAGCGGGAACCCGTACGCCCACGCGAGGATCTCGATCGGGTGCTTGCACGCGCTGCCGAGCTCGTGGGCGATGCGCAGCGCGGCGAGCGGACAGTCGCTCGCGAACAGCTGCGCCTCGGCGTCGCGCATGCCGCGCAGCAGACGCTGCGCGTACTTGCGGCCGGTCTCGTAGTACTGCGACTTCATTCCCCAGGTGCCGTCCACCGCGCTGCACTCCTGCACCAGCTCCACCTCGGCGCCGGTGGCCTCGAGCAGCTGCACCGCGGGGAACGCGATCTTCTGCGCGCGCAGGTGGCACGGCGCGTGGTAGCCGATCTTGTCGATCTTGCGCGTGAACTCGCGGTTCAGCTTCTTCTTGCGCCGCAGCTCGACGTCGACCCACTTCATGAGGTCCCACGTGGCGGCGGCGACCACCTTCGCGTCGTCGCCCTCGACGAGCGAGCCGAGCTCCTTCGACAGCGTCATGCTGCAGGTCGGGTTCGGGACCAGGATCGGGCGACCGGCCTGCACGTGCGGGAGCAGCGCCGAAACGTTCTGCCGCGCCTTCTCCTGCGCGCGGGGGACGTCGCCGCCGTCGAGGTTGGGCATGCCGCAGCAGGTCTGGTTCTCGGCGTAGAGCACGCGGTAGCCGTGCTTCTCGAGCACGTGCACCGCGGCGATGCTCGGCGCGGTGACGTTGTAGTCGCCGTAGCACGACGCGAAGATGGTCACCTCGCCGGCGGCGCCGGCCTCGGGCGGCGGGCGGTGCTTCTTCATCCACGCCTGGAACGGCTCGACCGCGAACGGCGGCAGCGGGAACTTCGCGCTGATGCCGGCGGTCTTCTCGCCGACCTTCCGCAGGAGCGACTGCGCGCTGATCAGGTTGGCGATGCGCGCCTGCGGCCCCGCGGTGAGCTCACCGAGCAGCTGCGGCTCGCCGAGGATCTTGTCCTGCAGCGTGACCCCATGGCGCCGGGCCCGCAGGGCCTTCTCGCGCATCGCGATGCGCGGGTAGTCGACGAGCCAGGCGTGCCCCTCGTCGTCGGTGTAGGGGCATTTGATGTAACAGAGCTTGCACTGGAAGCAGTTGTCGACGACCGACGCGATGTCGGCGGTGTCGAGCTTCTCGGCGCCGACCGCCTTGCCCTTGCCGATGTAGCCGTCGACGCGCGCGAACAGGTCGGGGAACGACGGGCAGTACGCGAGGCACATCCGGCACGAGTGGCAGATGTCGAAGATGCGGTGGATCTCCTGATCGAGATCGGCCTCGTCCCAGAACCGTGCGTCGTTGGGGGAGTACGCGGGAGGGCGTTTGGGGGTCGGATCGATCGCGGACATGGGGTCTCGGTCGAAGGTCGGAGGTCGAAGGTCGGAGGTCGAAGGTCGAGGGTCGAGGTCGAGGGTCGAGGTCGAAGGTCGAAGGTCGAAGGTCGAAGCGCGTAATCGCGCCGCCGGCGTGGGGTGTCGATGGTGCACTTCTCTGCGCTGCGCAAACGAAAGGGGACCGACGCCAGTCGATCCCCAATCTCGTTCCATCTTCGACCTCGAACTTTCGACCTTCGACCAGCCAGCACGACGCCGACGGGGTTGATCACGGCTCAGGGCCGAGCCATCACTCCAGCTCGCTCAGCGCCTTCGCGAAGCGGCCGGCGTGGCTCTTCTCGGCCTTCGCCAGCGTCTCGAACCACTCGGCGATGTCGTCGTGGCCCTCTTCGCGCGCCTGCTTGGCCATGCCGGGGTACATGGTCTCGTACTCGTAGGTCTCGCCCTGCACGGCGGCCTTGAGGTTCTTGGCGGTGTTGCCGATGGGCAGACCGGTCGCCGGATCGCCGACGGCCTTGAGGTAGTCGAGGTGACCGTGCGCGTGGCCGGTCTCGCCGTCGGCGGTGTCCTTGAAGAGACCCGCGACGTCGGGGTAGCCCTCCACGTCGGCGACCTTCGCGAAGTACATGTAACGACGGTTCGCCTGCGACTCGCCGGCGAACGCGGCCTTGAGGTTCTCGTGCGTCTTCGAGCCTGCTTGGAGCTTGGGCATGATCCCTCCGTGACGGATTGACTACTTCTCTGCGCTGTTTGCGGACTGTTCCGCCGACGACGAGCGGCAGCGTGCGCACTCGCCGCGGTAGATTCGATCGATGGCGCGGACGTGAAAGCCCTCGAGCGGCGCGCCTGCCGACTGCTGGGCGTGGCGCGGCACGTCGCGCACGGCGCCGCACCGATCGCACACCGCGTGATCGTGCGGCTCGACGATGGGGTCGAAGCGGCGGCCGCCCTCGCCGGCGGCTCCATCGAGCTCGAGCGTGCGACACACACCCGCCTGCTCGAGCGCGGCCAGCGTGTTGTACACGGTGGCGAAGCTCATCGTCGGCATCGCGCGGCGGAGGCGATCGAAGATCTGCTGCGCGGTCGGGTGCGTCACGTCGTCGACGAACGCGCGCACGATCGCCACCCGCTGAGGCGTCTTGCGCATGCTCGCCCGGTCGAGCGCGGCGAGCGCCTGCGCGACACGTGAGCTGGCGGTGCGGACCCGGGCCGGCATCGGGCCCATACGATGGTTTGGAACGATTCTCGGTTACGATCAATTTTCAACGCTGCGCGACCATCGGAGGCGGTGCCTGAGGTACCCGCGATGCCACCGGGCTCGACCCATGTCGCCTCCTCAGGAGCGCGAGGGGGCGACGTCATGCATCGGCGCATGGCGATCGCGGCGAATCGTGCAGATTGCACGGCTCGGCGCTGACCGAGGCGCCGTTCCCCGGCCGTTCGGCCGACCGCGACGCGGCGCGACGCTTGCTCCTCGTGCTACCTGGAGCGTCGCGATGTCGAAACGCACGCGGACCCCTCGCCTTGAAGGCGTCGCCGTGGCATTGGAGCGCTCCAGGTGAGCACGATGCTGCGCGACGTCCGCGTGCTGGTGGTCGACGACGAGGAGAGCATCCGGCGAATGCTGCGGCTCTGCCTCGAAGGCGCCGGCGCACGCGTCACCGTCGCGGCGTCGGGCGAGGCGGCGCTCGCGGCCGCGCGTCGCGCGCCGCCCGACGTCGCGATGGTCGATCTTCGCCTCGGCGCGACCGACGGCATCGCCGTCGTGCGCGCGCTGCTGCAGGAGGCGCCCAACTGCGCGGTCATCCTGATGACCGCGTACGCGACCATCGACAGCGCGGTCGAGGCGATGCGCGCGGGCGCCCTCGACTACCTGCCCAAGCCGTTCACGCCGGCGCAGGTGGTCCACGCGGTCGAGAAGACGATCGAAGACACGCGGGTCCGGCAGGAGCTCGCCGAGATCAAGCGCACCAACGCGCGCGGCCTCTCGGTGCGCTTCGAGACGAAGTCGCCGGCGGCGCGCGAGGCGTTCGCGATCGCGGCGCGCGTCGCGCCCACCGACGTGACCGTGCTGCTCCTCGGCGACACCGGCGTCGGCAAGGGCATCCTCGCGCGCCACATCCACGCGACGTCGCCGCGCCGCGCCGCGCCGTTCGTCACCGTGAACTGCGCGGTGATCGCGCCCACGCTCATCGAGACCGAGCTCTTCGGGCACACCAAGGGCGCGTTCACCGGCGCCGAGGTCGCGCGCGCGGGGCACGTCGAGGCGGCCGGCGCCGGCACGTTGTTCCTCGACGAGGTCGGCGATCTCTCGCGCGACGCGCAGGGCAAGCTCCTCCGCCTCCTCGAGGATCACGAGTACGTCCGCGTCGGCGATCACGAGCCGCGTCGCTCCGACGCGCGCGTCATCGCGGCGACCCACCGCGATCTACGCGCCGCGGTCGCCGCCGGCACCTTCCGCGAGGACCTCTACTTCCGACTGAACGTCGTCTCCATCCGTCTGCCCGCGCTCCGCGAGCGCCGCGAGGACATCGTCGATCTCGCGCAGCGCCTGCTCGCCGAGCTCGCCGAGCAGCACCGTCGCGCGCCGTCGCGCGCTTGGAACGACGCGCCGTCGCGCGCTTGGAACGACGCGCCCGCGCGCGCTTCGAATGACGCGCCGTCGCGCGCTTGGAACGACGCGCCCGCGCGCGCCACGAACGACGCGCCGCTGACCCTCACGCCCGAGGCGCGCGCCGCGCTCACCGCGTACTCGTGGCCCGGCAACCTGCGCGAGCTGGTCAACGTCCTCGAGCGGGCGGTGATCCTCGCCTCGGGCGACGCGCTCACCCTCGACCTGCTGCCCGACGAGCTGCGTACGGCGGCCTCGGCTCCCCGCGACGACGACGAGAGCCTCGAGGCGGTGGAGCGGCGTCACATCGCCGCGGTGCTCGCGCGTCACCCGACGCTGGAGTCGGCGGCCCGCGCGCTCGGCATCGATCCCTCGACCCTCTATCGCAAGCGTGAGCGCTTCGGGCTGCGGTGATGCAGGCGTCGCTTCGAGTCCGACTGCGCGTGGGCCTGTCGCTGCTCACGTTGTCGCTCGCCGTCGTGGTGATCGCGTCGATGGCGTCGCTGAACACCCTGTCGTCGACGATCGAGACGCTGCTGCGCGAGAACTACCCCTCGATCCTCGCGTGCGACGAGATGAGCGAGTCGCTCGAGCGCCAGGACTCCGCGGCGTTCTTCCGCGCCAGCGGCCGCGAGCACGTCGGCTTCGAGTCGATCGACGCGCTGCGCCGCACCTTCGATCTCGCCATCGTCCGCGCCGAAGGGAGCACCGTGCTGCCGGGCGAGGGTGAGATCGTCGCGCGGGTCCGCGCGCTGCACCGCGACTACGCGACGGCCGTCGACCGCGCCCTGGTCGAGCCGCCCGAGCTCCGCGTCGCAGCCTACTTCCGCGATGTGGTGCCGAAGTTCGATCGGCTGAAGGACGCGATCCTCGAGCTGCGGAGGATGAACGTGGCGATCCTCGAGCGCGCCGATCAGGACGCGCGCCGGCGCGCCCGACGGAGCGTCGAGCTCTTCGTCGGCATCGGCGTCGTCGCGGCGCTGCTCGCGGCCTGGACGGCGTGGTGGCTCGGGCGCGCGGTGGTCCGCCCCGTCGACGCGTTCGTGCGCACCGCCACCTCGATCGGCGACCTCGACCTCGGCGTGTCGGTGCCCGAGCCGCAGGTTCGCGAGCTCGCCCCGCTGGCCGCGTCGTTCCGCCGCATGCTCGAGCGGCTGCGCGACTACCACGACCGCTCGCAGGGGGAGCTCCGCGCCGCCCAGGACCTCGCCAAGACGACCGTCGAATGCATGCTCGACCCGGTGATCGTGTTCGACGAGCGCGGCGGCATCC
This sequence comes from Deltaproteobacteria bacterium, assembly GCA_016182965.1. Lineage (GTDB taxonomy): Bacteria > Myxococcota_A > Polyangia > Polyangiales > JADJMO01 > JALHOE01. The sequence continues at coordinate 125,578 of JACPFM010000041.1, read as the reverse complement.
GCCTCGCCAACGACGCCGCCGACACCGCGTTCGGACTGCGCGAGGGCGACGGCGCGGTCCCGCGCGAGATCGCCGAAGCGCGCGATCGCGCGTTCGACTCGGGCGCGCCGGTCCTCCCGCGCAGCCTCGGCGAGGCCATGCGCAAGGCGACGCCCGAGGGGGAGCGCTTCTACCTGCTGCGCGCCGCCCCGCTGCGGACCGCGCCGGGCGAGGTGAGGAGCGCGCTGCTGCTCGCGCAGGACGTCACCCGCTACCGTCGCATCGACGAGCTCAAGAGCGACGTGGTCGCCACCGTCAGTCACGAGTTCAAGACGCCGCTGACCTCGCTGCGCATGGCGACGCACATGCTCCTCGATCAGACGGCCGGCCCGCTGACCGACACGCAGCGCGAGATCGTCACCACCGCGCGCGACGACACCGAGCGGCTGCGACGGATCGTCGACGAGCTCCTCGACATCGTGCGCATCGACGCCGAGGCGGGCGCGCTGCGGATGACCCGCGTCGAGCCGATCGCGCTCTTGCAGACGGCCGCCGCGACCCACCGCGCGCTCGCCCGCGACAAGGGCGTGACGCTGGAGGTCGGTCCCGCAGAGGCGCCGCAGGTCACCGCCGACCGCGAGCGCCTCTCGATCGTCCTCGCGAACCTGGTGTCGAACGCGATCCGCCACACGCCGAGCGGCGGGGCGGTGACGCTCGGCGCGATCGCCGACCAGGGCGCGGTCCGTTTCACGGTGACCGACACGGGCGAGGGCATCGAAGCGTCGGAGCTTCCGCGCATCTTCGAGCGGTCGGTCCGTGGTCGCAGCGACGGTCACGGGCTCGGCCTCGCGATCGCGCGCGAGATTGTCCATGAGCACGGGGGGGAGCTCGAGGTCGCGAGCTCCAGTGGGGAGGGCAGCGTCTTCACCGTGATCCTTCCCGCCTCACCGGAGGGCTCGTGACCCGCATCCTCATCGTCTCCGCCGCTGCCGCTGCCGACGCCCCGCCCGACGTGAAGGTCGATGACGTCGTCTCCGAGCTCTTCTCGTGCCTCGCGTTCGAGCTCGGCTACGACGTGAGCCACGCAGCGGTGCGCACCGTCCCCGAGCTGGAGCGCGCCGTGCGCTCCGCGCACCCGACGATCGTGCTCAACCTCTGCGAGACGCTCGACGGCAGCAGCCGCTACGAGTCGCTGGTGCCGGTGGTGCTCGAGCGCCTCGGCGTGGCGTACACCGGCAGCCCGCGCGAGGCGCTGCGCACTTGCCTGCACAAGTTCGAGTGCAACGACCTCCTGCGCCGGTCGGGGGTGGCGGTGCCGATCAGCCGTCGCGTGGGGTCGGGCGCGGAGCTCGGCGACTTCCCGCTCCCGGCGATCGTGAAGCCCGATCGGGAGGACGGGTCGGTCGGCATCGACGGGTCGTCGATCGTGCACGACCGCGACTCCGCCCGCGCGCGCGTCGACGCGTGCGTCGCGGCGCACGCGCAGCCCGCGGTCGTGCAGGAGTACATCCCCGGGCGCGAGATCTCCGTCTCGTTCGTCGGCTACCCGGAGCCGCGCGCGCTGTGGCCCGGCGAGATCTCGTTCGACCTCGCGCTCGACGGAGGCCCTACCATCCTCACCTACGCGGCGAAGTGGGAGCCGGACTCGATCGACTACGTCGCCACCCGGCCGGTGACCGCCGCGGTCGATCCGGCGATCGTGCGGCGCATCGTCGCCACGGCGCGTCGCACGTTCTCGGTGCTCGGCCTGCGCGACTACGGGCGCGTCGATCTGCGGCTCGACGCGCGCGGCGAGCCGCGGGTGATCGACGTGAACCCCAACTGCGATCTCGGGCACGAAGGCGCCTTCATGCGCGCGGCGCGTCGCACCGGGCTCGATCGCGCGCAGGCGCTGTCGCTCCTCGTCGGCGGCGCTCTCCGTCGGGCGTTGTCGCCCGCGAGCGAGACGCTGCCGCCGAAGAGCGCGGCCACAGCCGGAGGGGCGGATGATCCGTGAGCTGCGCGCGGGCGACGTCTCGCGCATCGATCGCTTCCTCGACGACATGCCGATGAAATCCGACGCGCGCGCGGCGTTCCGCGAGACGCTGTCGGAGTCCGGCACCCGGCTGTTGCTCGAGAACGAGCGGTTGATCGGCGTCGTGTGCTTCGCGCGCGTGCCGTTCGCCTATGCCGGCTTCGAGATCTCCTGGCTGCTCGTGCGCCCGATCGGCGACGTGGTCGCGCACGTGACCGGCCTCGTCGACGCGGTGCGCGTGGCCGTGGCGGCCGACGGGCCCGCGTTCCTCCGCTTCGTCGGCGGCGCGGTGCACCGTAGCGGGCTCGATCCGAGCGTCCTCGAGGCCGCCGGGCTGGAGCGCCGCGGCAGGGTCCCCACGTTCTACGGACCCGACGACGATCTGCTGGTCTACGCGTCGAGCTTCGCGCCGATCGCGGCGCTGCCGGTCGAACCGACGTCCGGCGCGGCGCTCTACGACGCGGCGTTCGGGTACCGCGACTTCGCCGCCGAGCGCGAGTTCCTGCTCGCGTGCGCGCGTGTCCACGGTCAAAGGCCCGTCGCGCGCGTCGCCTCGTGGGCGTGCGGCGCGGGCCGCCACCTCCACGCCTTCGCCGACGTCGGCATCGAGGGCGTCGGCATCGAGGACGACGCGGAGCTGCTGGAGCTCGGTCAGCGCCTCGGCGACGCGCACCGGGGGCGGGCGGGCTTCCGCTTCATCGCGGCGCCGCTCGACGCGCCGCTCGACGGCCCGATCGTCGACCTCTCGTTCACCATGCTGTCGGCGGTGCACCGGCTGTCGAGCGAGGCCGGGATGATCGCGCACCTCGAGGCGGCGGCGTCCATCCTCGCCGCCTCGGGCGTGCACGTGATCGAGGCGACGCACCCCTCGGATCTCGACGACTCGAAGGTCGTCGCCTGGACGGAGCTGCGCGATCGGTTCGCCATCCACTCGCGCTTCATGCTCGATCCGAAGCTCCGCGCGAAGGACGGCACCGTGCCGGCGAGCCTCGACGTCCGCTGCACCGACGTCTCGCGCGGCGTGCTCGTCTCCACGCTCCACCAGCAGGAGCGCTGGCTGGTCCCCGACGCGGCCGCGTGGCGGCGCATCGTCGAGAAGAGCGGCCTCTTCGAGGTCGCCGCGATCCTCGGCGATTTCCAGCTCGACGTCTCGGTCGACCAGGCCGGCGCGTGGCGCACCATCCTCGTGCTGCGGCGGAGCGGATGATCGATCGCGATCACGTCCTCGAGGGGGACGCGCCGCTCGCCACGAGGCTCCTGCGCATCGCCCTGCCGCTCGCCCTCGCGGCGTCGGTGCGCTACCTCGTCGAGCTGTCCGGCGTGTATTGGACGGGGAAGCTCGGCGTCTCGGCGATCGCCGTCGTCTCCGCGCTCAGCTACGTCCTCGCGTTCATGCGCATGTTCGCGCTCTTGACGAGCGCCGGAACGTCGGCGGTCATCGGTCGCCTGATCGGCGAGCGGAACCCGCGCGAGGCGGCGTCGATCGGCCAACGCGTCACCGCGATGGCGCCGCTCCTCGGCGTGATGGTCGCTGTTCCGGCGCTGTTCGCGACGGGGTCGATCGTGCGGCTGTCCGGGCTGCCGGCGAACGTCTTCGCCGACGCGCGCATGTACCTGGTCGTGCTGCTTCTCGGTCTGCCGATCTCCTACGGGCTCATCGCGCTCCACGCGACGCTCGTCGGGCTCGGGCACCCGCGGGCGAGCTTCGCGGTGAACCTCGTGGCGCTCTCGGTCGCCTTCGTGCTCACGCCGACCTTCGTGGTGGTCGCGCGGATCGGGATCCCGGGCGCCGCGATGGCGCAGGTGTGCGGCGAGGCCCTCGCGCTCGCCTACGGCCACCTGCGGCTGCGCGGGCACCTCGACCCGTCGATGCGGCTGCCCCTCTCGGCGCGCGTGCGGCACCTGCGCTCGCTCTTCCCGGTGCTGCGGGTCGGCGTGCCGCTCACCGCCGACGCGGTGCTGCACGCCACGGTCGGCTTCGCGCTCGTCGCGTACATGGCGCGCTTCGGGGTCGAGTACGTGGCCGCGCAGGGCACCGAGGAGCGGCTCACCCAGATCCTCAACCTCCCGACCGAGGGCCTCGCGCCCGCCGCCGCCACGCTGGTCGGCTACTACGTCGGGCGCGAGCGGCACGACATGGCCCGTCGCGTCGTGTGGTGGTCGCTCGGGCTGATGACCGCGTTCTCCCTGCTCGGGTGCCTGCTCCTGGTCGTCGCGCCGGGCCCGATCGTCGCGTTCCTCTCCGACGACCCGGCGTACGTGGGCGTGTCGACGCGCGTGCTCCTGATCGCGGCCGGCACGCTGACCTTCCTCGGCGCGCGCGACATCGCCGACTCCGCGTTCGGCGGCCTCGGCAACACGCTTCCGCCGCTGATCATCGGCACGCTGGTCACCTCGAGCCGCTTCCCGATCGCCCTGATCCTCGCCGGGCGCGGGCACCTCGGCGGCCTCGGCGTGATCTGGGCGATCAACGGCACGCTGGTGGTGCAGGCGATCATCCTGCTCACCTGGCTGTACCTGAGGTTCGACGCCTACGCGCGACGCGTCACCGAGAAGGATCGCGCGGAGCTCGAGGAGCTCGCCTGAAACGGCGGTCGCCATTCCGGGATGACGCCGTGCTGTCGCCCTGTCGGCTTGGTCGTCAGTCGTCAGTCGTCAGTCGTCAGCCCAGCCGAAAGCAGGGCTCTTCTCGTCTCGCCCTGACGACTGATGACTGACGACTGATGACCCAGTCAGCTCCAGATGACGTCGCGCATCGCCTCGGGCTGCGCGCGCTCGAACGCCGCGCGATCGATGGACATGGTGATCGCCGACGGGTCCTCGGCGAGCGAGCGCGCGTGCGGCGAGTGGTCGGGCGCGTACCCGAGGCGGAGGTCCATGCGGTGGACGCGCACGTTCTCGGGCTTCAGCTCGACGTAGACGCGCTCGAGGCCGAGCACGCGGAAGCCGAAGACGTGGACCATCGCCGAGAACGTGCGACCGAGGCCCTGACCCTGCAGCCCGAGCGGTCCGATCATGACGGCGTACTCGGCGCGCCCGTGCTCGATGTTGCGCAGATCCGCGTCGCCGGCGAGCGCGCCGTCGACGAAGAGGAGGAAGCTGCGCGCGGAGCGATCGGCGACGGTCGCCCAGTACTCGAGGACGTCGTCCGTCGTCATCTCGACGGTGTTGCCCATCAGCTGCGCGTTCGCCGGCAGGTTGTACCAATCGCGGAGCGTCTCGGCGTGCGCCGCGACGAGCGCCTCGTCCGGCTCGACGGCGCGGAAGACGCGGCCGTCGCGCGTCCAGGAGAGGGTGGTCATGCTCCGCTTCGCTGCTGGTCCTTCAGCCGCCGGATGGCCGGCGCCATGATCTCGCCGATCAGGGAGCGGTAGTCGAGGCCGACGCCCTTGCCGATGAGGCAGATGTCCGACCAGTCGGGCGTGAGCCCGGGCAGCGGGTTGCACTCGATGAAGTGCGCGTGCCCCTCGCCGTCGAGCCGGACGTCGACGCGGGCGACGTCTCGGCAGCCGAGCGCCACGAACGCGTCGCGGGCCACCCCCTCGATGTCGCGCTGCAGCTCCGGTGGGATGCGGGCAGGGGACTCGTAGCGGATGTCCTCCGTCGGCTCGAGCTTGTGATCGAACTCGTAGACCGGGTGCTCGACGTCCTTGCGGGTGAAGACGATCTCCATCGGCGGCAGCACGCGCGGGCGCCGCTCGCCGAGCAGCGCGACGGTGAACTCGCGGCCCGGGAGGTAGGCCTCGACCAGCGCCGGCTGCTGGTAGCGGGCGGCGATGGCCGCCGCCTTCTCGCGCAGCGCGCGCTCGTCGCGCGCCACGGCCGATCCGAGCACGCCCTTGGAGGAGCCCTCGGCGACCGGCTTCACGATGAGCGGGAACTCGAAGCCCTTGGGGATCTTCTCCTTCCCCGTCTTCATGAAGAACCAATCGGGCGTGCGGACGCCCGCCTGCCGGCAGATGCGCTTGGCCAGGCCCTTGTCGAGCGCGATGGCGAGCGTGGCCGGATCGGAGCCGGTGTACGGGATGCCGAGCAGCTCGCAGAGCGCGGGGACCTGCGACTCGCGGTTGCGACCGCGCTGGCCCTCGGCGACGTTGAACACGAGGTCGACGCCCATGGCGCCGAGCGTGCCGGCGAGCTCCGGCGTCGCCTCGAGATCGACGACCTCGTGGCCGTGCGACGCGATCGCGTCGCGGATGGCGCCCACGGTCGTCGGCGAATCGTACTCGGCGTGATCGTCGTCGACGCCCCCGAACCCCGGCTTGATCCGCTTGAGGTTGAACGCGAGGCCGACGCGCAGGGCGTTGCGCTTGCTGCGCGACGGCCTCGGCGCGACGCCCTGGCGCGCGCACGCGCTCGCGATGATCGCCGAGAGGACCGCGTCGAGATGAGGCAGCCCGGCGCCGCGCGCGAGGGCCATGAACGTGCCGTCGTCGGCGAGGCTCGGCAGGGGATCGACCTCGAGGAAGAACACCTCGCCGGCCGGGGTGACGCGGAAGTCGAGCTGCCCGAAGTCGCGCGCGCCGAGCGCGCGGAACGCCCGGTCCGCGAGCGCCTCGACGCGGGCGCGGGTCTCGCTCGGCAGATCGGCCGGGGCGCGGACCTCGAGGTCGTCGCGCTGCTCGCGACGCGCGTAGTCGTACATCGAGAAGCCGCTCTCGGGCGCCGGATACACGTACTCCGCGGGCGGCAGGACCGAGCGACCACGCGGGCGCTCGAGCAACGCGACGACCACGTCCTTGCCCTCGACGTACTCCTCGACGACGACCCCCTCGGGGAAGGCGGCGAGCGCGCGCTCGACGCGCGGCGCGAGGTCCTCGAGGCGCGTCACGATCGAGTCCGGCCCGATGCCGACCGAGCTGCCCTCGAAGTTCGGCTTCACGATCAAGGGCAGACGCAGGCCCGTCGGGTCGAAGGGCGCCGAGCCGTCGTGGAAGACGCCGCGCGGCACCGGAACGCCGGCGCGCTCGAGCTTCAGCTTGGTCAGGCTCTTGTCGAGCGAGATCGCGCACGCGTACGCGTCGGAGCCGGTGAACGGAAGCCCGAGCTCGGCGAGCAGCGCCGGGTAGAACGCCTCGCGCAGCCGCCCGCGGCGCCCCTCGGCGATGTTCAACACCAGGTCGGGCGTCGACGCCTCGAGCCGTGCGACGACGCGCGTCGACGGCCCTCCCGCCTCGACCTCGTCCACGTGGTGTCCGAGGCGCTGCAACGACGCGACGATCGCGCGGATCGTCGAGGGGTCGTCGTACTCGGCCTCGCCCTCGCCCCCGTGCACCCGCACGTCGTAGGTCAGCGCGATCTTCATGCGATCGCCGGCGAGTCTGGGAGGCGAATTCCCGGCGTTCAACGTCGTTTCGACCCATCGTGCAACTTGCACGACGGGCGCCCCGGCATCGTGCGCAGCCGCACGACACAGCGGCTCGTTTCGGGTTAGTCTCGCGCGCCGCCGAGTCGAGGCGGAGCACGAGGACACGATGGGTCTATTCACGAAGAAGCCGTTCGAGATGTTGATGGCCGAGGCGGAGGGCGAGAACCGCCTGCACCGGGTGCTCGGCCCCCTCGGCCTGACGAGCCTGGGCGTCGGCGCGATCATCGGCACGGGCATCTTCGTGCTGACCGGCGTCGCCGCGCACGACAAGGCCGGCCCGGCCCTGATGATCTCCTTCGTCGTCGCCGGCCTCACCTGCGTGTTCGCCGCCCTGTGTTACGCCGAGTTCGCGTCGATGGTGCCCATCGCGGGCTCCGCGTACACCTACGCGTACGCGACGCTCGGCGAGCTGTTCGCGTGGATCATCGGCTGGGACCTCATCCTCGAGTACGCGGTCGGCTCGGCGACCGTGGCCCACGGCTGGTCGCACTACTTCCAGGACTTCGCCTCGCTGTTCGGCGTCCATTTCCCGCGGGCCCTCGGCAACGCGCCGTTCGACTACGACCTCGCCACCGGCAAGCTGGTCGCCACGGGCGCCATCCTCGACCTGCCCGCGCTGCTGATCGCGGGCGTGGTGACCGCGGTCCTCGTCAAGGGCATCCGCGAGAGCGCCTGGGTCAACACCCTGATGGTGGTGATCAAGCTCCTCGTCGTGCTCCTCGTCATCGGGCTCGGCGCGCGATACGTGCAGCCGAAGAACTGGCAGCCGATGGCGCCGTACGGCTGGGGCGGCTTCAGCTTCTTCGGGAAGATCACCTTCGGCGACCTCGGCCCGGGTGGCGTCCCCCGGGGGATGCTCGCGGGCGCGGGGATGATCTTCTTCGCGTACATCGGGTTCGACTCGGTCTCGACGCACGCCGAGGAGGCGAAGAACCCGAAGCGCGACATCCCCATCGGGATCATCGCGTCGCTCATCGTCTGCACGATCCTCTACATCGCGGTGACCGCGGTGATCACGGGGATGATCCCGTACGACAAGATCGACATCAACGCGCCGATCTCCGACGCGTTCGGTCAGGTCGGGGTCAAGTGGGCGCAGCTGCTGATCTCCATCGGCGGCCTCACCGGCATCACCAGCGTGCTCCTCGTGCTGATGCTCAGCCAGCCGCGCGTGATGCTCGCGATGGCGCGCGACGGGCTCGTGCCCACCGGGTTCTTCGGCGCCATCCACGAGAAGTTCCGCACGCCGCACAAGTCGACCATGCTCACCGGCGTGTTCGTCGGCCTGATGGCGGCGCTCCTGCCGCTGCGCGTCCTCGCCGAGCTGGTGAACATCGGCACGCTGCTCGCGTTCCTCATCGTGTGCGCGGCGGTGCTCATCATGCGCAAGAGCCACCCGCACGTCCCCCGGCCGTTCCGCACGCCGTTCGTGCCGCTGGTGCCTATCCTCGGCATCCTCAGCTGCTTGATGCTGATGCTCTCGCTGCCGATGGAGAACTGGCTCCGGCTCGTCGGCTGGCTGCTGCTCGGGTTCGTGATCTACTTCGCCTACGGCCGGAAGCACTCCGTCGGCTCGCGCATCGACAAGGGCACGGCCTGAAGAACCCCCGGACTGAAGTCCGGGGCACCGACTGCACCTCAAGTCCTTCGGACTTCACCGAGTCGCCAGCCTGGCTGGAGTTGTCGTCGCAGCGGCGGCAAGTCCCGGAACAGGCCTGTGAACGAGCGGCGCGGCTGCGCTCACTACAGATCGAACGACAGCACTTTCCTCGGCACGAACGTTCGCTAGCCCGCAGGGCTTCGCCTTGCTGTCGGTGCCCCGGGTTTCAACCCGGGGGACTTCCTGACAGCTCTGTTACGCCGGCGGCTTCTGCGAGCAGAACCCGCCGATGCAGCGCGTGCCGTCGGCCTTGCCGCAGCAGTCGTCGTCCTTGCCGCACTTGTCGCCTTCGGTCGAGCACGGAGGCGGCGCGGACTTGCAGCTCCCGGCCGACTCGCCGGCCTTCTTCTCGCAGAACCCGCCGCAGCAGTCGGAGCCGGCGCCGCACGTCGAGCCGTCGGTCTTGCACGGCTCGAGGGCCCAGTAGCCGGTCATGTTCAGCGAGTTCTGCGGCTTGCCCTCGCCGTCGACGAAGGTGAGCGCCTGACCCGGCAGGCGGAACGCGGCGTGGCTCGGGTCCTTGCCGGGCTCGAGGGACGTGTCGATCGCCGCGACCCACAGCTGTTTCACCTGCGGCGCCTCGGCGAGCGCGCCCTGGTAGGCGTTGCCGTAGTTGCGACGCGAGGTGAACACGACCCAGAGGTACCCGCCGGCGGCGACGGGCGCGAACGTCGGCTCGAAGTTCCACGACAGATCGCGCGAGCCGGCGGCGAACGGGTACCCGGTGCCGTTCAACTTCGACAGCGGGATCTCGGCGCCCTTGTCGTTCGAGGGCGCGAGGTAGAGATCGGCGCGGTTGTCGTAGCGACAGGAGGGCTCACCGGGCAGGCACTGGCCGCGCGTGTCGGCGTTCACCGTGGCGCGCTGGTAGACGACCCACTTCCCGTCGGGGCTGCCGCTCGGGTAGGCGAGCTGCTTCTGCGCGGCGACGGCGTCGGCGGCGACGAGCAGCTTCTTCGCGCCGAACTTCAGCGTCGCCTCGTCGAAGTCCATGGCGAACAGCGAGTTGCCGCCGGCGGCGGTGAAGTCGATGAACAACAGCTGCTTGCCGGTGGGGCTGAACGCCGGGTACCAGGTCGGCACCTTCTCGATGCCGGTCGCGGGGATCGCGCTGCCGTCGGCGGTCGAGAGCAGGCCGCCTTCGCCGTTGCCGTGGCGCACGAGGTACTTGCCGTTCGGCGTGGGCGCCGCGAAGTGCCACTGGCGGCGCGCGTCGAACGTCTTGGCCGTGAACGAGTGACGCGGCTTGTTCGTCGCGAGATCGTACGAGCCGCCGAACACGTCGCCGCCGCTGATCAGCGTGGAGCCGTCGGCGGACACGCGGTGGCAGGTCATCGTGCAGCCGACGACCGTGTTGGTCGCGCCGTCGCTGAGCGTGTCGGTCTTCGGGAGGGCCGCGGCGCTGAAGTCGTCGGGCTTGTCGGCGCCCGGCTTGATGCGCAGCACGCGCCCCTCGCGGTTGGACCAGTAGTAGATGGTGCCGCGCATCGAGCCGGGCGCGACGGTCCACTTCAGCTGCGCGATGCGCGTCGCGGTCGTGCCGGCGAGGCGCGTGACGGTGAGGGTGGCGCCGCCGGCCGTCGACTCGACGAACTTGGTCCAGATCTTCTGCGGGATCTCGTAGCGCGGCGGGGTGCCGACCTTGACGAAGCCCTCGAACTCGAAGGTCGTCGAGGCGAGGTGCACGCGGTACTCGTCGCTCGGCGCGCCGCCGTTCCACATCAGCGTCGGGCCGGCGAGGCCGCGGGGGAACACCGTGTCGTCGTAGGGGTATGCCCACTTCACCACCGCGTCCGGGGCGTCGGCCTTGCGCAGCAGCGCCTTCTGCGAGTCGTCGGCGGTCGCCGCGTCGGCCTTGGTGCGGAGGTGGACGGTGAGCGTCGCCGAGGCCGTCTTGCCGCGGTGGGTCGCCTTGATCTGCACGACGCCGCCGAGCTCACCGGTCGCCGTGTACGTGCCGCCGGCGATCGCGCCGATCGCGGGCTCGGTCGCCGACCACGACACCGAGTCGGTCACGTCGACCGTGGTGCCGTCGGTCTTCACGCCGCGCAGCTTGAACGCCTTGGTAGCGGGGATGGCGTCGTCGACGTCGAGCGTCGCCGTCGCCGGGTCGATGGAGAGCGAGGCGATCTCGTCGCTGGGCGCGCCGTCGCCGAGGTTGAAGCCGGAGTCGTCGCCGGTCGATGCGTCGTCGCCCGCGGGGGTGCCGCCGTCGTTCGAACCGCCGCCGCCGCACGCAGCGAAGCCCGCGGTCGCGGCGCCCAAGACGCATGCCCACACCAACAACGACGTCGCGTTCCTCATCGGCAGCCTCCGACTCCATTGTGATCTCGATGGACCGATCGTCGCCAGTGGAACTTTCCTTTGGGCCTGCGCGTCACATCGGCGCGACACCTCGCGCGTCACGCCGATGGGACACCGGGGCGTCTCCGGGCGCCGTCGCGGCGCGAATCCACCGCTCTTGACGAGCGCGCGGCTTCGCATGCATGCGAGCGCTCCCGTGACGAACGTCCCGCCGCCTCGCTTCCCCAAACGCCGCATCCGCCCGGGAGATCCCTACGCCGATGCCGCCGTGCTGCCCGGCGAGCGGCCCGAGCCGGTCGAGCTCGACGCGCTGTTCCCCGGCACCACCCCCGACGATCCGATGGAGCTCGAGATCGGCGGCGGCCGCGGCGCCTTCGCGTTCGAGCGCGTCGCGTTCGATCCGCGGGTGCGCCTGGTCGGCCTCGAGGTGCGGCGTAAGTGGGCGGCCATCGTCGATCGCAAGCTCGTCGCGCAGGGGCTCGGCGCGCGCGCGCGGGTGTTCGCCGAGGACGCGCGCCTCGCGATGCCGCGACTGCGCCCCGACGGCAGGCTCCGCGCGGTGTTCATGCACTTCCCCGATCCGTGGTGGAAGAAGCGCCACGAGAAGCGCCTCGTCCTCGGCGACGTCGTGCAGCACGAGATCGAGCGCCTGCTCCGCGACGGCGGCGAGCTGTTCGTGCAGACCGACGTCGAGCACCGCTACGAGCAGTACCGCGCGTTCCTCGACGCGCGCGGCGTGCTCGAGCCGTTCGGCGACGTCGCCGGCGACGCGCGCCTGACCGACAACCCGTACGGCGCAGAGAGCCCGCGGGAGAAGCGCGCGATCGCCGACGGGCTGCCGGTGTACCGGATGCGCTACCGGCGCCGGGCGCGGTGAGCGCTCGGCTCAGCCTCGCCCGAACAGCTTGAAGAGCTTGCCGAGGACCTTGCCCAGCGGCGACGGCGGCGGGTGCCACGCTTCGACCACCTCGCCTTCGAAGCCGCCGAGGTCGCGCAAGACGTCCTGCACGGGGCGAGAGCGATCGAGTTTGACGGGCAGCGGGCGTCGCGTGCGCGCGTCGAGCGCGTCGATCGTCATCACGCAGTGCTCGTCGAACGAGAGCCGCAGGACGACGCGGCCGCCGTCCCACAGCGAGCGGTCCTCGACGATCACCGAGCAGAGGTACTCGTTCTGGGCGACGTCGCTCGACTCACCCTGGAACAACGGCACGTACACGCTGCCGAGGAGATCGGCGTCGAGCACGAGCTCCTCCGACGAGGGCACGCGCGCGTAGCGCTTCACGATCGGCTCGAAGACGCGCCCGTGCACGCCGCGCCCGACGCTCATCGGGATGATGTCCACGAGGGCGGGCGCGGTGCCGCCGCCGATCTCCTCGGCGAGGAGCGCGGCGCCGATGGCCACGGCTTCGTCGGGGTTGATGCGCTTGCTCGGTCGGCGCCCGAACAGATCGGCCACCGACTGCTGGACCGCGGGGATGCGCGTGGTGCCGCCCACGAGCAGCACGTCGTCGATCTCGGTGGGCGAAACGCCCGCGGCGCGCATGACGCCGGTCGCGATGGCGACGGTGCGCTCGACGAGCGAGCGGGTGAGCGCGTCGAACCCCTCGCGGGTGATCTCGATCTCGAGATCGCGGCGCGGCGTCCGCGTGAGCTCCGGGATCGACACGAGGTGCTCGGCCTCGACCGAGAGCATCTTCTTGGCGTGCTCGGCGGCCTCGCGCAGCCGCGCGATCTGCTGCGGGTCGGGCTCGAAGTCGATGCCCTCGAGCCGCCGGAACTCCGAGAGCAGGTGGCCGGCGAGCTGGTCGTCGAAATCGGAGCCGCCGACGAAGTTGTCGCCGCCGGTCGCCAACACCTCGAGCTGCCCGTCGGAGACGTCGACGATGGAGAAATCGAAGGTGCCGCCGCCGAAGTCCCAGACCGCGATGCGCGCCCGGTCCCGCTGCTTGTGCCCGTAGGCGACGGCGGCCGCCGTCGGCTCGTTGACGATGCGGTACACCGCGAGCTTCGCCTGCGCCGCGGCGCGACGCACCGCCTCGCGTTGCACCTCGGTGAAGTACGCCGGCACCGTGATGATCGCGGCGTCGACCGGCTGCCCCAGGTGCGCCTCGGCCGAGCCGCGCACCTCGTCGAGCACGCGCGCGGCGATGGTGTCCATGCTGATCACGCGGTCGTCGATGCGCGCGCCGAAGCGCTGCCCCTCGGCCTCGGCCAGCGGGTAGGCGAAGTGGGACTGCAGCTCCGAGGCGAGCTCGGCCCGATAGGTGCGGCCGATGAGCCGCTTGGAGCCGTACACCGTCCGCAGCGGGTAGAGCACCTGCCGATCGGCCGCGCGCTGCCCGATGTGGAAGGTCCCGTCGGGATCGAAGGTGATCATCGACGGGATGGTGTTGGTGCCGGTGCGGCCGGGGATGATCTTCGGCCGGCCGTCGACCACGTACGACGCGCAGGTGTTCGTCGTTCCGAGGTCGATGCCGATGATCACGCCGGTGCGCTGCACCGCGAGCGGCTCGACGAGCGGCTCGAGCTCCTGCTCGAGGACGTCGAGGTCGAGTGGCTCCGGGATGGGCTGCGGCGGCGGCTTCGGCGCCTGCTTCGGGATCGGCGGCGGCTTCACCGGCTTGCGGGCGGGGCGGCCCGCGGCGTCGAGGAGCTCGACGTCGATGCCGAACGACAGGATCTCGACGTGGAGACCCTGCTCTTCGACCGAACGCACGAACGCGAGACCGACGGACACCGGGGTGTCGTCCGCGTCGCGCAGCTCGAGGCGGAGCTCCTCGCCCGGTGCCACCTCCACGGCGCTCGTGACCAGGACGGCGAACGCGCCGCGGACGTCGGCCAATCGGCCCTCGCGCAGCTCGGGGTCGGCGACGCCAGACCACAGCACTCGGAACGGACCCACGAATCGGTGCGCGCCGTCGCTCATCGTCCTCCCGCGCGGGCGATCGCCGCGCCATCGTCAGCGTAGAGCATGCGGTCGGCGTCCGTGCACGCGCGCTCGCTCGCAGTGAGCTTCGGCGGTCGTCCGTCCGTCGTCAGTCGTCAGTCGTCAGTCGTCAGTCGTCAGAGAGAGTGTGTGAATCTCCCGTCGAGCTTGGTCGACGGTCGAAAAGTCGAAGGTCGAACCAGGGGCGGAGCCCCTGGAACCCCGCGGAACCGGATGGGAAACGGCTCTCGATTCGACCTTCGACCTTCGACCTTCGACCTCGGAACCGTGCCGGTCCGATGGCTGCCCATCCGGCGTCCCGCAATCGCGATCGCTGACTCAGCGTCCTCCGGCCCACGCGCCGTGGAAGCCGAAGGGGATCGCGTGATCGAACCACAGGCGCGCGATCGGACCGGCGCCGACGCGGCGCGCGTCGAGCACCGCGAGGTGGCTCTCGCGCTGCCTCGCGTCGAGGACCATCGTGAGCAGCCAGCCGTCGTTCTCTTCGCCGCCGCCGTCTCGGGGGACGAAGACCGCCTCCGACGGGTACTGGTCCGCGCCGGGCGCGAAGCGGTCGACCGCGCCGGTCTCGAGGTCGAAGGCGAGCACCGCGTCGATGAACTCCCCCGACGCGCCGGCGAGGTACGCGAAGCGGTGCGGGCGCGACTCGACCCGCGGCGACACGCGCGGGAGCTCGAGGGGACGATCGGCGAGCAGCTCGGCCCGCAGCGTGCGCCTGTTCGGATCGATGACCACGCGCCGCAATCGGCTCGCGAGCGGCGCCTGCACCACCCCGCGCACGAGCCCCGAGACGAACCGCTCGAGGCCCCACGGGTCGGGGTAGTCCACCTGATCGATCACGATCTCGCCGTCGCGCTCGAAGGCATTGACCACGTGCTCCATGTGGAACGCGTCGACGTGGAAGCGCACCACCTCGTGCGGCGCGTCGAGGCCCACCAGCACGACCTCGACGCCGCGCTCGGGTCGCCACCGGGCGCTGCTCACCGGGCCGCGGCGAAAGAGCAGCATGTCGGAGATCGAGAGATAGGTCGGCGAGAAGAGGAAGACCGCGTGCCTCTCGGTCACGGCGAAGTCGTGGTTCAACCGGAGGCCGTCGAGCGAGAACCGCGCGATGGTGCGGGGCGCGCGATCGTCGGGGAGCTCGTACACCTCGACGGAGGTGCGCGGGCCGACCCCGAGCCCGAAGCCGTAGAGGGCGCGCCGGCTCGGCACGCGGTGCGGGTGCGCGGCGAACGCCCGGCGCACGACGCCGAGATCGTTCTCGCCGAGCGTCGTCAGATCGTTGTCGGCGAGCTCGATCGGTCGCCCGCTCTCGCACAGCGCGAAGACGCGATCGTCCCACAGCATGATCGAGGTGTTCCCTGCGTTCTTCACCTGACCGAGCACCACCTCGTAGAACGGACGCGCGAGCGGCGTGTCGTAGCCGCCGTACAGCCTCCGCCCGGCGCGCCGCTCCTCGAGGTACGCAGGCGTCTGCACCATCTTCGTGGCGCCGAACGCGCGACCGTGGCCGACGCGCACCGCGGTGACCGCGCCGTCGCCGTCGAACCAGTGGCGATAACGCTCGCCGCCGACGCCGAAGCGCCCGGGGCCGTTGCGATAGAGCGTGCCCTCGAGCTCGTGAGGAAGAGAGCCCTCGACGCGCAAGGGCTCGAAGCCGTGCTCGCGCGCCAGATCCTCGAAGCCGACGCGCCACGACGGCGTGGGCTGCTCTGCGCGCGGCGCCGGCGACGGTGCGGGTTGCGGGCGGAGCAGCGAGCCGAGCGCGGTCCACATGCCCTCCATCTTGGCCCCGCGGTCGGGTGACACCAAGACGCGGCGCGGTCGTGGTCTGCCTACGGATCGAGCGGATCGCGCGCCTCGACCGTGAGCGAGACGCGCGAGGGGAGCATGCACGTGTCGTTGATCGAGAGCGACGCGAGCTTGCGCCAAGGTACGAGCCCGATCTCGTCGCGGCAGCGCACCGCGAACGGGCGGCCGATGATGTAGACCGACTGGAACGCGTCCGTCGTGACCAGCACCGGGCGCTCGGCCGGCACGCCGTAGCGGAGGAGCAGGCGCGACGTGTTGCGGAGGTTGGTCGTGGTGTGACGCGCGTGCGGGTCGACGAGCAGCGCGGCCTCGGGCACGCCGATCGAGCGGAGGTACTTCTTCATCTCGATCGCCTCGGCGAACCTCGTGCGATCGGGGTGCACGTGCCCGCCGGAGAGCACGACGAGCGGCGCGATGCCGGCGCGGAACCGCGCGGCCGCGAGATCGCAGCGCGCGCGGCCGCCCTCGCTCAGCGCCGTCTCCGGATCGCCCGGACCGAGCCCGGGGACGACGATCGCCGCGAAGGGGAAGCTCGCCCACGCGATCGAGGGGATGGCCGCGACCGCGGCGGCGTTCTCGCCGCTCGCGAGCGGCTCGTAGCGGATCGCCTCGTCGCGCCCGTCGGCCTCGAGCGTCGACAGCGCGAGGGCCAGCGTCGGCTCGAAGAAGGCCATCGGCGAAGAGCGCGAAGCGAGGGCGTCGGTCACCGCCTTCGCGCGCATCTCGGGCGAGACGTCGCGCGTGGCGGCCAGCGCGGCGCGCGACAGGCCGTCGGCGATCGCCTTGCGCACGAGCGCCGCGTCGTCGAGCGCGGCGTCGACGTTGAAGGACCCGGACTTGCGCACGCGATCGCGCGCGAACGCCGGCAGCGCGTCGCCGAGCGCGGCCACGGCGGCGTCGGCGGCCGCGGCGCGCTCGTCGTCGGTCCACGCGACGGACGCCGCGGCGCACGCGGTGTCGGCGCACGACCTCGCGTCCTTCAGACGCGTCTCGCGCGCGGCCGCGATGCCGGACAGCGTAGCGTCGGCGCGCAAGCGCGAGAGCAGCGCCGGGTCGGCCTCGAGCTCCGAGAAGATGGGGAAAGCTTTGTCCTCGAGCTTCCGGCCGGTGCTCGCCGGCACGAACGTGCGATCGAGGACCATCGGCGACTCGTCGCCTTCCACGGCGCCGCACTTGCCCGGATCGAGCGCGGGCACCGCCAGCCCGGTGTCTTCCTCTTCTTCGGGCGCCGTGTCGGCGACCGGCGCCGCCGGATCGTCGCGTCGGCACGCGACGCCGGCGAGCGCGACGAGCAGCAAGCATGCACGGACGGCTCGGATGGCTCGGATGCTCCGCACCTTACCTCCACCCCCGCGTGGACGACGGACGACGGACGGACGACTGCACGACGACGACCGCGTCACCCACCGACAGCCCGAGCTCCTCGCGCGCGTCGCCGCCGTGGATCGCGATCTCGAGCGTGCCGCCGCTGCTCGGGACGGCGACCGGCGCGCCCGCGGGCACCGCGCCGTAGGCTGCCGCCGTCGTCATCGATCGGCGCCGCACCCGGACCTTCGCGGCGGGAGCGACCCACTCGTTGGGGACGTTGGTGATTGCGTTGCCGTAGCGATCGATGGTCACGATCTCACCGTGCACGCCGCGTGCGTCGCGGCGCGGCTCCGACAACGGCAGCCGCACCGGATCGGGCACGCGCGGCCCAAGGCGCGCCACGGCCACGCCGCGGGCGAGGTGCGCGGCGACGGGCGCGAACACGTCGCGCCCGTGGAACGTGCTCGACACCTCCTCGAGGAAGAAGCGCCGATCGCGCAGCAGGCGGACCTCGGCCCCTTCCTCGAGCGCGTGGGTGAAGAGCCCGTTGTCCGGTCCGACGAACGTCGCGCGGGCGGTGTCGATGGCGATCGGTCGCCGCGCGGTGCCCACGCCGGGATCGACCACGCCGACGACGATCGCGCGCGGCGGCAGCCAACGCAGCGCGCTCTTCAGCGCGAACGCGCCGGCGCGCACGTCGTGCGGCGGCAGATCGTGGACCAGGTCGATGACGCGCGCGGACGGCGCGATCGCCGCGATCACGCACTTCATCACGCCGACGAACGGATCGCGGTGCCCGAAGTCCGTCAGCAGGCAGATCGGACGCGGCACGTCTCAGTTGACGGTCGGATCGGCGGCGACGTTCGCTTCGGGCGACTCGCCCGGCTCGGCCGCCGTGCGATGCCGCTCGACCTCGGCGTCCATGGTGCCGTCGAGGATCTTCTTCCACATGACCAAGTCGCCCTTCAGCGACCACAGCGGGTGGCCGAACGTCGCCGGCACGTTGCCCTCGACGAAGAAGTGGCCGATCCAGGCGCACCCGTAGCCGACGACGGGCGCGAGGAGCACCGGCCACAGGCGCCGCGTGAGCACGCCTCCGGCGACGAGCGCCATCGCGGCGCTCGTGCCGATGAAGTGGAGGCGGCGGGACCCCTTGCTCGAGTGCGCCCGGACGTAGTGGGGCCAGAACTCCTCGAAGCTGTCGATGCGCTGGCTCTCGTCGGGCTGCGGGCTCATGCGCGCAGGATAGCGCGCATCAACCGGCCTTGCAGTTGGTCGCCTGATCGAGCTTCGACTTCTCGGAGCCCACCTGGAACGACCACTTGTACGTGCCAGGTCCGCGCTTGCAGAGGATGGTCGGGACTTTCTCGCGCAAAGAGCGCACACAGGTCGGGTAGTCCCAGTTGCCTTCCTCGTTCTTGTCGCACGGCACGACCAGAATGGCCTTGCCGCTCTCCCACGCGGTGGCGGTGCCGTCGGTGCCTGCGACGGGCTTGTTGTCCGCGAACGCGGCGCCCGCGATGAGCACGACGACCGGCACGAGCACGAGCTTCTTCATGACGCTCCTCCTTTGGGAGGCGTTCCCTGATGAGAACGTATGAAGGATCCGTACCGCGCCGCGCTCGCAGCGGCTTGCGTGCGGGAGCTCACCGGTGATTTCGGTCACCGGCAAAACGCGCGTTCTTTGCGCCGAAGCACGAGCGGGGCACGCGGAGCGCGAACGTCGTTCGCATGCGTTCCGATACCCTGCGCGAACCATGTGCCGCTCACGCGTCGCCGCTCGTCACTGCTTGGGGAGCCACGGGACGAGCCAGCTCGTGCGCGCGCGGTACTGCCGCCACTCGTCGCCGAAGGTGCGCTCGAGATCACGCTCCTCGCTGAGGACGAGAGGGTAGGCGAGCGCGGCGCCGCCCGCCGCGGCGACGAGGAGCGTCCACGCGCCGGTGATCAGCGCGAGGGCCGGCACCACGAAGACGATGAGGCTCGCGTCGCTCGAGTACATTGGGTTGCGACTGAAGCGATACGGTCCCTCGACGATCAAGGTGCCGTGCGGAAACTCCTTCAGGAAGATGCGCAGCGCCGTCGCCCACAGCACGACGCCCGCGGCGAGCCACGCGACGCCGACGAGGCGCACGGCCGTGGGCGGCGGGTGCAGGTCGGGCACCGCGAGCAACGCGAGGCCGACGACGATGAGCTGACCGCCGAACAGCAGCGGTCCGACGCCGGTCGGCGAGAGGCCCTTGGGGGATTCGAGGTGCAGCACGGGCGAACGACCGTGCATCGCGAGTGCCGCGCGGCCGCCCGCGATCCTGCCGCGATCCGGCCGCGATCCGGCGTGGCTCCCCGGCGCGCATTCGCTGCGGCGGCGCGAAGCAGACGCGGTCGGGGAGTCTCGTCGTCGAACCTTCGAGAAGAAGGCGAAGTGGTCATACCAGTCTTGCGTCTCCATGACGCGTCGCGATAGGCTCATCCTTCGGAGGTCGGCGATGAGCGATCGGGTTCGGGCGTGGCTCGCGATCGGGGTGATGAGCTCGTTGGTCGCGTGCGCCGGCGCGACCGGCGAAACGGATCCGACCACGCCGGAGCCGACGTGCGACGGCGGGTGCGAGGACTCCACGCCGACGATGGACGTCAGCGACGACGTCCCCGACGTGCCGCCGAAGTGCGGCGATCTCGTGTGCAACGGCACCGAGACCTGCGAGACCTGCCCGCGCGACTGCGACAAGTGCCCGAAGTGCGATCTCGCGCCGTCGTGCACCGGCGCGGTGGCGGTGCCGACCTCGTCGAGCGAGCTCGCCTCGTTCAACAACGACGGCAAGTCGCTCTACACGTGCGGCGTCGGCATGGGCGTCGAGGCCTCGAAGACGACCTGCCTCGATCCGCGCCTGCGCATCCGCATCCGTCAGATCAAGATCGACAAGATCGGCGTCTGGCCCGGCTCGCTCGACATGTACTGCATCGTGAACGCGAGCGACGGCGCCACCTCCGAGGTCGCGGTCACCCCGCTGCAGAAGGACCTCAAGGACGGCAACCCGCCGCTGGTCTTCGATCCGAACGTCGCGCTCTTCTGGGGTCAGAAGGAGCTGCGCACGACGATCAACAACCTGACGGTCACCTACCGCTGCTTCCGCAACAACGACGTCTCCTCGTATATCAAGGTGTTCGGCAGCATCAAGGACGGGGCGATCGCGGCGGGCGGCGTCGCCGGTCCCTGGGGTTGGGCGTTCGGGCTCGGAGGCGTGGCCGCCGGCGTCGTCGAGGCCGCGATCGGCTCGAGCGGCGGCGACACGCTCCGCCTCAACGTGCAGCAGACGATCGACGCGGGCGCGCTGCTCGACATGACCAACGGCCGCATCTGGCGCATCCGGCAGACGGGCGAGGGCGGTGGCCTCAACGGCAAGTGGGACTGGACCATCGAGGTCGAGTCCTGGGGCTGCGCCGACGCGCGCATCCTGCCGAAGTGAGCCGTGCTGCACGCCGAACGGCCATGCGCATCGCCACCTGGAACGTGAACTCGCTCAAGGCGCGCCTCGAGAAGCTCGAGTGGTGGATCGCGCGCGCCGAGCCCGACGTCGTCCTCCTCCAGGAGACCAAGGTCAGCGACGACAACGTCCCTCGCGAGGCCCTCGAGAAGCTCGGCTACGCGGTCTGCCACCACGGCGAGAAGAGCGGTCGCAACGGCGTCGCGATCGCGAGCCGCGTCGGTCTCGCCGACGTCGTCACCAACTTCGGCCAGCCGCTCGCCGTCGCGCGCACCGAGGCTCCGGACGACGAGCCCTTCGCCGAGGCGCGCATGATCGCTGCGACGTGCGGTGACGTGCGCGTCGTGTCGATCTACGCGCCGAACGGCCGCAAGCTCGGCTCGCCGTTCTACGACGCGAAGCTCGTGTGGTTCGATCGCCTCGCCGCCTGGCTCGCGCGCGAGCACTCGCCGAGCGACGCGCTGCTCATCGGCGGCGACTACAACGTCGCGCCCGCCGACGCCGACGTGTGGGATCCCGCCGCCTGCCACGGCGGCACGCACGTGTCGCCGAAGGAGCGCGCGGCGTTCGAGCGCTTGATCGCCTGGGGGCTCGTCGATGCCTACCGCCTGCGCCACACCGAGAAGGAGCGCTACAGCTGGTGGGACTACCGCGCCGGGCTGTTCCACAAGAACTACGGCATGCGCATCGATCACCTGCTCGTGACCGCGCGCCTGGGCGAGCGCGTGGTGTGGAGCGAGATCGACCGCGAGGCGCGCAAGGGAAAGCCGGTCCCGTCGGACCACGCGCCGGTGCTGCTCGATCTCGACGCTCCGGGCAAGGCGCTCGACCCAGGGTGGAGCTCGGCCGACCAACGCATCGGCGAGCGCCGCGCCAAGGCTCGCAAGTAGCCGCGCCGCCCGGCGTCGCGCTTGCCTCTCACGCCGGGCGGGCGCGGACCTGCTTGCGGACCTTCTTGAGGAAGGTCGTCGTGCATCGTCCGTGGCTCGCCTCGTGATCCATGATCTCCTGGATCAGACGCGTCTTGGCGTCGGCCGAGACGAGGCCGCTGTCGCGCACCTCGGCGGCGAGGATCGCGCCCTCGGCCGTGGTCGGCCACGTCTGCTTCACCGCGGCGGTCGCCGGCTTCTGGTGATGCGAAGGCTTGGTCTTGGTGACGTCGCGGTAGCCGCCCTCTTCCGAACGACGACCCGTGCCGTGACAGCTCGGGCAGGTGGTGAGGTTGCCGCCGAACGCATTCGAGATGCGCCCGTCCCCCATGCAGACTCCGCAGGTTTCGCTGGCCATCGCGCACCCTACCACGCGCCGTCTCGGGAGCCCGCACGCGATGTCGACGGTGATCGAATCGTGACGCGCATCCTCGAGGCGGGCCGCCTCTCGACCCGAGCGAGCGACGAGCGCGCGGACGGCGACTGCGGGATGAAGCCGGGACCGGTGGTCACGGTCCGAACAGCGCGCCGCTCGTCTTGGAGGTGCCGAGCTCGCACGTCGCGATTCGATCCCAGGCGAGGTCGGACACCGCGACCCAGGGGCCGTGCTGCGGACGCTCGAGACCGCGGAACGCCAAGGTGCCGGGGACCCGCCACAGGCAGCCGGCGCTGACCTCGCGCACCTCGCCGTCCGACCAGTGCGCGAAGGCGCCGAACCGGCGGAACTCGCCGTGCGACCACGCGAGGCGGACATGGATCCCGCTCGGCTCGCCGAACGCGGGGACGATCTCGGTCCGCGCCTCGAGGTCGCCGAGTCGGGCGACGAGCGTCGCCTGCTTCGGCATCACCGCGACGACGGCGCCGCGCGTCTCGGGCGTGTTCGGCACGAACAAGCGATTGGCCGTCGGGGTCGACCAATCGGCGTCGAGCGTCGCGTCGCCGACGGTGCCGTCGGCGTAGCGCACCGTCGCGCGCACCTCGAGGCGCTCGCCGATGCGCGGCGCCGTGATCTCGTTCAGCTCGAGCGCGTCAGGCGTCGCATCGGTCACGACGATCGGCACCGTGACCGCGTAACCGCCCGGCTCGTACGAGATGCGGAGCGTGGTCGTGCCGCGCGCGAGCCCGGTGAGCACGCCGTCTTCGAGCGACGCGATCGCGGGATCGGCGACCTTGGTGTTGGCGCCGATCGCGACGGACACGATGCGCTCGCGCCCGTCCTCGAGCACCGCCTGCACGGCGCGCCGCTCGCCGATCGAGAGCCCATGCACGGCGGGGATCGCGCGCAGCATGGGTGACCCGCCCGACGGGACGAACGCCGGCGCGCTCACCGTCGGCGCGCACGCCGAGCTGCCGATCGCGGTGAGCGCGAGGACCGAGACCGCTGTCGCGACGGAACGCAGGCGAGGCATTCGCGTACACCCTAGGACGCCCGGCCCCGCGATGGCATTCCGAAATTCCCTGCTGTCTCCGCTGCTGCTTTGTCGTTACTCATGCTCATCCGTGAGCGCCACCGCTCGTGCGGCTTCGGCGGCGACATCGGCGCGCACCTCGAGCGCCGCGCGTGCTTTCCACGAGGCGAGGCGTGCTTAGGGTGTCGCGATGTCCGCCACGACGAACGTCGATCTCTCCGCGCCGTGCGAGCACGTCGCGACTGCGCCGATCCGGCATGTCGACCGACCGGCCCGCGGCTGCGACGAGTGCTTGAAGACGGGCTCGCGCTGGGTGCACCTCCGCGAGTGCCTCACGTGCGGTCACGTCGGCTGCTGCGACAACTCGCCGAACAAGCACGCGACCGCGCACTACCACGCGACGCGACATCCCATCATCTCCTCGGCAGAGGTCGGAGAGGACTGGTGCTGGTGTTACGTCGACGACCGCATGCTCGGCTGACGACTGCCCGTGGAACCCCATCGCCAGGGTGTCACCGCCTCACCGAAGACGCGCCGGTCGCCGTGCCGGCGAGCGCGCATCCGTCCGGAACTGCGCCCAGGCGGGGCGGGCGGGACGCGCCGGGCTCTTCGTTGTAGATCTCGGCGATGCGCGCGCGCTGGTTTTCGGTGTTGGCGGTGGCCCTCCTGAGCTCGTGCGCGACCGGCGCCGACGAGGAGGACGACGGCGTCATCCGGCGTCGCGACGCGAGCGCGGACACCGGCGAGATCGAGGAAGACACGTCGGCGGAGGAGGACACCTCCACGACGGAGGAGGACTCGCGGGTCGTCGCGGACACCAGCGTCGCGAAGGACACGGCGTCTGCCGGCGAAGACTCCTCGACGACCGACACGGCGACCGGCGGCGATGACACGGGAGCCGGCGGCGACACCGGCAGCGGCGCCGACACCGCGCCCGTCGACACCGGGCCGACGCCGTGCACCGGCGAGGAGGCCGAGCCGAACGACACGCCGTCGACGGCGCGCAAGCTCGGTGCGATCGACGACTGCGACGGCAGCGGCAAGACCGTGAACGGCGTGCTCTCGTCGTCGTCCGACGTCGACGTGCTCACCTTCGACGGCAGCGACGTCTTCGGCTGCTCCGTGAACCCGACCGCGAAGGTGACCGGTCCGGTGCGGGTCTGCATCCAGGCCGTCTGCAAGAGCGGCACGACGGAGATCAAGAGCTGCCCGAAGGGCGTGAGGACGGGCTCGGAGTGCTGCGGCGCGCCCGAGGCCGCGATCGAGATCAACTGCACGGGCACGACGAGCGAGGACACCAAGGTCACGATGACGGTCCGTGGCGACGGTTCGTCGCTCACGTGCGCCGGGTACTCGCTCGCCTACCACTACTGAGGCGTCGCCAGCACCGGATCGCGACCAGCACGAACACGCCCACGGCCGACAGCGCGAGCCCGAAGCGGAGCGAGCGCGAGACGAATCGGAAGCGCACACGGTGCCGCCTGGGCTCGAGGTGGACCGCGCGCGCGAAGCCGTCGGCCGCGACGATCTCGGCGGGCGCGCCGTCGACGTCGGCACGCCAGCCTGGATAGAACGTGTCGGTCAGCACGAGCCACCCCGCCGACGCCGACTCCACGCCGAGCTCGACGTGCTCGTTCTCGTATCGCACGAACCGCGTCTGCGCTTCGACGTGTGCCGGAGCCAGCTCCGGCGTGGCGCGCTCGAGGACGACCTCGTCACGCGCGGCGAATCGCGGATCGACGAGGCGCGCGACCACGCTCTCGAGCGGCGCGCCGGGCGCGGCGCGGACTCCGCCGGCCACGAACGCGCGAGGGTAGACGGTCGGATTTCGGTACAGGTGCACCGCGCCTGCCTGCAACACGTGGCCCGTAGCCGGGGCCGAGGTCGACCGTCGACACCAGCCACTCGACACCGAAGAGGTTCGCTCCCCGTTTGCTGAGGCGCCCCACGCCGTCGTGGCCCAGGAACGCCAACGCGTCGATGACCTGGGACGCGCGCAGCGGTGTCAGCGGCGAGTATGGCTGGATCGCGTCGAGCCCGAACGTCGCCTGGTGATTGGAGAGGAGGATCTCGCGCGCCTGGGCGAGCGGCCTCGGATCGGCGAGCCATGGCCGGTGCTGCGCGAGGGCTCGGAACAGCATCGGCTCGCGATCGATGGAGATGAGCCGCGGCGGGACGATGCCCGCGCTGTTCTTCAGGATGGCCCTGGCCGTCTCCGGCGGAGTCGTCCACGCGCTGATCTCGGTCTGCGGGTTGTAGTGCGCGAACGTGCGGTAGAGGTCGGCGAGGGCGACGACCGGAAGCACCCACGCGAGGCGCAGACGCGGCGCGACGCGCGCCCAGCGATCGGCGGCCGCCGCGGCGAGCAACGACAGCGCGAAGGCGACCTGGAGCAGGAATCGCGAGGAGAAGCGGAAGTACGACGATCCGGGGACCATGCTCTGCACGAGGTTGCCGAACGGGCCGTTCGCACCCAGCGACAGCAGGAGGAAGACCGACGCGACGCCCCACAGACGGGCGATCGGCGCGCGCGACCGACGACGGCCGGGCCAGAGCGACGACAGGGCGAGGAGCAGCCCGGGGATCCCGATCGAGGCGACGATCTCCCAGTGTGGCGGCGGGAGGTTGGGCGGGTACGTCCCCCGCGCCGGATCGCCGAACCAGTAGGGATCGAAGAAGGTGGCCAGGTGCCGCAGCTGCATGTCCGCGATCGCAGCCTCTCGCTCGCCGAGCCCCGCGCTGCGCGGACCGAGGGCATTGAGCTCGAACATCGGCAGCAGCTGCGGCGCCGCCAGCAACGCTCCCACGAGCGCGCCGCACGCCACCGCCAGGGCGCCTCGTCGTCGAGACGACCGAAGCCGCGGAAGGACCCAGACGAACGCGAAGACCGCGTGGGCGTGCGCGAGCTGTGGATGACCGGCGAGCACGATCATCGCCGTCACCACCGAGAGTCCCGTCACCGTGCGGGCGGAGGGGCGCGACCAGGCGAGCTCGATGGCGAGCGCCAGCCACGGCAGCCACGCGGCGACGGCCGGCATGTTGAGGTGCCGCGCGTGCACCATGAAGAAGCCGGAGAAGGCGAAGAGCACGGCGCCCAGGGCGGCGGCGCCGGTCCGCAGGCGGTAGTGCCGCGCGAGGAGGAACGTCCCGAGCCCCGCCAGCGCGTGGTGCAACAGGACCGAGCCGTTGATCGCCAACGCCGTCGGGAGGAGGCCGAGCGTCAGGACGTTGAGGGGGTACAGGACGGCGGTCTGGCCTTCGGCGAGGAGAGGAAACCCGAACCCCAACAGCGGCGTCCGCTGGGGGAGCTCGAACGCCTTGTAGGCGCGCGCCGCGATCGTGCGGAGCGGCCAGTGGAAGTGGAAGAGGTCCGAGGCGAAGTATTCGTGCGACCCGAACGTCGTACGACCGGTCGCGAACCCGACCCCGTAGAACGCGATCGAGACGGCCAGGAGCGCGGCGAAGAGCACGGCTGCCTGCGTTCGCGCGCGCATGGGCCGCCATGATGCGTGAACCCTCCCCCCACAACTCCGGCGCATCCCGCGGTGCGGCTCCGGCCCGACGCCCTGAGGCCGGGCGCCTCGGCCGCACTTCCGTCGGATCGGTCGCGCTCGCGCGCAGCGTGGGCTGCCTGACGTGGTATGCAGAGAGCACCTTGAAGGCGCTTCGGATCCTCGTTGCTGCGTTCGTGGCATTGTCCGGGTGTGACGAAGACGAGGCGCTCGACGCGCGCGATGCCGCGAGCGAGGCCGCGAGCGACGCCGGCCCCGTGGAGCAGGCCGACGGCGCGCTCTGCCCGCCGCCGCTGTCGAGCGCACCCGCGCGACCGGCGTCGCGACCGCCGGCCGGCCCGCTCGACGATCAGCTGCGCATGAATCAGCTGCAGGCGAAGGCGACGCACAACAGCTATCACGTGCAGAAGTACCCCGACTCGCCCGCGATGTGGGCCTACTCGCACGCGCCGCTCGACGTGCAGCTCGACACGCAGGGCGTGCGCGGCTTCGAGCTCGACGTGCACTGGGTGCCCGAGTGCGAGCGGCACGACGTGCTCCACCTGCCCATCGTCGACGACGTGTCGACCTGTCGCCGCTTCACCGACTGCCTCTCGGTGATCCGCGCCTGGTCCGATCGGCACCTCGGACATCACCCGCTGTTCGTGCAGATCGAGGCCAAGGACGACGGCGCGTTGGCGGCCGCGCAGCGCCTCGAGGCCCTCGAGAGGGAGATCCTCTCGGTGTTCCCGCGCGAGTCGGTGATCACGCCCGACGAGGTGAAGGGCGACGCGACGACCGTCGCCTCGGCGGTCGCGACGACCGGCTGGCCCACGCTCGCGCGGACGCGCGGCCGCATCCTCTTCTGGCTCCTCGCTTCGGCGGGCGACGGCAAGCTGCGCGACGTGTACACGCACGGCAGCAAGGACCTCTCGGGCCGGCTGATGTTCGTGTCGTCGGCGCCGGGCGATCCGTTCGCGGCGATCGCCGTGATCGACGATCCGGT
The DNA here is from genome assembly GCA_016182965.1 of Deltaproteobacteria bacterium. Taxonomy (GTDB): domain Bacteria; phylum Myxococcota_A; class Polyangia; order Polyangiales; family JADJMO01; genus JALHOE01. Next base: position 97,869 of record JACPFM010000041.1, on the reverse strand, counting down.
CGCCGACCGCGCGGCGATCGACAACGCGATCGCCGCCGGGATGATCGTGCGGACGTTCGCCGAGAAGAACGCCACGACCCCTTCCGCCGAAGAGGCGTTCGCGAGCGGCGCGCAGGTCATCGCCACGGACTACCCGGTGCCCGTCGCGTCGACCTCCTGGTACTTCCGCGACCCGGGCGTGCCGTCACGGTGCAACGCCGTCACCGCGCCGTCCACGTGCACCGACGACGCCGTCGAGAGCAAGTCCCGCCTCGCGACGCCGTGAGTGCCCCGCGAGCGCAGCGAGCGGGCTGACTTCCGCAACAGGCTCTAGGGCTTCAGGCGGAACGCCGCGTACGAGCCGTCGTCGCTCGCCGCGATGAGCGCGAACTGCTCCCGGTGCTGCTCGATGAACAGGCGCTCGAGACCGGGCGGCGCGAGGCACGCGACGACGTCGACGCGCTGCTCGCGCAGTCGCCGCAGCCACGCCTCGTAGCTCGCGGCGGCGAGCAGGCGACCGCCCTCGCGGTAGTCGATCACCGAGCCGTCGGTCGTCGGCGTGACCCACAGGTGCGTGTGCTCGAGGTTCGGGCCGAGCAGCGGCGAGATCATGAGCTGCATGCCGTCACCCGTCCAACCGGACGTGATCGCGACGCGCGAGGGCGGGAGGCGATCGAGCGCCTGCCACACGCGCGCCGTGCCGCGCGGCTGGATCACCGCCCGGTGGATGTCGTAGAGCGTGCGGCGGGCGAGCCCCGTCAGGTAGTCGTCGCGGTGGACGGCGCGCGAACCGAGCGCGATGACATGGACGAGCCACGCTCCGATGGCCAACGTCGCGAGGCGGGCACGCGGTGAGCGACGGAGGATCCAGGCGAGCGCCACGATCGCCGCCGCCGAGAGCGCGACGGGGCCGAGGGCCGCGGCGTCGAGCGCGCGAAAGCCGCGCGGGACGGAGGAGAGCAGCGAGGCGCCCGCGGCGGTCAGCAGCGCCACGCGGGCCCACCGGGCGCGGAGCGAGAGCGACAGCAGCGCGAGCGCGGCGACCGCCGTCGTGAGGTAGCGGCTCGTGTGGATCGCGTACTCGGTGCGATACGCGAGCGCCGCGGGGCTCCACACCGATCCGAGCAACAACACGGTGATCGCGAGCAGGAGCACGACCACCCAGCGCGGACCGCTGCGCCAGGTACGCCACGCACCGGCGAGGCCGAGCGGCGCGATGACGAAGAACGCCAGCCCGAAGCCGGTGGTGTCCAACGGCCTGAGCCACGGCGCGAATACGAACGCGAGGAACGCCCACGGGTCGTCGACCGCACCGGTCAGCTTCCCGTTCGCCAACAGGACGAACGTCTCGTTCGGCGCGAAGATGCGGTGGCCGAACAGCGACAGGCCGATGGGGTAGATCGGCGATCCGCGGAGCACGACGCAGCGGACGACGTGCGGCACGATCAACAGCAGGCCGGCCGCCCACCCGAGCACCCACCGCCGATCGAGCCGCCGGAACGCGGCGACCGTCGCCACGACGGCGGCGAGCGGGAGGAACACGGCGGCGCTCACCTTCACGGACGCCGCCAGCGTCAGCGCCATCGACGTGAGCAGCGCCCGGCCGAACGTCCGGCGTTCGACCGCGTCGACGAGCAGGGCGAGGCCGCAGAGGACCAACGCGAGCACTGCGTTGTCGACGTATGCGGTGCCGGCGTAGACCATCACCGCCGGCGTGCCGACGATCGCGAGCGCGCAGGCCGCGGCCGCCGGACGGTCGGCCGACAGCAGCCGAGCGCACGCGTATGCGGCGACCGCGACCTCCAACGTGATCGCCGCCGACGCCCAGCCGACGAGCGACTCGTTGCGCGCGAACGACAGCGCATACAGCCAGGGGACGTCCCCGGCGGGCGGATGGAAGTCGGTGATCTCGAGGACGTCGGGCGCCCCGAGCCGCGCGAACCCGCCGCTCCTCAGCCAGAGGAGCGCGCGTGGGATGTGATAGACCGTCCCGTCCATCGCGAGGGTGGGCGCGACCATGCCACGCGCCGCCTTGGCGACGAGGAGCGCGGTCGCCGCGATCGCGACGAGCCGCGCCGGCCGTCCGATCGCCGCGAACCAGCCGCGCAGCGGGAGCTCCACCGACGGCAAGCGGCGCGCCGCGACGCCCGTCCCGATCATCGCGAGCATCACCACCGGCAGCCGGAACGCGCCGAACGCGCCGAGCACCTCGAAGACGATGAGCAGCTGCGCGTGGGCGACGACCATCGTGGCGACGACGGTCGTCACCGGACGGGAGCCGCGGACGAGCGCCGCGCCGATGCGCAGCGACGAGGAGACGAGCGCCCACAGCGCGACGCCCGCCAGCGGGACGCCGAACAAGCCGTGCACCGCGCCGAGACCCATCCGCCCCGAGTCCTAGTCGCGCGTCGCCGGTGGCGGAAGGCGTGAGCCGGGCGAGGCCGCGCGAGAGAGATCGTCGTCGGTGCGCACCAGAGTGTGACAGCGCGAAAAATCGTGCGCCGTCGGCAAATCCGCCCGGTGGAGCGGTGTCGCAACGGACATCCCCTGGCTGAAAGAGGAGGCCCATCATGCACAGGCCCGTCTCGCGGACGACGGTGTTGCTCTTCGCGGTGCTCTTGTCGGCGTTGCTCGCCGCGTGCGCACGAAGACCGAACGCCCCAGCGCCGCATCCCGAGCCCATCGCCGCACCCGCGAAGAGCCCCTGCACGGCCTCGAAGGAGCGCACCATCGGCGAGGGGCACGTCGTCGGCAACCTCACCGTCTATCCGATCACCTCGTGCGCGCAGGCCGACGTCGGGCCGATCGTCACCCTCGACGAGGCGCTCGAGAAGGGCACGGCGATCATCCGCGAGGTCGAGGGCGGCGGTTCGGTCAACACGCTCGTCATCGAGAACAAGGGCGCGGTGCCGGTGTTCGTGCTCGCGGGCACCATCGTCAAGGGCGGGCGGCAGGATCGCCAGATCGGTCAGGACTACCTGATCGGCGGCAAGGACAAGAGCGACGTCGACGCCTTCTGCGTCGAGCACGGCCGCTGGAACGAGAGCCGCGACGGGGAGAAGACCGGCGGTGTGTTCCGCGTGGCCGACGTGATCGCGACCTCGAAGGTGCGCGCCGCCGGCCAGTACGAGAAGGACCAGGGCAAGGTATGGTCGAAGGTCGCCGCGGCGAACAAAGCTCACGCGAAGGCGCCGCCGTCCGAGACGCTGCTCGCGACGGTCGACGACGCCGCGCTGGTGAAGGAGCGCGAGGCGCTGGCGGAGCGCCTGGAGCGGGCGCTGGCCACCGTCGCGCCGCGCGAATCGCTGGTGGGCTTCGCCTACGCCCTCGACGGGGAGATCAAGGGCGCGCGTTGGTTCGCGCACCACCGCCTCTGGGCGATGCACGAGAAGAAGCTGCTTCGCAGCGTCGCGCTGGAGGCCACCACGGCGATCGCCGAGGCGAAGGCTTCGGGCAAGCCACTGAAGCCGTCGGCGCCCCCGCCGCCTCCGTCCGCGGTCGAGACGTTCGTCGCGAGCGTCGAGACGGGAGAGGTCAAGGAGGAGCGTGAGACCAAGGCGGAGAACGTCAACGAGTACCAGGAGTCGGCGAAGGCCTTCGGCTCCAAGATGAAGATGAAGACGAAGCCGAGCTCCAAGTCGTCCGGCGCGAAGGGCTCGCCCGCCAAGAAGGCGCTCAGCGGCGACGTCACCGCGAAGTGATCACGCCTCGGTGCGGCGCACGTACTCGTACTCGACCGGCTGGCCCTTGATGCCGCGGGGAGGGGGCGCGATCCAGTTGGCCATCTTCCCCTTCTCGTAGACCGGCTTGGTCATGAGGCTGCGCACGTAGGTCTCGTCGGCCTCGGTCGGGAGCCACTCGCCCTTGCGCTGCTCGAACTGCTCCTTCGAGATGAGCTCGCCGCTCGGCGTCGCCGCGACGTCGGCCCACAGCCCGATGTGGCGGTGGAAGCGCCGCGACGGGAGGGTGAAGCGGAAGTCGATGCCCTCGCGCTCGAGGACGCGGTTCCACTTGTCGACGCCGCGCTGCGAGTCCTGCACGTACTGATCGCGCAGCACCTCGTTCATCGCGTTGCGCAGCGCGATCTCCTCGCGGGTGATGCGGCCGTCCTTGGGCTGCTCCATCGCGTAGGCCTGGCCGAGCGCGGTGTGCTCGGTGTACTCCTTGTCCTCGAAGGCGCGCCCCTTGAGGCCCGCGGCGAAGAAGGCCGCGGCGTTCGAGGAGACCTCGCCGCCGAACAGATCGAGCGAGAGCGAGAACCACAGGTTCAGGTACTTCTGAATCGTCGGCAGATCGATGGCGGAGGCCTTCCGCACGTCCTCGCTCATGCCCGCCTGCTTCATCAGCTGGCAGGTGCGCTCGACGATGCGCTGCACGCCCGTCTCGCCGACGAACATGTGGTGCGCCTCCTCGGTCAGCATGAAGCGCGTGGTGCGCGAGAGCGGATCGAAGCCCGACTCGGCCAGCGCGAGCAGCTGGTACTTGCCGTCGCGATCGGTGAAGTACGTGAACATGAAGAACGACAGCCAGTTGGTGCACGGCGCGTTGAACGCGCCGAGGATGCGCGGCTTGTCGGGGTCGCCGGAGCGACGCTGGAGGAGCGCCTCGGCCTCCTCGCGGCCGTCGCGCCCGAAGTAGCTGTGGAGCAGGTAGACCATCGCCCACAGGTGGCGGCCCTCCTCGACGTTCACCTGGAAGAGGTTGCGCAGATCGTAGAGCGACGGGCAGGTCTGCCCGAGGAGGCGCTGCTGCTCGACGCTCGCCGGCTCGGTGTCGGCCTGGGTCACGATGAGGCGGCGCAGCGCGTTGCGGTGCTCGCCGGGGACCTCGTTCCACACCGGCTGGCCGATGTGATCGCCGAAGTGGATCTTCCGATCCGGCACCTTGTCGGCGAGGAAGATGCCCCACCGATAATCGGGCATCTTCACGTAGTCGAAGTTCGCCCAGCCGTCGGAGTCGACCGACACGGCGGTGCGCAGCCACACCTGATCCTGCTGGAAGCCCTCGGGCCCCATCTCCAACCACCAGTCGAGGAAGTTGGGCTGCCACTGCTCGAGCGCGCGCTGGAGCTTCTTGTCGCTGGAGAGGTCGACGTTGTTGGGGATCTTGGTGTCGTTGACGACGGTGCTCATGGGTCTCCTCACTCGCTTCGCTCGTTCGAGTCGTCAGTCGTCAGTCGTCAGTCGAGAACGTCGTCGTCGTCTCGTACGTCTTGGCGAGAGCGGGCGGGGCGCGGAGGCGAAGCGAATCGGTTTGGGGCCGCGCGAGGCCTGCTGACGACTGACGACTGACGACTGACGACTATGCTCGGCGCCAGTCGAACTCGGCGCGCTCCGGCTGGCCGTACATCGTCAGCGCGCCCTTCTGACCGGTGGCGTTCGGGCGTGTGAAGATCCAGTTCTGCCAGGCGGAGAGGCGGCCGAAGATCTTCGTCTCCAGCGTCTCGGGGCCGCCGTAGCGGAGCGAGGCCTCCATGCCGGTCATCGCGTCGGGGCTCATCGCGGCGCGCTCCTCGATCGCGACGCGCACCTCGTCGTCCCAGTCGATCGCGTCGGGCGCGATGGTGACCAGGCCCGCCTTCAGGGCCTCCTGCGTGGTCATCGGCGCCTCGTGGCCGCGGAGCTCCTCGGCGCGCTCGGGCTCGTTCAGGAAGCGCGACTGCAGGCGGGTGAGGCCGTTGCCCATCGGCAGCGCGCCGAAGTTCGCGGGCGACAGCGCGAGCCGGATCGCGTCCTCGTGATCCTCGTCGTCCTTCATGTAGACGCGGTCGCTCGCGAGGGCGAGCTCGAGGACCGATCCGGCGAAGCAGGAGCCCTCGTCGACCAGCGTGAAGATGGAGCGCGAGGTGACGTCGACGCGCTTGAGGACGCGGCGCTGGAGGAGCGCGATCTCGTTGGCCAGCCAGTCCTGGGCCGCGAGCGCGGCGAGCGCCTTGTCGTGGGCCACCACCTTGCCGCCGTCGCCGCGGCTCCTGACGACCAGCAGCCCGACCTCGAGGAAGTTGAAGCGCAGATCGAGGAGCGCGTCCTCGAGCTCGCGGAACGCGCGGAGCGCCCACCAGCCGTTGCCGAGCTTGCGCAGCTCGTCGCCGCTCTTGGGCGGCTCGTGATCGGGGCCGCGCACCTCGAGCTCGGCGACGCGCTTCTTCGGGTCGATGGTCAGCGTGACGTAGCGGTACTGCGAGACGATCCGGTCGCCGACGTTCTCGCCGATGGATCGCTGCACCTCGAGCGGCGCGAGGGGCAGGCCCGGGCCCTTCGCCTGCGCGCGCGGCGAGGCCTTCGCCAGCTCCTCGGCGCGCTTGCTCGTCGCCGCGTCGAACCTGCTCTTGGCGATGACATCGTCGACCAGGCGCCACTCCTTGGCGCGCTTGCCCTTGATGCCCTCGGCGACGGTGCAGAACACGTCGGCGTGATCGCGGCGGACCTTGCGCTTGTCGACGAGCCGCGTGAGGCCGCCGGTGCCGGGGAGCACCGCGAGGAGCGGACACTCCGGCAGCGAGACCGCGCTGTTGCCGTCCTCCTGCAGGTAGATCTCGTCGCACGCGAGGGCGAGCTCGTAGCCGCCGCCGGCGGCGACGCCGTTGAGCGCGGCGATCGACCGGATGCCGCTCGCGGCGCTCGCCTCCTCGAGGTGCAGGCGCGTCTCGTTGGTGAACTTGCAGAAGTTGACCTTGAACGCGTGGCTCGAGGTCCCGAGCATGTAGATGTTGGCGCCGGAGCAGAAGATCCGATCCTTGGCGCTGGTGAACACGATCGCGCGGACCTCCGGGTGCTCGAAGCGGATGCGCTGGATCGCGTCGGCGAGCTCGATGTCGACGCCGAGGTCGTAGCTGTTCTGCTTGAGGACGTACTCGCCGAGGCCCTGGTCCTCCTTCACGTCCATGACCAACCGGGCGACCCCGGTCGTCTCCGCGCCCGACAGCTCGAGGCGCCAGTGCTTGTACCGCTCGGGAGAGGTCTCGAACCGGATCGCGTCCATGACTTTGATCATGCACGCTGCGCGCTCGGCGGCAAGCACTATAGTGCTCGACTCGACTGCTGATGAGCAGTATAGTGCACATCGTCCCGGATGACCGCGCGCGATCACCTCCTCCACGAGCTCGGCCGAGCGGTGCGCGACCGGCGCTCCGCGCGTGGTCTCACGCTCCGCGAGCTCTCGGACAAGGCGGGCGTCTCCACGCGTTTCCTCGCGGACCTCGAGGCCGGCCGCGGCAACATCTCGGTGCTCCGCCTGCACGACGTCGCCGTCGCGCTCGGCACGTCCGCGGCCGGGCTGCTCGACGCCGAGGCGCGCCGGGCGAGCGCCACGCCCACGCCCATCGCGCTGCTCGGTCTGCGCGGCGCCGGCAAGAGCACCGTCGGCAAGAAGCTCGCGCGCAAGCTCCACGCGCCGTTCGTCGAGCTCGACGCCAAGGTCGAGCAAGCGGCCGGTCTCTCGCTGCGCGAGGTCTTCGAGCTCCACGGCGAGGCGCACTACCGCAGGCTCGAGCGCGAGGTGCTGCGGCGCGTGCTCGACGAGCACCCCGCGTGCGTGATCGCGACCGGCGGCTCGATCGTGATGGACGAGGACACGTTCGCGCTCCTCCGCGCGCACGCGCTCACGGTATGGCTGCAGGCGTCGCCCGAGTCGCACTGGTCGCGGGTCGTCGCGCAGGGCGACCGACGGCCGATGCACAACCGCGCCAACGCCAAGGCGGAGCTCGCCGCGCTCCTCGAGGAGCGACGCCCGCGGTACGCGAAGGCGCAGGTCGCGATCGACACCGACGCGCTCGGGGTCGACGGCGCGGTCGACGCGATCGTCGAGGCACGCGCGCGGCCGCGCTGATTCGAGCGCTGCCGGAGGAGCCATCGACGTCGGGCGCAACGGGCCTGTACGCTTGGCGCATGATCGACGTTCGGTGCACGTGCGGCCACGCGTGGCGCGCGGGCGACGGTGCTCGCGGCAAGTCGATGAGCTGTCCGAGATGCGGCGCGGTCGTCGTGATCGGCGGCGCGCCTGCGGCGTCCGCGGCGGCGAAGGTCGCGCCCTCCGCGGCGCCTCGACCGGTCGCCGCGATCGACGTCGAGCGGAGCGGGCAGGGCTGCACGATCGTCACCCGGTGCGCCGAGAAGCTCGCGCCCTTCGTCGCGCCGTTCGTCGACCGGTTCCTCGCCGAGGCGAGGGTCGAGCCAGCCGCCTTCTCGTGGTGGGGGCCGGCGCCGGTGTTCCTCCGCGAGGAGGGGCCGCGCCGATTCCGCTTCTGCGAGCCGGACCTGCGCCTCCAGCAGCCGATGAGCCGCGCACGCGAGGACGTGAGCAACGTGCTCATCGTGGCGTTGCTCATCGGGTCGATCACGCAAGCGGCCGGCGTCAGACCGGAGAACTTCCGGATCCTCGACGTCATGCTGACGTTCCGGGGGGCGCTCGACATGCGGCGCGCGTTCCTCCACCGCCGCTTCGCGCCCCGCCCGATCGACGCGACCGTCACCGACACCGGCTGGTACCTCGGGCCCGATCCCGCGCTGCTCGCGAAGATGAGCGACGCGGAGGTCGACGCCAGGGAGAACTACAAGACCGAGCGGATCTGGGAGCTCTATTATCGCAGGCCGATGGCCGTCGCGGCGATGGCGATGCCCGCCGATTACGTCGCGCACCTCGACGGCGACGAGCTGCTCGCGATCGTCGATCCGGACAACCGCCCCGTGTGGCGACCCGATCCCTCGCGTCCGCTGTTCTGAAGACAGGTCCTCACCCGGTGCGCCGGGTCCACTCCGCGTATTTCCGGCGGACGTATGCGAAGCGTTCCTTCGCTGTCGGATACCGGCGGCGGAACCAGCGCGCGAGGTCGAGGACCTCTTCGTCGCTCTCCGGGTCGCGCGGCAGCGCTTGGATGCGCTGCCACTCTTCATCGCTCAGGGCTCGCTCGTAGCGCTCCCGGATCTTCGGATCGAGCTTCTGACGCGGCGTCACGACGACGGCTCCTCGCGCGAGAGCGCTTCGAGCAGGTCGATGTCCTGCACGGCCTTCGCGCGCAATGACCATTTCTTCGTGAGGATCAGGTCCGGGATGCTCGGGATCCACAGCGACAGGCCGGGCTCGTACGGCACCGCCCGGCGGCGGCTCCACGCGTCCTCGAAGCGGAGCACGACGCCATCGCGCGTGGAGACCTGCCGCGCGACGAGGACATCGACGCGCTCGTCGCCCTCCACGACGTACCGACCGGTCGCGCGGGCGGCGTCGGCGGTCTTGTCGGGAATCAGCCCACAGCTCGCTGCGGCGGCGTTGAAGCTCTCGATGCCGTCGATGTCGATCCAGAAGTCATAGTCGGCCGTCAGCACGGGCAGCCCGAGTGCGACGAGCGCACGACGACCGATGAGCAGCCAACGCGTGCCGCTCCCGGCCATGGCGCGGAACAGCTCCTCTTCATCGAAGTCGCCGGCATCCACCTCCCCATCATAGCGCTCCGCTCAGGCGCTGCGGATCGCCTCGATGCGTGCGATCTGCTGCTCGAGCTCCTGGTGGAACGCGCGGAACACGCTGGCGGTCGGCCACGCGGGCGCGCCGGCGATCGCGCGCCGCGCGGCCTTGGCGTCACCGTCGTCGATCGCCACGATCGCCGCGGCGTAGGAGAACGCCCAGTGGAACAGCGGGCTCGACTTGGCCGCGGCGATCAGCAGTCGACGATCGCCTGGCTCCGGCGTGCGGGCGAAGGCGCGCGCGAGGGCGCCGAGCCCGGCGCGCAGCGCGGAGATGCGGCGGCGGAGGAAGACGCCGACCGGCGGCAGGGGCAGCTTGTCGAACTCGATGGCGAGCCGCACCGCGCGTTCGCGATCGCCGTCGAACGCCTCGAGCAGCGTGTCGACGATGCGTCGCTGCTCGTCGGCGGCGCTCCACGCCTCGCCCTTCTTCGCGCGGCGCACCGCCTCGCGCGCCTGCTCGATCCAGCCGTTGGCCGCGTACGCGGTGGCCACCAGCAGCGGCTGGATCGTCTCCGGGTAAGGCGTCGTCTGGAGGACCGGCGCCCACGCTTCGAGCACCTCGGGCACGTTGCCTCGCATCAGCAGACGCCGCTGCCGGATGCGTGCGATCGCCAGCGGTACGATCCAGATCAGCGCGACGACGAGCACAGGCAGCGCGTAGCGCGGCTCGCGCGCGATCAGGCGGAGGACGATCGCCGCCCACAGCGCCGACAGGACGAACGGCAGGTACGTGCCGATGAGCAGGCGGAACATGCTCGGCGGCTTCGGACCGTCCGTCCGTCCGTCCAATCCGCTCGGTCGCGGGGGCGAGGGCAGCTCCGAGAACGCCACGTCGCTGGGTGGAGCAAAGGGCTTGCCGTCGCGTCCCGCTCTTCGGTCCGCGTGCCAGGGCACACCGGGGCGCCTCGTGGCGCCGTCGGGCAGCCGCAGGCCGCCGCGTACAGGTCGCTGGACGCGATGAGCGCGCGACGCGCACGCGTGGTCGTGGTGCGCGTTCTCTTCACGGCGGAGGCACACGAGGCGTTCTCGCAGTAGACTGGGCCGTCGCCCCGATGCCCGACGAGCCTCTGCCGCCCGCGCTGTCGCGCGTGATCGAACGCGCCGCCGATCCCGGCCGTGCGCGCGAGCTCATGATCGAAGCGCTGACACACCGCACGTGGGTCAACGAGCATCCGTCCGGAGGTCGCAGCCACAACCAACGCCTCGAGCTCCTCGGTGACGCGGTCCTCGAGCTGATCGTCACGCACGAGCTCTTCGAGCAGCTGCCCGGCGCCGACGAAGGGCTGCTCTCTCGCGCGCGGGCGACGGCGGTCAACGAGGCGGCGCTGGCGCAGGCCGCCCGGGCGATCGACCTCGGCCCCGCGCTGCTCTTGGGGCGCGGAGAGGCGGCGAGCGGCGGTCGCGAGCGCGCGCGCACCCTGGCCGACGCGTTCGAGGCGGTGGTCGCCGCGACGTACCTCGCCGGCGGGGTCGCGCTCGCCAAGGAGCTGCTCGATCACGCGCTCGGCGAGGTGGTCGCCGGCGCGGTGCGAGGCGCGGCGTCCGACGCGCGCGGCACGGCGGGCCTCGCCGGCGTCGACGCGCGCGTGAAGGACGCCAAGAGCGTGCTGCAGGAGATCGTGCAGCGCGACGGCGGGCCTCCGCCGGTCTACGTCCACGAGGAGCCGAGCGGGCCTGTCCACGACCGCCTGTTCCACGCCCGGGTGATGGCGGGCGGCCGCGAGCTCGGGCGCGGCGAAGGTCGCTCCCGACGCGAGGCCGAGATGCGCGCCGCCGGCGACGCGCTAGACGATCTGCGCTTCGAGCGCGACGGTGAAGGGAGCGGCGATGCATCGACGTGAGCTCATCGGAGCGACGCTCGCCGCGGCCCTCGCCCTGTCGGCGCGGCGCGCGCGCGCCGAGCAGAAGCCGAAGCCCGGCGCCGGCGTGCTCACCGTCGAAGAATGGGCGCGGCGCGCCGCGCTGCTCCTCGACGAGACCAAGCGCGCGCAGGACTGGATCGGCGCCCACCCCGGCGATCTCGGGCTGGCGGCGCTCGCCTTCGATCTGGCCGATCTGCGCAGTCAGGTCGCCGTGCGCATCGCCGCGCCCGAGAAGGCGAAGCAGGCGCACATGCACCTGTTGCTCGCGCTCGAGAACACCGCCGCCGCGTTCGATGCGCGGGTCCGCGGCGACGAGAAGAAGGCGGCGCAGCGGCTTGCCGCGGCGCGCAGCGAGGAGAACACGTTGAACCTCGCGCTCGAAGCGGTGAAGCTGAAGCTGCCGATGTTGAAGTGACGAGGGAAGTGACGAGGTGATCTCGCGCGGCGCGGGCACCGGAGGGCGCGGGTGACGAGGAGGGTGCGATGGACTGTCCGCGATGTCGAACGCCGTTGACGCTGCAGCAGGCGCCCCGCCTGGCGATGCACTGCTGCTTCTCCTGCGGTGGCCTGTTCCTCGACGGCGACGCGAGCCGACGCGTCGTCGACAGCGTCGATCCGAGCGCGATCGCCGCGGCCGATCAGGTCGCGCGCAGCGCGCAGCGCCCGGTTCCGACCGAAGCGACCGCGCCGTGTCCGGCGTGCGCGCGCCCGCTCGATCGCATGCCCATCCCCGCCGCCGGCGTGACGGTCGACGTCTGTCGCGAGCACGGCGTGTGGTTCGATCGAGACGAGCTGCAGCGCGTCGTACGCGCGGTCGCGCCGGAGCGCACGACGCCGGTGCCGATGGCCCCGGCCACGCCGTCGCAGGGCGCGATGCAGCCGATCCCGGGCGCGCCGATGCAGCCGATGGCGGCGCCGATGCAGCCGCTCGCGGGCGCGCCGATGCAGCCGACCGCGGCGCCGATGCAGCCCGCGGCGCCGCTCTCTCCCGGCATGGCGCCGGGCCAGTACGTCGCGCCGGGTTGGCTCGAGGAGGGCGCGCAGAAGCCCTTCGGCGGCGGCCCGTCGTTCGGATCGCCGCAGGGTGGCGCTCCTCCGAGCGGGCCGGGCGCGCCGCTCGGAGGCGGTGCGCCGGCAGCGCCGGGCCAGGGCTGGAGCACGGCGAAGACCGCGGTCGCCGTCGGCGCCGGCGTCGCCGCGGTCGCGGGCGTCGCCTACGCCGCGAGCCACACCAACCTCGGGCGTCAGGTCATGGGCGTCGGCCCGCATGCTTCGGGCTTCGGCGCCATCGGGCAGGCGCTCTCGCGGCTGTTCTGAGCCGTCCTGCGGCTGGTTCGAGCGTCCTTCCGTCCAGTCGCGCGGCGCTCCGGAGCCGGCGGGCCCGCGCGCTCGGGCGCGCTCGGGCATCGGACCCGCGTGGTGCGCGCGTCCCTCTTCCAGATCTTCGCGGTCTCCGCCGTCGTGATGGGCATGTCCCATACGATCGCGAAGGAGAAGGTCTTCGCCTGGCTGCGCGAGCGCCTCGGCGGCAAGCAGACGTACGTCGGCTACCTCGTGTCGTGCCCGTACTGCAACTCGCACTGGATCGCGTTCGCGCTGGTGCCGCTGACCGGCACCTGGGTGGTGGACGTCGCGCCGGAGTGGGGCGTCTTGTCCACGATCATGCGCTGGTTCTTCTCGTCGATCTTCATCACCGTGGCCGCCGCGTTCCTCCGCATCGCGTTCTACTTCGTCGACGAGAGCCAGGGCCTCTTGCGACGCGAGATCGCCAAGGCGGAGGCGGAGACCCACGCCGTGCACGTCCACGCCGCGACCGAGGAGTGCGACGAGCAGCCGCGCCCCGAGCCGCGCGTGTCGACGCACTGAGGTCCGACCCGTGGGACACCCTCTCAGCGCATCAGCTCGAACGCGCGCTCGCCCGGGACCTCACCAATCTCGGTGAACAGGCGCGTGACGAGGCGCGCGGGCGTGACGTCGAACCCGGGGTGCCGCGCGTGTACGCCGTGCGGCGCGATGAGCGCGCCGCCGATGCGCACGACCTCGTCGCTCGAGCGCTCCTCGATGACGATGGCAGCGCCGGTCGGGGTCGCCGGATCGAGCGTGGATCGCGGCGCCGCCACGTAGAAGGGCCGATCGTGCAGGCGCGCGAGGCACGCGTGCCCGTAGGTGCCGATCTTGTTGGCGACGTCGCCGTTCTTCGCGACGCGATCGGCCCCCACGATCACCGCGTCGATCTCGCCGCGCGCGAAGAAGTGCGCGGACATGCCGTCGGTGATCAGCTCGACGGGCACGCCGTCGCGCTCGAGCTCCCAGGTGGTCAGCCGCGCGCCCTGGAGATACGGGCGCGTCTCGCACGAGAGCACGCGGATCTCCTTACCGGCCTCGCGCGCGGCGCGGATGACGCCGAGCGCGGTGCCGTAGCCGCCGGTGGCGAGCGCGCCGGCGTTGCAGTGGGTGAGCACGGTGCCGCGATCGGGCAGGTGCTTCGCGCCGATCGCGCCCATCGCGCGGCAGGCGGCGACGTCGTCGCGGTGGATTCCGCGCGCGTGCTCGGCGATGACTCGCGCGCGATCGTCGCGGGCGGCGAGATCGGCGACGGTGCCGAGCACCTGCTCGACGGCCCAGCGGAGGTTGACCGCTGTCGGCCGCGCGCCGGCCAGCAGCTCGCCGGCCGCGCGCATCGCGGCGACGAAGCGATCGGCGGGGGCGCCGGCGAGCGCGTGCGCCTCGAGCGCAAGACCATAGGCGGCGGCGATGCCGATCGCCGGCGCGCCGCGCACGACCATGGCGCGGATGCCCTCGGCGACGCCCGCGGCGTCGCGCAGCTCGACGTAGCGCTCCTCGTGCGGCAGCTGTCGTTGGTCGAGCATCCACACGAGATCGTCGCTCGGCGCGAGCTCGACGGCCGAGTACGACGCGCCGCTCAGCGGCGCAGGGTGCGGGATCGCCATGCCCCCCTGATGCCACGGGATCACGGGGGCTGCATGCGGGGCTCCCGGCTGGGGTCTCCCGAAGCTGGAGCGTGGCGGAAGCCCGTCAGCGAGCCGACGAGACGACGCCCCCTCGACGTTCGCCGCACCGGACACTAAGTGACGTCGATCATGCCCCAGCCGCTCGACGAGGATCTGAAGAAGCGCATCCAGGACGTCATCGCCCAGCACGAGGTCGTGCTGTTCATGAAGGGCAACAAGCACATCCCGCAGTGCGGCTTCTCGGCTGCGGTGGTGCAGATCCTCAAGTCGCTCGAGGTCGGTTTCGAGACGGTCAACGTCCTGGCCGACCCGGCGCTGCGCGAAGGCATCAAGGCGTTCTCGGAGTGGCCGACCATCCCGCAGCTCTACATCCGCGGCGAGTTCGTCGGCGGCAGCGACATCGTCCGGGAGATGCACGCGAGCGGCGAGCTGCACGACCTGCTCGGCGTCCAGCCGAAGGTCGTCGCGCCCCCGACGATCACGGTGACCGACGCCGCGTTCGCCGCGTTCCGTGGCGCCTCGGGCGACGCCGACGCCGACGACGCGCTTCGTCTCGCGATCGACGCGCGCTTCCAGAACGACCTCTTCTTCGGCCCGAAGACCGCCGACGACCTGGTCGTGACCACCGCCAACGGCGTCACCATCGCGATGGACCCGGCGACCGCCGCGCGCGCGAACGGGCTCGTCATCGACTTCGTGCAGACGCCGGCCGGCATGGGCTTCAAGATCGACAACCCCAACGCGCCGCCGGCCGTGCGTGTCCTTCGAGTCGAGGAGCTGCGGTCGCAGCTGCAGCGCGGCGAGGAGCTCCACCTCGTCGACGTGCGGACCGAAGAGGAACAGGCGATCGCGAGGGTGCCGGGCTTCCGGCTGCTCGACCAACCGTACGCGCGCGAGCTCGAGGCGCTCCCGAAGGGGGCGAAGCTCGTCTTCATGTGCCACCACGGCGTGCGCAGCATGGCGGCGGCCGAGCGCTTCCTCGAGCGCGGGTACACCAACGTCTGGAACGTCGCCGGCGGCATCGACGCGTGGTCGGCGATCGACCCGTCCGTCCGCCGCTACTGATCGCGTCAACGATCGCGCCGCGCTGCGTCGTTTCGCGGGTCGTGGCCGCGTCGTACGCTCGTGAGGTGCGCACCAGCGAGCGGCCCCGATCTTCTGGATCCTCCCAGAGCCTCGTGGCGGCGGGTGTCGGGAACATGGTCGGCACGCCGCTCGTGGGCGCGCTCGAGTGGTTCACGAAGAAGTACGGGCAGGCCGCCGTCCACGAGGTCTTCACCAAGCTGCCGTCGAAGTGGTCCTCGCTCGTGTCGCCGCACGCCCCGAACCTCGGCGTGCTCGGCGCCAAGCGCTACCCGCACGCGTTCGTCGGCGACTGCGTGCGCGCGATGCTGCAGGCGGTGCACATCACCGACGAAGACCCGTTCATCCGCGAGCTCGCCGCCGCCGGCATCGACGCCAGCGTGGGGACGGCGATGCGCATCCTCCTGCGCTACGCCGCGACGCCCCAGATGCTCGCCGCGCGTGGCCAGGACGCGTGGAGCCTCTTCTACGACTCCGGCCGCGTGCGCGTCGAGTGCACCGAGCACGAGTACATCTCCACCACGACCGATTGGGCGAACCACGACACGATGGTCTGCCGCATCTCCATGGAGGTGCGGCGCCGGCTCATCGAGCGCACCGGTCGCAAGGTGATCGAGAGCCGGCGCGAACGCTGCGTCGGCTGGGGTCACGAGGCGTGCGTGGTGCGCATCCGCTGGTGAAGGCGCCGACACCGCGTGCTTGCGGCGGGGCGAACCACGCGAGTAGGCTGCGCTCCTTCCAGGAGGAACGCGCATGGCGCACCGGCACCACGTCGAGACGATCCGGGTGAAGGGCCTCAACCCCGGCGGCGGAACCGTCGCGCTGAAGGACAGCGGGCTTCCCCTGCAGCAGCACCTCGATCAGCGCAGCGCCGAGGGTTGGGAGGTCGTCTCGGTCGCGCCGATCGGGCACCTCGAGGTGATCATCACCCTGAGGCGAACGGACTGAGCCGGCGTCTCGTGGCTCCGAAGGTGGAGCTCGATCGGCACGCGCGCGTCGCGCGCCCGCCGCGTCTCTCGGCCGTGATCGTCGGCGCCGCCGCGACCGCGGGCCTCGGCTGCGGCAATCGCACGGCCCGCGCGGTCCCCGATCCCGCGGCGGACGCGCGGCCGGAGACGCCGAGCGAGATGGTCCTGCCGCTCGTCTCCGGGTGCGGCTGCGCCTACCAGTGCGGTCGCGGCCTGCGCGTCGGCCCCGACGGCGTGTGGGAGGTGACGCACGACTTCCAGGACAGCGTCACCACACGCGCGGTGATCGAGCGCTGGTGCTTCGACGCCGCCGGGCACGCCTATCCGGAGAAGGGGGCGCCCGTGGCGGCGACGTACTGCCGACGGGTGTTCTACGACCGCACGCCGTGCGGCGGGGAGTGCATCCCGTCGACGGCGTGGGTCCGTTGCGGCGAGAAGTGACGAGCGCTCACGCCTTGCTGCGGGCGAACTCGTCCATGAACGCGACGAGCGCGTCGATCGAGGATGGCTCCACCGCGTTGTAGGTGCTGACGCGGATGCCGCCGACGGAGCGGTGGCCCTTCAAGCCGACCATGTCCTTCTTCTTCGCCGCGGCGACGAACTCGTCCTCGAGGGCGGGCGTCGGCAGGTTGAAGACGATGTTCATGCGCGAGCGGCTGCCCTGCTCGACGGGGCACTTGTAGAAGTCGGGGCGCGAGTCGATCGCGGCGTAGAGGACGTCGGTCTTCTGGCGATTGCGCGCCTCGATCGCCGTCAGGCCGCCGAGCTCCTTCACCCAGCGCAGCACGTTGCGCGCGAGGTAGACCGCGAACGTCGGCGGCGTGTTGTAGAGGGAGCGCTCCTTGGCGTGCGTCGAGTAGCGGAAGATCTTGGGGATGTCCTTGCGGGCGTTCTGCACCAGGTCCTTGTGGATGATCACGATGGTGATGCCCGACGGACCGACGTTCTTCTGGGCGCCCGCGTAGATGAGGCCGATCTTCGAGACGTCGACCGGGCGCGACATGATGTCGCTCGACATGTCGATGACCAGCGGCGCCTTGGTCTCGGGGAACGCCGCCCACTGCGTGCCGAACAGCGTGTTGTTCGACGTGATGTGCACGTACGCCGCCTCGGGGTGGAGCTGCAGCTCGTCGAAGCGCGGGATGCGGCGGTAGACCGTCTTGCCGCCGTGATCGACGCCGGTCGTGGCGGCGAGGCGCACGGTGCCGACGTTCTTCGCCTCTTCGTAGGCGCGCTCGCTCCAGCCGCCGGTCAGCACGTAGTCGGCGCTCTGCCCCGGCATCAGGAGGTTCATCGGGATCTGCGCGAACTGCTGGTGCGCGCCGCCCTGGAGCAGGAGGATGTCGTGCGTCTCGGGCACCGCCATCAGCGAGCGGATGAGCCCGAGGGTCTCGTCGTGGACCTTCTCGTACTCCTTGCCGCGGTGCGAGTGCTCGAGGATCGACATGCCGCTGCCCTCGAAGTCGAGCAGCTCGTCGCGCGCGAGCTCGAGCGCGGAGAGCGGGAGGGCAGAGGGACCGGCGTTGAAATTGTGGACGCGCTTCATGGGGGGCTCTCGCTTCAGTCGAAGGTCGAAGGTCGAAGGTCGAAGGTCGAAGGTCGAAGGTCGAAGGCGCTTGGTCTGGGTCTAGAGTCTAGAGTCTAGAGTCTAGAGTGGGCGTCGATGCGGACGCGCGGGCGCAGTGGTGGCATGCGACGGCTGCAGTCGGAAGCTGGGCCGCGCTCTGGGCTCTAGACTCTAGACTCTAGACTCTAGACCCATCCTCCCTCAGTGATGGTGCCCGGGATCCTCGTTCCCGTGCATCAAATCGTGCGCGAAGGCGTGCGGATCGCGCGGGCCCTGCGTGCCGAAGACGAACGAGCCGTCGTCGCGCAGGTACATGACGAAGGGCAGCGAACGCGCGTGCGACATGTGCTTGGCGCCGATGGCCCGGACCTCGGGCTCCGGCGTGTCGCAGTCGGTGGCGAGCAGGACGAAGTGCTTCTCGAGCTCGGCGCGGATGGCCGGGTGGGGCATGACGTTCTGCACGAGCGTGCGGCAGCTGCTGCACGCCTGCCGCCCGTACTCGATCAACACGTGCCTGCCGGACGCCTTCGCCTCAGCGAGCGCGTCGGCGAGCTTCGTGTGCCACTTGAGCCCTTTGTCGTCGAAATGCGGGTGCGTCGAGGCCATGACCCGAGTGCTAGTACCGAGGTAGAATCGCGTCCATGGCGAGCGTCTCGCGCGAAGAGCTCTTCCGGATCCTCGACCGTTCGATCGCCGATCCGGCCTCCGCAGCGGAGGTCGAGCGCGAGGTGTGGAGGCGCTGCGGCGCGGACCGCGCCATCTTCGTCAGCGACCTCTCGGGTTTCACCCGCCTCACCCGCAAGCACGGCATCGTGCGGTTTCTCACGGTGTTCCGGCGCGCCAACCAGGTGCTGACGCCCATCCTCGAGCGGCACGGGGGGCGCTGCGTCAAGCGCGAAGCCGACAACCACATCTATTCGTACGAGCGCGTGCGTGACGCGGTGGCGGCTGCGCGCGAGATCGTCGCGGCGACCGCCGCCCTCGACGCGACGCTCGACGAGGACGACCGGATCCACCCGTGCATCGGCATCGGCTTCGGTCGGGTGCTCGAGCTCCGCGACGACGTGTTCGGTGACGAGGTGAACATCGCCTTCAAGCTCGGCGAGGACGTCGCGGGCAAGCGCGAGATCCTGCTCTCCGATCCGGCGCTCGCCCAGCTGACCCGCGAGGGAGCCGGCGTCGACGCCGAGCCGCGCGAGGAGGACATCGGCGGCGTGCTGGTGCGTTATCACGCGGTGCGGTGAGGAGCCCCGCGCACGGAGCTACTGCCGGTCCGGCGGCTGCTCTCCGACGCGCTTCACGAAGGCCCCGACGCGCCGCTCCACCTCGCGGCAGCGGGCGAACAGGCCGGCGAACACGATGCCGTCGTGGATCATGTCGGGGTCCTCGAACACCTCCACTCCGGCGCCGGCGGCGCGCGCGCGGTCGACGAACGCGCGCACCTGATCGAGGAGCATCTCGGCGGTGCCGATGACGACGAGCGATGGCGGCAGCTTGGAGAGATCGGCGAAGATCGGCGACGCGCGCGGGTCGTCGGCCTCTGCGCCGGAGAGGTAGGTGGCGGCCCAGCGCGGGAAATTCTCTGGAGCGGCGTAGTCGCACGGGGCGTTGCTCTCGAGCGAGCCGCCGCGCGCCGTGAGATCGACCCACGGCGAGAGGAGCACCGCGCCGGCCGGCGGATCGCCCGCCTCGACGAGCGCGAGGCTCGTGACGATCGCGAGGTTGCCGCCCGCCGAGTCGCCGGCGATCACGATGCGCTCGTGCCCCTGGGCGCGCAGCGCGCGGTACGCAGCGAGCGCGTCGTCGAGCTGCGCCGGGAAAGGGTGCTCGGGCGCGAGGCGGTAGTCGGCCGCGAACACGCGCGCGGACGAGGCGAGCGCGATGCGCGCGATCGCCTCCCCGTGCGTCTTCATCGATCCGTAGATGAACGAGCCGCCGTGGAGGTAGAGGACCACGGCCTTGGGCGCGGCGTTCTTGGGGAGGAACCACTCGCCGCGGAGACCGGCGATTTGCGTCGGCTCGCGCGTGACCTCGCGAAAGACCGGCGACGGCGCGCTCTGCGCGTCCCACAGTCGCCGCTGCGTCGCCCAGTCATGCTGCCCGATATGGGCGGCGTGGGTCTTCATCGCGTCGGCGACGACCTCGAAACCCCACGACCACGTCGGGCGCAGGGGACCGCGCGAGCGGCGCCGCGCGCTCACCGCTGCGGCCGACCTCATGAGCTGAAGGAGGAAGGCTGCCGAAGGCATGGTGCGAGGCTATGCGCAGGGCCCGCGACGGGCAACGCGAGGCTTCCCCGCGCGTCCCTCACGCCCGCGCGATGGAGCGGCGGGTCAGGATCACGAAGCGCGCGATCAGCGACGCGGCGATGACGAACAGCCCGGCGGTGAGGCCGAGCCACAGACCGACCGCGCCCCAGCCGCGATGGAACGCGAGCCACCACCCGACCGGCAGACCGAAGCCCCAGTGGACGACGACGTTGAGCATCAGCGGCCAGCGCGTGTCGGCCGCGCCGCGCAGGGCACCGGCGGCGACCACCTGCGCCCCGTCGGCGAGCTGGAACAAGGCGGCGATCTGGATGAGCGTGGTGGCCACGACGATCACCGGCTCGTCGGGCGAGAACGCGCGCGCGAGGAGCCGCGGCGCGACGGCGAAGAGCAGCGCCCATCCGGCCATGATCGACACGCCGAGCGCGATCCCGACGAAGCCCGCCCGCCGCGCGTCGCGCCGGGCCGCGCCCGCCTCGGCTCCTTCCGCGTACCCCTCGCCGATCGCCGTGCCGACGCGCACCGACGTGGCCTGCGCGATGCCGAGCGCTCCCATGAACGACAGGCTGGCCAGGTTGATGGCGATCTGGTGGGCCGCCGCCGCGCGGCCGCCGATGCGACCCATCAGGAGGGCGACGAACGAGAAGATCCCCACCTCGGCGGCGAGCTGGAGCCCGATGGGGAAGCCGAGGCGCAGGAGCTTCCTCTCGATGCGCCGCTGCTCCGAAGGATCGACCCGCTCGCCCTCGCGGAGGGCGTCGCGTGCGCCCTCGGGGACGCGTGCCCGCGGACCGATCATCCACGCCGCGAGCACCGCGTGCGACATGCTGGTGGCGATGCCGGCCCCGGCCGCGCCGAACGCGGGGACTCCGAGCGCCGGCAGCCCGAGGCGCTGAAGGCCCGCGTCGCCGAACACCGCCACCCACGCGGCGATCGCGTGCACGACGTTGGCGACGATCACCCCCTCGACCGCGGCGCGCGTGCGGCCGGCTGCCTGGTGATAGGTCTTCGCGGCGAGGAACACGAACACCGGCACGATCGAGGGCAGCCGCGCGTACATGTACGCGCGTGCGTCGGGGACCGTCGTCGGATCGACCTTCAGCAGCGGCAGGAGCCCGAGGCTGCCCACGCGATCATCATCACCGGCAGCGAGAGCAGCCACGCGAGGCGCATCCCCGCGCGCTCGGCCGTGCGGGCAGAGACCCGCTCGCCCGCGCCGACCGCCTGCGCGGCGATCGGCTCGAGCGCCAGGAACACGCCGAACGCGGGCATGCTCACGGCGACGGCCAGCGTGTTCCCGAGCGCCACGCCCGCGAGCGCGCGCTCTCCGACGCGGCCGACGATCGCCGTGTCGACGAGGCCCATCGCCATCGTGCCGAGCTGCGCGACGACGATGGGCATCGCCAGGCGAAGGTTCGCCCTGGCTTCTAGTCGGAGCGGCGCGGACACGGGCGCCCGTCGATACGACGGACGCCGCGCCCGCGCTACCGCTCACGGGAGTCTCCGCGAGAGGAAGCTCCACTTCACCGACTCGTCGGCCTTCATCGCGAGGATCGTCGTTGTCCCTCGACGCCGAGCTCGGGGGCTGCTCCGCGGGCGCCGGTCGCGTCGGGCGCGTTACCGGGTGTTCGACCAACCAGCGCACGTGTTCGGTCGATCCGTTTTGACCCGCCGCGCGCGACCTCCGACCATCGGTCCCCAATGCACCGCACGCCTCGGGTCCGCTCGCGTGGACGTCCCGATCGCCTGGTCGTGGTCCTCAGCGACATCGAGATGGGGGCGGGGGGCGCGCTCGACGACTTCCCCAACTCGCCGTGGCTCGGCGACGTGCTGCGTCGCTACCTCGACCCGCGCTACGACGACGTGGCGCTCGATCTGGTGTTCAACGGCGACACGTTCGATCTGCTCAAGACCAGCCACAAGGACACGTGGCCGCACCACGTCACCAGCGACGTCGCCGTCGCCAAGATGAGCCGCGTCGCCGCCGCGCACCCGGCGTTCTTCGCCGCGCTGCGCGAGGTGCTCGCACGGCGCGGGTCGCGGGCCGCGGTCCACTTCGTGGCCGGCAACCACGACCTCGACCTGTTCTTCCCCGAGGTGCAGGAGGTCGTGCGCGGGCTCACCGCCAAGGACGAGCGCGTGCGCTTCCACGGCCATCAGTTCGAGCTCGGGCGCGCGTTCTTCGAGCACGGCTCGCAGCTCGATCCGCTCTTCCGCGTCGAGGTGGACCAGCCATTCCTCGAGCACAAAGGGGAGAAGATCCTCAACCTCGCGTGGGCCTCGGTCGCGCTGCTCGACGTGGTGATCCCGCTGCAGCCGCTCCTGCACCACCACGATCGGCTCAAGCCGAAGAAGCTGGTGCTCGAGCTGGTCCCCGAGGTGAAGGAGCTGCTGACGTCCCTCGCGTGGTCGTACTGGACCCGCGATTGGTGGCGCGACTACTTCGGCGCGAAGAACCCGGTCAAGCGCGTGAACTGGACGATGCTCAAGGAGGTCGTCTGGCGCTTCGCCGCGATGGACGTCGAGGTCGGGACCCAGGCCGACTTCCAGCGCATGATGACCGAGGACGATCGCTACGATCTGCGCATGGTCGGGCACGTGCACGAGCCCGGGTGGTGGAGCTTCTCCGGCCGTCGCGTGCTGCGCACCGGCGCGCTGCGCGACGAGTTCGTCATCGACGCCGACGGCCTGGTGCAGACGCCGGTGAACAAGACCTGGGCCGAGGTGTGGATGTCCGGCGACGAGGTGGTGCGCGCGTACCTCGTCGACGAGCCGTCGCCGCTGCGCCCGCCGGGGACGATGCCGCTGTCGATCTTCGACGTGATCCCCGGGGTGCGCGCCCTGCTCCGGCCCGACGCGGCGCGCCTGGAGGAGATCTCCGCGCAGGAGGAGCAGGAGCGCAAGGAGAAGTGACCGATCAGAACCGTCCGTCGAGCGGGTTCGCCGACGCCGTCGGCATCGCCTTCGCGGGGATGGGCTTGATCGGCTCGAGGCTCCCTCTGGCGTCCTTCTCGACGACGAGCACCGAGCCGGCCGAGAGGACGGTCGAGCGATCGTCGCCGTCGCGGAGCTGAAGGCGCGTCTTGCCCTGTTCATCCAGGAAGAGCCGCGCCCGTGCCGCGCCGCCGCGATCGCGTAGGACGAACTCCGACGCCTCGATCACTTCGTTGGCCGGGACGTAGGCGGCGAGGAGCGGCGCGGCGGCTACGACACCGAGCACCGCGACCAGCCGCCGAAGCAGACGGTTGTCGTTCTCGAGGCGGACGAGACGAGCCTCCAAGTCGGGCGGGGACATGCGCGGCCCTCCACCCGACAGTATGAACGCTGGCGCGCGCCGGGACGAGGCGGCCTCCGGCCGGCCCGGAGCCAGCGCTGGTGCCGGGAAACTGCGGCGACCGAGAATTCGACGCCGGACGCGTTCACGAACGGGAGGAGCCCTCTCCACCAGGGTGGACCATGCAGGAACCGGGCGATTTCGTCACGCCGACGCTGCGCCTCTCGCGACGCCTCGGCGCCGGCGGAATGGGCACCGTGTGGGTGGCGCGGCACGTCGGCCTGAACTGCGACGTGGTCGTGAAGTTCATCACCGGCGATCTCGCGAACAACGCGGACGCGGTGGCCCGCTTCCAGCGCGAGGCGGCTGCGGCCTCCGAAGTGCGTAGCCCGCACGTCGTGCAGATGCTCGATCACGGCATCTCGCAGCGCGGGCTCCCGTACATCGCGATGGAGCTGCTCGAGGGCGAGGATCTCGCCGCGCGGCTGTCGCGCGTCGGCCCCATGGCGCCGGCGGAGGTCGCCGGCGTGGTCGTCCAGGTCGCGCGCGCGCTCGGTCGCGCGCACGACAAGGGGATTGTCCACCGCGACATCAAGCCCGAGAACATCTTCCTCTGCGAGACGGGCGAAGACGAGGCCTTCGTGAAGGTCCTCGACTTCGGGATCGCCAAGGTGGTGCGCGCCGACGCGGCCGGCGCGACGAGCACCGGCGCGGTGATCGGCTCGCCGTACTGGATGTCCCCCGAGCAGCTCATGGGCTCGAAGGCGCTCGACGCCCGCACCGACCTCTGGTCGCTGGGAGCCGTCGCGTACATCGCGCTCACCGGCCGTCGCCCGTTCGACGGTGAGACGCTCGCCGCCATCGCCGTGCAGATCTGCTCGACCGAGCTCCCGGTCCCCTCGCGGGCCGCCGCGGGGCTCTCGCCGGCGATCGATGCGTGGTTCGCCAGGGCGTGCGCGCGCGATCCCAAGCAGCGCTTCCCGACCGCGCGGGCGCTGGCCGAAGCCTTCGTCGCCGCGACGGGCGGCGCGCACGTGTCCTCGTCTTCGTCCTCGTCCGCAGGCGAGGCGGCGAGGCTCGCGGTCACGATGCCGCTCGGCAGTTCGAGCGCGGGCGAGCCCCCGCGCGCCGGCTCGACCACGCGGGTGCAGACGTTCGCCCGCACGATGGACCCGGGCGACGGCGAGGCGCTCGAGCGCGTGGTGCCGCCTCGCCGCCCTGGTCCGTTCGTGTGGCTCGGCGTCGCGGCCCTGCTCGCGGCGGCGGTCGGCGTCTGGGTCTCGACGCGTCCGCCGGCGCCGCCCGCCACGTCTGCCGATCCGCTGCCTGCGGCGGCGAGCGATCCGCACGAGCCGAAGGTCGTCGCGTCGGCGCCCGAGATCACGACGAGCGCGTCGTCGATCGAACCGAAGACGGTCCAAGCGCCGATCGTCTCCGAGGCGAAGACGCCCGAGAAGCCCGCCACGAACCCCGCAAAACCCGCGGCCGCGGGCTCCGCCAAGCCGATCGCCTCGGTCTCCACGAAGGTGCCGAGCGCCCACCCCACGGTCGGTCCGAAGCCGCCCGTGCAACACGAGGACGACGCCGTTGAATGAGCGCATCCGACTGGGTCTGCTGATCGCGTGTCTGTCGGTCGCCTCCGCGCCGGCCGCGGCGCTCCACGCCGAACCGACCGCCGCCGACAAGGCGTCGGCACGCGACTTCATGCACGACGGCAAGGAGCTGCGCGCGCACCGAGACCGCCGAGGGCAAGAAGGCGCGCGAGGAGGTCTCGACGTTCCTCGCGCAGCTGGTGCCGAAGATCCCGGTGCTGGAGCTGATCGTGCAGGGCGCGTCGGGCGCGGTGACCCTCGAGATCGACGGCAAGATCGTGCCCGCGGTCGCTGCGCAGGAGGGCGTGCGGGTCAATCCCGGCAAGCACCTCGTCGTGGCGCGCGTCGCCGGCGCGCCGGATCAACAGACGTCCGTCACCCTCGAGCCCGGGCAACGCCAGAAGGTGACGCTGAAGTTCCCGCCGCCGATCGGGGCGGGCGAGGCGACGACGCCGGCTCCGGCGCCAGCCGCGGCGCCGGCCCCGGCGGGGACGAGCGACAGCAGCGCGGCGCCCGCGGCCGTGCGCCCGCCGATCGCGCCGTCGCCGTCGAGCGACGTCGCTGCGACCCGAGACGGAGCCCCCACCAAGACCATCGGGCTGATCGTGGGCGCGGCCGGCGTGCTCGGCATGGGCGTCGGAGGCGCGCTCGCCCTGTCGGCGCGCGCGAAGTACCTCGACGCGCGCGACGGCCACTGCGTGTCCGGCCTGTGCGACGAGGCCGGCAAGTCGGCCACCGACGACGCGTGATCGCTGGGCACGACGGCGACCGTGATGTTCGCGCTCGGCGCAGTGGCGACCGCGGGAGGCGTCGTCCTGTGGCTGACGGCCCCGAGCGCCGAGCCGTCGCGGGCCGGCAAGCCTGCGGTGACCGGCGTCGGGGTGGGCGCGGGCACGCTGTCGATCGTGGGGAGGTTCTGACCGATGCGCACCGCACGTCTGTTGGGCCTCGCGGCCATGGTCTCGCTGTCCGCGTGCAACGCCGTCTTCGGTCTCGACGAGCTCGATCGAGCGCCGGCCGACGCCGAAGGCGTCGATGCGACGGAAGATGTCGTGCGCCAAGACTCGCGGGTCGCCATGTCTACTTCATCCCAGGCGGGTGGGGCATGCTCTCACGATTCGACGCGCGTACGCCGCCGGGGCCGGGAATGGGCTCGACCTTCTGATGCAGTGCACGCGCCCGCCGACGGCGGGCTACCCCCACACGATCCCCACCCGCAGCCCCCCGCGCAGGAACGACATCTGCGGTCGCGCACCGGGGAAATAGGTCTCGTACGCGAAGGCCATGCCCGCCCACGGGATCAGCCCGCGCGTTCGGCGCCCCTGCACGCCGCCGCCGAGGCCGAAGCGGATGCCCCAGCTGCGCCGGGTGTCGTCGGCCTGGAACAGCGCGACCGGCGCGAGCTCGATGTCGTAGTGCCAGGTGCGATCGTGCAGGCGGAAGACGAACGGCACCGCAGGGAAGTAGTTGATGACCAGCGTGCCGCCGCCGCCGGGCACCCGCAGCATCGCGCCGCCGCCGAACTCCGGACCGAAGAGGATCGACGTGTGCTCGAAGCCGCGGCCGATCAGCGCGCGGATGACGCCGCCGCCGCCGTAGCTCCAGCGGTCGGCGGTGTGGCGCAGCTGCACGAGGCCGCCGGTCTCGAGGTTCAACGTGAAGCGGTGGCGATCGCTCTGCAGGCCGTGGAAGCCGGGGTCCGGCTCCATCCACACCGGGCAGTCGCGCGCCGCGCGCGCGTCGGCCTCGGCGAGCAGCGCGCGCACGCGCCCGAGGAACAGCAGCGGCTTCAGCGCCGAGAGGCTCTTGCTCTTCTCCCAGGCGACCTCGAACGGGCCGCCGATCGCCGCGATGCGCCGGTCGTACCACGCGAGCGCGCGAGCGCGCGTGGCCTTGGGGACGCGGCAAACGGTCATCAAGGCCGAGGGGATCATGTCCTCGATCTCGTAGCGGTCGATGCGCCACCCGCCGGCCTGCTGGACCTCGACGATGCGCTCCAGATCGGCGGCCAGGGCCTTGAACGCCGGCTCCTCGTCGTCGGGGGGCAGCACCTGCTGAGCGCGGGCGGGCGTGGTCGCCGGAGCGGTCGCGGCGAGGGCGAGGCCGACCGACAACGCGAGGGGCACTGCCCGCATCACTCCCATGCTAGACAGATGCCGGTTCGAACCCCGGAGGTCACGTCGACATGTCCGAACGTCTGGTCAAGTGCATCAAGCTCGGTCGCGAGGCGCCCGGCATGGATCGCCCGCCCTTCAAAGGTGAGCTCGGCCAGAGGCTCTACGACAACGTCTCCAAGGAGGCGTGGCGGCAGTGGCTCGAGCACTCGAAGATGCTGATCAACGAGTACCGTCTCGACATGACCCATCCGGCCCACCAGAAGACGTGGTTCGCCGAGTGCGAGAAGTACTTCTTCGGCGAGGGCTCCGAGGTCCCCAAGGAGTTCAAGCCGGTGGGCGAGGGCGGCGAAGACCAGAAGTGACTTCAAGCGCGCCGGCGCGCGATCGAGTTACGCGCGCACGCGCGCGATGAATGATCGCGCGGCCTCCCAGGCGAGCCGTTGCTCGCCGAGGATGGAGAACCCGGCGTCGTCGAGGCCCTGGCGGAAGGCCGGCCACCCGAAGGCCGCCTCGCGCGGGTGGCTGAAGAAGAAGAACGTGTCGATCGCCCACGCCGCGCGGCCGTGGACCTCCTCGACGCACAGCACGCCGCCGGGGGTGAGCACCCGCGCGAGCTCGACCAGCGCCGCGCGCCACGCGGGCACGTGGTGGAGGATGCCGAAGAGGAACACCGCGTCGAAGGCGCCGTCGGGCTCGTCGATCTTCGTGATGTCGCCGACGCGCACCTCCGCGCCGGGAACGGCGCGCGCACGCGCACGCTCCATTTGCTCGGGCATCAAATCGAAGCCGACCAGACGCGCTGGCGTGAAGCGCTGCTGGAGCAGCTCGAGACCGTAACCGGAGCCGCAGCCTGCATCGAGGATGCGCGCTCCTTGCAGGTCGACGCCGGCGCGATCGAGCAGGCGCTCGAACGTGGCGAGCTCCCATCGTCGTTGCACCACGCGGCGCACCGGCGACTGCATCGCGGCGTATTCGATCGCATTCAGTCGTGCCATGCGCCCGAGCGTACATGTCGGCCCTCCGTGGCGTCGATGCGCCCCCGCGACCTGCGCGATCGCCGGCGCCGGCGTGCTCTACGTGATCGCCAGCGGCAAGGCGGGCTTCCAGCTCGGCGGCTTCGCGTCGAACGGCTTCGGCGAGCACTCCCCCGGCGGCTACTACATGGTCGCCGCGTTCGTCGCCGAGGCGGTCCTCACGTTCGTCTTCCTCTTCGTCATCCTCGGGTCGACCGACGCGCGCGCCCCCAAGGGCTTCGCGCCGATCGCCATCGGCCTCGGGCTCACGCTGATCCACCTGATCGGCATCCCGGTGACCAACCTCTCGGTGAACCCGGCGCGCAGCACCGGTCCCGCGGTCCTCGTCGGCGGCTGGGCGCTCGCGCAGCTGTGGCTGTTCTGGGTCGCGCCGATCGTCGGCGCGGTGGCCGCGGGCGTCGCGTACCCGGCGATCGCCGGCGACGCCGCCGACTGAGAGCGGTTCGAAACGAGAGCGCCCCGGACCGAATCGCTACGGTCCGGGGCGCCTTCACACCTCGGCTGCGTCAGTGCTGGACGCCGCTCTTCCCACCGCCGCCGCTCGACTTGACGTCGATGCGGCGGCCGCGCGTCTGCTCCTTCGGAATCGGCGCGCTGATCTCGAGCACGCCGTTGTCGAACTTCGCGTCGATGCTGTTCGGGTCGAGGCCGCGCGGCAGCGCCACCTGCCGCTCGAAGCGACCGTACGACCGCTCGCAGTAGTAGTAGCCCTCCCGCCTGGTCTCGCGCTCGTCCTTGCGCTCGCCCTTCAACGTGAGGACGTCGTCCTCGACGTTCACCTGGACGTCCTCGGGCTTCAGGCCCGGCAGATCCGCGCGCACGACGAGGTTGCCGTCGCGCTCGAAGACGTCGAGCTCGGGGCTCCACGCCTGCATCTGCGCGCCGAGCCCGCCCTCGCCCCACGGCGCGAGGAGCGATCGCGTGGAGCTCGGGAATCCGAAGTTGCCGAACAGTCGATCCATGTCCTCCATCATCCGGCCGACGAGCCCGAACGGGCTCGTGTACTCGCGCGACGGACGCGCCATGGTCCCCGTCGAGCCTCGCTGCGCGAGGCCCTGCTGCTGCTGCGCCTGGCCCTGGGTCTGTACCTGACCCTTCTCGCTCGTACGCTCGCCCGCACCCTGCTGCGGGGTCTGCTGCTGAACCCGTTCATTGTGCGCCATGATCATGACCCCCTGTGAAGCACGCTCTCGCGTGCGGTGATCGTGTGCAGCGCGCCCTCGCACGCTGATCGATCCAGGGAGGGGTGCAACCGCGGTACCGACCGCGGCGCGTCAGTGGCGGTCGGCGAGTGCGACGAGGCGCGTCGCCCCGGCGACGCCGGCGGGCAGGAACAGCAGTCCGGCGCACGGGACGAGCCCGATGATCGCGATGCTCACGCCGAAGCCGAGCGCGGCGCCGAAGTGTCGGGAGATCCAGTCGAGGCGCGCGCGCACGCCGGCCGCACGGAGGCTCAGCGGATAGTCGAGCAGATCCCACGCGAGCATCAGCGCGGTCGCCACGAACTTGAGCGGGACCGTCACCACGACGAGGACCGGAACGGCGATCTCGACGATGGTGAGCCCGACCACGACGGGAACGGTCAGTAGCAGACCGAACAGCGTCACGCGCAGCGAGCGGAACATGCCCTCGAAGAACGGCGTGTCCGGCAGCGGCGTCGCGCCGATGGCCATGCCCTGCCGGCGCGCGAGGCTCTCGAGCGCCGGCCCGGACAGCGGCTGCGCGAGGGTGAGCGCGGTGAGCACCGCCACCGTCAGCGCGGCGAGCCACCCGAGCACGCGCACCACGTGCAGGAGGAGGCCCCAGCCCTCGGCGTGCGCGAGGCGCGGCCCGAGCAGGTGCTCGACCAGCGCGACGCCGCCCCACGTCCCGAGCGACACCAGGACCGTGAACACCACCATCGGGACCAGGGCGACGCCCCACGCCGACGGCGTGGACAGGAGCCAACCGAGGCCGTGCCACGGCGAGACGAGCCCCTCGGCGAAGCGCGCCCCGACCCTCGGTCTCGCGCCGGATTGGTGGTGGACGTCGCTCACGGGTGCCAAGCGTACTTCGTTCGCTGTAGATTCCATCCCCCGTGAAGACAATCGGTGGCGAGTTGGTCAAGCTGGAGCTCGAGGGCAAGCTGCTCGTGGGGGAGCTCGCGCTCGAGCTGCCGCCCGGCACCACGGCCGGCGTGCGCGACAAATCGATCGACGCGCTGCTCGGCGACAGGTTGATCGACGCCGCGGCGTCGGTCGACGCCGTCGTCGCGGCCGCCGCCAGCGCGTTCGCGTTCCCGAGGCCCGGCAAGGACCCGAAGGGCCGCACGGTGTTCGACGTCCGCGGCCGTATCGAGGGCGATCGCCTCCTCCCGAGCCGGCCCGGCAAACAAGCAAGGTGAAATGTCCGCTCCCGGAGAGTCGACCGCCCACATCATCCAGTCGTTGGTCGTGAACCTCGCGATCGCCGTGATCAAGGCGGTCGCCGCGGTGCTCACGAAGTCCGGCTCGATGCTCGCCGAGGCGCTGCACTCCGCCGCCGACTGCGGCAACCAGGTGCTCCTGCTCGTCGGCGTGCGCGGCGCTCGCCGTCCGCCCGACGCCGAGCACCCCTTCGGCTACGGGCGGGACGTCTATTTCTGGTCGTTCATGGTGGCCCTGCTGCTCTTCACCGGCGGCGGCGTGTTCTCGATCTACGAGGGCGTGCACAAGATCCGCGAGCCCGAGAAGGTCGAGAAGGTCTGGCTCGGCCTGCTGATCCTCGCCGTGTCCATCGCGCTCGAGACGGCCGCGACCATCTCCAACGTGCGCGAGATCAACCGCCGCCGCGGCAGCAAGCCGTTCATGCGCTACCTGCGCGAGACGAAGGACTCCGATCTGGTGGTGGTGTTCGGCGAGAACAGCGCGGCGGTGCTCGGCCTGGCGATCGCGATGGTCGCGCTGTTCGTCGCCGATCTCACCAAGGACGGCCGGTGGGACGGAATCGGCAGCCTGTCCATCGGTGTCGTGCTCGTCGCGGTCGCCGTCTTCCTGGCCGTCGAGGTGAAGTCGCTCCTCCTCGGCGAGGCCGCCGATCCGGAGATCGAGGCCGCTGCGCGCGACATCGCCAGGGACCACGCGAACCTGCGGCGCATCCTCAACATCGTCACGGTGCAGCAGGGGCCCGGCGAGGTGATCGTGTCGATGAAGGTCGCCTTCGCCGACGGCCTGACGATCGAGGAGGTCTGTCGCTGCATCAACGACCTCGAGGGCAAGCTGCGGGCGAAGCGCCCCGAGATCCGCTGGCTGTACGTCGAGCCCGACCTCCCGCGCGAGACGGCATGACCGATCGCGGCGAGAAGGAGCGCATCCCCTTCGGCGAGGAGCGCCACCGCGAGGAGTCGCCGTGCCCCGGGTGCGGCGTGTACGACTTCGAGCTGCACCAAGCGGGATGCCCCGTCGAGGAGTGCCCGATCTGCGGCGGCCTGCGCGCGCAGTGCGGGTGCGACGCCGACGAAGTCGACCAGAGCTGACGAACGCCTTTGACGGATCGGCCTTTCGCGTTCGATCCTCGCAGCATGACCCCGGCGTCGAAGCAGGCGCTCGAGCGGCTGCGCGATCCGAGCACGCTCGAGTGGTACGCGATCCCGCTGCTCGCGCTCTTGTTCTACGTCTACGCGCTCGAGATCAAGTCGGCGCGCCGCACCGGGAAGTGGGAGCCGATCGTCGCCGGGCTGACCTTGTTCGGCATGGACTTCGTCAACGAGACGATCAACGGCTGGATCCTCGTGCTCAGCCAGCGCTCCGCGCTGTGGACCGCGCCCGGGAAGACCGCCCTCCGCACGATGGTCGGGTGGAACCTCGAGATCATGTTCATGTTCGCGATCGCCGGCGTGATCTTCTTCCACACGCTGTCGGAGGATCGCGACGCGAAGATCCTCGGCCTGCCCGATCGCTGGTTCTGGGCGATCGCCTACTCGGCGTTCTGCGTCGCGGTCGAGTGGGTGCTGAACGTCGGCGGGCTGCTCGTCTGGGAGTACCCGTTCTGGAACCGCTCGTTCGCCGGCGTGTGGCTGATCTTCCTGTTCGGGTACTTCCACTTCTACGTGGCGACCATCCTGGTGCTCGGCCTGTCGACGACGCGCAAACGGGTCGTCGCGATCGCGTCGATCTGGTCGATCGCGATCGCGATGAACGTCGTGGGGATGGGCGTGCTCGGCTGGCGCTACTGAGCTCAGCGTTTCGTGATGCTCGGCCATGCCGCTTCGTCGGCCGCGCAGGCCCGGTCGATTCGCATGGCCCTGGGGTCGTCAGTCGTCAGTCGTCAGTCATCAGTCAGAAGAAGACGCCGGTCTGCGGTCTCGAAGCTGACGACTGACGACTGATGACTGATGACCCGGTCTTCACGAGAGGCGACACGGCGGCCGTCCGAGAATCGCGACCGGCGATTCAGAGATCGAACAACAGGCCCATCGTCGCGCCGAAGACGGTGCGCTGCAGCTTGGTCTCGCGCCCGCTGTCGGTCTTGTACTTCGCCGACAGCGTGTGGTCGATCATCGGCCCGAACGTCAGGCCGAAGTGCGACACCGGCGTGTAAACATAGAAGGCCTCTCCGCCGACCGACCAGTCGTTCTCGGAGCTGTCCTTGGCGTAGTCCCAGTACGTGTAGCCGCCGCCGGCGCGGAGCCAGAAGGCGCTGGTCGGCGAGAGCGGGATGGCGAACCCGACGCGCGGGTGAAACCCGAAGATGGTGTACTTCATGCCACTGCCGCTGGCGGAGAAGTACTGGAGCCCGGCGCCGATCGAGACCGACTCGGTCACGAACTGATGCACGCCGACGCGGAGCGACGGCCCTGCGATGGGCACCGAGACGAGCCCGAAGGGGCTGCCGGCTTCGGTCAGGTGGTACCGCACGTCGTCGGTCTTGGTGTCGTCGACGACGGTGGTGGTCGTGCGCGTGGCCCCGACCAGGTGGTCGACGACGAGCACGGTGGAGGCGCGTGCGCCGAACGGCAGCTCGTCGGCGTGCGCCGCCGCGGTGGAGGCGGCGACGGTGACGGTGACGGTGAGCGAGGCGAGGAGCGGCAGGCGGTGTCTCATGGTGCGCCTCACAGGTCCGTGAGCAGCCCGACCGACAGGCCGTAGGTGGAGTACGTGAAGTTGTTGCTGCCCGTGCCCCCGGTGAGCCCGATGTCGAACGTCGGCCCGACCGTGACGCCGAGGTGTTCGACGGGCGTGATCACGCCGAGCAGCTCGAACCCGGCGCCGACCAGGTGCGTGCTCTTGCCCTCGTCCGGGATGATCAACCGCAGCGACGGACCGCCCCGGACCCAATAGCCGAACGTCGGCTTGAAGCTGCCGGCGTACCCGATGCGCGGCGCGACCGTGGTGATGAACATGCCGTCCGCGTCGTCGCTCGAGTTGGCGCCCGTTCGGAAGCGGTTCAGGTAGGTCATCCCGAGGTTCGCGCCCAACGTGACGCCCGAGTCGAGCACGCCGTGCAACCCGATGCGCGGGCCGAACAGCCCGGGGATCAGGCCGCTGTGGTCGATGGTGTCGCTATCGCCGCCCGAGCCGTCGGCGGACTCAAAGCGATCGCTGGAGAAGCCGAACAGGTTGTCGATGCCGAAGATGAAATGCGCGCGCTTGCCGAAGCCCTGGGCCGGCGGCGAACCATCTGCAGAGGCAAGCGGTTCGCCGGCTTCCGGGGCGGCGCGCGCGATGGCGACCGGAGACGACGCTCCGATCGCGACGAAGACTGCGAGCAGGGCTCGTCGCATCCGGCGACTCTGCATGGCGGATGAACCGGGAGCAAGTCCTCGCGCCAAGGATGGGATGGTCATCGTTTCGGGGCCCACTCCACGAAGGCGGGGCGGTGGTATTCGTGCCATGTCGATCGTCACCTTTTTTCACCTGACGTTGAAGAACTGCGACTCTAGCCCGTCGTACGCCGCGTTCCGGACGGGATGAACCGTCGCCACTTATGGCAAGGAGTCACGAAAATGATTCGCACGACCTTGATGTCCCTCACGGTTGCCGCTGTGTTCCTCGCGTCAGGCAGCGCCTTCGCCGCAGAAGCCGAGGGTGAGGCAGCCGCCACGCCCGCCGCTGCTCCCGCCGCCGCCGCGCCCGCCGCGGAGCCGGCCGCCGAAGGCAAGGAGAGCGGCCTCGAGGTCGGCGCCCGCGTCGGCTACGGCATCCCGATGGGCAACGCGGCCGAAGGCAGCAAAATGAGCGACGCCTTCAACGGGAAGATCCCGCTCTGGCTCGACGTCGGCTACCGCCTCAACCGCAACATCTACGTTGGCGGCTTCTTCCAGTACGGCATCGGCCTGATGAACGACGACAAGTGCAAGGACTGCTCCGGAAGCGTCATGCGCTTCGGCGTCAAC
Organism: Deltaproteobacteria bacterium; assembly: GCA_016182965.1. GTDB lineage: Bacteria > Myxococcota_A > Polyangia > Polyangiales > JADJMO01 > JALHOE01. The sequence goes on along the minus strand of JACPFM010000041.1, from coordinate 63,341 downwards.
GCGCAGTACCACATCATGCCCACCCAGAAGTTCGACCCGTGGGTCGGCGTGGGCGTCGGCTACGAGATCGCGACCCTCTCCTCGAAGACCACGGTCCTCGGCCAGACGTTCGAAGCGTCCTCGAGCACCAAGGGTCTCGAGTTCATCAACCTCCAGGCCGGTGGCGACTACAAGGTCAGCCCGGACTTCGGCATCGGTCCGTTCCTCAGCTTCTCGCTCGGCCAGTACTCGTCGTCGACCGTCGAGATCAACGGGCAGGAGAACAGCGCCGACATCGAGAAGAAGGCCATGCACCAGTGGCTGATCCTCGGTGTCCGCGGCTCGTTCGTCCTCTGATCCATCGCAAATCCCTGCAGGGCGCGCGCGGCTCGTACGAGCTGCGCGCGCTCGCGCGTTTTGTCACCGGGCACGCGGCTTGCTGTCTTTGGCCGCATGCGCCTTGCCTTGCTTCTGACGGCCGCCGCCGTCTCCGCGTCGACAGCGTGCGTGCCGATGGGGCCGTACCACCATCACCCGACGACCAAAGCCGATCTCGCGGTCGGCGCCGTCGTCGGCGGCATCATGCTCACGGGCGCCGTGGTGAGCGCGGCCAGGTCCGAGCCCACGCCCGACGTCGAGAGCGAGCCCCCGGCCCCGGTGGTCGTATTGCCGCACCCTGGGGAATTCGATCGCGCCGCGGCCAAGGCGGCGCTGCGCGCCGTGCAATACAAGGACTGCGGGCAGGGCGGCTCGGCGACGGTGGTGCTCGTGTTCCGCTCTTCCGGCGTGGTCGAGCGCGCGGGGGTGGTCGGCGCGCACTGGCACGAGGCGGTCAGCCAGTGCGTCGTCTCCCGGTTCCAGCTCACGCGGGTCCCGCCGTTCACGGCGGAGCGACACGCCGTGTCGTGGAAGATCCACCTGCCGCTGGCCCTCGAGGTTGCGCCGGAGCAAGACCAAGACCAAGAGGAAGAGCCGCAGCCCGCCGCCCCCGAGCCCGTCGGCATGTGACACGTGCTCCCGCGCTCAGTCCCGCGTGATCCCGAGCCGTCGCCGCAGCGCGCGCGCGGCCTGTCGCGAAACCTCGACGACGTGACCGCCCACCGTGCGCGCCGCGAAGCCGCCGGTCGGCAGCGGCTCGAGGCGCGTGACGTGCTCGAGCGCGAGCAGCGCGCGCCGGTGCACGCGGAGGAAGCGACCCTCGGGTAGACGGCGCTCCAGGTCCTGCAGCGTGAAGTCGGTGACCAGCTCCTCGTCGAGCGTCACCACCGTCACCAGCGGGCCGTCGAGGACCGCGTGGGTCACCCGCGCCGGGTCGACGAGCACGATGCCCTGCCGCGTCTCGACGGGCAGACGCGCGAGCGGCGCCTCTTCGCTCGTTCGCGGGGTCGCGACGCGCGCGCGCGTCTCCCCAATGCGCGTTTGCGTCTCCCCGTTGCGCGCTTGCGTCTCCCCGATGCGCGCTTGCGTCTCCCCGATGCGCGCTTGCGCGCGATCCACGGCTTTGCGCAGCCGCTCCAGCTCGATCGGCTTGAGCAGGTAGTCGATCGCGCCGCCGTCGAACGCCGCGAGCGCGTGATCGGGGTGGGCGGTGCAGAACACCACGAGCGGCGCCTGACTCGCCTGACCCGCCTGACTCGCGATCAGGCCGAGCGCGTCGATGCCCGTCAGCCCCGGCATGTGGATGTCGAGCAGGGCGAGGTCGACGCCGCCTTCGCGCACGCGCGCGAGGACCTCCTCGGCGTCGACGCACTGCGCGACGAGCTCCACCGCGGGCAGCTCGGCGAGCAGCCGCGCGAGGCGCTTGCGCGCGAGCAGCTCGTCGTCGGCGATGAGCACGCGGAGCGGCGTCACGTGGTCACCATCGGGCCGGAGGTGGGGAGCTCGATCGCCGCGACGGTGCGCGGGCCTTCGCCGTGCACCACCTCGCCATGCAGGGTGAGCGCGGCGGCGCCGTCATAGGCGATCGCCAGGCGCCGCTCGATGGTGGGCAGGCCGTGGCTGCCGGGCCGGGGGCCGCCGTAAGCGCCGGGGTTCTCGACGGTCACGCGCACCCGATCGCCCTCGGCGGCGACCGAGACCGAGATGCGCCCGCGGTGACCGCGCGCCGGCCCGTGCTTCACCGCGTTCTCGGCGAGCGGCAGGAGCAGGAGCGGCGGCACCGGCACGTGCGCGAGCGAAGGCTCGTCGCGCACGTCGAGCGTGAACATGTCCGGATCGCGCCGCAGGTGCAGCCCGAGCACGGTGCGGACCACCGTCATCTCCTCACCGAGCGACCACGCGGGCTGCTTCACGCCGGTGAGCACCGCGCGCAGCAGCGACGCGAGCTCGAGGACCGCGCGCTCCGCCGTCTCGCCGTCGGTGCGGCACCATTCGGCGATGGCGTTGAGCGTGTTGAACAGGAAGTGCGGATCGAGCTGCGCCCGCAGCGCGAGCAGCTGCGCGTGCTCGGCTTCGCGCGCGAGCGCCGCGGCGCGCTGACGCTCGCGCAAGAGGCTCGCCTCGAAGCCGATGTCGCGGCCGAGACCCCACCCGCCGACCATGAAGAGCGCGACGTCGATCGGAACGCTGGTCTTGGCGGTGAGGAAGGTCGCACCCACCCCGAGCAGCGACGGGAGATCGATCCCGACCAGGTGCACGGTGAACACCGAGATGACGCCGTAGATCAGCAGGCGCACGGCGCCGTGGCGGAACTCGAGGCCCTCGGGGAACAGCACCCGGAACGACAGCGGCGCGACCAGCACGAACGCGAGGCAGAGCGAGATGCCGACCCACGCCGCCCGCGGATCGCGGCTGTAGGCGCGCTGCGCGAGGACCAGCGTCGCCGACAGCAGCAGCACCGGCAGGACGCGTCGCGGGGCGAGCAGCGCGCGCAAGGTCGCGCGGACGATGGAGGGCTCGTCGGTCACGGTGGGCGAGAGAGGAACGGAGAGAGTGGGCTGCGGGGAGCATAGCGGGTCGGCGATCACGGCGTGACGGAGGGGCAACGGACGAGGCCGCGCAGCTCGCGCACGTCGCGAGACCGCCGCTGGTTCTCCGCCCAGGACAGGATCAGGTGCTTGCGCACGTACGGCTGCTCCTTCAGCACCGGGTGGTCGGCGTGCGCGCAGGCGTCGGCCGAGAGCTGGGCGAGGTAGGTGAAATCGAGCGCCTTGCCGCGGGCCACCCGATCGAGGTTCGTGCGCGTCACGTACCCGTCGGCGTCGAAGAACGATGCGCCGAGGGCGCACGCGGCGACCGCGGCCGTCGTCGCGCCGCCGAACGCGCGAAAGCCGCGGAACACCGCCTTGGCGAGCGTGCACGACAGCACGGCCAGCGCGATCAGGATGACGAGGGCGACGCCGACGCGCAGGTGCGTCGCGCCGTAGGCCTCCTCGTAGATCCGCAGGCGCTGCGCGCACGAGACGAGCGTCAGGCCGGTGAGGACGAGCAGCGCGCCCTCGATCGCCGCGAGCCGCGCGCCGCCGGGCACCGTGGTGTCCTCGTCGCGCGCGCGCAGCAGCCGGTGCCCGAAGACCACCAGGCCGACCGAGAGCAGCGTCGCGAGCAGCAGCTGGTAGAAGCCTGCGTGCAGGTGGCCGGCGTACGTCAGATCGCCGCGACCGCGGATGACGTCGTGCCCGCCGAACTCGGTGTCGCGGCGCACGAGCACATAGACGAAGAACACCGCGGCGACCTGTCCGACGATGAGCCCCCACGTCAGCGGCGAGACGAGCGGCGACGGGCCGGCCGCGTCCAGCTGTCGGTACGGCGCATCCGCGGGCGCGATCGTCGAGGCGTCGGGCGCGCGCTGCTTCGCGAACAGCGCGTGCGCGAACGCGTACACCACCGCGGTGATCAACGCGTAGACGGCGAACGACGCCGCGGTGCCCACCCGAGCCTCGACCCGCCCGAGCAGCGCGGCGAAGCCGGCGTCGGCCGAGAGCAGCACGGCGAACACGCCGGCCACCGGCACGCCGACCAAGAGGCCCGCGAGCGATCGCTTGGCGACCGCGCGCCCGCCCTCGTCGAGCACCGAGATGGCGTCGACCGGCAGCGTCACCGTGCGCCCGATCGCGCTCGGCACCAGGCCGACGGTGCGCAGCAGGCGGAGCGGCACGGTCCCGAGGTCGGCGAACCCGACGTCCTCGCCGACGATCACCGGCAGCGCCGCGAGCGCCGCGAGGTTGGCCGGCAGCGCCACCCACGTGGTGAACGCGCTGTGGTGCATCACGATCGCCAGGCCGAACAGCGCGCACGCCGCGCTCGCGCCGATCGCCGTCGCGCCGAGCGGCCGGCGCCCGAGCACCGCCAGCGTCACGCCGATCATGATCAGGTCCCACACGAGCCAGTCGAGGCCGAGACGCGCGTTCCAGAAGAGCGCCTGCGTGACGACGCCGAGGCCGATCGCGGCGAAAAGGACGCGGCCCGCGCGCCGATCGTCGACGGGCGGCGCGGCCGCGGGGAGTGCGTGAAAGGTCGCTTGCATGCCGTCAGCGGAGCACGGCCCGGACGGCCGCCGGCGGACCGCCGCGGCGAACGGTCGCAGGTCGAGGCCGAACGGTCGGACGGCCCGGGCGAGCCGCGACAGGGCAGGACGCGGGATGCGTCAGCCGTCGAAGTCCGGCGCCGGGATGGGACCGATCGAGGACGCCTGTCCCTTGCAGCTGACCGCCGTGCCGCCGCATCCGCAGCCGACGATGCCGGACGACTCGAGCGAGAACGGCTTCCGGATCGGGGTGCCGGACGCGGTGGCGCCGGTCGCCTCCATGACCTGCAGATCGAGCTTGTTGCACAGGAGCGCGCTGTCGTGCGCCGAGAACGCCGAGCCGATGACCAGCACCCCGGCGCGTGCGTTGTTCGCGACGAGCGTGCGCGCCATCGAGACGTTCGACGAGAGCACCGTCTCGCCGCCCTCGAGCGTCGCCGCGATCATCAGGCCGTCGCCGAACAGGGCCTTCGAGCTCGGCTTCGAGGCGAGCAGCGCCGAGTCCTCGATGATCGCGCGCGAGCCGCCGACGCCCACCGCTCCCTCGACGTTGGCGTCGATGCGGCAGCCGCGGATGGTCACGTCAGAGCCGACGAGCGTCGTTCCCGACCAAACGTACACGCCGACCCCGTGGGTGCCCGCGGTCGACGGGCGCGAGTCGCGTACGATGGTGCGCTCCATCGTTCCTCGGGCGGCCGACCACGCGAGGCCCGACGTCATGTTGCCGACGAAGAGCGAGTCGGTGATGGTGACGTCGGCGCCGGTGATGATCTGCGCGCCGTTGCCGTAGCGGCCGTCGGACTCCATCGCGAGCGAGTCGCGCACCACCGTGCGATCGAGCGTGCCCGTGGCGTTGTCCCAGTAGACGCCGGCGCGTCGGTTACCGGAGATCACCGACTGGATGACGTCGAGCCTGGTCGGCGCGCCACCCGCGTCGGGGAGCGCGAACGTGCCTCGACGGGGATCGAGCCGAAGGTGCCCTCACCACAGGCGGCGAGCTCGCGACAGGTGGTGTCGCCGGGGACCGCGATCTTCCCGCGCGGACAGGGCGCGGCAGGTAGGACGGGCGTGCAGCCGCCGTTGCCGTCGTGGGTGAACCCCTCGGCGCACCCGTCGACCGGCACGCCGGCGGTCGCGCAGCCGCCGCCGAAGACGGGCACCTGCGCGGGGCCGCAGTCGTCGAAGCGCGGGACGCAGCTGCCGCCGCGCGCCACGTACGGCGCGGCGCACGTCGCGGGCGAATCGTCCCCGCTGCGGCACGCCGTGGCGGCCGCGATCGCCGCCAGGAACAAAAGCGACCGGGCTGGGGCCACGACGGTGACCCCAGCCTATCGCACACTCCGCAGCCCCTCTACGTCGGCAGCCGCGGATCTCGCACGTCGACCGCGTCGCCGCGCGCGGTGGCTGGGTCATCAGTCGTCAGTCATCAGTCGAGAGAAGAGAGCGGGAAGAGGCCGCTCTCCCATCTCGGCGCTGACGACTGAAGACTGAAGACTGATGACCGGGCCTGCGCGAGCAGCGACTCCGTTCGAGGTCGCGGCCGCTGTCTAGTCGTGGATCCCGCCCGGCAGCTTGGTGCGGCCGTCGCGGGTGCGGTCGTTCCAGGTCTCGTGCGGGGCCTCGCCCTCGACCTCCTTCATCGTGATGCACCCCGGCACCGGGCACACCAGCTGACAGAGGTTGCAGCCGACGCACTCCGGCTCGTCGATCCAGGGCAGGCGCTCGCCGGCGATGAGGCCGACGGGGAACGGCTGCGGCGGCTTGGCGTTGCCGTGCGTGTGGGCGTGCGGCGGACGCTGCTTCTCTTCGTCGCCGACGAAGATGCACTGGTGGGCGCCGTCGTTGCAGGCGGTGACGCAGACCTGGCAGCCGATGCAGGTCTTCGGGTCGATCTGGGCGACGATCTTGTAGCCGAGATCGAGCTCGCCCCACTCCCGGTAGGAGCGGATCGCCGCGCGCCGCAGCTGCTCGACGCTCTTCATGCCGCGCGCGTCGAGGAACTCGTTCAGGCCCTCGATCATGTCCTCGACGATGCGGTAGCCGTGGTGCATGACCGCGGTGCACACCTGCACGCTCGTCGAGCCGAGCGCGATGAACTCCGCCGCGTCGCGCCAGTTCGAGATGCCGCCGATGCCGGAGATCGGCACCGTGATGCCGCGCTCGCGGGCGAGCGCCGCGACCAGGTGCAGCGCGATCGGCTTGACCGCCGGGCCGCAGTAGCCGCCGTTGGTCGACGCGTCGCCGACGCGGGGCAGGGCGACCATCCGGTCGAGGTCGATGCCGACGATGCTCTTGATGGTGTTGATCAGCGAGAGGCCGTCGCAGCCGCCGGCGACGGCGGCGAGGCCCACCTCGACGATGTCGCCGGTGTTCGGCGTGAGCTTGATGAGCACCGGCGTCTTGGCGAACTCCTTCGCCCAGCTCGTGATCTCGGTGATCAGCTTCGGCTCCTGGCCGACGCACGAGCCCATGCCGCGCTCGCACATGCCGTGCGGGCAGCCGAAGTTGAGCTCGAGGCCGTCGGCGCCGGCGTCCTCCGCCTTCTTGATCAGGACGCGCCAGTCCTCGCGCGTCTCGGTCATGAGCGACGCGATGAGCGCGTGCTTCGGGTAGCGCTTCTTGACCTCGTAGATCTCCTTGAGGTTCACGTCGAGGGGGCGATCGGAGATGAGCTCGATGTTGTTGAGACCCATCATCTTGTAGGTGCCGAGATCGACCGCGCCGAAGCGGCTCGACACGTTCATGATCGGGTCGCCGAGCGTCTTCCACACCGCGCCGCCCCAGCCCGCGTCGAACGCGCGCATGACCTGCTCGCCGGTGTTGGTCGGAGGCGCCGAGGCCAGCCAGAAGGGGTTCGGGCTCCGGATGCCCGCGAAATCGATGCTCAGATCAGCCATTGGACGAACCCTTCCACTGCGCGATCAGGTGCCGCGCGGCGTTGCGCCCATCGGCCACCGCGTTCACCACTTCCTTGCCGCCGTTGACGCAGTCGCCGCCGGCGAAGACCCTGGGGTTGCCGGTCTGCCCGGTCGCCGCGTCGGCCACCACGCAACCCTTCGCGTCGAGCTCGACGCCGGGGAGCTCGCCCGCGATCGCGCGCAGCTTCGACTGGCCGATGGCGACGATGATCTGGTCGCAGGCCAGCTCCCACTCGGTGCCCGGGACGGGCCTGCCGCCCTCGGTGCGCGCGAGCCGGACCGCGACGAGCGCGCCCTGGCGGCGGATCACCTCGACGGGGACCGCTTGCTCGAGGAGGCGGACCCCCTCCTTGCGCGCGGCGGCCAGCTCGTGCGCGTAGCCGCTCATCGCGTCCCTGGTGCGGCGGTAGACCATCACCACGTCCTGTGCGCCGAGCTGCGCGCACTCGCGGGCGACGTCGATGGCGGTGTTGCCGCCGCCGACGACCACCACGCGCCCGCGCGGCTTGTCGGTCTTCGGATCGAGCTTCATGCGCTCGATCCAGTCGACGGCGCCGATGACGCCGGGGCCGTCCTCGCCGGGCACGCCGAGGCGCGAGTCCTCGCCGAGGCCGACGCCGACGAACACCGCGTCGTACTCCGTCAGCAGCTGGGCGCCGCGCACGCCGCCCTCGCCGACGCTGACATTGCGCCGCAGCTCGATGCCGAGGTCGAGCACCCACTCGACCTCGCGCACCGCCTCGGCGGCGTGCAGCTTGTACGGCGCGATGCCCGTCGCGTTGAGGCCGCCCGCGATCGCACGCTTCTCGAGCACGACCGCGTCGACGCCCTCGAGCGCGAGGTAGCCGGCGAACGCGAGGCTCGCCGGGCCGCCGCCGATGCACGCGACACGCTTGCCGATCTTCGGCTTCGGCGTGTACAGCGCGCGCAGGCCGGGGCTCTTCGTCGGCTCGGCGAGCACCGTCTCGGTGGCGAAGCGCTGCAGCCGACCGATGGCGATCGGCTCGCGGCCCCAGCCGACGTACACGCAGCTGCCGGCGCAGAGCTCCTCCACCGGGCACACGCGCGAGCACGAGTACCCGAGGAGGTTCTGCTCCAGGATCGTGCGCGCGCTGCCGCGCACGTTCCCGCTGGCGATCTTCTTGATGAACGTCGGGATGTCGATCTCTGTCGGGCACGCCTGGATGCACGGCGCGTCGGTGCAATAGAGGCACCGCTCGGCCTCTGCCCTCGCCTCGGCCTCGGAGTACAGCGGCTTCTTGTCGGGCAGGGCCTCCTCGGCACGGCCCCCCTCGAGCAACGACGTCAGCTCACCCATCGGTGTCTCCCGGAATTGGACAACTGGTCTAGAGTCCAGAGTCTAGAGTCTAGAGTCTGGTCGAAAGTCGAAAGTCGAAGGTCGAAGGTCGAAGGTGCGAAACGTTGTCGCCAAATGGTCTTCCGCAGCTCGCGTCATCTCGTCTCTTCTCGTCGACTCTAGACTCTAGACTCTAGACTCTAGACCCGAGCGGCCCGGGGCGGAGCCCCGGTTCGACATGCGACCTTCGACGCCGTCAGCGAGCGATCACGGCGTCAGCGAGCGATCACAGCCCGAACGTCGAGCGGCGCAGGAACTTCCCGCGGCCCTTCTTCGAGGCGAACTTGCCCTGCTCCACGACGACCTCGCCGCGCGACAGGACGTGCGTGGGCGCGCCGCGGACCACCCGACCCTCGAAGGGCGAGTAGTCGACGCGCATGTGGAGCGTCTCGACCGAGAGCACGTGCTCCTTGTCGGGATCCCACACCAGGATGTCGGCGTCGGAGCCGGGGGCGATGGTTCCCTTCTGCGGGAACATGCCGAAGATCTTCGCCGGCGCGGTGCTCGTGATCTCGACGAAGCGGTTCGGCGAGATGTGGCCGGCGCGCACGCCGCCGTCCCACATCAGGTACATGCGCGTCTCGACGCCGGGCATGCCGTTCGGGATCTTGGCGAACGACTCGCGGCCGAGGTCCTTCTGACCCTTCATGCAGAAGGGGCAGTGATCGGTCGACACGACCTGCAGGTCGTTGGTCTTCAGACCACGCCAGATGTCCGCCTGCATCTCGCGCGGGCGGAGCGGCGGGGTGCACACGTACTTGGCGCCCTCGAAGCCCTCGCGCGCGAGGTCATCGAGCGAGCAGAAGAGGTACTGCGGGCACGTCTCGGCGAAGGCCGGCAGGCCGCGATCGCGGGCCTCGACCACCTTCTCGAGCGCGCGCGGCGCCGAGAGGTGGACGATGTACACCGGCGCGCCGGCCATCTCGGCGAGCGCCAGCGCGCGGTGCGTCCCCTCCGCCTCGGCGATCTGCGGGCGCGACAGCGAGTGGTACTTGGGCGCGGTCTCGCCGCGCGCGAGCGCCTGCTCGATGAGCACGTCGAGCGCGATGCCGTTCTCGGCGTGCATGCAGATCAACCCGCCGAGGTCGCGGGCGCGCTGCATGGCGCGGAAGATCTGGCCGTCGTCGACGTAGAGGACGCCGGGGTAGGCCATGAACAGCTTGAACGAGGTGATGCCCTCTTTGACGAGGCCGCCCATCTCCTCGAGCGTGCCGGGGTTCACGTCGGTGATGATCGTGTGGAACCCGTAGTCGATCGCCGACTTGCCCTCGGCCTTGCCGTGCCACGTGTCGACCGCCTGGCGGAGCGAGCCGCCCTTGGTCTGGATGGCGAAGTCGACGAGCGTGGTGGTGCCGCCGTGCGCGGCGGCGATGGTGCCCGTCTCGAAGTCGTCGCTCGAGGTGGTGCCGCCGAACGGCATGTCCAAGTGCGTGTGCGCGTCGATGCCGCCGGGCATCACCAGCTTGCCCGCGGCGTCGATGACCTTGTCGGCGGTCATGCCGGTCGAGGCGCCGGGCGCGGTGATCGCCACGATCTTGTCGTTCTCGATCCAGACGTCGCCGGCGTAGGTGTCGATGGCGGTGACCACGGTGCCGTTCTTGATGACGGTGCGCATCGGGGGGTGTCCTCGGGTCTGGTCTAGAGTCTAGAGTCTAGAGTCTAGAGTCTAGAGTCTGGTCGAAGGTCGAAGGTCGAAGGTCGAAGGTCGAAGGTCGAAGCGATGACTCCGATCGCTCTCGTCTGTGGTTGGACTCTAGACTCTAGACTCTAGACTCTAGACCCCAGCCAACCGCTCAAACGTCCCGCACGAGATCGCCATACGAATCCGGGCGGCGATCGCGGTAGAACGGCCAGACGCGCCGCACCTCCTCGACCATCGCGAAGTCCATGTCGGCGACGACGAGCTCGCTCTGATCCTCGCTGCCGGTGGCGAGGAAGTTGCCGCGCGGATCGACGAAGTAGCTCGAGCCGTAGAACTTGCCGATGTTCCAGGGCGCTTCGGTGCCGACGCGGTTGATCGCGCCGAGGAAGTAGCCGTTGGCGACGGCGTGCGCCGGCTGCTCGAGCTTCCACAGGTACTGCGAGAGACCGGCGACCGTGGCGCTCGGGTTCAACACGATCTCGGCGCCGTGCAGGCCGAGGATGCGCGCGCCCTCCGGGAAGTGCCGGTCGTAGCAGATGTACACGCCGACCTTGCCGTACGCCGTCTGGAAGACCGGGTATCCGAGGTTCCCCGGCTTGAAGAAGTACTTCTCGTAGAAGCCGGGGTTGACCTGCGGGATGTGGTTCTTGCGGTACTTGCCGAGGAACGTGCCGTCGGCGTCGATGACCGCTGCGGTGTTGTAATAGACGCCCGCCTGCTCGCGCTCGTAGAGCGGAACGACGATGACCATCGAGTGCTTCTTGGCGATCGCCTGGAAGATCTCGGTGGTCGGTCCGGGGATCGCCTCGGCGGCATCGTACCAGCGCGGGTCCTGCCCAGGGCAGAAGTACGGGCCGTCGAAGATCTCCTGCAGACAGAGGATCTGCACGCCCTTCTTGCCCGCGTCCTCGATGAACGGCAGATGCGCCTCGAGCGCCGCCTTCTTCACCTGCGCGACCGGCACGCTCTCGTCGTTGATCGGGTTGTGGCACTGAATGAGACCGCCGCGGACGATACGAGGCATGAGCGGGACTCCTGGTCGGTTGGTCTGTCGCTTGGTCTGTCGCTTGGTCTAGAGTCTAGAGTCTAGAGTCTAGAGTCTCGCCGAAGGTCGAAGGTCGAAGGTCGAAGGTCGAGAGGGTCGGTTGAAGCATCGTCACGACGTCTCGTGTCGCGGACTCTAGACTCTAGACTCTAGACTCTCGACTCTCGACGACCTCTGCCCCCGAGACTCTCGACCCCCGGCCCATCACCGGTTCTGCGGGAAGCCCAGATCGACCCCGCGGAAGCGCGGATCGGGCCAACGCTCGATGACCACCTTGTTGCGCGTGTAGAAGCGCACGCCGTCGGGGCCGTAGATGTGCAGATCGCCGAACAGCGACTGCTTCCACCCGCCGAACGAGTAGTAGGACATCGGCACCGGGATCGGCACGTTGATGCCGACCATGCCGATCTGGATCTCGTGGCGGAACTTGCGCGCGGCGCCGCCGTCGTTGGTGAAGATCGCGGTGCCGTTGCCGTAGTGGTGCTCGTGGATGAGACGAATCGCCTCTTCATACGTCGCCACGCGCACCACCGAGAGGACCGGCCCGAAGATCTCCTCCTGGTAGCAGGTCATCCCAGGCCGCACGCGATCGAGCAGCGTCGGGCCGACGAAGAAGCCGTTCTCGTGGCCGGGCACCTTCAGGGTTCGCCCGTCGACGATCAGCTCCGCGCCCTCCTGCGCGCCGGAGGCGATGTAGCCGGACACCTTCTCCATGTGCTGCCGCGTGATGAGCGGGCCCATCTGCGAGGCGGGATCGAGGCCGTTGCCGACCTTCAGCGCGGCGATGCGCTCGCGGATCTTCGGCAGCAGCTTGTCGGCCGCGTTGCCGACGGTGACCAGCACCGCGATCGCCATGCAGCGCTCGCCGGCCGAGCCGTAGCCCGCGCCGACGGCGGCGTCGGCGGCGAGGTCCATGTCGGCGTCGGGGAGCACCACCATGTGGTTCTTGGCGCCGCCGAGCGCCTGCACGCGCTTGCCGTTCTTCGTGCCGTTCTCGTAGATGTACTTCGCGATCGGCGTCGAGCCGACGAAGCTGACGGCGCCGACGTCGGGGTGGCCGAGCAGCCGGTCGACGGCGACCTTGTCGCCGTGCACGACGTTGAACACGCCGTCGGGCAGGCCCGCCTTCTGCAGCAGCTCGGCGCAGAAGGCGGTGACGGACGGATCGCGCTCCGAAGGCTTGAGGACGAAGGTGTTCCCGCACGCGAGCGCGATCGGGTACATCCACATCGGCACCATCGCCGGGAAGTTGAACGGCGTGATGCCGGCCACCACGCCGACCGGCTGCCGCAGGGAGTACGAGTCGACCTCCGTCGACACGTTCTCGCTGATCTCGCCCTTGAGGAGGTCGGAGAGCCCGCACGCGTACTCGACGACCTCGAGGCCGCGCTGCACCTCGCCCTGCGCGTCGGAGAGCACCTTTCCGTGCTCGAGGGTCAGCATGCGCGCGATCTCGTCTTTGTGCCGGTTGACGAGCTCGCGGTAGGCGAAGAGCACGCGCGTGCGGGTCGCCAGCGACGCGTGCTGCCAGGACTCGAGGGCCTTCTTCGCGGCCGCGACGGCCGTATCGACCTCCGGCTCCGACGCGAGATCGACCTGCTTCTGCACCTCGCCGGTCGCGGGGTTGAAGACGTCGCCGCGACGGCCGCTCTTCGAGTCGACCAGCGCGCCGTTGATCCAATGACGAATGGTGTCCATGACGTGACCTCGTGGGCGTGCGTCCGATGGCCTCGGACGCGAGCGATCGAGGGTACGCCGCGCCCCGGCGCCAAAGGAACCGCGAATGCGCAGGAACGCAGTGCGTCACGCGGCCGGCGCGCAGCGGGCAGAGGCGGGCGAATGGCTGCGATCGAGCGCTACGATCCTCGGCGCGCGCGGCCGACGTGCTCGAACGAACGCCTCGCTCGCGTCGCCGCGGGCGCCTCGACCTCGACCGTGGGGCGCCGGCATCGACCCCTGCGCTGCGGTCGAGCTCGTGCACGACGCCAGCAACGAAATTTGCTCATGCGCAGCCTTGACGCGACGCGTTGGTGGTCTCAACGTTAGCACGTGCAGAGCAAGGTCGAGCCCGTCGGGGGGGCGATCGCGACGCGCGTCGCGTCGCCTCCCGAGCGGTGGGTCGGGCGCGAGCTCGGTGGCCGCTTCGTCGTGCTGCGGCCGCTCGGGCGCGGTGGCATGGCGTGCGTCTACGAGGCCGAGAGCCGCGCCACCGGCAAGCGCGTCGCGCTGAAGATCCTCGAGCCCGACGCGCGCCTCTCGCACGAGCAGGCGCGCCGCTTCCTGCGCGAGGCGCGCGCGGCCGCGCGCATCCGCCACCCGAACGTCGTCACGGTCTTCGACATCGACGAAGACGAGATCACCACCGCGCTGTTCATCGTCGAAGAGCTGCTCGAGGGCCGCGATCTGCGCGCGCTCCTCCGCGCCCAGAAGGACGGCAAGCTCTCGATCGACATGGCCACCGGCCTGCTCTTCCCGATCGCCGAGGCGCTCGAGGCGGCGCACCAGCTCGGCGTCGTGCACTGCGACGTCACGCCCGCGAACATCTTCGTCTCGCGCCGTCACGAGTCGGTCATCCCCAAGCTGATCGATTTCGGCATCTCGCAGCGGCTCGATCGCGTCGCGCGCCGTCGCGACTCGGTCATCGGCACGCCGCCGTTCATGGCGCCGGAGCACGCGCGCGGCGAGCCGATCGACGCGCGCGCCGACATCTGGTCCTTCGGCGCGGTCCTCTACCGCTGCATCACCGGCGCGCTCCCCTACGACGTCACCTCCGCGCGCGAGCTGGTGCGCGCGGTCGAGGAGGAGAGCATGGTCCCGGTCGACGAGCGCATCGACGTGCCGGCGGAGCTCGCCGCGGTGATCCACCGCGCGCTCGATCCGGTGCGCGATCGGCGCTTCGCCTCGATGGCCGATCTGCTCTACGCGGTGCGCGGCGCGCAGCCGAGCGCCTACTGGCGCAGCGCCGCGCTGGCCACGCCGATCGGCGACGAGTGCAAGGCCGCGGGCACGGCGGAGCGGCTGCCGTGGCGGCCGGCCGCGCGTCCGATGACCGCGCCGCCGCAGCCCATCCCCACGCGCAGGCTCGCGCGCGTCGGGCGGCTGCGCTTCGGCGCGGTCGTCGGCGATCGCACCAAATCCGAGCTGCGCGCGCTCGACGCGCTGGCGCACGCCGTCTCGTCGAAGATCGTGCTCGTTCCGTTCGACGGGTATCCGCGCCTGCTCGACGCGCTCGCCGAGGGCCGCACCGACCTCGCGTGGCTCTCGCCGCTCGCCTACGTGCGCGCGCACCGGTCCGGCGCCGCGCGGCAGGTCCTCTGCGTGCGACGCGACGATCGGCGCTCCTACGCGTCGGCGCTCGTGGTGCGCGCCGCCGACGGACCGTTCGACGCGCGCAACCTCGAAGGCGCGCGCGCCGCGTGGGTGAGCCCGTGGTCGGCCGCCGGCTACCTCGTGCCGCGTCGCATGCTGCGCGCGCTCGGCATCGAGCCCGAGCAGGCCCTGCGCGCACAGACCTTCCGCGGCGCCAACGGCGGCGTCATCCGCGCGCTGCTCGACGGCGAGGCCGACGTCGCGGCGACGCCCTGTCGCGTGCTCGCCAACGACACCATCGCCGCCGGCGCGCTGTGCGACGATCGGCGGCTGAAGGTCATCGCGCTGAGCGCCGAGGCGATCCCCGGCGACACGGTGTGCGCGTCGAACGCGCTCGGCGTCGACGGCGCGCGCGACGTCGTGGAGCGCTTCGTCGAGCAGGCCTTCCGCCCCGAGCTGCAGCCGCTGGTGCAGCCGCTCCTCGGCAGCGAGCGCTTCGTCGCACCGAACCCGTCGCTCTACGAGCCGCTCGCCGCCGCGTTCGAAGCGGACCTCGCGCTCGCGTGAGAGCAGTCGTCAGTCGTCAGTCGTCAGCCCGAGACGAGACGGTGGCGTCTCTCTCTCTCTCTCTCTCTCTCTCTCTCTCTCTCTCTCCCTCTCTCTCTCCCTCTCTCTCCCTCTCTCTCTCTCTCTCGACTGACGACTGACGACTGACGACTGACGACTGACGTGACGACTGACGACTGACGACTGACGACTGACGACTGACGACTGACGACTGACGACTGACGACTGACGACTCGTGCTCAGCGCACGCAGGTGGCGCCGCCGAGCTCGTCCTCCGGCTCGGCCCAGAACCGGAACGGCGTGAGCCAGAAGCCGAAGCGCGCGCCCACGCTGGCCTGGCGCCAGCTCCCGAGCAGGTAGCCCCAGTCGCGCAGCGAGCGCTGATCGATGCCCCCGCCGAACAGATCGATCGTCGTCCAGTCCTGGAGGTAGTTGGCCTGCAGGCTGTCGGTGACCACGTAGGCCGCGCGACCGCCGAGCGCGACGACCAGGCCGCCCGTGTTGCGCACGTTGGTGTGGGTGTGCTGGGCGCACGGGTCGACGAGCACGGCGTCGGCGGGGACGCCGAGCCGGCACGTGAGGAGGTAGTCGAGCAACCACGCCTCGTAGATCTCGGCGTGGACTGCGCCTCCGCTCACGATCACCGCGGGCGCGATGCCGGCCTTCCACGCGTCGGCCGCGCGGCCGGCGCGGGTGACGTTCGGCTGCAGGCGCCCGAGCTCGATCGTCGTGAGCGACGGACACGCCTGGCCCGGACGCCACCCGGGCAGCGGCGTCTTCAGCTGGTCCTTCGAGCCGTAGCCGAACGTCGCGATCGCCGCGTAGGGCCAGCGAGCCTCCTTCGCGCGCCGCGCCGTCGCGCGCAGCGTCGTCGCGTTGATCTTCGCCGCGCGCACGCGCTCCTCCTTGGGGAGCTCGCACGAGAGGTCGAACGGCAGCTCGGAGCCGGCCCCGTTCGCGATCGCTTCGTAGCGGAGCGCCTCGCGCTCGAGCGCGGCGAACGTGCGGCTCTCGGGCTCGATCTCCGAGGTCGGCGAGGGATAGCCGCACGAGGACGGGGTGGGCTCGGCCTTCGGCACGTCCTTCTCGTAGCGGACCCGCACGAAGCACGAGCGCGGATCGGTCTCGGGGAAGGTGACGTGCGATCTCCACTCGGCCTCGTGATCGACCGCCGCGACCCACTCGCCGCACAGGCTCGAGCGCTTGAGCTTCTTGGGCGCGTGCGCGCGGCAGCCGCAGCCCGGACGCTTGGCGTCGGTCGGCGCCTTGGCGCGCCGCACGCACGACGGCGTCGCCGCGAGCACGAGGCCGAGGACCACCACTACCGCGCGACGCACCCCGCCAAGATGCCACGAGAAGGAAGCCCGGACGACACCGTCGGCCGCGACCACGGAGCGCCGCCGCTCGGCCGATCGAGCTGAGCGTGAACGGTCGAGCGCAAGCCCTCAGCAGCCTCCCGGAGGCGGTGGGCTCCCGGTCGTTCGGCAGGTGACCGGGGCGATCTTCTCGACGAAGAACCCGAGGCCGATGGAGAGCGAGTCGCATTCGCGCGCGACGTCCTGGAATGACGGCGCGCCTGCCACGAGATCGGCGCTCTGGGTGAGGGTCTCTACCACTTGATCGTAGGTCGCGTTGCCGGGGCAGATGCCGTACTGCACCAGGAGCGGCGTGAGGGCCTCGCGTACGCGCCCGGTGGGGGCGAGCCCCGCGATGGTGCCGGACTCTTCGCCGGACACGCGGAAGGCGATGACGCCCCCTTCGAGGGGCAGCGTCAGCAGCGCTCCGGCCCACGGGAGCGGCAGCTGGATCGACTCCTTCCCGAAATCGCCGCTCACCCACACGCCACCGGCCATGTAGCCGTTGGGGAACTGGACCTTCGCCTGCTTCGTCTCGTCGACGGAGCGTACGTCGATCGGCCAACCTTCGCCGCACGATCCTCGCCTGGCCGCCCCGTAGAGCGCACCGGGGACCTTGCCGTTGTAGGGCCCGCTCACGTTGCGGAGCTCGAGGAGCAGCGTCGACGTGCCGTCGGCGATCGCCGCGTTGATCGCCTCTTCGCTGTCGGACTTCAGCGAACGGATCACCGCCATCACGTGCTGGCCGAAGTTGTTGTCGAGCCCTTCGTTGCCGTCCGCCAGCACCTTCGTCTGCGACCCGGGCCGGCGCTTGCACGAGTTGGTGCTCGTCTTGGAGGCCTCGGCGGTGGTGTTGCGGCCGTCGAGATCGTAGCCGTATTCCTTCCACGCGCTCGCGTCCGCGGTCCCCGTGGTGCGATTCGTGACGCCCAGTTGGAACTTCGTGATCGCGAACCACTGGGTCGTGCCCGAGCTCGAGGTGCCGGGTCGCGGCGGAAAGAGCGAGTCGGGCGGGAATGACGTCGGCGCGGAGGTCGGCCCGCCGTCGGACGACGCGGCGACGACCTGACAACCACAACCCGCTGCGAGCAGGACGAAGAGCGGGAGCGAGGTGCGCATGGCTCGTAACTGGAAGTCTACTGCGTAACCGGACGCGCAGCCTTCCGCACGCGCAGCCATCCTGCGACATGTCGGCACGAGCGACGCCTCGTGTCGCACGCCCCGGGCCCGCCGATTCAGGAGCCCGACGTCTCCGTCGAGGTGAGCGGTCGTCGCCGCCGTGCTGTAATGGGACGCGCGATGTCCCGCTCTGCGCGTGTCTTCCTACTCGCCTCGCCGCTCGTCCTCGGGCTCGCCTGCGGCGGCAGGCTCGGCGTGGGCGACGAGCGGGGCGTGCCGCCGGATGCGGCGACGCTCGACGATGCCGCGTTCGACGCCGCCGCCATCGAGACGGGCCCGGTCGACGCCGCCGTCGCCGACGTCGCCGACGTCGCCGATGCGCCTCCGCCCATCTGCGCATGCTGCGGTGGGCCGTTCGCGAGTCGGATCAATGAGTGGACGAGCGCGGTCGTCTCGACCGCCGCGGGCGACGTCGTTACCGGCGGGAACGTACCCAAACCTGGCGGCATCGGGCCGCTGTGGCTCGCGCGCGTCGGCCACGGCGGCGTGTCGACCTGGAAGCGCGTCTACGACGGCGAGGTCGGGGCGCTTATGTCGCTCGTCGAAGCGAACACCGGCGGGTTCGTGCTCCTCCGCAGCGAGGGGAGCGGCAACATGGGTGTCCGCGTCGTGGCGACCAATGTCGAGGGCGAGAGCCTGTGGTCGAAGACGCTCGGGGCCGGCAAGAAGGACGCCGTCGCCAACGGCGCGGTCGCCACGCCGAAGGGCGTCGTCGTCGCCGGCGGCTCCTACGAGCCGAGCCCGCTGTCGCGCGGCGCGTGGAGCGTCTGGCTCGATCACGACGGCAACGTGCTGCGCGAGCTCGTCGACACGTCGCTCGCGGGCTGGGGAGCGCCCGCGTCTTCACGGAGCGGCTTCGTCGCGATGTGCGGGTGGAACGCCTCGGGCGACACGTGCGTCGTCGAGGCGCCCGACGGCACGGTGGCGTGGCGGCGGGCCCTGCCGCTCGAATGGAGCCCGATGAAGATCGCGGTCGCCGAGGACGGAAGCCTGTACGCCGCCGGTGTGCGGCCCGCGCTCGAGTTTCCATGGAGCCCCGACGGCACCCGCCCGGGCCGCGTCGTCGTCGCGCGTTTCGATGCGAAGGGCGAGCTCCTGTGGCAGAAGGAGCACGGCTGGCCGAAGCCGGCCGAGGTGTCCGTGCAGTCGTTGATCGCGACGCCCGACGGCGGCTTCGCGCTGAACGGCTATCTCGCGGACCCGAACCTCAAGCCGCCGAAGACGGCGCCGGCCGACGCGATCGTCTGGTACTGGCACGTGCTCCGCGGCACCGCCGCCGGCGCGATCACGTGGTCGAAGGGCTACGCGCCCGCCGGGCCCCCGGGCGGCCAAGGGCGGGGCGTCGCCGCGTGCAAGGACGGCCTCGTTCTCGTCGGCGCGACGCTGACCAGCACCCCCGCGAGCTGGATGGTCCGCACCAACGCCGCCGGCGGCGTCACGTTCGCGCCGCCGGGTTCGACCATCGATCTGTGACTCCCATTTCGCAGCCACGGCGCCGCGCCAGGCCGTGGCGGGCGGGGACGAAGCCGATGCTGGCCAGAGGCCATCGACCGAAAACGGCGAAAGTCGCGTCTGAGCCAAGCGCTCACAAAGCGGAACGGCCCGGTGATCGCTCACCGGGCCGCTCGATTCACGCTCGCGGGTGACTACTTGCGGCCGCCGGCCGCGGCCCACTCCTCGAGCATCGCGGTCGTGACCGACTTCGGACGCTCGAGCGGGTAGCCGAGCGCGCGATCCCACACGATGTTGGCGAGGACGCCGATGGCGCGGCCGACGCCGAAGAGCACCGTGTAGAAGTCCTCCTCGCGGAGGCCGTAGTACCACTGGATGACGCCGCTCTGCGCGTCGACGTTCGGCCAGGGGTTCTTGGTCTTGCCGTGCTCGGTGAGGACGCCCGGCGCCACCTGGTAGATCATGTTGACCAGCTTGAAGAGCGGGTCGTTCGGGAGGTGCTTGAGGCAGAACTCCATCTGCGACGTGTAGCGTGGGTCGGTCTTGCGCAGCACGGCGTGGCCGTAGCCCGGGATGACCTGGCCGGCGTTGAGCGTGTCCCAGAGCGCCTTCTTGACGTTCTCGGCCGTGGGCTCGGCGCCGTCGAGCTTCTTCTGGAAGTCCTTGATCCAGGCGAGCACTTCCTGGTTCGCGAGGCCGTGCAGCGGGCCCGCGAGGCCGTTCAGACCGGCGCTGAACGCGTAGTACGCGTCGGACAGCGCGGAGGCGACGAGGTGCGTGGTATGCGCGCTGACGTTGCCGCTCTCGTGATCGCTGTGGAGGATGAAGTACATGCGCGCCACGTCGTCGTACGGCTTGGCGATGCCCATCATGTGGGCGAAGTTCGCGCCGAGGTCGAGCGTGCGGTTGGACGGGATGATCTCGCCGTTCTTGTACTTGTGGCGATAGATGAACGCGGCGACTTCGGGGAGCCGCGCGAGCAGATCGCAGGCGTCCTCGTACATCGGATCCCAGTAGTCGTTCTTCTTCATCCCGTGGTGGTAGGCCGCGGTGAACTTGCTCTCCTTCTGCATGGAGATGACGGCCGCCGAGAGCATCGCCATCGGGTGGCTGTCCTTCGGCATCGCGCGGAGCACGTCGAAGACGTAGCTCGGGACCTTCGCGCGCTCGGCGAAGTCGGCCTGGACCTCTTTGGCCTCGTCGGCCGTCGGGATGTCGCCGGTGAGCATGAAGTACCAGAACGACTCGACGGTCGGGTACTCCGCGCCCGCGTCCTTCGGCAGCGCCGCGAACGTCTCCGGGATGTTCTTGCCACGGAAGCGGATGCCCTCTTGCGGATCCAGATAGGAGATGTCCGTGACGAGCGCCTTGATGTCGCGCGCGCCGCCGATGATCTGCCCGATGTTCACGTGATCGACGACGACGTCGGCGAACTCACGCGTGAGCTTCTGGGTGCGCGGACGCTCCGCGACGATCTTCTGCTGGAGTTTCTCCTTGAGCCTGGACATGCAGTGCCTCCTTCGACCGTGCTCTACTCGAACGAAGGGCGCATGCTGGCACGATTTTCCAGCTCGTGAGATGCGTTATGTCTGCCGCAATTTCTGCGTGCGTGCGGCCTCGACGGTGCGCGGAGACATCCCGAGCGAGGCCGACGGTGACACGCTGCGTCGGCGGTTTTTTGCGCGCCTGTTCGCGGGCAGCATAGCCCGATTCCCCGATTCGCGCGCGCGACTCCCCCAGGCTGCCGCGCGGCGGCGCGGCCTCGACGCGCGCGACCATCGGCAGCCATAATCGCCGGCTGCAGCCATGAGCGATTACCGGAACGGCGGCAAACGCGAGATCGCGGAGATCAAGTTCCTCATCCACGATCTCCGTGTCGAGCCGTTCATCAACGAGGTCATCCACTTTCACGTCACGCTCAACACCGACCTCGAGCTGCACGGCATCGAGCAGGCGCAGGTGCTCCACGGCGAGGACCTGGCGTCGCTGCGGGAGCTCGCGCTCTCCGGCCGCAAGGCGTTCCGCGAGTACTCGAACGCGGTCCGCAACTTCTCGCCCGACGAGACGATCCTCCGCGCCGGCCGCAAGTACGTCGACACCATCCACAGCATCTGCGATCTGGTCCTCAACCCTCTGTGGGGCCGCTCCGATCGCGTGCTGGTGTTCCTCCCGCCCACGTCGCGCTCGGTGCAGGGCCGCAACCACTACCGCAACTGCATCGCCTGGATCCGCGGAGTGCGGGCGCGCATCGCCGCGTTCATCGAGGAGCAGGAGGGCAACGCGGATCTGCGCCAGCAGTTCGACGTCGCGGCCGAGATCGAGGCGTTCACGCGCAACGTGATCCAGGGCTACGTCGCCGAGACCGGCCGCGCGAAGGTCGAGCTGCAGGTCGGTCCCCTCGATCCGGCCGTCGTGATGGGGAGCGTGCCGCGCTTCCACCGCATGTACTTCAACCTGGTGATGAACGCCGTCGACGCGATGAGCGACAAGCGCGTCGGCATCCTGAAGATCAGCGAGGTCATCGAGGGCAACGACGCCGTGCTGCGTGTGCAGGACGACGGCGAGGGGATGACCCCCGAGAAGGTCGCCCACCTCATGCGCGACGCCGGCACGCTCGACGGCGAGCTGCACTCGCTCGGGTTCGTGTTCGTCCGTCAGACCGTCGCCGACTTCGGGGGGCAGCTCACGATCGACAGCCGCTTCGGCGAGGGGACCACCATCACGATCCGGTTCCCCCGTCAGCTCGGCGTCGCGCCGCCGCCGCGCCGGGTGCTGCCGGGCGAGGACGATCTGCTCCCGCGCCTCGCGCGGATCGAGGCCGAGCGGCGAAGGTCGGCGCACCCGGCCAGCCCGCAGCCGCAGGTCGGTGCGACCGAGGAGCCGCAGCGATCCTCGATGGAAGGAGGTGTGCGACCGTACGGGCAGATCCTGCTCGAGGATCACCGCAAGTCCGAGGCGGAGCACCCGGGCAGCCTGTTCGCGATCGCGGTCGCGCCCGACGGGCGCGTCGACGCGTTCACGCACCGACCCTACGAGCGGCTGTGGGACCTCTCGCACGAGGACCTGTCGCCGATGCTCTGGCGGACCATCGTCCGCGGGCGCATCGAGACCGACGAGCGCACGGAGCCGTTCCTCATCCTGAAGCCCCCGCAGGACGTCGGCGAGTACTTCGACTTCCGCGAGATCCCCGAGGCCGAGCGGAGCACTGCGCGCTTCCTCCACATGGTGCGCGACGAGTACATCCGCACCGCGCGGACCTTGATCGCGACCGGCCTGCCGTCGGCCATGCCCACGCTGCTCGCCGACGCCCCGCGCTTCTTCGGCAGCGATCCGGCGCTCACCGGCTCCTCGCCCGCGCCGCTCAAGTCCCTCGCCGACCGGCCGCTGAGCACCGAGGCGTGACGGGGCGCGTCGTCCGGCACCGGCTCCGTCGCCGACCCACGGTTCGCGCCCTCACCCCCGCAGCTTCTCGCGCAACGTCTTGCGGTCGATCCCGAGGATCTTCGCCGCCTGGGTCTTGTTGCCGCCCACGCTGTCGAGCACGCGCTGGATGTGCTCACGCTCGGCCTGGTGCAGCTGACAGGACTTGGGCGACGGGCGGGCGACCGAGAAGCGGAGGTGCTCGGGGAGATCGGTGATCTCGATCGGGGCGCCGTCGGCCATCACCACCAGCCGCTGCACGAGGTTCTCGAGCTCGCGGATGTTGCCGGGCCAGTCGTAGCGCTCGAAGGCCTCGATCAGCTTGTCGGAGAGCACCGGCACAGGGTGGCCGCTCTCGCTCGCGAACCTGAGCGCGAAGTGGCGCGCGAGCAGGGCGACGTCCTCGGGGCGTTCGCGCAGCGGCGGCACGGCGATGTTCAGCACGCTGAGGCGGAAGTAGAGGTCCTGCCGGAAGGTCCCCTCGTCGACCATCGCGCGCAGCTCCTTGCCGGTGGCGGCGACGATGCGCACGTCGACCTTTCGCGAGCGCGTGGCCCCGATCATGGTGACCTCGCGGTCCTGCAGCACGCGCAGGAGCTTCACCTGAAGCTTCAGCGGCAGCTCGCTGATCTCGTCGAGGAACAGCGTGCCGCCGTCGGCCGCCTGGAAGAAGCCGGGGTGCGCCTCGCCCGCGCCGGTGAACGCGCCCTTGGCGTGGCCGAACAGCTCGTTCTCGAAGAGCTCCTGCGGGATGGCGCCGCAGTTGACGGGGACCCACGGGCCGGAGGCGCGCGCGCTCTGCCGGTGGATCGCGCGCGCGACGAGCTCCTTGCCGACGCCGCTCTCGCCGGTGATCAGCACGGTGGCCGCGCTCTTCGCCGCCTTGGTGATCGCGCGCAGCACCTGCTGGCGATGGCGCGACGCGCCGATCATCTCGGGCGGCTGCGCGGTCGGCTCCGGCTCGGCGCGCGCGGCGACGCGACGACGCAGCCGCTCGAGCGCGCGCTCGACGGCGTCGAGCAGCTCGCGCTCGCCGTAGGGCTTGCTCAGGTACTCCTCGGCGCCCGTCTTCACCGCCTCGACCGCGTCGGCGACGGTGGCGTACGCGGTGACCACGATCACCTCGGTCGCGCGGCAGTTCTCGCGGACGTGTCGCACGAGCTCGAGGCCGCCGACCTCGGGCATGCGCATGTCGGTGATCACGAGGTCGACCGGCACCCGCTCGAGCGTGAGCCGCGCCTCGGGCGCGCCGGAGGCGGTCAGCACCGTGTAGCCGGCGGCCGTCAGGTGGCGCCGCGCGATCTCGAGCGCGTCGGGCGAATCGTCGACCACCAGGACCTGCGCGCAGGGTTCAGTCATTGCCGAGCGGCGCCTCCACGTTCGCCGGCGGCGTGCGTGGCAAGAGGACGGTGACGCGCGTGCCGCGCCCGACCTCGCTCTCGACCGAGACGGTGCCGCCGTGCGCCGTGACGATGCCGTGCACCACCGCGAGCCCGAGGCCGAGGCCGTGGTCGCGATCCTTGGTGGTGAAGAACGGCTCGAAGATGCGCGCCATCACCCGCTCGCTCATGCCGGTGCCGGTGTCGGAGACGATGATGGCGAGCTGGTCGGCCCGGCGCTCGGTCGCGAGCGTGAGCTCTCCGCCCCGGGTCATCGCGTGGACGGCGTTGACCGCGAGGTTCACCACCACCTGACAGAGCTGCTCGGGATCGCCCACCATGTCGGGCAGATCGGGCGCGAGGTTGCGCGTCAGCTGCACGCCGGCGCGCAGGCAGCTCAGCTCGATGACGCACGAGGCGTCGTCGAGCACGTCGCCGAGGTGGAAGGTGCGCCAGCACGGCGCCGAGGTGCGCGCGACCGTGAGCAGCCGGCGCACGACGCTGCGCAGGAGCCGCGACGCGGTGACGATCTTGGCGACGTCGTCGCGGGACCCGTCGGTGAGCTCGGGCTGCTTCTGCAGCAGCTCCGCGTAGCCGAAGATGGCCCCGAGCGGCTCGTTGAGGTCGTGGGCGAGCCCGGAGGCGAGGGTGCCGAGCGTCGCCAGCCGCTCGGCGTGATGGACCTGCGCGCGCAGCTCGTCGCGCTCGTCGTGCAGCTCCCAGCGGTGGAGCAGCGTGCCGAGCGCACGCGACACCGCGCCGACGAAGTGCTCGGCGTCCTCGCGCGACCCGTCGCCGTGCACCTGGTGATCGCAGGCGACCTCGAGGGCGCCGCGCCGACGGCCGCGCACGACGATCGGGAAGCTCAGCTCCACGTCGTCGGGGCGCGGCTCGGGCCACCACTCGTCCTGCTGCCCGTCGATGACGAGCCGCGCCGCCACCGCGCCCGGCCACGGGCAGCCGCGCACCACCAGCTCGGGGACCAGGCGCGCGGTGTCCTTGGCGCGCGCGCGCGGCCAGGCGAGGACCTCGGCGATCTCGTAGAGGTTGGTCAGCTCGCTGAGCCGCGTGCGGAGGACGCGCCGCGAGCCGCTGTGCGCGATGGCCACGCCGACCAGCTGCGCGACGCTCTCGTAGAACCGGGCCGCGGTGTCGGTGAGCGGCTCGTCGTCGGGCGAGCGCACGAGCAACAGGCCGGTGACGTCGGGCTCGGGCGACATCGGGATGAGGAGCGCCGACCCGCTCGCGGGGCCGAGGTCGATCTCCACGTCGAACGGGCGCTGATCCTTGCCACGCAGTACGACGAGCGGTGTCGCACCGGACAGCGACAGGCTCGCGCCCGGCACCGGCAGCGAGGTCTCGTCGTGCACGCGGCCGTCGAGCATCGCCTGGCACAGCCGATTGAGCCGCCGTCGTCGGCCGATCGAGCTCACGATGCGGCAGCGGCCGCAGATCCCCGGGGCGCCGCCGATCTGGATGCGACGGCTGTCACGCTCGTCGGTCTGGGCGTAGGCGCAGCCGCCGCTCTCACGGATGCAGACCTCGGCGCGCGCGATGCCGCTGTGCTGCGCGATGGCGGAGGTGACCGCGGAGAGGAGCTCCCCACGGGGGAGATCCAGGTCGGACCAACGGATGATCTCGCACGACAACGACTCGAGGCCGGCGCGCAGGGGAGTGTCGCGTCTTCGTTCTCGCGCCGGCGGGTTCTCGACCGCGCCGCCGGCGCGCCGTCTGCTGTCAGGCTGAAGCTCGTCCTCGGCGTCGTCGGCGCCGCCCGGGACCGACTCTCGCCGTTTCGAAATGACATTCCCCATCCAGCGGGCCCCCCCGTGCAGTTGAAGCGTACAACTTGGGCAACCTCAGCAACCTGCGTTCCATCATGTTCACGGGCCGAGCGGGGCGCGGCGACCCGGGGAGTTTTGGCTCTGCGCGTCGTTTCGCGCCGGGGAGACCCGCCCCGTGGGGTCGAATTCCCCGGGGAGAGCACGCGCGTCCGCGGGTCGCCCCCACGGTTGCTCCGGCCGATCGCGCAAGCAGCCGCGTGGCACGTCCGCTGCACCAGCGCCCTCCGAACGAAAGGGGGACGAGATGGACACTTGGGCCTACCTGCTGATCGGACTGGCGGCGACTGTGGTTCCGGCGTCGGCGCTGAGCCTCTTGGTGCGAACGGAGAACGAGAAGCGCGAGGAGGGCAAGCTGCCTCGCTGGGCACGGGCGAAGAACATGGTCAGCATCGCGCTCGGCGGCTCTGCGGCCGTCGACTCGCTGCCTTCGCCGAAGCCGCGCGTGATCATCGGTGATCAGAGCGGACGGGTCCTGTCGGGCAACCAGAGCGGGGTCGTCCTGTCGAGGACCGGCTGATGCCCGCGATGTCGGAGATGCTCCGCGGCGTGCTCGCCAAGGAGTACGTCGAGTGCCCCGCGATGCGCGGCATCGCGGCCACCGACGCGATCACCAAGACGATCAAGCCCGCGGCGCGCGTGCAGCTCTGGCTCGTGCAGATGCTCCTGCCCGATCTGGTGGCGGCGATCGAGCGCATGATCGTCGAGCAGGCGGACAACCACCCGCTGCGACGGCTGCTCGGTGGGCTGCTCACCTACGTGTACAACCCGCTCGACCTCATCGGCGACGACACCCCGCTCGGGCGCGTCGACGACACGATCATCTGCGCGCTGGGCCTCCTGCGCGGAGCGGAGGTCGAGCACGTGGAGCTCGATCCGGACGTGCGCGCGATGTGCGAATACGCCGCCTCGGCGCTCCCGAGCCTGTCGGAGGACCTGAACGACAGCATCCGGGCGTTCGTCCGCGATCTCGAGAGCTCGACACGATCGGTGAAGTCGCTGCACGCGTATCCGTGAGGGCAATCTCCGGGAAGGAGCCCCGGGAAGGAGACCGACGTGGCCAGCGAAGCGAGACGTTTCCTCGACGCGCTCCGGCGGGTCGTGCACGGAGGACGCGGCTACCGGGTATGGCTCGGCGTGCTGTGCGCGATCATCGCGCTCGGCGCCTGGGCCTACTCGATCCAGCTGCGCGAGGGGCTCGCCGTCACCAACATGCGCAACCAGGTGGCGTGGGGGTTCTACATCTCCAACTTCACGTTCCTGGTCGGCGTCGCGGCGGCGGCGGTGCTCCTGGTCATCCCGGCCTACGTCTACAACTTCAAGCCGATCAAGGAGATCGCGATCCTCGGCGAGATGATGGCGGTCACCGCCATCATCATGTGCATCCTGTTCGTCACCGTCGACGTGGGAGGGCCCGCGCGGCTGTGGCACCTCGCGCCGGTGATCGGGCGGCCCAACTTCCCCATCTCGCTCCTCACCTGGGACATCCTGGTGTTGAACGGGTACCTGGTGATCAACGGCACCGTCTTCCTCTACGTGCTCTACAGCGTCGCGCACGGTCGCAGCTACAAGAAGGTCCTCCCCCTCATCCTGCTCAGCATCCCGTGGGCCGTCGGCATCCACACGGTGACCGCGTTCCTCTACAACGGCCTGGTCGCGCGCCCCTTCTGGAACGCGTCGATCCTCGCGCCGCGGTTCCTCGCGTCGGCCTTCTGCTCCGGCCCTGCGCTGATGATCCTGGTGCTGCAGCTGGTGCGGAAGGAGTTCCGGATCGTCATCGACAACCGGGCGCTCTTCAAGATCGCGGAGCTGGTCGCGTACGCGCTCGCGTTCAACCTGTTCCTCCTCGGCGCCGAGGCGTTCAAGGAGTTCTACGGGCGTAGCGCGCACATGGCGCCGATGGAGTACCTGTACCTCGGCCTGCACGGGCACCGGGCGCTGGTGCCGTTCATGTGGACCGCGCTCGGGCTGAACCTCACCGCGTTCGTCCTCTTCCTGCTGCCGCGCACGCGCACGAACCTGCGCACGCTCAACGTGGGGTGCGCGGCGATCCTCGCCGGCGTGTACATCGAGAAGGGGCTCGGGCTGGTGGTGCCGGGCTTCACGCCGGACACGCTGGGCGAGATCTACGAGTACGTCCCCTCGCAGATCGAGCTCGCGGTCTCCGCCGGCATCTGGGCGAGCGGCGCGCTGATCTACACGCTGCTCGCCAAGTTCAGCGTCCCCATCTTCGTCGAGGCGAAGCACTTCGTGGTCGGTGATCGGCACGACGAGCCGCACGAGATAGACGAGCACGAGGAGCACGAGGAGGCGCCGGACGCCGTCGCCGCGGAGGAGGAGTGATGGTCACCAGGATGCTGGCGTTGTCGCTGGTGATCGCCTCGTCGTGCCGGCGCGAGCCGCCGCCGGTGGGCTACGAGCCCGCGGCGGCGCCGACGAGCACCGCCTCCATTCCCCTGTCGCCGGCCTCTGGCCGCATCGCGGGCAAGCCGTTCACGGTCGCGGCCGCGCGCTACTCGATCGATCGCCGTCCCGGGTACGAGAAGGTCGAGATCGAGCTGCTCGCCGAGAAGCCCGACAAGCCGTGCGGCGACGTCGCGATGAAGCACGCGACCAGCGTCTGGCTGCGCGTCAACGGGGTCGACGCGGTCCGCGCCGAGACCGTGCGCATCGAGTCAGGCAAGCCGGGGCCGTGGGAGGCGCACTATCAGGTGTTCGATCAGAAGAAGTGGATCGGCAACGGCGACGCTTCGGCGTTGATCGCGATGTCGGCGCCGGCGCCCGACATGAAGCTCTCGGGCGAGCTCTCGGCGTGCTTCGGCGACGGCAGCAAGAGCTGCATCGCCGGTCGGTTCGAGGCGATCTACTGCCCGATCCGCATCGACGCGCTGGTCCGCGGGTCGGACGCGATGGAGCGCCCGCCGGCGGGGAAGCTGCACGCGTCGACGCCGTGATCGGTCTAGAGTCTAGAGTCTAGAGTCTAGAGTCCCGAGCAACGGGCGACTCTGGACGCTAGTGCCACCCGGCGGATGTTTCGCCCGGTTCTTGCCCCGCAAGAGCGCCCTCGCTGAGCCCGGACGAGAGGAGCTTCCTGATCTCCGCGGGCTGAAGCACACTTCTCCCGTCGGCCACGCATGCCCCGTCGAAGGTCCAACGTCGAAGGTCGAACGGAACCCGTCTGCTTCGACTTTCGACCTTCGACCTTCGACCCACCTGCGCGAGCAAGCTCAGCGCCCGTCTCCGAGACTCTAGACTCTAGACTCTAGACTCTAGACTCTAGACCCATGTCCACTCACGTATAGAAGTAATAGAACCGCGGAATCGTCCCCAAATCTTCCTTGAGCACGAAGACGCGCTTTCGCTCGAGCATCACGCGGATCTCGCTCTCGGGATCGCTCAGGTCGCCGAACTTGCGGGCGCCGGTGGGGCACGCCTCGAGGCACGCCGGGTAGCGGCCGGTGCGCGTGCGCTGCAGGCAGAAGGTGCACTTCTCGACGACGCCGGCGCGGCGCAATCGATTGGAGAGGTAACCCTGCTCGGGGTTGATGCGGTTCGGGCGGATGGCCGGCTCGGCGAAGTTGAAGCGGCGGCCGAAGTAGGGACAGGCGGCCATGCAGTAGCGGCAGCCGATGCACCAGTCGTAGTCGACGACCACGATGCCGTCGGGCTCGCGCCACGTCGCGCCCACCGGGCACACCTTGATGCACGCCGGCTTCTCGCAATGGTGACACTGCACCGGCAGGTACACCTTGCCGGGCTGCGGGACCTTCTCCGGCTCGTAGTAGTGCTCGCCGCGCTCGAGATCGACGGTGCCCCGCTCCATCTGGAGGACCTGGATGTAACGGAACCGCGGCTCGTCCGGCAGGTTGTTCTCGCGCGCGCACGCCTCGGCGCAGCGCCGGTTGCCGTTGCACAGGCTGAGATCGAGCGCGTAGGCGAACTGCACGCCGTCGAGCGGCTGCGGATCGGAGATCTTCACGCGCACGCCGGTCTTGGCGCGCGTCTCCTGCTCGATGCGCTGGAAGACATGGCGCTTGTCTTCGTCGGTGAGCTCCTTGTAGTGCTTCTGGAAGTGCTCGTCGGCGCACCCTGCGCCGCCGGCGATCGCGGCGCCCGCGACGGCGATGCCCTTGAGGAAGTCGCGACGGGAGTCGTGCTTGCTCAGGCGCAGCTGCACGAGGGCGTCCCGTCGCTGGGAACGTGCGTCGCCGCATCCGCCCTCGTGCTGGTCATCGTCGCGTCCGGTCATGGCGTCGCTCCGTCTGCGTCAGTGCGCTTTCATTCCGGTCGGCGGCCACGGCGCCGCCTCGGGCTCGATGGCCGGGAACTTGGGCGCGTGCGGGTTGTGGCACCCGGTGCACGAGCGCTTGATCTTGTCGCCGCGCCAGTGCCCCATCGTCTTGCCGTGAATGGCGAGCTTCCAGTCGCGCAGCTTGTCGCCGTGACACGAGCCGCAGAGGAGGAACGCCTCGTCGAACGTCACCAGATCGCCGCGCGCGATGACCAGGCGATCGATGTTCGCCATCGAGTGGCACTGGTAGCACCACGCCGCCGAGTCGCCGTGGTGCAGCTCCTTGTTTCGGACGGTGTGGAACTCCTTCAGCTCGCGCTTCTCGGGGTTCGGCTTCAGGTGCTGGTGACAGCTCGAACAGGGGAACGTCGGCAGGAGCTTGGCGCGCGGCTCGACGGACACCGCCGGGCCCGCCGCCGACGAGGCGGTCGTGCTCGATGGCTCCGACTGCGCGGCCTGCGCCTGCGCGTCGTGACATCCGGCGACGGCGAGCGACGCGGCGAGGCCGATGATGGCCAGCACGCCTGCGCTGGAGAGATCCTGATGTGCGCCGATCGCCGATCGCATGCCTGCCCCCGTGAGGGAGTCGCGGCTGCATCGGTCGTACCACCGCGACGCGACGGGCCTCTCCGCGCGCTCTCCGCGCGCGGACGCGTCGCGCGCGGGCGTGGGGCGGGGAGTCTCGCCCCAGCGGGGTGAGGCGCCCCGCTCGCGGGCACGCCGGGGTGGGAGCGCCGCGGCCGCCCGGTGCGAATCGCGCCGGCGTCCCGGAGAGGCGCCGCGGGGGTGCGTCGGCCGGTGCGATCCTGCTACAGATAGGCGGATGCACAGGGGGACCGACGCCGCCGTGGCGGTGCGCGAGCAGGACGGCATCTTCGAGGTCGAAGGCTCCATCGAGTCGCGGTACAGCAACGAGGACCTCGCGCCGACGCGCCTCGCCGATCGCCGCTGGGGCACGTGGGACATCGCCGCGCTGTGGATCTCGATGTCCGCGTGCGTGCCGACGTACATGCTCGCCTCGTCGCTGATCAGCGAGGGCATGAGCTGGTCTCAGGCGGTGCTCACCATCTTCCTCGGCAACACCATCGTGCTGCTGCCGATGGTGCTGAACGCGCACGCCGGCACCAAGTACGGCATCCCGTTCCCGGTCTACTGCCGCCCGGCGTTCGGCATGTTGGGCGCGAACGTGCCGGCCATCTTGCGCGCGCTGGTCGCCTGCGGGTGGTTCGGCATCCAGACGTGGATCGGCGGGTGGGCGATCTTCAAGGTGCTCGCGGTGTTCTGGCCGTCGCTCGAGAAGATGGCCGCGGTGCCGGTGCTCGGCATCAACGCGCCGCAGATCGCGTGCTTCCTCGCGTTCTGGGCGCTGAACATGTTCGTCATCTACAAGGGCATCGACTCGATCCGCATCCTCCTCAACATCAAGGCGCCGCTGCTCATCCTGCTCGGTCTGGCCTTGCTCTTCTGGGCGTGGTCGCGCGCGGGCGGCTTCGGCCCGATGCTCGCCAAGCCCTCGGCGTTCGCGCCCGGGCAGCCGAAGGCGGGGCAGTTCTGGAAGTTCTTCTTCCCCGCGCTCACCGGGATGATCGGCTTCTGGGCCACGCTCTCGCTCAACATCCCCGACTTCACGCGCTACGCGAAGACGCAGAAGGCGCAGGTGGTCGGCCAGGCGCTCGGGCTGCCGGCGACCATGGGCCTCTACTCGTTCATCGGCGTCGCGGTGACCTCGGCCACGGTGGTCATCTTCCACGAGTCGATCTGGGATCCGGTCGTGCTGGTCACGCGCTTCACCAACCCGGCGCTCCTGGTGTTCGCGCTCGTCGCGCTCGGCGTGGCGACGCTCGCCACCAACATCGCCGCCAACGTGGTGAGCCCGGCCAACGACTTCGCCAACCTCGCCCCGACGAAGATCGACTTCCGCCGCGGCGGCTACATCACCGGCGTCATCGGCATCCTGATCATGCCGTGGAAGCTCGTGGCCGATCCGAGCGGCTACATCTTCACCTGGCTCGTCGGCTACTCGGCCCTGCTCGGCGCCATCGGCGGCGTGCTCATCGCCGACTACTTCGTCGTGCGCAAGACCCGGCTCGATCTGCCGGCGCTCTACTCCGACGGCGCGTATTGGTACCGCGGCGGCTTCAACCCGGTCGCGTTCATCGCCCTGGCCGCGGGCATCCTGCCGAACCTCCCCGGCTTCCTCGGCACGGTGAAGTGGGCGACGGTGTCGCCGTTCTGGCTGCAGCTCTACCACTACGCGTGGTTCGTCGGGTTCGGCATCTCGTTCGTGGTGTATTGGGCGCTGACGCGGGTGACTGCGCGTTCGCGCGTCGCGGCCCCGGCGCCGGCGCCGGCCGAGTGAGCGGCGCGGCCGAGGTCGGGACGATCAGGGCAGCTTCGCGCGCATGAGGTACGGCTCGTGTGGCGAGAGGGCGCTGCCGGTGACGTACGCCTCGGAGCCTGCGACCACGACCGCGTCGGCGCCGCCCTCACCGGTGTCGATGCGCGGGACATGGCTTGGACGGCAGCGAGTGCGCCGGAGGTCGAACGCACGGTCCGTTCCGCGACGGAACGCGCCGATGTTCGCCCGATTGCGACAGGCCTCGTCGCACCGTGCAGTTCGTGTCGAACGCGCGCGGCCGCGCGACGGTTGGGTCCGTCAGCGCCGTGACGATCGCCGGAATGACGCACGATTTCCGACGATTTCTCCTGCGGCCGAGTGGCGCGTCGTTTGCTCTGCGGGGTCGCATGCGCCTGGCCCTCCTCGCCGTCTTCCTCATCGGTTGCGGGAAGGTCTCCGAAGACGCGCCGGACGCAGACGCCGGCTCCGACGGCGCGGCCGACGCCCCGGCCATCACCCTCGAAGCCGCGTGCACCACGCGCGCCGACGCCCTGTGTCGCGACTTCGCCGCGTGCGCAGGCTTGTCGCTGCGCCGCTGGTATGCAGACGAAGCGGCGTGCCGCGCCGGCGCGCGCCGGCTGTGCGTGCGCGACTCGGCGCTGCCCGGCGTGGTCGATCCCGTCCCGAAGGTGCTCGCGTGCGCCGCCGCCCTCGTTGAGGAGCCGTGCGGCGTTCGCGGCGCGCTCCCGACGCTGTTCTGCGGCCCCGCGCGCACGCGCGGCGCGCTCGACGAAGGCGCCGGGTGTTGGTTCGACGAGCAGTGCGAGGGGGGCCTGTGCGCCCACGGCATCGAGCTGCCATCGCCCCTCGATCTGCCGTCCTGTGGGACGTGCGCGCGCGCCGCGGCGCCGGGCGACCCTTGTTCGGCGGACCGTTCGGCGGCGTGCGACCCGATCTCGTCCACGCTCCGTTCCTCGAACCTCGCCTGCGATCCTGCGACGAAGACCTGCGTCGCGCGCGCGGCCGCGGGCGCACCCTGTCCATTCCCCGACGCGTGTGCACGGGGGCTTGCGTGCAGCGGCGGCGTGTGCGTCGCGCCGACCGCGCGCCTCGGCGACGCTTGCCGGCCGGTCGGCGGCTGCGCCGAGGGCTTCTGCAACGAGGGCCGCTGCGCGCCGTGGTCGGAGGCCTACGGCGCGATATGGCCCAAGCTCGTCGGCGTCGGAGAGGAGTGCGACGACACGCGCCAGTGTCTCGCCGGCGCGTGGTGCTCGAGCTCCACAAGGCCTTTCGTCTGCGTCGCGCCGCTCCCGCTCGGCGCGCGCTGCCCGGGCGCGATCTCGTGCGGACACCTCGCCGCGTGCATGAGGCCGGAAGGCGAGCCGAGGTCCTGCATCGATCGCCGCCCGGAGTGCCCTCGACCGCCCGCGTGACGCTCGCGCCGCAGTGCGCATCCGACCCGGCCGGACCCCTCGGACGCCTTGATTCTGCTAGGGTGGGCCCCCACTCCTACGCATACGGCCGCGCTACCGCAGGGGGACGGGCGCGTCGGTCGCAGAAGATCGCTCGGAGACGATCGAGAGGTCGGACGAAGGATCGCGCGCTCCGCACGTGGGCAGGAAGCAGACATGACGAAGGATTTCGGCGTCAACGCGGGATTGGTGAGTGAGCTGGTCGGCATGTACCTGCACGACCGTGGCTCGGTCGACGAGCGCTGGCGCTCGTATCTCGACGAGCTGATCCGCGGCGGCGATCGCGGCGCCGCCATGCCGGGCGCCGCCCCGGCCGGCGCCCGCTTCGAGGGCACCGAGGAGCTCCGCAAGGCCATCAAGCAGGCCGGCGTGACCCAGCTCATCGCGACCTATCGCGCCCGCGGCCACCTGCTCGCGACCATCGATCCGCTCGGCTTGCTCATGCAGGAGGCGCCCCCCGCGCACTCCGACTTCGCGCTCGAGACGTTCGGCCTGTCGGAGGCCGATCTCGACTCCGAGTTCAGCGTCGCCGACATGCCCGGCGCGCCGAGCGCCACGCTGCGCGAGATCGTCGAGCGCCTCCTGGCGACGTACTGCCGCTCGATCGGCGTCGAGTTCCGCGACATCGAGGAGCCCGAGCAGCGCCGCTGGCTGCAGGACCGCATGGAGTCGACGGGCAACCGCCTCGAGATCGGTCACGAGCTGGCGCAGCGCATCCTGGCGAAGCTCACGCAGGCCGAGGCGCTCGAGACCTTCATCCACAAGAACTTCATCGGCGCCAAGCGCTTCTCGGTGCAGGGCGGCGAGTCGCTCATCCCGATGCTCGATCTCCTCATCGACAAGGCGGGCGAGCTCGGAGCCGAGGAGATGGTCCTCGGCATGGCGCACCGCGGGCGCCTCAACGTCCTCGTGAATATCATGGACAAGAGCGTCCGCGAGCTGTTCGCGGCGTTCGTCGACGCCGAGCCCGAGAAGCACCTCGGCTCCGGCGACGTGAAGTACCACCTCGGCGCGTCGACCGATCGGGTCACCTCGTCGGGCAAGACGGTCCACCTCACGCTCGCCTTCAACCCCTCGCACCTCGAGTTCGTCAACCCTGTCGTCGAGGGGCGCGTCCGCGCCAAGCAGGATCGCAAGAACGACAAGACGCGGACCAAGGTCGTCCCGCTGCTGATCCACGGCGACGCGGCGTTCATGGGTCAGGGCGTCGTCGCCGAGACGCTCAACCTCGCGCGCCTCGACGGCTACTGCACCGGCGGCACGGTGCACATCATCGTCAACAACCAGGTCGGCTTCACCACCGTGCCGCGCGACTCGCGCAGCACGCGCTACGCGACCGATCTCGCGCGCCTGCTGCGCGTCCCGGTGTTCCACGTCAACGGCGAGGACCTCGAGGCGGTCGCGCACGTCGCGGCGATGGCCGCCGAGTACCGGCAGAAGTTCGGCGCCGACGTGGTCATCGACCTGCTCTGCTACCGCAAGTTCGGCCACAACGAGGGCGACGAGCCGCGCTTCACGCAGCCGACGATGTACGCGGCGATCGACAAGAAGCGCTCCATCCGCGAGATCTTCGCCAAGGCGATGATCGACGCGCGCACCCTCGCGCAGGCCGAGGTCGATGCGCAGATGGAGTCCACCTACAAGGGCTTCACCGAGGCGCTCGACTACGTGCGCAAGAGCGAGGTGTCGTGGGTGCCCAACGCCATGGGCGGCGTGTGGATCCCCTACAAGGGCGGTCGCGACGCGGCGACCACCGAGGTGCCGACGCGCGTCCCGCAGCAGCGCCTGATCGACCTCGCGCGCAAGATGGTGCAGCTGCCGAGCGGCTTCTCGGCCAACGCCAAGGTGGCCAAGGTCTGGCACGATCGGCTCGCGAAGCTCGAGTCCGGCGACCCCTTCGACTGGGGCACCGGCGAGGCGATGGCGCTCGCGTCGCTGCTCGCCGAGGGCACGCCCATCCGCCTCTCCGGGCAGGACGCGCGGCGCGGCACCTTCACCCACCGCCACGCGGTGCTCTTCGACGCCAAGACCGGCGAGCGCTTCTCGCCGCTGCAGAACCTCGGCACGCAGCAGGGCAGGTTCGAGGTGTGGGACTCGCCGCTGTCGGAGCAGGGCGTGCTCGGCTTCGACTACGGCTACTCGCTCGACTTCCCCGACGCGCTGGTCTGCTGGGAGGCGCAGTTCGGCGACTTCGCCAACGGCGCGCAGGTGATCATCGATCAGTTCATCTCCTCAGGCGAGGACAAGTGGCGGCGGCTCTCGGGCATCGTCCTCTTGTTGCCGCACGGCTACGAGGGGCAGGGGCCCGAGCACTCGAGCGCGCGTCTCGAGCGCTACCTCCAGCTCGCCGCCGAAGACAACATGCAGATCTGCAACCTGACCACGCCGGCGCAGGTCTTCCACGCGCTGCGCCGCCAGGTGCTGCGGCCCTGGCGCAAGCCGCTCGTCATCATGACGCCCAAGGGCCTGCTCCGCGCGCCGCAGGCGGTCTCCACGATCAAGGACCTGAGCGAGGGCGACTTCCAGCGCGTCATCCCCGACCCGACGGTCGCGCCCGAGAAGGTGAAGAAGGTCCTCCTGTGCAGCGGCAAGGTCTACTACGACCTCGAAGGTGCCCGCCGCGCGCGCAAGGCGGAAGACGCCGCCATCATCCGCGTCGAGCAACTCTACCCGCTCGACGACGGGCTGCAGAACCTCCTCGACGAGTACCCGCGCAACATCCAGGTCACCTGGGTGCAGGACGAGCCGTGGAACTCCGGCGGGTGGTGGTTCATCAACGCGCGCATGGGCGACTGGCTGCGCCGCCGCTTCGAGAAGTTCGGCTGCGTGTCGCGCGAAGAGAGCGCATCGCCCGCGACGGGGTCGAACGCCGCGCACAAGCTCGAGCAGGCGCGCCTCATCGAAGCCGCCTTCGCCACGGGCTGACGCAGTCGTCAGTCGGACCGAGTCGTCAGTCGTCAGTCGTCAGTGGAGCCCGGTCGCGCGCGGGACGGGTCTAGAGTCTAGAGTCTAGGGTCTAGAGTCTAGAGTCTAGAGTCTAGAGTCTAGAGTCGAGCGCCGCTCGCGAGCGCCTGCGCGTGCGCGTCCGCGTGCGCCTGCGCGTCCGCCTGCGCGTCCGCCTGCGCGTGCGCCTGCGCGTGCGCCTGCGCGTGCGCCTGCGCGTGCGCCTGCGCGTGCGCCTGCGCGTGCGCCTGCGCCTGCGCGTCCGCCTCTTCAGCAGGACTCTAGACTCTAGACTCTAGACTCTAGACCAGCTGCCGACTGCCGACTGCCGACTGCCGACTGCCGACTGACGACTCACAGGAAGATCGACAACCCGATCGAGAAATCGACCGGGTGGCCGAGGCGCATCGTCAGCGCCAGGTTCTCGTTGAAGTGATAGCGACCACCGGCGAAGAACGTGCCCCAGAAGTCGGTCCTGTCGCGGTTGCAGTTCACGCCGCGGACGTCGCAGTTGTAGTAGTACTCGTCGCGGTAGAACGCGCGGCGCACGGTGAGGCCCACCTCCCCGAAGACGCTCCACTTGTCGGTCAGGAAGAAGTTCCACTGCATCGCGACCGGGAAGTGCACCGACCAGAAGTACGGCGACCCGTACTGGAAGCAGCCGTTCCGGTTGCAGTAGCGATAGTCGTAGCCTTCGTAGCGCAGGAAGTCGGTGCCGAAGGTGATGGCGACCGAGTCGTTGATCTTCTTGATGAACCCGGGGCTCATCACCGGG
This sequence comes from Deltaproteobacteria bacterium, assembly GCA_016182965.1. Taxonomy (GTDB): domain Bacteria; phylum Myxococcota_A; class Polyangia; order Polyangiales; family JADJMO01; genus JALHOE01. The sequence continues at coordinate 25,614 of JACPFM010000041.1, read as the reverse complement.
ATCGAGAAGCGCACGCCCGGACCGATGGCGTTGCCGCCGTAGTCCCACACGCCGAAGTACGAGAGGTTCAGCTTCGGCTCGATCTCGACCTTGTACTGGGGCGGGTTCGGATCCTTGATGATGGAGCGCGCCTCGCTCGTCGCCGGTGCGGAGGCGACGACGAACGCTGCGAGCGCGGCGACCACTGCGAACTTCGAACGGAGGTTGGAAGCGGAAGGCATCTCGGCGCTCATGGAGCAAACGTAATGCCCTCGACGGAAGAGCGCGTAGAGAAACCGATCGCTCGCTCACGCTGCGGTCTACTCGCCGCATGCGATGATTGTCGTCCTCACACTGTTTGCGTGGAGGACACGACACCTCGAAATCGGGGCAGGAGCCGCGCGAGCGATCAGCCGACGGCCGCCACTTCGCCGTCGAGCACCTCGGCGGTGTCGTCGGCGTTCACCGTTCGCCGCGGGAGGACGGGTGGCAGCTTCGACAGCCGCGAGCGCACCGTCTCGCGCGTCGCCGCGTCGGCGAAGGAGAGCTCGAGGTCGACGAGGCGATGGGGGAGCGTCTCGGCGACGCGCGCCTCGACGTCGATGAACCCGACCTCCGGCAGCACGAACGACAGAAGGAGCGTCTCGCCGACGACCACCCGCTCGTCGAGGTGCGCGCGCGCGCCGTGCTCGGAGAGGTCGAGCAAGCGCCCGCCGACCCGCATGAAGTCGCGCGCGGCGACGATCTCGGCCTCGAGGCGCACGAACCGGCGAATGCCCTTGACCACCACGCGCCCTCCGATGCGGGCAATCCGGGCCACGTTCACACGGAAGAGCCGAGCTGGCCGTCCCATGTGAACCAGAATCGCCTCGCTGGAATCGGAACGCCGTCGGGTCGCCTCGCGTTGCGCTACCCTGTCGCCGCAGAGCCTCCGCCCCGGGGGGAGACGGCGGGGCAGGGCACGGACGAAATCATGCAGCGTATGGTCTTCGGGTTCGAGGAGCTCTCGAACGATCTTCCTCGGCCTCCCATCGCCGCGCAGCGCGCCCTCGCCGGCGCGGGCGTCAGCATGCCGCTCGCGGCGTGGAAGGCGCTCACCCCACAGACGCGCCTCGGTCTCGCGTACGCCGGCGCCGCCGACGTGGTCGATCGCGAGGCGGTGCTGTCGCTCCTCCGGGGCGGCGCCCTCGGCAAGGTCCAGCTCACGCATCCGGCCGCGGAGCCGAACCAGGCGGCGCCGTCGCGGGAGCTCGAGAAGGTCCTCGGTCCGTGGCTTCGCGTCGTCAAACATCACTGGCCGGCGATGCGCGGCCTGCATCGCTACCTGCTCGCGATGCTCGCCGGAAACCCGCGCCTGCTGTGGCGTGCGCTCAACGAGGTCGCGACCGAGGGTGGGTGGCACGGCTCCGAGGCGCTGCCGCCGATCCACGGCATGCTCGCCCGCTGCGACGTGCGCGTGTCGACGCAGTGGTTTTCGGTCCTCGAAGATCCGCGCTTCCACGCGGGCCGTGCCGGCGTGCTCGCGCGCGCCGCGGGCGTGCGCGCGGCGCGTTGGATGAGCGATCTGCTCGACGCGCACGCCGACGGGCTGGTCGGGCCGGTGGAGCTCGAGTGGGGACCGCTGCACGGCGTCGGCGTCGTGTGGCAGGCGCACGTGAGCACGGTGCAGGGCGCGTTCTCGCCGGCGGGCTCGTTGCTCGCGGCCACGACGGCCGCTGTCGCGCTCGTCGATTTGCTGCGCGAGATCGATCCCGCCGCGAAGATCGTCAACGCCGCGATCTCCGACGAGCCGTGGCTCTTCGGAGCGGTGGGCAGCGAGTCGACGCTAGCCTTCTGAAGTCAGCGTTCGTGATTCTCCGCAATACCGCTGCGTCAGCCACGCAGGCCCGGTCGAAGGTCAAACGTCGAAGGTCGAAGGAAGCCCGAGAAATCAGGGCCGGTTTGACCTTCGACCTTCGACCTTCGACCCAGGTCGAGCGAGCGAGCGCAGGCTCGCTGTCCCACGAGTGCGACCACCGAATCAGCCGGCATGCGACTTGCCATCCGTCGGGGCCCATCCCCCCGCGGAGGCGCGATGTCCCTCGATCTCGGCGCGATCCTCGCGAAGCACGGAAACGATCCGACGCGACTGCTGCAAATTCTGCGTGACGTGCACGCAGCCGACGGCCTCGCGCGTCCGGAGACGATCACCGCGATCGCGCGTGCGTTGCAGCTCCCTCGTGCGCGCGTCGAAGGGGTCGCAGGGTTCTACTCGTTCCTCGGCACCGAGCCGCGCGGCCGCTTCCGCGTGTTGTTCAGCGACAACATCGTCGATCGCCTCCAGGGGAGCGTCGAGCTGCGGCAGAGACTGCTCGACGCGTTCCAGGTCGGACTGGGCGAGGTCTCGCGCGACGGGCTCGTGAGCATCGACGTGACCTCGTGCACCGGCCTGTGCGATCAGGGGCCGGCGATGCTGGTGAACGGCCGGGCCATCCCGCGGCTCACGCCGGCGCGCATCGGCGCGATCAGCGCGCTCATCCGCGGTCGTTCGCCCGTCGAGGAGTGGCCCGAGAACATGTTCCGGATCGACGAGCACGTGCTGCGGCGCGATCTGTTGCTCGGCACGCCGTTCGCGCCGGGCGAGGCGCTCTCCGCGGCCATCGATCGTGGCGCGGCGCGCACGATCGACGAGCTGAAGCGAGCCGGCCTACGGGGCCGCGGCGGCGCGGGGTTCTCCACCGCCACCAAGTGGCAGGCCTGTCGCGACGCGCCCGGTCCGCAGCGCTTCGTGGTCTGCAACGCCGACGAGGGTGAGCCGGGCACGTTCAAGGATCGCCAGCTGCTCGCCGAGCACGCCGATCTCGTGTTCGAGGGCATGACCGTCGCCGCCCACGCGGTCGGCGCGCAGCGCGGGTTCCTCTACCTGCGCGCCGAGTACCCCTTCCTCCTCCCGCACCTCGAGGCGGCGCTCGAGGCGCGGCGGCGCGCCGGCCTGCTCGGCGGCGAGATCCGCGGCGTGCGCGGCTTCGCCTTCGACATCGAGATCCACGTCGGCGCCGGCGCCTACGTCTGCGGCGAGGAGTCCGCGCTGATCGAGTCGCTCGAGGGCAAGCGCGGCATCCCACGCAATCGCCCGCCGTACCCGGTCACCCACGGCTATCTGCAGAAGCCGACGGTGGTGAACAACGTCGAGACCCTCGCCGCCGCGGCGCTGATCGCGCGGCACGGCGCCGATTGGTGGCGACAGCGCGGCACGACGCAGAGCTCCGGCACGAAGCTCTTGTCGGTGTCCGGCGACGTCGCGCGGCCCGGCGTCTACGAGTACCCGCTCGGCGTCACGGTCCAGCAGGTGCTCGACGACTCCGGCGCAGGCGACGTCGGCGCGGTGCAGGTCGGCGGTCCGTCGGGCGTGCTCCTTTCGCGCCACGAGCTGGGGCGTCGCATCGCGTTCGAGGACGTCCCGAGCGCGGGCGCGTTCATGGTCTTCGACGCCTCGCGCGACGTCCTCGAGATCGTCGACGACTTCGCGCACTTCTTCGCGCACGAGAGCTGCGGGTTCTGCACGCCGTGCCGCGTCGGCACCACGCTCATGGCGCAGATGACCGCGCGGTTGGTCGCGGGGAAGGGCACCCGCCGCGACGTGAAGGACCTCTCGCGCGTGGCCGGGGCGATGAAGAGCGCGAGCCACTGCGGCCTCGGGGCCACCGCGGGCAACCCGGTGCTCGACGCGCTCGAGAAGTTCCGACCGTCGTTCGACCGGCGCGTCGCCTCGCGGGAGGTGCTGCCGACGTTCGATCTCGACGAGGCGCTCGCGCCCGCGCGCGAGGTCACCGCGCGCGAAGACGCCGGCGCGCACTTCCCGGAGGAGTCGTGATGACCGACGCGTTCTCGCTCGACGGGTACGACGTGCCGTTCACCGGCGGGCAGACGATCCTGCAAGCGGCCCTGGCCGCACGCCGGTACATCCCGCACCTCTGCTACCACCCGGCTTTCCGGCCGCACGGCAGCTGCAAGGTGTGCACGGTCAAGGTCAACGGCCGCACCGTCGCGTCCTGCACCACGCCTGCGCGCGCCGGTGACGAGGTGGAGTCCGAGTCGCCCGAGATCCGCGACCTGCGCCGCAACCTGGTGCAGTTCCTGTTCGTCGAGGGAAACCACTTCTGCCCGTCGTGCGAGCAGAGCGGGCAGTGCATGCTGCAGGCGGTCGCCTACGACCTCGGCGTCACCCGGCTGCACTACACGCAGATGTTCCCCGACCGGCCGATCGACGCCTCGCACCCCGAGGTGCTGCTCGACTTCAACCGCTGCATCCTCTGCGAGCTGTGCGTGCGCGCGAGCGCGGAGGTCGACGGCAAGAGCGTCTTCGCGCTGTCGGGGCGGGGCATCCGCAAGCACCTGATCGTCAACGCGGAGTCGGGGCGCCTCGCCGACACGAACCTCGCGGTGACCGACGCGGCGGTGTCGGTGTGTCCGGTCGGGGTGATCCTCCGCAAGCGCCGCGGCTTCGCGGCGCCGATCGGGCAGCGCCGCTACGACCCGAAGCCGATCCGCGCCATGGACGAGCCGGCCGACGGAGAGGAGGGCTGAGATGGCCACCTCCTATCCACCGCCCCGTCCGAGGAAGAAGCTCCGCGTCGCGACCGCGTCGCTCGCCGGTTGCTTCGGCTGTCACATGTCCCTGCTCGACATCGACGAGCGCCTGGTCGACCTCTTGGAGGAGATCGAGCTCGACGCGTCGCCGCTGACCGACATCAAGGCGGTCGGTCCCTGCGATCTGGCGCTCATCGAGGGCGGTCTGTGCAACGCCGAGAACGTGCGCGTGCTCCGCGAGCTGCGCAGCCACTGCCGCTTCCTGGTGGCCGTCGGCGCCTGCGCGATCAACGGAGGGTTGCCGGCGCAGCGGAATCACATCGACGTGCGTGACTGTTTGCAGACGGTGTACTTGACCGGCCTCGGCGTCTCGCGCGGGTTCATCCCCAACGATCCGGAGCTCCCGCTGCCGCTCGACAAGGTGCACCCGCTGCACGACGTGGTGAAGATCGACTACTTCCTTCCCGGATGTCCGCCGCCGGCCGACGCGATCTGGCAGTTCCTCCGCGACCTCATCGCCGGGCGCACGCCGCAGCTCGGCCACGGCCTCATCCACTATGACTGAGACATCCCGAGACACCCTGGGACACTGAAGGGAACGTCATGTCGTCCTCGCTCGAGAAGGCCTCCGCGCCCGCGCAGCTGCGACGCATCGTGATCGAGCCGGTGTCCCGCGTGGAAGGGCACGGCAAGGTCACCATCCTGCTCGACGATCAGCGCCGGGTGCACCAGGTGCGGCTGCACATCGTGGAGTTCCGCGGGTTCGAGCGGTTCATCCAGGGAAGGCCGTACTGGGAGGTGCCCGTGATGGTGCAGCGCCTCTGCGGCATCTGTCCGGTCAGCCACCACCTCGCCGCGTCGAAGGCGCTCGATGGAGTCGTCGGCGCGCGCACGCTCACGCCCACCGCCGAGAAGGTGCGCCGCCTGATGCACTACGGGCAGATCCTGCAGTCGCATGCGCTGCACTTCTTCCACCTGGCCTCCCCCGATCTGCTCTTCGGGTTCGACAGCGACCCGGCGCGTCGCAACGTCGTCGGCGTCCTCGCCGCCCACCCGGATCTGGCGCGGCAGGGCATCCTCCTGCGCAAGTTCGGGCAGGAGATCATCTGCGTCACCGCCGGCAAGCGCGTGCACGGCACCGGCTCGGTCCCCGGCGGCGTGAACAAGTCGGTCAGCCGCGCCGAGCGCGACGAGCTCCGTCGGCCGCTCGGTGACGTGCTCGGGTGGGCCGAGGGCGCCGTGCAGCTCGTGACCGATCTGTACGAGCGCGACCGCGCGCGGTGGGATCGCTTCGGCGCGGCGCGCGCCGGGTTCCTCTCGCTGGTCGGTCAGGGCGGGGCGCTCGATCTCTACGACGGCGTGCTCCGCGCGCGCGACCAGGACGGCAACATCCTCTTCGACGGCGTCGCGCCCGAGCAGTACCAGGAGCGCATCAAGGAGAACGTCCGCTCCTGGAGCTACATGAAGTTCCCCTTCCTCGCCGCGCTCGGTCCCGAGGCGGGATCGTACAAGGTCGGTCCGCTCGCCAGGCTGCAGAACTGCGACTTCATCGACACGCCGCGGGCCGAGGCGGCGCGGCAACGATTCGTCGCCGGCGGCATCATACACGCGCCGCTCGCCTACCACCGGGCTCGGCTGATCGAGCTGCTCCACGCCGCCGAGGTCATCGAACGGCTGCTCGCCGACGACGACCTCAGCGGCGACCGGCTGGTCACCAGCGGGCCGCGTGCGTCGAGCGGGGTCGGCATCCTCGAGGCGCCGCGCGGGACTCTCATCCACCACTACGACGTCGCGGCCAACGACCTCGTGACGATGTGCAACCTGATCGTGTCCACCACCCACAACAACGGGGCCATGCACGAGGCCATCCGCGAGGTCGCCCGTCAGGAGCTCGACGGCCGCGAACCGACCGAGGGTCTCCTCAACCACATCGAGGTGGCCATCCGCGCGTTCGATCCGTGCCTCTCGTGCGCGACGCACGCCCTCGGGAAGATGGCTCTGTTCGTCGAGGTCCTCGACGCGGGCGGAGCGCCCGTCGCGCAGCTCTCGCGGAGCGGGTCGTGACGGCGCCGACCCTGGTGATCGGCGTCGGGAACCCATCGCGCGGCGACGACGCGCTCGGACCGGCCTTCGTCGACCGCGCGGCCGAGGAGCTGCGCACCTTCGTCGAGGGAGGGCATCTCGAGCTGCTGACCGACTTCCAGCTGCAGGTCGAGCACGCGCTCGACTTGATCGGGCGCGCGCGAGTCGTGTTCGTCGACGCGCTCGTCGGCGGCGACGCGCCGTTCGTGTGGCGTCGCGTCGAGCCCGCGCGCGACACCACGGTGAGCACGCACGCCATGTCGCCGGCGGCCGTGCTCGACGCTCATCGCACCGTGCTCGGCGATCCGCCCGAGGCGTGGGTGCTCGCGATCCGCGGCGAGCGCTTCGAGCTCGGTGAGGGGTTGTCGGGCGTCGCCGCCGGCAACCTCGAGTCGGCCCTCGTGTTCTTCACCGCGACGTGCGGGTGAGCCCGGCGGATGCGCGGCCGCGCTCGGCGCGGGCGCGCGGCCCTGATTTTTTGTCGTGGTCGCGTTGGGCGTAAGGAAATCCAGTCGTTGCCTGATTGAAACGAAGGGGTAACACGGGCATCGCAAGGTGCCCCGATGCTCCGCCAACTCGTCGATCTGCCCGTTGCTGCGTTCCGCTTCACCGTGGGGTCCATCATCGTGCTCGCGCGACTGGCTCTCCTCGATCGCATGGTCGAGGAGCTGCATCGTCGCTGAGCGCGTCGGCTCCTCGATCTCGACGCTGGTGACTTGGCCACGACGCCCGGCCGGCCGCGCAGACCCGGTCGAAGGTCGAAGGTCGAACAATGCCGTCGCCGGCGATTTCGCAGGGATGACGACGAGCGGGGCCCGCACGAGGCCGTAGCCCGAGCAGGGCGGCACCGCATTCGACCTTCGACCTTCGGCCTTCGACCCGGTCCGCATCAGCGGCGACGACCGCGGTGCCTGCGACCGCGGGATCACGCCGTCGGCAGCGTCAGCCGCAGCGTCGTGCCGCCGCCGACGGTGCTCTCGCACGTGACGGTGCCGCCGTGCTCTTCGACGATGCGACGCACGATCCACAAGCCGAGGCCGGTGCCCTCCGCGTCGGTCGTGAAGAACGGATCGAACACGCGCGGCAGGTGCTCGGGGGCGATGCCCTCGCCCTGATCGTGGACCTCGAGCGCGACGCGGTCGCCTTCGAGGCGCGCGCGGACCTCGATGCGCGCCGCGCGCCGCCGTTCGATGGCGTGGGCCGCGTTCGACAGGACGTTGAGCAGCACCTGCCCGAGGCGGCCCTGGGGAACGGCGACGTGCAGGCCCTCCGGGATCTCGAGGTCCAGGTCGGTACGGCCGTGCGCCGGCATCGTGAAGCGGAGCGCGCGCCGTACCGTCGCCGACAGGTCGGCGGTGCGCGGCGAGTCATCGATGCGGGCGAGGTGGCGGAAGTCGCTGGTGATGTCGCCGAGGCGCCGCGCGCCCTCCTGCGCCATCTCGAGGATCTCGCGCGCGTCGGCGTCGGCCGAGACCTTCCGGGCGAGCGCGTCGAGCGAGGTGAGCAGGTAGGCGAGAGGGTTGCCGATCTCGTGGATGAGGGCGCCCCCGAGCGCGAACGCCGAGCGGTGGCGGTCGCTGATGACGAGCTGCGCGAGCAGCTTGCGCGCGTCGGTCACGTCGCGCACGGCGACCAGCGCGCGGTCGGGCGAGACGGCCGTGCCGCGCGCCTCGAAGAAGTGCTGGCCGTCGGGGAAGTCGACCGCGTATTCGCGCACTGCCTGCTCGTCGTCGCCGGCGAAGGCGCCGCGCAGCACCGCGGCCATCGTGTCGACGAGCAGCGGGTGCTCGCGCAGCACCTCGTCGTAGCGGTGACCGAGGATCTGCTCCTGCGGCGCGAGCAGCTCGATGGACCCGCCGTGCACGTCGAGGAAGCGCCCGTCCCGATCGAGCTCGAACACCGCCTCGGGCAGCACCCGCAGCATGACATCGAGACGCGCTTCGCGGGCGTCGAGACGCGCCTCGCGGGCGTCGAGACGCGCTTCGCGGGCCGCCAGCGCAGCCTTGTCGTCATCCCCCATCGGCGCATTCATACCGCAGCGACCGCGCGCGCGCGACGGATTGCGCCGAGCACGCCTCCGTGCTTCCGCTCGGCGCGCGGCTGCGGCCCGGGCGTGCTAGGAAGGCGGCCATGTTCGTCGACGCGCTGAAGGCTGCGATCCATCATGCGGTGAAGGTAAGAGACGACGTCGCGCGCGACGTGCTGCGCCTCGCCTTCGGCGAGATCCAGACGGCGGAGGCCCGTTCCTCCCGTTCGCTGAGCGACGAGGAGGCCACCGCCATCGTCAAGAAGCTCGTCAAGTCGAACGAGGAGACGCTGGCGCTGGCGAGCAGCGGCGAGCGCGCCGACGTGCTGCGCCGCGAGATCGCGGTGCTGAGCGCGCTCCTGCCCAAGACGATGACCGTCGAGCAGCTCGTCGAGGCGCTCGGGTCGCAGACCGAGGCCATCCGCGCGGCGAAGAACGACGGCCAGGCCACCGGCGTCGCCATGAAGCACCTCAAGTCGGTCGGCGGCGTGTTCGAGGGCAAGGACGTCGGCGAGGCGGTGAGGAAGATCCGCGCCTGATCGCCTATGCTCCGAGCATCCTTGCCGGGAGGCTCGTCATGTCGCGATCGACCGTGCTCTTCCTTTCCGTGATGTTCCTGGGCTGCGGCGGCAAGACGCTGCAGGAGGAGCCCGTCGACGGCGGCACGTCCGACGCGCCGGTCTCCGACTCGGGGTTGCCCGTCGACTGGACCTCGTGCACCGGCCCGGGCCAGTGCGTGATCACGGCGCGGACCTGCTGCGGCACGTGCGGCGAGCCGACGCTCGCCGACATGGCGGCCGTGCGCGCCGATCGCGAGAGCGCCTACCGCTCCGCCGCGTGCGGCACCGAGCCGGTCGCCTGCCCGGGCTGCGCGTCGATGAAGCTCGACGACAGCCTGCAGGCGTGGTGCCTCTTCGGCGGCGGCGGCACCGGCGGCGCGCCCGCCGGCAAGTGCACGGCGATCGACGTGCGCACCGAGCCGGTCTCCGCGTGCGCGACGGACGCCGACTGCATGCTCCGCCACAGCAGCTGCTGCGAGCCGTGCGACGAGCGGCGCGACGACCTGGTCGCCCTCGATCGCGGCTCGATCGAGGCGTACCGCTCGAAGGTCTGCGTCGGCGACGAGGCCTGCTCGCGCTGCATGAGCCGCTACCCGGCCGACGCGATCGCCCGGTGCGACACGGTGAAGAAGCACTGCGTGGTGAGCTGGGTCGATCGGCTCTGACCCGACTTCCGCCCATTTCGCAGCACGGCGCCGCGCCAGGCCGTGTCGGGGCCGGTTCCCGCCTCGACGCGGCGTCTCTCACAGCCGTCGGATCTTCGCCTTCTTCTTCTTCCCGGCCTTCTTCCGATCGGCCGACTTCGGACCCGCGGCGCGCGTCGACGCGGCCGCTGACGACGGCTCGGCCGACGAGGACGGCTCGGCCGACGAGGGCGCCTCGGCCGCGGAGATCGGCGTCTCGACGGCCGGCGGCTCCGGGGTTCCGCCGCCTTCCTGCACTTCGTCGACGAACAGCGCGCCGCGCGCCGCCGACAGCCGATCGATCAGTCCTTCGACAGCCTCGCGCAGGGCGCCGCGCTGATCACCGAGCGCCGCGCTCACCACCCCGACCGACTCCTCGGCCCACTCGAGCTGCTTGTCGACGAGCTCGAGCTTCGCGTTCGCGGCGCGGAGCTGCATCTCGCCGAGGCCCGCCTGTCGGTCGGCGGCGTCGCGATCGTGCGCCATCAGCGACAGCTCGTGGCGGAGCGCGGCGAGCTCCGCCTCCGTCTTCGCCTCGACGCTGCGGACGCGGTCCTCGAGCGCGGCGCGCGCCGCCTCGGCGTCTTGCAGCTCCCCGCGGACCGCCTCGAGCTCGCGACGCGCGCGCACGCGCTCCTCGTCGAGCGCCGCGGCGAGGGCGGCGGCGTGCGACTCGTGCGCCTCACGCAGCGCCGTCGTGCTTCGTTCGCGCTGCTCCTCGAGCTCCTTCTCGTTGCGCGCGCGCTCGGCGACGAGCGCGGCGTGCGCGGCGTCCCGCGCCGTCCGCGCGTGCTCGAGCTGCAGCGTGGCGACGTCGAGCTCCTCGTTCAGGCGCGCCGCGGCGCGGGCGCCGTCGAGGTCGCGCCCCTCCTTGCTGGCGAGGCGGGCCTCGGCCGCGCGCGCGCGCTCGTCGGCGACGCGCGCCGTGGACCGTGCGTTGGCGACCTCGACCTCGAGCTCCTGGAGACGCTCGGTGAGCTCGATCGCCCGCGACTTCGCCGACCGCGCGAGATCGTCGGCCTGCGCGGCGCGATCGGCCTCGGTGCGCGCGCGGATCTCGGCCTCGGCGAGCTTCGTGCGCAGGTCGTCGCGGTCGCCGGAGATCTCGGCGAAGGACTCGTCTCGCGTACGCAGGCGCGCGCGGTCGGCCGCGGCGCGCGCTTCGGCGTCGCGCGCCCTCGCCTCCGCCTCGTCGGCGCGGGCCTCGAGCGCCGCCGCCCGGCGGGCCACCTCGGGATCGACACTCGGCGGCGCGAGGCTTCGCGCCTTCCCCTCGCGCGCCGCGGCCTCGCGGAGGCTTCGCTCGAGGCCGGCGATGCGCACGAGCATGTCGGCGATGGTGTCGGCGTCGTTCGCGCGCTCCTGCTTCTCGCGCTTCAACGCCGCATCGGCGTCGGCGAGTCGCTGCTTCCTCGCGGCGAACGACTGCGCGAGCG
>JACPFM010000041.1:0-14270 GCA_016182965.1 Deltaproteobacteria bacterium | reverse complement strand
GCGACGTCGTCCTGTCGAGGCGGCGCGCCGCCGGCGTCGTCGCGGGCGCGCGCCGGTTTGGTCACCGGCAACTGCGGTCGTCGCGACGGGCTCTTGCGGGTCTCCGCCATCGCTTGGAGCATATCGTCCGCACCCGCCGCGAGCGAGAAGACGGATCGTCGCGAAGCGGGACGATCAGCGGCGTCGCAGCTCAGGTGGAGACGCGGTGCGCGGGTCCTCGGGCCAGGCGTGCTTCGGGTAGCGACGCATCAGCTCGCTCCGGATCCTCGGATAGTGCCGGTCCCAGAATCCGGCGAGATCGGTGGTGACCTGCACGTCGCGTCCGTTCGGTGCGAGCAGGTGGAGGACGAGCGGCACGCGCCCGCGCGCGACGCGCGGCGTGTCGACGCTCCCGAAGAAGTCCTGCAGGCGCGACGAGATGGCCGGCGCCTGCCCCGCCACGTACTCGACCTTCACCCGGCGGCCGTTGCCGAGCGCGACGTGCGTCGGGGCGAGCTCGTCGAGCTTGCTCAGCGCGCCGTGCCCGATGCTCGCGCGGATTTCGTCGTAGAGGCCGGCCTCGCGCAGCTCGGCGAACGAGCGCTTGCCGCCGCAGCGATCGATGAGCGTCGCCCGGAGCGCCTCGTCGTCGAGCGGCGCGATCCCGGCCGCGTCGGCGAGGTCGGGCGCCGCTGCGCGCAGGAACCCGATGCGCGCGCGGAGATCGTCGAGCGCGTCGCCGGGGACGAAGGCGCCGATCCCGGCGGCGAGCGCCCGATCGACGAGCGCCCGTGTGATCGCGGGCTGCGCGGCGCGGCCGGCCGGTCGCTCGTCGAGCACGAGCTTGTCGTAGACCATGCGCTCGGTCGCCTCGACCCGCTCGGCGGCCGCGTTCCAGGAGACCTCGACGGTCTCGCGGACGTCGTCGGGGAACACCTCGATGAGCCACTCGGGCTCGATGGCGCTGGCCATCCACACCACCGTCTGGCCGCGGCGATCCTGCGCTTCGACCGCGACGAGGAAGGCGGCGGTTCGCACGACGCTCGACTCGGCGAGCGACGCGCTGCCGCCGGTGCACAGGAGCAGGTCGCGGCTCGCCCCGAGGCGGCCGGCGGACCCGGCGCGCCGCCGGGCCACCCGATCGGGGAAGCCGGCGAGGATGGACGTCCGCAGCGCGACGTCGGGATCGTCGGCGCCCTTGCGGCGATCGACGAGCCGCGCGAGCTGCGCGCGGACGCGCTCGATGCGCGCGGCGGCGCCGCGATCGATGCGCCCGCCGCCGTGCTGGTCGCGCAGATCGATCATGCGGACCCAAAGATCGCTGCTCGTGTCGGTGGCGCCGGCGTCGGGAACGCCGCGGGTGTAGATGTCGCGGCCGTCCGAGAGCAGCGCGGTCGCCAGGCACGCGTCGTCGGCGACCCCGCGGCGCTCGGCCTCCACCAGCACACGGGCGATCCGCGGGGGCAGGGGGAAACGGGTCATGCGACGGCCCGTGTCGGAGAGCGCGCCGTCCGGATCGAGCGCGTGCAGCCGCTGCAACAGCGCCTCGGCGCCGTCGATCGCGCCGGGCGGCGGAGGGGTGAGCCAGTCGAAGGTGCGCGGATCGATGCGTGACGCATGGAGCATCAGCACCGCGTCGGCGAGATCGACCCGGGCGACCTCCGGCGCCTCGTGCTCCCGGCGCGTGTCGAAGTCCCCCTTGGTGTAGAGGCGGAGCGCGCGGCCGGGGCGGACGCGCCCCGCGCGCCCCGCGCGCTGGATCGCCGAGGCGCGCGAGATCTTTCCGACGTCGAGCGTCGCTCGTCCGGTCCAGGGATCGTGCCCGGCGATGCGCGCGAGCCCCGAGTCGATCACCGCAACGACGCCCTCGATGGTGACCGACGTCTCGGCCACGTTGGTCGACAGGATCACCTTGCGGCGATCGGCCCTCGCGATCGCCGCGTCTTGCTGGGCGGGCGGCAGGTCGCCGTGCAGCTGCGCCACGATCAGATCGGCGTCGCCCGCGACGGCGGCGCACGCCTCGCCGCACTTGCGGATCTCGGCCGCGCCGGGGAGGAAGACCAGCACGTCCCCGTCGAGACCGCGCTTGACCAGCTCGCGCACCGCGCTCGCGACCTGGGAGGGCAGCGGGCGATCGTCGAGCCGCGGCAGGTGCTCGACCTCGACCGGGAAGCTCCGCCCCTCGCTGGTCAGGATCGGCGCGTCCCCCGCGTCAGCGGGCGCACCACGACTGCCCGCCTTGGCGGGCGCACCATGACTGCCCGCCTTGGCGGGCGCACCATGACTGCCCGCCTTGGCGGGCGCACCATGACTGCCCGCCTTGGCGGGCGCACCATGACCGAGGAACGCCGCGACCGGGCCCGCGTCGAGGGTCGCCGACATCACCACGATCTGCAGATCGGGTCGCTCGGCCGCGCGCAGGCGGCGGAGCAGGCCGAGGGCGAGATCGGTCTGCAGGTGGCGCTCGTGGAACTCGTCGAGCACCACGCAGCGGACCCCGCGGAGCGTGCGGTCGTCGAGGAGGCGCCTCGCGAGGATGCCCTCGGTGACGAAGGACAGCCGGGTCTTCGGGCCGATGGCGCGATCGAAGCGGACGTCGTAGCCGACCGTCTCGCCCACCCGCTCGCCGCGCTCCTCGGCGACCCGCTTGGCCGAGAGTCGGGCGGCCAGGCGCCGCGGCTCGAGGACGACGATCTCGCCCTCGGGCAGCTCGTCGAGGATCGCCGCGGGGACGCGGGTGGTCTTGCCCGCCCCGGGCGGCGCCTGCAGGACGACGACGCCGCGCGCGCGCAGCGTCGCCACGACGTCGGGCAGCAGCGGATCGATGGGGAGGTCGAGGCGCGGCACGCGGCTCCGTGACGTAGCACGTCGGCGCCGAGACCGGGGTGGGCGCGGGCGCTGGCGCAACGGGCGGGGACCTGTCACGATCCAGGCGTGCGTCGCGTCGCCTTTGCGCTGGTCGCGTCTCTCTGCGGCTGCTCGCTGGAGTCGTCGGGGACGTCCGACGACATCCTGCTCGGCGACGACACCGGGTTCGACGCGTCGAGCACCATCGAGACGAGCGTCGAGGACTCCACCGTCGACAGCGGGGTCGTCGACGACACCGGCTCGCCGGTCGACACCGCCACCCTCGACAGCTACCCCGCCGACACCTCGGTCGCCGACACGTTCGTCGCCGACACGTTCGTGCCCGACACCTTCGTCGCGGCCGACACGTACGTAGCCGACACGTACGTAGCCGACACGTACGTAGCCGACACGTACGTAGCCGACACGTACGTAGCCGACACGGCCGACGCGCCGACCACGGGCTTCCTCGCGTGCGAGGCCACCGCGCCGGCGTCGGTGAACGTGAACCTCGCGACCGAGGGCACCATCGACTGGGCGCACTGGGGGCACGGCGGGCTCGCCAGCAACTGGAACCGCAAGTCCGGTGCGAGCGCGCTGGTGAAGGGCTCGATCGGGAGCGCGCTTTGGTGGGGCTCCTACCCGACGCAGTTCACCTGGACGGGCGGCACGCCGACCGCATCGGTCACCAACACCAACGACGGCATCTACCACCAGAGCAAGGACGCGACCTTCCAGTTCGACGCCGGAGGGAGCGCCACCGCCGAGCGCACGCTGAAGGTCTACGTCTCGTGGAACGGCGGCAGCGGCTCGATCGAGGCGAAGATGTCCGACGGCTCCGCCACCACGGCGACCAGCACCATCCCGCCTTCCGGCGTCACGGGCGGCTCGGGCATCAAGCCGGTGGTCTACACGTGTCGCTTCCGCCCGCTGACCGCGACCGGCAAGCTCCAGATCCGCGTCACGCAGACGACGTCGGCGGGGTACATCAGCCTGCTCGCGGCTTCGTTGCGTTGAGCTCGTCCGTCGAGTTCACCGGTGGCGATTCCGGGCCGCCTGCCCAGTCGCTGCTCGCGATGGCCGGGTCGTCAGTCGTCAGTCGTCAGTCGTCAGTCGAGACGGGAGCGGTGTTCCAGCCTCGTCTCCGGCTGACGACTGAGAGAATGTGAAGCAATCGGACCGTCTCGGTTCCGGGGTCGAAGGTCGAAGGTCGAGGGTCGAAGCGAGAGCCAGTTTTCTCGGGGTTCCAGGGGCTGGCCCCTGGTTCGACCTTCGACTTTTCGACCTTCGACCCCGGCTCGACGAATGATTCACGGTCACTGACGACTGATGACTGACGACTGACGACTGATGACTGACTGACCGAGCTACGATGGCCCCCGATGGCCATCGCGCTCCAGGACCAGTACGCGCCCCACAACCAGTGTTTCGGGTGCGGCCCCTCCAACGACAAGGGGCTGCGCATCAAGAGCTTCGTCGAAGGCGACGAGGTCGTCGCCGAGTTCACCCCGGAGCCGCACCACCTCGCGTTCCCCGGCGTGCTCAACGGCGGCATCATCGGCACGCTGCTCGATTGCCACAGCAACTGGACCGCCGCCTGGCACCTGATGGTGAAGCGCGGCGAGAAGTCGCCGCCCTGCACGGTCACCGCCGACTACGCCATCAAGCTGAAGCGCCCCACGCCGCTCGCCACGGTCCGCCTGCGCGCGAAGGTCGTCGAGTCGAGCGACGACCGCGCGACGATCGAGGCGACGCTCGAGGCCGAGGGGAAGATCTGCGCGACGTGCCGCGGCACCTTCGTCGCGGTGAAGGAGGGCCACCCCGCGTACCATCGCTGGTGACCCGCGCCGTCCGCCGCTCCGCTCCCGGCTGCTCGTGGTTCCTGGGTCGGAGGTGGCTTTGCACCAGAACTCGCGAGGTGCCCTCTCGCCGTGGAACACGTCTAGCGGGAACCTGACGCGGGCTCCTGAAACCGGAGTACTTCGCTGGGACCTTTGCCCTCACCCCGACCCTCTCCCAGAGGTAGAGGGAGCGAGAAATGCCCGCAGTTCTCGGCCCTCTCCCTTCGGGAGAGGGCCTGGGTGAGGGCCCTCTCTCGAGACCGCATCTCGCGTCAGACGGAGTTTTGGTGCAAAGCCAGTGGAGCGTCGAGGGTCGAGAGAGCGCCGATTCTCTGGGCTGCTCACGACCTTCGACCTTCGACCCGGTTGGCGACCGCAGCGAGGCGCGCCTGCCCGGCGACTGCAGACGCCCTTCAGAGCGCCTCGTCCTCGTGGAACCCGAGCAGCACCGGCTCGGGGCGCAGCCGCACCCCGAAGCGATCGAGCACCGTGTCGATGACCTCGCGCGCGAGCGCGAGCAGCTCGTGCGCGCTGCCGCCGCCGTGGTGCACCAGCGCCAAGGCGTGCTTCGAGGAGATGCCGACGCTGCCGCGGCGAAGGCCCTTCGCCATGCCCGAGCGCTCGATGAGCCAGCCGGCCGACAGCTTGACCTCGTCGCCCTCGGGGTAGCGGGGCATCTCCGACGCGTCGGCGACGACGCCCGCGAGCACCGCGCGGCGCGCGACCTCGTCGGCCTGGCGCGCCGAGACGATCGGGTTGGTGAAGAAGGACCCCGCGCTGCGCCGGTTCGGATCGGCAGGGTCGATGACCATCGACTTGGCCGCGCGCAGGGCGATGACGGTCGCGCGCACCGAGGCGAGCGTCGGCGTCGCGCTCTGCGCGGCCGCCGCGCGCTGCAGCTCGGGGTAGCGGAGGGTCGGCGCGCCCGCGCGCAGCGCGAAGGTCACGTGGGTGACGATCTCGTCGCGCGCCGCCGCCTCCTTGAAGACCGAGTGGCGATAGCGGAAGCCGCACTGCTCGGGCGCGCGTCGGTGCAGCTCGCCGGTCGTCGCGTCCATCGAGCGCACCTCGACGATGGTCTGGGCGACCTCCTGCCCGTAGGCGCCGACGTTCTGGATGGGCGTCGCGCCGACGGACCCGGGGATGCCGGAGAGGCACTCGAGCCCCGCGAGCCCGGCCGACACCGCGCGCTCGACGAACGGGTCCCACGCCTCGCCGGCGGCCACCTCGAGCAGCGTGCGGTCGCCCTCGGTGCGCGTCTCGACGCCCTTCGCGCGCAGGTGGATGACCATGCCGTCGAAGCCGCGATCGGCGACGACCAGGTTCGAGCCGCCGCCGAGCACGAACACCGGCATGCGCTCCACGCGCGCGAAGCCGAGCGCGTCGCGCAGCTCCTCCTCGGAGCCGACGGTGACGAACAGGCGCGCCGGGCCGCCGAGCTCGAACGTCGTGTACTGCGACAGCCGCACGTTGCGCGCGATGTGCACGGTCAGCTCCTCCCGAGGCGGTGCAGATCGCGGCCGGTGAGCACCTTGCCGTCGAACTCGGGCGACGCGGCCACGCGCACGATCGCGCGCGCCAGCACCTCGACGTCGATCGAGCGCATGTCGTCGCCCGCGGCGCGCGAGAACATGCGCAGCGGGGCGACCACGGTGTCGAACGCCTTGGCGGCGCCGCGACCGGGGCCGACGATGAAGCTAGGTCGCAGCACGGCCCACGACAGCCCGGAGTCGCGCACCGCGGCCTCGGCGGCGCGCTTGGCGGCAGGGTACGCGCCGGGCGAGCGCTCGACGCCATAGGAGCTGAGGAGCACGAACCGCTTGCAGCCGGCGCGCTTGCCCGCGCGGGCGAGCGCCCGCGGGATGCCCACGTCGACCGTCTCGTAGTCCACGGCGTGCTCACCGTCCTGCGCGGGCTTGAACTGCGCGCGCGTGGTGCCGACCAGGCAGACGACGGTCTCCACGCCGGCGAGCGCGCGCTCGAGCGCATGCTCGTCGAGCAGATCGACCGAGACGACCCGCGCGTCGTCCTTCCAGGGTGGGCGCTTCGCGGTCGAAGGGCGCAGGAGCAGCTTCGCGTCGTGGCCGAGGTGCGGCAGCACGCGCAGGCCGGTGTAGCCGCTGATGCCGGCGATGGCGATCGTGCCCATCGCCTCGAAGCTGTATCACGGTCTACGCTGCCCGGCGTGGCTTCGTACTGGCTGATCAAGAGCGAGCCGACCGTCTACCCGTGGGAGCGGTTGGCGAAGGAGCGCCGCGCCGTCTGGGACGGGGTGCGCAATTTCGAGGCGCGCAACAACCTGCGCGCGATGAAGGCCGGCGACCTCTGCCTTTTCTACCACTCCAACGAGGGCAAGCAGATCGTCGGCGTGGCGAAGGTGGTGCGCGAGGCCTACCCCGATCCGAGCGCCGAAGAGGGCGAGGACTGGAGCGTGGTCGACGTCGCGCCGGCCTACGCCTTCGCAGAGCCGGTGGGGCTCTCGACCTTGAAGTCGCGCAAGGTCACGTCGGGCATGCAGCTCGTGACCCGCTCGCGCCTCTCCGTGACGAAAGTCACGCCGGCCGAGTGGAAGGCCGTCCACGCGCTCGCGAAGCAGCCTCCCCCCTGAAGCGCCTCCGTCGATCGGCCCATCGCTGGCCTTCGCCGCGTCAGGCCGCGTCGCGCGGGTCGGTCGCGCCGGCGCGGCGGGCGAGCGCGCGCTGCAGCTTCGCCAGCGCGCGGGCCTCGAGCTGCCGGACACGCTCGCGCGTGAGGCCGAGCTCGGCGCCGATCTCGGCGAGCGTGTACTCCCGGCCGTCGTCGAGGCCGAAGCGCCGCCGAACGATGAGCTGATCGCGCGGGCTCAGCATCGAGAGCGCGCCCCGCGCGACGCGGGCGCGCGCATTGCTCGTGACCGCGTCGTCGGCGACCACGGCGTGCTCGTCGGCAACCAGATCGATCAGGCGTGAGTCCTCGGCCCCCCCGAGCGGCGCGTCGAGCGACCGCGGCTCGATGCGCGAGGCCTCGAGCGCCTCCTCGATCTTCTGGACCTCGAGCCCGAGCGCCGCGGCGATCTGCCCGTGCGTCGGCTCGCTGCCGTGGCGCGCCGCGTGCTCGCGCGAAACGCGGTGGATCTTCATCAGCAGCTCGTTGACGTGGAACGGCAGGCGGATGGTGCGCGAGTGCTCGGCGAGCGCGCGCTGCAGCGCCTGGCGGATCCACCAGGTCGCGTAGGTGCTGAGCTTGAGCCCGCGGCGCCAGTCGAAGCCGTCGACGGCCTGCATCAGCCCGAACGTCCCCTCCTGCACGAGATCGAGGAAATCGAGCCCGCGATCCTGGTACTCGGGTCGACGGGCGACCGAGGCGACGAGGCGGACGTTGGCGTGCACGAAGCGGTTCTTCGCGCGCTGCACGCGACGGTGCTGCTGCTCGACGGCGGCACGCACGTCGTCGGACACGTCGCCGTGCGGCGCCCGCACCGCGAAGAGCAGGCGCTCGATCAGCTTCCGCGTCGCCTGCCGCGACAGATCGAGCGCGCTCAACGCCTCGTACACCTGCTCGGCCGACGCGTTCGGGCTGCGCTGCCGCGCCCGCCCGTACGACAGCGCGGCGCGCTCGACCGCCTCGATCGACGCGAGGGCGGAGAGCGTCGCCGTCGCCTCGTCGAACACCGGATCGGCGCCGGCCTCACCCGATTGCTGGCGGACGAGATCGGTCACCCGGACGTACTTCTGCTCCAGATCGTCGCGGAGCCTCGCCAGGACGGCCTGACCGGCGCGCGTGGCGATCGCCGTCGCGATCAGGCGCTGCTCGGCGCGCTCGATCTCCTGCGAGATCGCGGCCTCGCCTTCGCGGCCGATCGGCTTGGGGGTCGTGCCGAGCGCGCGTGCCCAGGCGGCATACGCACCGCGGCTCTGCGGGTCGAGCGTTGCGGGCATCTTCGGGTGTGCAGCGCGCCTCGTGACGCGCGGGGGTCGCGAAGGCGATCCCGAGGTAGTCCTTCATGGGTACCTCGCGCCGCGACCGCAAGGGCTCGGCCAGCCGTTCGCTGGGGAGCGCCCTGACGCGATCCGCTTGACGCGGACCGCCGCGCTCGCCGACCTTGTGCCGTCCGAACTCTGGAGGAGACCGACGCAATGAGCTCGACGACCGAACAATCAGGATCTGCCGCACCGGCGCTGCCGTTCGGAGAGCCCACGCCGCTCGGGCTGCTCGGCCTTGCGATCGGGTGCGCCTCGTTGGTGCCGATCGCGTTCGGGTGGCTGCCGAAAGACGCCGCGTCCATCCAGGCGATGTTCCGCACCGCCGCGTGGCTCTGCCTGCTGTTCGGCGCGGGGTGTCAGTTCCTCGCCGGGATGATGTCGCTCGCGAACAAGAACACCCTCGGCGGCACGCTGCTGACGACGTTCTCGTTCAACTGGGTGTTCAACTGGTGGGTGCTCGATCAGGCGAGCCAGGGCAAGGCGGTCGACGCGCACGTCGGGCTGGCCGTCGACGTGGCCTTCGTCGTCATCTTCCTCGTGCTCACCTACGCGTTCGGCTTCTTCTCGAAGCTGCTCGTGCTGTTCCTCCTCGACATCGACCTGCTCTACGTCCTGCGCATCTGGAAGCACTTCGCCGACCCGGGCTTCGGTCGCGTGCTCGGGCTCGGCATCGGGATCGCCACGATCCTCCTCGCCGCGATCGCGCTGTACATTGCGCTCGCGCTGCTGCTGAACCCCGCGGCCGGACGCGTAGTGCTCCCGATGGGCGGCCCGTTGTTCAAGGCCGGGCCGCTCGAGAAACAGCCGGCGTAATCCCCCGCGCCGCGCTTCCGCCCCGGGGTTCTCACGCTCGCCCCGGCGGCGGTCCGACGCTACCGTTTCGAGCCCATGTCGTTCTTCCAGACGCCTCCCTCGCTCGGAAACCAGTTCCGCGACGACCGCGTGCTGCGCAGCTGGCTCGCGCGCGCCCTCCCGCCCGACGCGCGCCGTGACATCGAGCCGTCGCTCGAGGCGATGGGCGAGCTCGTCGGCGGCAAGCTGTACCAGCTGCAGCTGCACGATCTCCGCAACGAGCCGAAGCTCGTGCAGTGGGACGCGTGGGGCCATCGCGTCGACGAGATCGAGCTGTCGCCGCTCTGGCGCGAGGCCGCGAAGATCGCCGCCGAGCACGGCGTGGTGGCCACCGGCTACGAGCGCCGGCACGGCGTGTGGGCGCGCGTGCACCAGTTCGCGCTGGTGTACCTCTTCGACGCGTCGAGCGACGTCTACACCTGCCCGCTCGCGATGACCGACGGCGCCGCCAAGACCCTCCTCACGCACCGTTCGGCCGACAACCAGGCGCTCGTCGACCGCGCGGTCTCGCGCCTCCTGTCGCGCGATCCGGCCATCATGTGGACGAGCGGGCAGTG
Organism: Deltaproteobacteria bacterium; assembly: GCA_016182965.1. GTDB lineage: Bacteria > Myxococcota_A > Polyangia > Polyangiales > JADJMO01 > JALHOE01. The sequence goes on along the minus strand of JACPFM010000041.1, from coordinate 4,232 downwards.
GATGACCGAGCGCACCGGCGGCTCCGACGTCGGCATCAGCGAGACCGTCGCGCGCAAGACCGCCGAGGGGTGGCGCCTGTACGGCGACAAGTGGTTCACCTCCGCGACCACCAGCCAGATGGCGCTCACGCTCGCGCGTCCCGAGGGCAACCCGCAGGGCGGCCGCGGCCTCGCCCTCTTCTACGTCGAGCGCTTTCGCCCCGACGGCGCGAACAACGGCATCTCCGTCAATCGCTTGAAGGACAAGCTCGGCACCCGCAAGGTGCCGACGGCGGAGCTCCACCTCGACGGGACGCTCGCCGAGCCGATCGTCGGCCTCGACAACGGCGTGCGCAACATCACCCCGATGCTGACGGTGACCCGCACGTGGAACGCGGTCGGCGCGTTGTCCGGCATGCGCCGCTCGCTCGCGCTCGCGCGCGACTACGCGAGCAAGCGCGTGCAGTTCGGGGCGAAGCTCTCCGACAAGCCGCTGCACCTCGAGACGCTCGCCGGCATGCAGGCGGAGTACGAGGCCGCGTTCCACCTCGTCTTCCGCAGCGTCGCGCTGTTCGGCAAGGAGGAGGCAGGCGTGGCTTCCGCCAGCGAGTCCGAGCTGCTGCGCGTGCTCACGCCGATCATCAAGCTCATGACCGGCAAGCAGGCCGTCGAGGTGGTGAGCGAGGCGGCCGAGGCGTTCGGCGGCGCGGGGTACGTGGAGGACACGGGCGTCCCGCGCCTCGTGCGCGACGTCCACGTGCTGCCGATCTGGGAGGGCACTACCAACGTCCTCTCGCTCGACGTCCTTCGCGCGCTCGGTCGGCCGAAGACGGCGGAAGGGCCGCTCGGCGCGATCGAGGTCGAGATCGAGCGCGCCGCGACGACCGTCCGCGACGGTCGCCTCGCCGACGCCGTGCAGACGTCGCGCGCCGCCGTCGCGCACGCCAAGGCGTGGGCGGCCGAGGCGTTCGCCGACGATCGCGCCCTCCTCGAGGCCGGCGCGCGGCGCCTGTCGATGACGCTCGGGCGCGCGCTCGCCCTCGCCGTGCTCGCCGAGCACGCGCAGTGGTCGCTCGATCACGAGCGCGACGGCCGCGCGCGCGCCGCTGCGCTGCGGTTCGCGCGCCACGGCGTCGATCTCATCGGGCCCCTCGACCTCGCCGACGCCGCGCTCGCGCGCGACGAGCCGCTTCGACCGTGATGGCCGCCACCGCCGCTCTACGGAGAGATGGGAGGACGATCGCGGTCCGCCGCGCGCGCCTGGAGGACGTGCCGGCCATCGCCGGCGTGCTCGCGCGCGCGTTCGACGACGATCCGCTGTTCCGCATCCTCCTGCCCGACGAGCGCGTGCCGCGGCTGACCCGCTTCTTCGAAGCGGCGCTGCCGATCGTGCACCTCCCGCTCGGCGAGGTGTGGGTCACCGACGATCTCCGCGCCGCCGCCGCGTGGGCGCCGCCCGGGCGCTGGCACGTCTCTGCGCTGCAGCAGCTACGCATGCTCCCGATGATCGGCGTCTTCCGCGGCAACACGCTGTTCGGCGCGCGTATGCACCGGGTGGTCGAGCGCGAGCATCCGCGCGACCCGCACTGGTACCTCTCGACCCTCGGCGTCGATCCGTCGGCGCAGGGCAGGGGGCTCGGCGCGGCGGTGCTCGGACCGGTCCTCTCGCGTTGCGATCTCGAGCGCGTCGACGCCTACCTCGAGTCGTCCAACGAGCAGAACCACGCGTTCTACCGCAAGCAGGGGTTCGAGCTCCGGCAGACGCTCGAGTTCCCACGAAGCGCAAGGGTGTGGACGATGCGCCGGCCCCCGCGCGGCGCCTGAACGCGGCGGTTCCCGGCGCGCGGCGATCGTGCCACCGTCCGCCGCCCCATGACCAACCGCCGCCCGGTCGATCCCGTCGATGCCGCCTGGCTCCGCATGGACTCGGCGAGCAACCCGATGGTGATCACCACCGTGTTCCGCTTCGCCGCGGAGCTCTCCGACGACTCGCTGAAGGCGACGTTCGATCGGCTGCTCGAGCACCGGCGGTTCCGGCAGCGCGTGGTGGCCGACCGCACGCTCACCCGCGCGGCCTGGGAGGACGATCCCGACTTCGATCTGTCCCTCCACGTCGAGCGGGTGCGGCTGCCCGCGCCGGGCGACGACGCGGCGCTCGAGCGCTTCATCGGCGAGCGCATGAGCACCCCGCTCGCGCGGGATCGTGCGCTGTGGCACATCGACGTGATCGACGGGGTGGGCGCGGGCGCGGCGCTGCTCGTGCGCGTGCACCACGCGGTCGGCGACGGCGTCGCCCTCGTGCGGCTGCTGCTCGGCGTGTCGGGCGCAGGCAAGGAGGGCGCGCCCGTCGAGGTGGGCATCACGCCCGCCGGCAAGCCGAGGACGGTGCGCGCCTTCGTCGACCGCACGCGCGCGCAGGCGGCGACGCTCGCGCGCCTGCTCACGCTCCCCGCCGACGTCCCGACGTCTCTCCGCGGAGAGCTCGGCGTGCGCAAGGTCGCCGCCTTCTCGAGGCCGATCCCGGTCGACGTGATCAAGTCGCTCGCGCGCGCCGCCGGCGGTCACGTCAACGATCTGCTCGCCGCGGCGGTCGCCGGCGCCGTCCGCGACCACCTCGCCGATCCGCGCGGAGTCCGCGCGCTGGTGCCCGTGTTCATCAGGGGCGATCGCGGAGGCGCCGGCAACCACTTCGGCCTCGCCTACCTCCCGCTCCCGGTCGACGAGCCGAGCCGCAAGGCGCGGCTGCGCGCGGTGAAGAAGGAGATGGACACCATCAAGTCCGCCCCCGACGCGACGGTGGCGTTCGTGGTGCTCGGCGCGATGGGGCTCGCGAGCCCGTCGCTCGAGCGCTTCGGCATCGAGCTGTTCACCAAGAAGGCGAGCATGTTGATCACCAACGTGCCCGGCCCCGCCGCGACGGTGCGGGTGGCCGATCAGGACGTCACGAGCATCGTGGTCTGGGCGCCCACCTCCGGCAGCATCGGGCTCGGCTTCAGCCTGCTCACCTACGCCGGCGAGCTCCGACTCGGCGTCGCGGCCGACGCCGGGCTCCTGCCCGATCCGCACGCGCTGGTCGCCTGCTTCGAGCGGGAGATCGACGGCATGCGCGCGGAGCTGGGGCTCGCGGCGAACTGAGTCAGCGTTCGCATTCTCGGCCACTTGGCTTGTGTCGGCCCCGCATGCCCGGTCGCGACGCGTGCCGGCGCGCCGCTTCGAGAAGGTCGAACGTCGAAGGTCGAAGGAGCCCGAGAAACCACGTCTGCTTCAGCGACCGGTGCCGACCGACCCCCCGTTCGCGGCGTTCAGCGGGGTCGAGAGCGTGGTGCCGTTCTTGTTCAGGAGGAACGCGACGATGTTCCAGTAGTCCTGATCGCCGAGCGAACCGGGGTGGTCGGGCGGCATGTTGTCCTTGGCGTAGGCGAAGACGTCCTTCGCGGCCTTGTAGTCGGAGAGCGCCTTCGGGCCGATCAAGGCGGGCGCCTTCTTGCCGCCCTCGCCGGCGGCGCCGTGACAAACGGCGCACTTGTCCGCGAAGGTCTGGGCGCCGGCGGCGAGCTGGGCGTCGACGCTGGTCGGCGGAGGCGCGGTCGATTTCGGCGTGGCGCCGCTGCACGCGACGAGGGCGCACACCGCGAGCGTGGTTGCGAGGCGTGGCAGCATGATCGTCGGAGTGTAGCGCGCGCCCTCAGCGATAGAGCGTCACCAGCGACAGGCTCACGAAGACGTTGTGGCGCATCCCGGCGCCACCGGCGAGCAGCCAGTGATCGCGCGCCTCGAGGCGCAGCCGAAACTTGCCCGAGAGCTGCTGGAACACGCCGATCGCGCCGACGGCGCCGAACGCGCGCCGGTAGCGCTCGCTGTCGACCTCGTCCTCGAAGAAGAACACGTTCACGCCGCCGCCGACGTACGCGAACAGGTGCCCGACGAGCGGCTCGGGCCAGACCAGCCGCACCACCGCGCGCGTGTCGTAGTGCTGCCGTGCCGCGAAGAAGCCGGGCGAGAAGTTCGCGCCGCCGAGCAGCGACAGCCACGGCGTGTAGAAGGTGGCGACCGCGGCGCCGCCGCTCACCGTGCTGCGCCCGTCGCCGAGGCGCGAGTACGATCCCTCGACCGAGACCTCCTTCGTGCGCGTGACGAGATCGGGGTGACCCTCGAACACGGGCGCCGCGGGCGGCTCCGCGCGAGCCGTCGCCGCGCCCGCCGTCGCGGCGACGAAGACCAGACCGGCGAGGGAGCTCGGAGCGCGCGGCATC
>JACPFM010000222.1 GCA_016182965.1 Deltaproteobacteria bacterium | reverse complement strand
TGCGGCCCGGGGTCATGTTCGTACCGATCGAGCCGCCGTGGCGGCGGTACTCGTGGGTACCGTGCGTCTGCACGAAGCCCGCGAAGGCCCAGCGACGCACGACGCCGGTGAAGCCGCGACCGCGGGTCTTGCCCTGCACGTCGACGAACTGACCCTCCTGGAACACGGTGTCGAGCTTGACCGTCGACCCGACCGGGTTCGCCTCGAGGACGTCGGCGGCGACGCGGAACTCGCGGACGTGCTGCATCGGCTCGACGCCGATCTTCTTGAACTGGCCGGCGAGCGGCTTGGTCGTGCGCTGCGCCTTGCGCTTGCCGAAGCCGAGGACGAGGGCGGTGTAGCCGTCCTTCTCCTGGGTGCGGTGGCCGACGACGACGTTCGGGCCCGCCTCGATGACCGCGCAGGCGACGAAGTCGCCGGCCGCGGTGAAGAGCTGCGTGCTGCCGAGCTTGCGTCCGAGGACGCCGGGGTGCTTGTTCATGTCGACTCCGTCCCACTCGACCGGGCGAGATTGCCCGGTTGCACCTGGGCCGTGTCCGAGGAGGACGACGGGGGCGCACTTGCGCGAATCGGGGGGCGCGGAGTGTACCGATCGCGGCCGAACCGTCAAGTCCGGACGGCCTCGGCGGTGCCCGCCCCCGAGCGCGCCGAGAGGAGCCGACGCGCGAGCTGCGCGAACCCCGCGCCCATCGGCGCCTCGGTCACGTAGCGGGGCGGCACGGTCAGCCGGCCGACCCACGGCGCGACGTTGGCCACGCCGACGGTCGTGCGGAAGCAGGCGAAGCACGCGGCGTCGTTCTCGCTGTCGCCGACGAACACCGCCCGCGCGCGCGCCGCGCCGGCGTCGAGCCGACGCAGCAAGAGCAGGACCCGGAGCGCGCCGCTCGCCTTGTCGTCGCCCTCGAACGACGCGTGGAGGTGCACGCTCGACATGGTCGCCCGCGCCCCCTGCCCGAGGACGAACGCGCGCAGCGCCTCGACGCGCTCGCGCGGCAGCTTGCGGCGCTCGCCGATGTCGAAGGCGACGTCGGTGAGGCGCGCGGCGTTGTCGTCGGCGAGCTCGACATCGGGGAACGCCCCGAGGACCGCGGAGACGAGCGGAGCGAGGCGGACCTTGGCGGTCGGATCCTGGACCAGGCGCGCGACGCCGCCGTGCTCGCGGCGGAGGATCGCGGCGCCGTTCTCGGCGACCACGGCGAGCACCGGCCACTGGCGCGCGATGATCTCGCCCCAGCCCGCGGGGCGGCCGGTCACCGCGACGAGGTCGAGGCCGGCGTCGGCGAGATCGCAGATCGCGCCGTACGCCTCGCGCGTGAGCCGGCCGTGCGTCAGGACGGTGTCGTCGAGATCGAAGAGGACGATCCCGATCGCGCGCGCCTCCTCGTCGGGCAGCTCGGCGAGCGGACGCATCAGCGACGACCGAGCTCCGCGATCAGCGTCGAGAGATAGATGCCCTCGGGGAAGGCGGCGGGCACCGGGTGATCGCCGCCCTGCCCGAGCCGCTCGAGGACCGTGGCCGAGCGCCCTGCGCGCCGGGCGCCGATCGCCAGCGAGCGCGCGAGCTCCGCCGGGCCGATCGCCGTCGAGCAGGAGCACACCACCATGATGCCGCCGTCCTCGAGGACGGGCGCCGCCTGCTCGACGAGGCGGGTCTGGTAGGTGATCGCCGCGTCGCGATCGCCGCGCTTGGGCGCGAGCTTCGGCGGATCGAGCACCACCAGATCGAACCGCTCGCCGGCGGCGGCGCGCTTGGGGAGATCCTGCCGGACGTCGGCGCGCTCGAAGCGCACTTCCCCGCGCCCGCCCAGGCCGTTGAGCCGCGCGCACGCGGCGGCGACCTCGAGGGCGCGCAGGCTGTCGTCGACGCCGACGACCGAGGCCGCGCCGCCGCGCGCCGCGCCGAGCGCGATGGCCCCGACGTAGCAGTAGGCGTCGAGCACGCGGCGGCCCTTGGCGAGCGCCTCGACGCGCGCGCGCAGGCCGCGCTGATCGAAGTAGAAGCCCGTCTTCTGCGCGAGATCGGTGGGGATCTCGAAGGCGAGATCGCGCTCGCGGAACGACAGGACGGAGATCGGTCCGCCGCGGTTCAACCGATCGTCGAGGTCGAAGCCCTCGCCCTTGGCGACGGACGCCGGGGTACGGTCGAGGATCGCCTCGGGCGCGAGCACCGCCTCGATCGCCTCGATGAGCTGCGTGGCGCGGCGACGGAGCGCCGCGGTGCCCGCCTGCACGACGGCGACGCCGCCGCGCCCCTGCTCGTCGGTGCCGAAGCGATCGATCACCAGACCGGGGACCTCGTCGCCCTCGGCGTGCATCAGGCGGTAGCCGTTGGTCGACGCGTCGGGCAGCCCGATCGCGCGGCGCCGCGCGGTGGCGGCGCGCAAGCGCTCGATCAGCCAGCCGCTGGCGTCGAGGTCGGCGTCCTCGTCGCGCGCGACCAGGCGCACCGGGATCGCCTGACGCGGCGACCAGAACCCGCGACCGAGCAAACGGCCCTGCGGATCGAGCACCCGCACCTCGTCGCCGGGCGACGGTGTGGGCCCTTCGACGCGCGCGATGGCCTGCGCGTAGACCCACGGGTGCCCTGCCCAGATGGGCTGCACGTGTCCCGGTCGGAGATGGACGATCGTGCGGTTCCGTGCGGATTCGTTCGTCCGGGGGGCGTTCGTGGTCACGGAGGTCCTCTACCGCGCCGCTCGCCGCGCGGCACCGGAATCGGCATATTCGCCTAAGGTAGACCTTCCATGCGTCGTTCCGCGCCCGTCACCGTCGTCCTCTCGCTCCTCGCCTCCTTCGCCCTCGCTTCGCCGGCCTGCTCCAGCAACGACCCGGCCGTCAGCGACACCGACACCGGCATCGAAGACGTCCCCGCGTTCGAGGAGCCGGTGTTCGACTCCGACGATCCGGCGGGCCGCGTGCTGGTGCTGCCGCTCTATTTCCCCGACAAGCGCTGCCTCGCGCCGGCGACCGAGATCGGGAAGTTCGACGAGGGACCCGACGGCAAGATCGCCGAGTGCCGCAAGCAAGAGGTCTGCTACGAGCGGCCCGACGGCGTGCTCGCGTATCACGACCAGGACTGCATCAGCGCCGGCAACTTCCGCGCGAACTGGAAGCGCACGGACTACAGCGATCTCGGTCCGTGCGAGCCGCTCAAGCACGTGCGCGACATGATCAAGGAGTGCCCGAACGCGAGCTGCACCTGGGCGCGCGACCTCGTCTTCGACGCGAACAAGGGGTGCGCGACGGCGATCACCACCAAGGGGTGCCGCGAGACCTTCGGCAAGCCGACGAAGTGCTGGTGCGACGGCGCGGGCAGCGTGTTCGTGCCCGCCGATCCGAAGTCGACGGCGACGCCGCCGCCCTCGTATTCGCCGTGCGACGCGACCAACGCCGACTGCAAGAAGGCGCTCGACGTGATCGACACGGTGAAGGGCTGCGTGATCGTGGCGAGCGACGCGGGGACCGACGCCAAGGCCGACGGCCCGACCTCCGACGGCGCGACAGACGCGTCATCCGACGGCGGCTGAGCGCGAAGGTTCACACTGTCTGAGCCGTGGCGACGGGGCCGAGACCCCGAGTGACGGAGGGGCTGCGCGCCTCAGCGGCGGCGGGTCGCCACCTTGGGGGGCGGCGGCACCGACTCGCGCACCTTGGCCGGGGCGCGGCTCGGCCGCGAAGGGCGCGGCGGTGGCAGCGACGCGACGCTCGAGACGATGAGCACGGCCCTGCCACGGCGGTGCTCGGCGCGCGCCGAGACGAAGCCGTGATCGCGGGCGAACCCTTCGGCGTCGCCCTCGTTGCGCTCCAGGTGCTCGCTGTATGCACGCCAGAGGGCGCGCGCCTGATCTTCGGGGAGATCGACGCCGTCGCGGATGACTGCGAGCCGTCCTTCACTCATGTCACGATGCACGCTAACCGGCCGCGGCGCGTCTGCAAGCGTGACCGCGGACGGCGTCTGTCCGGCGTCATCGTTGACGCGCGCCGCCGGTTGACCTCGCCGCTGAAACCGCCCTGCCGCGTCGCGCTGCCGGACGATGAACAGGACTCTTGACTCCTCGGCGCGGCCGCCTATGGTGCGCCATCCGTTCGTTGGGACGGATGCAGTTGCGAAGGTGGCGGAACTGGCAGACGCACTAGCTTGAGGTGCTAGCGCCCGAAAGGGCATGGGGGTTCAAGTCCCCCCCTTCGCACTCCACAGGGAAGAGAACGGCGGCCGCACTTGGAAACAAGGGCGGCCGCGCTGCTTTGTCGAGCTCGTGGGGCCACGCCGCGAGGTACGAAGCTGCGCACGAAGCTGCGCCGCCGTTAGCGACAGTTCCCGGAGCCGAGTGTCCGCGGCCGAGGCGGGCGGGGCCGGGCTCTCGTCGAGCTCGTGTGTCGGGACGTGCACGTGGAGTTCCGGGGTCGCGAGCCACAGGGGATCGACCGGCTTCGCCGTCGGCGCGGTTCTCCAAGTTGTGGCTCTGCGCTCGCCATCGCGGACGAGTCGCGAGATCGATGAACGGCCGCGACGAGCGGGAGCGCGAACCCGAACACGTAGAACTCGCCGCTGGGCCCGGTTCCGTGACTCGTCTCGACGTTCCGCCACCGCTCGGCCAGCAGGATGGATCCGAAGCGAGCCGACGAGAAGAGCGCTGCGCCGACCCAGTCCTGCACGACCGCGCGCGGGATGCTCGGCGTGATGCCGGCGTGGAATGCCCACAGGGGACGTGCCGCCGGCTCGTCGAACCCAAAGTAGACCGCGGCGGGGGCGGTGCCGAGCGCTAAGCAGAACGACGTGATCGTGATCGAGCTCGCACGACGCTCGTCGGCGCGTACGGGCGGTTCGTGAAGGAGAACCGCGATGCCGAGCGCCCCGGCCGCGAGCCACGTCAGCTTCGTCTCCGCCATCTGCACGAGGACACGTCATCCCTCGTCGACCGGCAACGCCCGCGCGGAGCCACTCCGCTTGTCGCGGGACGAGGCGATTGGCTCAGCGTGGCGCAGGACCACAGGCAGCGATCGCGGGAGATTCCCATTCAGCCGCTGGCGTTTCTCGTGCAAGAGGCCTCGGGATGACGCGTCTCGCGTGCCTCCTCACGCTGCTGGTCGCCGCACTCGGCTGCGACGCGGACTCCGCAGATTGCGTCGTGCCGAAGTACCCGGAGGCGTGTTGCTGCCAGGGCGACGTCGTGTGGGCGCCGGTGTGTGGGTCCGACGGCCTCACCTGCAAGGCCGGTTCACGCCTGTACTTCGGGGACGACTGCCAGTGCATTGCCGGTCGCAAGTCGCCCTGCTGCACGCCGGATCCTCCGGACACGGGCACGCCCGACACGGCGCCACCGGATTCGGGAGTGCTCGATTCGGCGGCAGCGGATGCAGCCGCCGATGCCGACTCGGCTGCATCCGCCGGCTGATCGCGCGGTCATGCACGCCTCACCGCACGACGTACGCGACCGTCACCGGCTCGCCTTCGAACGGCGGGATGCTCGCCTTCTCGAACGCGTGGATCAGGCACAGCTCCGTGTCGGCGGGCAGCGGGTCGGGCGTACCGATCTTGTCGACGACCAGGCCGCCGCTCGGGGTGAACCGCACCACGACGCGGACCGTGCGGCCGACCTTGCAGCGGGCGTGCGGGACGGCGGCGAGGGCCGCGCGCGCGGCGACTTTGTCGAACGGTGGCGACGGAGGCGCGCTCGGCGCGGGAGACGGCGGCGTGGTCGGGGACGGCGCGGGAGGCGGGCTCGGCGGTACGGGCGCCTCGCTCGACGTCGCGGTGGGGATCGGCGGAAGGCGCCAGGTTCGGTCGCGGCGGACCGTCGGCGCGTCTCGATCGCACCCGAGCGCGCACCCGAGCGCACCCCCGAGCGCCGCGACGAGGCCGAGCACCCATACGGAGCGCCGCACCCCGAGAGCCTAGCGTTTCCGGGCGGACGGCGAAAAATCAGCCCCCCTTTTGTCCGGCCGCGACGCACCGTGCTAGCCCCGGTCGCATGGCGGGCGGCATCATCGTGCAGAAGTACGGCGGGTCTTCGGTCGCCGACCTCGAGCGGCTCGGACGCGTCGCCGACAAGATCCTCGAGACCAAGCGCGAGGGCCACCGGGTGGTGGTGGTCGTGTCCGCGATGGGCAAGACCACCGACGGCCTGCTCGCGCAGGCGCGGCAGGTCGATCCCGAGCCGCCGCGCCGCGAGCTCGACATGCTGGTCTCGACCGGCGAGCGCGTGTCGATGGCCCTGCTCTCGATCGCCATCCAGAAGCGCGGCGCCGAGGCGATCTCGTTCACCGGCTCGCAGGCCGGCATCATCACGACCGACCGGCACTTCGACGCGCGCATCGTGGCGGTGCGGCCGCACCGCGTGATCGAGGAGCTCGAGAAGGGAAAGGTCGTCATCGTCGCCGGCTACCAGGGCGTCAGCGAGGCCAAGGAGGTCACGACGCTCGGCCGCGGCGGCTCCGACACCACCGCGGTCGCGCTGGCCGCCGCGCTCGATGCCGAGCGCTGCGAGATCTACAGCGACGTCGACGGCGTCTACACCGCCGATCCCCGCGTGGTCCCCGACGCGGCGCACATCCCGGTGCTCGACTACGAGACCCTGCAGACCATGGCCGAGAACGGGGCCAAGGTGCTCAACGCGCAGGCCGTCGAGTGGGCCAAGCGCGCGGGCATCGAGATCCACGCGCGTCACACCGGGCAGCGCTACGAGGGCGGCCAGCCGGCCGAGGACTCGCGGCAGAGCGTGGTCCGCGCGCTCGAGCCCAACGAGCGGAGGGCCGCCGCCGTCTCCGGCGAGAAGGGCCTCGTGCTCCTGTCGCTGCAGGGCACCTCCGCGCTCGGCGTGCTCGGCGACGCGTGCGCGGCCGCCGAGGTCTCGCCGCGCGAGCTGGTCGTCGATCCGCGCGGCGGCGTGACCGCGCTGTTCTCGCTCCTCAACGCGCCCGACTGGGCGCGCTCCGAGCGCGTGCTCCGCGAGCGACTCCCCGAGGCGACGCTCCGCTCCGCCCTCGCCGGCGCGACCGCCGTCGGCGACGGGCTCACCGGCGTCGCCGGCCCCCTCGCCCCGGCGAGGCTCGCCGCCCTCGTCGGCGACGCGCCGGTCCACGGCGCCATCGTCGGACCGCTCCGCGCCACGCTTCTGGTCGACGAAGAACGGGTCGACGGGCTCGTGCGCGCGATGCACGCCGCCGTGGTCGCGCGGTGAGCGGACGCTTCCTCGTCTTCGACGGCGTCGACGGCGCCGGCAAGGGCACGCAGATCGCCCTGCTCCGCGCCGTGCTCGAGGGGCGCGGCCACGTCGTGCACGTGACCTGCGAGCCGAGCGACTGGCCGATCGGCGCGATGATCCGCCGCTATCTGCGGCACGAGCTGACCGAGGGCGTGCCCGGCTGGCAGGCGATGGCCCTGCTGTTCGCCGCCGATCGCATGCAGCACAACGAGCACGAGATCGTGCCGCGCCTCTCGCGCGGCGAGATCGTGATCTGCGATCGCTACGACTGGTCGAGCCTCGCCTACCAGTCGGCGATGCGCGGCGAGGACGTCGCCGAGATGGACCGCGCGCTCGAGTGGATCGCCGTCATCAACGGGCAGGCGCGCCGGCCGGATCTCACGCTGGTGCTCGACCTCGACCCGGAGCTCGCGGCCGCCAGGCGCGCCGCGCGCGGCGGCGAGGAGGAGCTGCTCGAGCGCCTCGACCTGCAGCGCCGCGTGCGCGCGCAGTACGCGAAGATCCCCGGTCTCCGTCCCCATGATCGCCACGTCACGATCGACGCGTCCCGGTCGCCCGAAGAGGTGCACGCCGACGTGCTCGCCGCCCTCGACGCCCGGTGAGCAGCGTCGTCTTTTCGCGCAACCGCCCGGTCGCCGCGGTCGACCTCGGGCATGCGTCTCTCGAACCTCGCGATCTTCGCCATCCTGCTCACGGGCTGCACCACGAAATCCGAAGACTGGCGTCGCATCTGCTCCGCGCAGGAGATGCTGCAGGAGTCTCTCCCGGGCGACGGCGTCGCCGCGCAGAAGGAGCTGTTGCGGCGGCTGCACCAGAAGGCCCACCACCACTCCGTCATCGCGCGGCTCGGCGCGATGCAGTCCCCGATCGTCGACGTGGCGCAGTATGCGCCGATGATCCGCCTGTCGGCCCAGGAAGTCGGAGTCGCAGAGTGCCCGCTCGCCGATGCGTGGGACGTGCGGTTCCCCAACGCGAAGCGTTGACCGTCACGAAACCGGGATGGTCACTTCCATCGACGTGCCCCGCGGCTCGGCCGGGCGCGCGACGATGCGGCCGCCGTGGGCCTCGGCGATGCGCCGGCAGACGACCAGACCCAGACCGGTGCCGTTCGCCTTGCTCGTGTTGAACGCCTCGAACAGGCGCGGCGCGACGTCGGCGGCGATGCCCGGCCCGTCGTCCTCCACGACGAGCAGGAGGTGCGGCCCCTCGCGGCGCGCGACCACCCGCACCCGGCCGCTCTCGCGCGCAGCCAGGGCCTCGACCGCGTTGCGCACGAGGTTCAGCAGCAGCTGCCGCATCAGACGCGGATCGACCGTGACCTTCCCGGAGCCGACCTCGACGTCGAGCGCGACGTGATCGGGGCGCGCGACGCCGCCGACGATCTCGAGCACCAGCGAGCGCAGATCGACCTCGACCCGCTCGGGCCCGTGGCCGCGCACCTCGTCGAGGGCCTCGCGCACGAGCGCCTGGCCGTTGTGGATCTGCTCGGCCATCCGTGCGAGCTGCTTCTCGACGCGCGGGTAGTCGTCGGTCTTCTGCAGCGACTTGCGCACGAGGTGGAGCGAAGTCTCGAGCACCGCGAGGGCGTTGCGCAGCTCGTGGGCGAGCTCCGACGACCGCGCCCCGAGGGCGGCGAGCCGCTCGAGGCGGCTTCGGACCTCGTCCTCGGTCGCGACCGCCGGCATGCGCGGACGCGACGGGAGGCGCTGCAGCGCGGGCACCCGCGCAGGCGGACGCGCCGACCTCGGCGGGGGCCGGGACGAGGGCGCGCCAGACCGGGCTCGACCGCTCACGGGCGCGAGCGTACCAGAGTTTTCGCAGGGGTGCCGCCCCCGGGGCGACCCGTCGGCATCGCCCTTGCGAGGGCAGGCGACGCGCCGAGGCCCCAGGGCTTGAATGCGCCCCCTGCTCGGACGTCGATCCCCACGAACCACTCCACGTACTCCCTGTGAGGCCATCCCACCATGCGCCGCTCGCTCCGCCGTACCGTCCTCCTCGTCGCGCTCGCCATCGGCTCCGCGGTCTCCGCGGGCAGCGCCCCGGCCTCCGCCCAGACCTCCGCGCCCGCGGCCGCGACCGCCTCCGCGTTCCTCGACGCCAAGCTGAAGACGGTCCGCGCGCTGCTCTCGCAGCCGGCCTCGCCGGAGCGCGAAAAGAAGCTCGACGCGGAGCTCGGCACGCTCGTCGACTACGACGACATGGCGAAGGTCGCCCTCGGCGAGGAGTGGGGCAAGCGGTCGAAGGAGGAGATCGCGGAGTTCACCGGCCTCCTCCGGCAGTTGATCGAGAAGAACTACAAGAAGCGCCTGCAGGACACGCTCAAGTACGACATCGCCAACAAGGGCGAGGAGCCCAAGGGCGCCGAC
>JACPFM010000215.1 GCA_016182965.1 Deltaproteobacteria bacterium | reverse complement strand
CGCGCCGATCACGTGGTCGATCTTCGACAACGTGACCGGCGAGATCGACCCGACGTACCCGCGCGCCACCGCCACGTCGCAGCATGACCGCGCCTCGCGCATCTCGCAGATGCCGCGCTGATACACCGCATTGCGGATCTTCCCGCGCGCCGACGACCCCTCCGCGATCGCCAGCGGCACCGCCACCGACGATCGATCGAGCTGATCGGCCAGGTTGCGATTGCGCCGCTCGATCTGCTCGATCACCGGCGTCAGCTCCCGAACCACCTCCAACGCGACCCAGTAAACCTTGAGCAACATCGCACTACCCGTTCGCCCCCGCGAGTCACGCGCGCGGCCCTTCCGCGCGCCGCCCGCTCGGGGCAAAGCCCCCCACCAGGCGCGCGCAGGCGCTGTCCAGGCTCGCGAGCGCAGCGAGCGCCCTCTCTCGAACACGGGGGCGAAGCGCCGCTGCGGCCTGGACAGCACCGAGCACGCCGGTACGATCAAAAGCCCGAGCGACACGACACACTCCGTCGCACGCCCAAGCTCGGGCTCGGGCTCGGCCTCGGGCTCGGCCTCGGGCTCGCGCTCGGGCTCGGGCTCGCGCTCGCGCTCGGGCTCGGGCCTCGGGCTCGCGCCAGCGTCAGCCCGCGCGCTTCCCCCGCCGCACGACGCCGCGCACCAGCACGCCCCCGAGCGCGACGAGCGTCCCCACCGTCGTCAGCAGCCCGATGAGCACCCACGGATCCCGGTACCTCACGACCAGCTCGTAGCTGCCGGCCGGCACGTCGATCGCGAGCAGCCCCTCGTGGCTGCGCGCCTGACCGACGCTCGCGCGCCAGCTCTTCGACCAGTTCTGGTTGACGAGGACCGTGGTCGCCGCGGTCGCCTCGACGCGCAGCTTGATGACGTTCGGCGTCCACGAGAGGCGCTCGACCTTCGCGACGGCGGGATCGAGGGGATACTCCTCGGCCGGGAGATCGCCGCGCAGCTTGCCCGACTGCGGGAAGGCCGTCTCCTCGAAGCACTGCAGCGAGCCGAGGCTCGCGGGCGCGAACACCTGCGCGTCCCAGCGGTTGCCGCGCGACTGCCGGAACGGCTGCTCGTAGGCGAGCGGCGCGTCCATCGGGAACATCGACGCCTCGATGCGCTCGTCCTTCACGAAGTCGTCGTGGATGGCGCGCGCCACGAGGTACGCGCCGACCGCGGCGACCGCGCCGACCAGCAGGCCGACGGCCACCGGCATGGGCCGCAGCGAAGGGCCGACGAGTCGGGCGTGCACGAGCCTCGCGGCCTCGACCGCTCCGTCCTCGAGGATGGTCATCGAGCGCGCGAACGCGACGCAGAGGAAGAACGCGATGACGATGACGTAGCGGTGCGGGAAGCGCAGCTGCTCGAAGATCGGCAGCTTGTGCAGGATCGCGTGCGGCGCCATCGGCGCGAAGTCGCCGAGCGCGATGACGAAGAAGAAGAAGGCGAGGCCGACGAACCACCCGGCGCGACGATCGAACCCGGCGCCGAGCAGCGCGATCAGGATGACGTGCCCGGTGATGTACGCGGGCTGCCCGTCGTGGGTGCCCGGCTTGAGCAGCCGCGCGAGGAGGTCGCTCCAAGGGAGCGCCTCCGAGGCCTGCCACAGGCGCGGCAGGCTCTTCACGACGATCATCGTCGGGAACAGCTTGGCCGCGCTGAGGAGCACCGCGACCACGCCGATGGTGACGAACGTCACCGCCGGGGCGATCGGCTGGAGGCGCGTGGTCTTCTTGCGCAGCAGCGTGATCGACGTCGTGACCACGAGCACGGCGAGGACCAGCACCGTGTAGGGCACGCTGTAGAGGCCGCCCTGGAGGAGCATCCACGCGATGAACGCGCCGCCGGCCACCCGCCAGCGCGTCGAGCGCAGCCCCTCGTAGAACGCGAGCACCACCCAAGGCAGCAGCTGGAAGCTGAAGAAGCTCTGCCAGCCGAGGCGCACCAGATCGAGGAAGAAGCTGCAGAGCGCGAAGACGATCGCCGCGGCGGCCGCGCCGATGGTGCTCGCGTCGTGGCGGCGCGCGAGCCGGTAGAGCCCCTCCATGCCGAGGACGAACAGGAGGAGGTAGGCGAGCCGCCGCCCCGGCCCTTCGCCGAACGCGATCTTGAGCAGCGTGTCGGGCGCCCACGTCGAGTCCTGCGGGTTGCCGATGCCGGGGACGCCGCCGCAGTAGAACGGGTTCCACGCCGGCAGCTGGTGGTACTTGGTCAGCGTGATGCGCGCGGCGTCTTCGTGCGCATACCAGAAGTGCTCGTCGTGGTAGGAGGCGAGCTGGAACGGGTTGGCGAGGAGCCCGGGGAGCGCGCTCACCGCGACGCTCAGCCAGAGGAACACGCGCACGCCGACGATCGCGAGCAGCACGTCGCTCGCGCGGCGGGTCGTCTTGCGCCCGGGTCCCATCGGTTCGATCGGGTGCACGTTCCTACTCCACCGAGACCTCGGCGAGCCCGCCGCCGGTGCCGTGGTACGAGCGCACGTCGACCTTCACCCGGTCGATCTTCGCGCCGACGTCGTAATGACGCGAGACGAGATCGGAGGTGAAGGGGAGCTTGTCGTCGTGCTCCTTGACCACGCTGCCCTTGTAGGAGGCCTCGACGCGGATCTCGTGCGCGCCGCGGTCGTGCCAGGGGAGGTTGCGCGCGTTGGTGACCTTCACGCGGTTGACCTTCCGCGCCGGAGTCACCGCGACCTCGATCCAGCCCGCGCTGCGATCGGGCAGGAGCCACTCGGTGTCGTCCTTGCCGTCGATCGCCTTCTGGACCTCGTGCGCGCCGTCGTAGCGGCCGGAGGCGGAGGCCTCGAGCTTCTTCGGCGCGCGGGCGAGCAGCACCAAGGCGACGATCGTCCCGACGCCCACCAGCGCCGACAGCGCGATGCGCTGCACGCGCATGGCGCGGATGGCCGCGGGGCCCACCTCCTCGGGCAGGCGGGCGTCGGCGCGACGATCGAGCTCCCCGAGCAGCGCGCGGTAGAGGTCGCCGTGCTCGGAGCGCACGTCCGCGTCGAGCTCGGGGACCTCGGCCACGGGGGCGTCGTCGCCGTCGAAGGCCCGCAGGATCGTGACCGCCTCGCGCAGCAGGTGCAGCGCCTCGGCCGGGGAGCCGGACACCCACAGAGCCTCCGCGGCGAGGCGCTTCTGACGCGCGCGCGAAAGCACGCGCGCCACCGCGGACCGCGACTCCTCCCCGACGGCGCCCGCGCGCCGCTCGGCGTCGCGAAGGAGGAACAGCTCGGCGATGCGTCCGAAGGGCGCTGACATGCGGCGGCCCGCCACCCTATTTGCGCTCGGGCCCGAGCGAAAGGGGCAACCCCCTCGCCCGCTCCCGGGCACGCTCCCCCATGGCGGGCGCCGCGGCGCTGGAGTATTGCGTCCGTGCCGATGCCGCCCAGCGACCCCGTCGAGGTCACCATCGTGATCCCCGCCTACAACGAGCAGGGGCGGATCGGACCGACCGTCGTGCACACGCTCGATCACCTCGAGCGCCACCACCCGAACAGCGAGCTGCTCGTCGTCGACGACGGCTCGAGCGACGCCACCGCCTCCATCGTGGAGCAGGTCGGGCAGGGTCGCGCGCGGGTGCTGCGGCAGCCGCGCAACATGGGCAAGGGCGCGGCCGTGCGACGCGGCATGCTCGAGGCCCGCGGCGACTACGTCCTCTTCATGGACGCCGACATGTCGACCCCGGTCGAGGAGCTCGAGAAGTTCCTCGCCATCGCCAAGGGCGGCGTCGACGTGGTCATCGGCTCGCGTGGCCTCGCCGACAGCGACATCCGCCAGCGGCAGCCGACGCTGCGTGAGCTGATGGGGCGCGGGTTCAACGTCATCGTGCGCGGGCTGCTGTTCGGCGGCATCCGCGACACGCAGTGCGGCTTCAAGATGTTCAGCCGCCGCGCCGCCCGCGAGATCTTCTCGCGCACCACGCTCGACGGGTTCGCCTTCGACGTCGAGGCGCTGATGCTCGCGCAGAAGCTCGGCTTCACGCTGCGCGAGGTCCCGGTCATCTGGTACCACGCGCCTCACTCCAAGGTGTCGCCGTTCACCGACGCGACCCGGATGTTCGCCGACATCGTGGCGCTGCGGCTGAAGCACCGCGGCTGACAAGGGCGTGTCCCTGAATCCCCCCGGGATGAATCCCGGGGCACCGAAAGCTTCGTAAGCCTGCTTCGCAGGCTCCTCGCGCTGTGCGCGGGAAAGACGGGGGGCGTGGACGTGGTCGACCCAAGCGCCGACGGCGAGCAAGACGCAACTCAACGCCCGCGCCTTGGCGGCGATGCTGTCGGCGAGCCACAAGTCGTCCGCAGGCCCGAAGACCGGCTGACGCTCCGAGGTCCACCAGATGAGATGAACCAACAGAAGCGTGTCGCTGTGAGCACCGAGCATCCCGGCATCGACGAACCCACCCCCCCCCGGCGCCGGTTGCGTGCGCCGTGTGCGAGGAGCCCGCTTCGCGGGCTTACGACGCCGTCGGTGCCCCGGGCTTTCAGATGTCATGAGCCGCCCCGCCGCAGGGGCATCCGGTACACCTCGAGTACCAACAAGGG
>JACPFM010000049.1 GCA_016182965.1 Deltaproteobacteria bacterium | reverse complement strand
AAGATCCGCAATGCGGTGTATCAGCGCGGCATCTGCGAGATGCGCGAGGCGCGGTCATGCTGCGACGTGGCGGTGGCGCGCGGGTACGTCGGGTCGATCTCGCCGGTCACGTTGTCGAAGATCGACCACGTGATCGGCGCGCTGGTGAAGATCGTGCGCTGAGCAGCGGCGTGCGGCACGCGGCGGGCGCGTCTTGTAACGGCGCGCTCGCCGCGGAATGCCGAGCCGGAGCCCGAGCGCGAGCCCGAGCCCGAGCCCGTGCGCGAGCCCGAGCCCGTGCGCGAGCCCGAGCCCGAGCCCGAGCCCGAGCCCGAGCCTGCGCCTGCGCCTGCGCCTGCGCCTGCGCCCGCGCCTGCGCCCCTTTCAGGGCAGCGCCACGATCGCGTCCACATCCCCCCGCAGCACCGCCCACGTCGCGTCGAGCGCCTCGACCCGCACGTAGTAGATCGGCGTGTCCCCGAGCTTCCCGATCCCTCCGACGACCAGCTTCTTCTTCTTGGTCGTCGCGGCGTCGAACCCCTCGATCGACAGCGTCGGCGCGTCGAAGCCCTCCTCCGGCCGCGCCGGCCCGAGGTGCACGAGCCCCTCCGCCCTCAGCCCGCGGATCGCGTCGGCGAGCTTCCGGGCCACCATGTGCGAGCCGGCGTCGGACGCGTCGCTCCAGGTCTTGGTCGCGTCGGAGTAGACGACGGTGCGCGACCGCGCGGCGCGCGACACCACGAGGCGCGGCGTCTGCAGCGGATCGAAGCCGACGTTGCGGAAATCGACCGGCGCGCGCAGGAGCGCGTCGCGCTTGCCGATCGGCAGCACGCAGATCGGATCGCGACCGCGCACGCGCGCGTAGACCCCGCCGGTGGCGTCGTTCGACTCCTTGCCGAGCTCGATGGTGAAAGTCGTCGCCTCGGCGCCGGCGTCGCCCGTCACCTTCACCTCGCGCTCGAGATCGATGACCACCGACGGCGTGGCGAACCCGAACGAGCCGTCGTCCTTCTCGGCCGCCCAGCGCTGGCAGAGCAGGCTCGCCAGCGTGGCGGTCACCGCGGACACCGACGACGGATCGGCGCCGAGGCCCTTCGGCGAGACGAGCTCCCACGTGCCGCTCTTCTTCGCGACCTCGTAGCCGCCCTCGGCGGCCGGCTTGACGTGCGCGCGGACGATCGACTCGGGCGTGAGCGACAGGAGGTTCGGGTTGCGCAGCTCCTGCGCGGCCGTCAGGCGGACCGGCTGCGCGACCTCGAGCGGGACCCGCAGGATCGCGCCGTCGTCGAGGCGCCGCACGTACACGACCTGGGGGCCGTCCTTGACGGCGGGGTCTTCGGGCATCGGCGCGGAGAGCTCGACGACCTGATCCCAGTCCTCGCCTCCTCCGTCGCCGGAGGTGCCGCCGAGCGTCAGCCGATCGACCCGGCGGCGGATGGTCACCTTGCCCGCGGGCGGCGAGAGACCGAGCGCCGCCGGATCGCCGCCCGGTACCAGGGTGCCGGCGATCGCCGAGAGGCGGGCGAGGTAGCGATCGGTGGCCTCTTTGTCGATCTGCTCGTCGCTCGGGACGCGCAGGTGCAGGCCGTCGCCGCGGCGCTCGGCGTCGATGATCTTGGCGCCGCCCGCCTCGATCACGATCGACTCGATCTCGGAGATCTTCGCCGACTCGGTGCCGGGGAGCAGACCGAACGCGCGGCCGTCGATGTACATCGAGGCGGGGGCGGCGACGCGCTCGGTGACGACCGACGGCACGCAGCCGGTCGAAGGCGGCGTCGTCTTCGCCTGGGCCACGACCAGCTTCGCGTCGGCGGGGCAGGGCCCGCCGAACTGCACGATCAGCTTCTCGCCGTTCAGCTGCGTGATCTCGATCGTGCCGCCCTTGCTCGGGTCGACCGGCGTCGAGTCGGGCACGAACGGATCGGCCTTCAGCTCGTACATCGCGCGGAGCAGCCCATCGACCGCGTCGGCCCCGGCGCGGAGCGGCGCGCCGGGCACGCCGCTCGGGATGCGCCAGGCGCCGTGCGCCGCGCGCTCGAGCGTCACCAGCTGAAGATTCGCGGGGCCCTTGATCTCGATCTTCGAGAAGGTCGACGACTGCTGCCCCGAGAGCAGTGACGGCTCGCGGAACGCGTCGGACGAGCGATCGAGCACGGCCGCGACGTCGGGCCCGACGACGAAGACGCCCCCCTTCTCGTCGCCGTAGGGGGCGACCTCGAGGTAGGAGGTCTTCGCCCCGCCGTCGGTCGGCTCGCCGCCCGGCGCCACCCCACCCAGGGCGAGGTTCAGCGTCACGCCCTTCATCGCGAGCTCGATCTTCGCGCGCGGCGCGTCGAGCCCGAGCTGCGCGCGCTCGCTGCCGGTCGCCGTCCCGAGCGCCGAGCGCCCGCTCGGTCCGCGCGCCGCCCAGCGCGTTGAGCAGGCTGTTGACCGCGAAGAAGTCGGCCTTGGCGACGCGCGGCGAGGTCAACTTCCAGGTGTCGCCCTCGCGCACCAGCTCGATCTTCTCGTCGCCGCTCTGGCCGCGGCGGGTGACGGTGATGCGGGTGATCTCGTCCTGCCGGAAGACGCGGAGCAGGAGCCCGGCGCGCGCGCTCTGCTCCTTGGTGGTCGGCTTGTCGCGGTCGACCAGGTAGACGACACCGAGCGCGACGGCGGTGGCGATCAGCCCCCAGCTGACGATGTCGGACGTTCGGGCCACGACCGGTTCCTAACACGATTCCCCGGGTTCTACTTCCCGCGCCGACCAGGTTTGGGTACGCGGAGGGCGATGGGACCGTCGATCGCGTCCGCCCCCCCCTTCCGCAAGGTCCTCGTCGCCAACCGGGGCGAGATCGCCGTCCGCGTCATCCGCACCCTCCGCGAGATGGGCATCCGCTCGGTGGCCGTCTACAGCGAGGCCGATCGCGCCGCGCTGCACGTGCGCATGGCCGACGAGGCGTGGTGCGTCGGCCCGGCGGTCGCAGCCGAGAGCTACCTCCGCATCGACAAGGTCATCGACGCGGCCAAGAAGAGCGGCGCCGAGGCGATCCACCCCGGCTACGGCTTCCTCTCCGAGAACGCGCGCTTCGCCCAGGCCTGCGAGGACGCGGGCATCGTGTTCATCGGCCCGCCCCCCTCGGCCATCCGCGACATGGGCAGCAAGACCGGCGCCCGCGCGATCATGGAGAAGGCCGGCGTCCCGGTGGTCCCCGGCGGCACGGCCCACTCGCTCGACGACGCGCGGGTCGAGGCGCGCCGCATCGGCTACCCGGTCATGCTCAAGGCCGCCGCGGGCGGCGGCGGCAAGGGCATGCGCCTCGTCGAGAGCGAAGCCGAGCTCGCCTCCGCCTGGGATCGCGCGCGCAGCGAGGCGGCCAAGGCGTTCGGCAACGACGACGTCTACCTCGAGAAGGCGATCCTCCGCCCGCGTCACGTCGAGATCCAGGTGCTCGGCGATCGCCACGGCGACGTGGTGCACCTCTTCGAGCGCGACTGCTCGATCCAGCGCCGCCACCAGAAGGTCGTCGAGGAGACGCCCTGTCCGGCCGCGTCCGACGAGCTGATCGCCAAGATGGGCGCGGTCGCGGTCGCCGGCGCCAAGGCCGTCGGCTACTTCAGCGCGGGCACCTTCGAGTTCCTGCTCGACGAGTCGGGGAGCTTCTACTTCCTCGAGATGAACACCCGCCTGCAGGTCGAGCACCCGATCACCGAGCTGATCACCGGCACCGATCTGGTGCGCGAGATGATCCTCGTCGCGCGCGGCGAGCCCCTCGAGCTGAAGCAGCATGACATCGTCCGCCGCGGCGCGGCCATCGAGTGCCGCGTCTACGCCGAGGATCCGTCGGCGGACTTCATGCCGTCGCCCGGGAAGATCGTCGCGCTGCGCACCCCGAGCGGCCCGGGCGTTCGCGACGACGGGGGCGCCTAT
The DNA here is from genome assembly GCA_016182965.1 of Deltaproteobacteria bacterium. Taxonomy (GTDB): domain Bacteria; phylum Myxococcota_A; class Polyangia; order Polyangiales; family JADJMO01; genus JALHOE01. The sequence goes on along the minus strand of JACPFM010000049.1, from coordinate 54,331 downwards.
CCCGGCGCGGTCATCTCCAGCTACTACGATCCCCTCGTCTCCAAGCTCTCGGTGTGGGCGCCCGATCGGGCGCGCGCCATCGCCAAGATGCGCCGCGCCCTCGCCGAGTACGTGGTCACCGGCATCCGCACCAACCTCGCGTTCCACGAGAAGCTCTTCGCCCACCCGGAGTTCGTGGCCGGCCAGTACGACACCGGGTTCATCGGTCGGCACCGCGATGCATTGATGGGTTATGCGACCACCGGCGCCGACGATCAGCCGCAGCTCGCCGCCGCCGTCGCGATCGCCGCCGCGCGGCTCGAGCGTCAGGTCGGCACCCAGGGCGCGATGGCGGAGGAGCGCGGCGCGCGGCTGTCGCCTTGGGTTGCCGGCCACCGCGCGCGCCTGCGTGGGTGAGCGTCACGGATCCCCTCGCGACGGCATCCGACCGACGTTGACGGCCCCGCCCAGCGACGTGCCCTCGGAGGTCGGACCGTTCGTCGTCTCGCGCGAGCTCGCGCGCGGCGGCATGAGCGTCGTGTACGTCGCCCACCCGCGCGGCGGCGGGCCGGAGGTCGCGCTGAAGACGGTGCGCGTCCCCGACGAGGTCTACCTCGCCAGCATGCGACGCGAGATCCACGCGCTGTCGCGCCTGCGTCACCCCGGCGTCGTCCGCATCGTCGCCGAGGGCCTGAACGAGGGCGTGCCCTGGTACGCGATGGAGTACCTCGAGGGGGAGACGCTCGCCGACCTGCGCGCGAAGCTGTGGTCCGGTCCTTCGCGCGCGGCCGCCGGCGGGCAGCTCGACCGCGTGCTCGCGATCGTGCGCCGGCTCTGCGCGCCGCTCGCGTTCCTCCACGGCGAGGGCGTGGTGCACTGCGACCTGAAGCCGCAGAACGTGATCCTCCGCGCCGGCGATCACCCGGTGCTGGTGGACTTCGGCCTCGCCTGGCGCGCGGCGGGGCTGGTCGGGCGCGAGGTGGCAGCGGCGGCGACGAAGCTTGTCGGCACGCCCGCCTACATGGCGCCCGAGCAGATCCGCCTCGAGCCGATCGATCCGCGCACCGATCTCTACGCGCTCGGGTGCGTGCTCTACGAGCTGATCACCGGGCGCCCCCCGTTCGAGGGTCACGACGTGCTCGTGCGGCACCTGACGAGCGAGCCGCTCCCGCCGTCCCAGCGGGTCGACGGTGTGCCCGCCGCGCTCGACGCGATGGTCCTCGCGCTGCTCGCCAAGCGGCCACGCGACCGCATCGGCTACGCCGAGGACGTCATCCACGCGCTCGATCGACTGGGCGCCGCCCCCGACGAGCCGCCGCCGCCGCGCGCGCGCGTCTGGCTGTATCGACCGGAGATCGCCGGTCGCGAGGCGATGGTGGAGGGGGTCCTCGGCGGCGTACGCGGCGCGGCGAACGGCGAAGGCGGCTTCGTCTTCCTCACGGGGCCGAGCGGGATCGGCAAGACGTATCTGGCCGCCGAGATCGCGCGGCGGCTCGCGCCCGACCTGCAGGTGATCGCGTCGGCGTGCGCGCCGCCGGGCGCGATCCGCAGGGGCGAGCTCGAGCCGTTCCAGGCGCTGCTCGACGCGGTCGCCGATCGCTGCACCTCGCTCGGCGTCGACGCCGTCGATCGGCTCCTCGGACCGCGGGCGAAGGTGCTCGCGCCGTACGCGCCGCGGCTCGGCCGCCTGCCGGGCGTCGCGGAGCTCCCCGATCCGCCGGAGCTCGCGGGCAACGCGGCGCGCGAGCAGCTGTTCTCCGCGCTTCGCGGCGCGCTCGCCGCGCTCGCTCGGGAGCGTCCGCTGCTCTTGCTGCTCGACGATCTGCAGTGGGCCGACGAGCTCTCGCTCGCGTTCCTCGCGTCATTGCCGCGCGGTTGGCTCGCGGCGCAGCCGGCCGCGATCCTCGGCCTCGCGCGCGCCGATCACGCCTCGGAGGCGCTCGCCGCGATCGCCGCGCGGCCCGACGTGCGCGACGTCGCCGTCGGACCGCTCGATCACGACGACGTGCGGCAGGTCGTCCGCGACATGCTCGCGGTCGAGGCTCCGCCCGAGCCGTTCGTGGGGTTCCTCGCGCGTCACTCCGCGGGCAACCCGTACTTCGTGGCGGAGTACCTGCGCGCGGCCGTCGCCGACGGCGTCCTGCGTCGGGCCAGCCCCTTCCGACTGCTCCTCGACGACACGACCGCGGCGCTCGAGCTCCCGCGCACGCTGCGCGGGCTCGTATCCCGACGGCTGCACGCGCTCCCCGCGTTCGCCCAGCCGCTCCTCGAGGTGGCCAGCGTGATCGGGCCCGGCTTCGACGCCGAGACCTTGCAGCGCGCGTCGGCCGTCTCCGACGAGGCGGCGATGGAGGGCGTGGCGGAGCTCCTCGCGCGACAGATCATCGAGCCGCTCCAGGGCGGCCGCTTCCAGTTCGTGCACGATCAGGTGCGCGAGGTGGCCTACGACGCCATCGAGCCCGCGCGTCGCGCGGCGCTGCACGGCGCGGTCGCGCGGGCGATCGAGGCGGGCCTCGCGCGGAGCGGCGACGAGGGTGCGCTCGCCCCCGTCCTCGCGCGGCACTGGTCGCTCGCGCACGAAGACCGCGAGGCGCTCGAGTGGACCGAGCGCGCCGCGTGGCGCGCGCTCGATCACGCCGCGCACGGCGAGGCGGTCGCGCTGCTCCGGCGCGCGCTCGAGCTGGTCGAGCGGGCGCGCCCGACGGCGGCGAGGTGGAGCGCCCCGCGACCGGCGCGGAGGGCCCGGCTCGAAGCGGCGCTCGCGCGGGCGTCCTTCGCCGCGGGCGATCAGCTCGCCGCCGAGCGCCACGCCGAGCGCTCGCTCGCCGAGGCCGGTCGTCCGCTGCCGCGAACGCGCGCCGGGTGGGGCGTGCTCCTCGGGCGCGAGCTCGCGACCCAGGCGCTGCATCTGTCGGGCGTGGTCCGGCGCCGCGCGCGCGATCCCGGCGCGCGCGAGGTGCTGCGCGGGGCCGCCGAGACCGCGGCGCTGCTCACCCAGCGGTACTTCTACGTCGACGACGCGCTGGCGATGCTCTCCGCGTCGGTGCTCTCGGCGAACCTCGCCGAGCGGGCCGGCGCCGAGACGCGCGTACCGCGCGCCTACACCACCCTCGGGTTCACGGCGGGCGCGCTCGGGCTCACCCGGCTCGCCGCCTCGTATTTCGCCCGTGCGCGCGCCGGCGCCGAGGCGCTCCACGATCCGCTGGAGGTCGCCTACGCGTGGACGGTCGAGGGCGTCCACCTGTCGGGGCGCGGCCTTTGGGCCGCGGCGGAGGAGGCGATCGATCGCGCGTCGGGCCTGCTCGAGGGTCTGTACGATCCGCTCACCGCCGAGCTCACGCTCACCGCGCGCGGGCACATCGAGTTCTACACCGGCCGCGTCGAGCGCGCGGAGCACCGGTTCGAGGAGCTGCTGCGGGCGGCGCAGGCCCGCGGCAGCGCGCAGCACGAGACGTGGGCGCGGTTCTCCATCGCGCGCTCCCGGCTCTCGCGCGGGCGACCGGCCGAAGCGCGCCCGCTCCTTTCGCGCGCGTGCGCGGACCTCGAAAGCCGGCCGGAGCTGCAGTCGGAGATCATCTGCTACGGCCTGCTCGCCGACACCGAGGCCCGCCTCGGCGACCTCGTCGCCGCGCGTCGTGCCGCGGACCAGGCGCGCGCGCGCATCGAGCGCGCGAACCCCACGGGATTCGCCGCGCTCGAGGGCTACCGCGGCGCGATCGCCGCGTACCTCGCGGTGGTCGACGCGGGCGGTCCCGACGCCGACTCGGCCCGACGCGCGGCCGAGCGCCTGGTGGTCCTGCTCGCGCGGCTCGCCCGCTTGTTCCCGATGGCCAGCGCGTCGGTGGCGCAGCTCGAAGGGGAGCTCGCGCGGCGTCGCGGCCGGACCGGCGCGGCGCGGCGCGCGTTCCGGCGCGCCCTCGAGCGATCGCGCGTCTTCGGCCTGCCGCGCGAGGAGGCAGAGGCGCTCCTCGCGCTCGGGCCCGCCGGGGCGTGACCGCGCGGTTCAGGGCGAGCACATGGTCGAGGGCTCGCACACGCGCCCGACCTCGGCGGTGCAGCCCCCGGCGCGGATCGCGGCGAGGCACTCGAGCAGCGTCGACGCCTCGACGAACCCGCTCTCGCACACCGAGGTCGAGAGCCGATCGTGGGTGTCGCTCCAGACGGCCTGCTCGCACGACGCGGTGTCGACGAACCGCCGGCCGGCGCCGATGCGCTCGCAGCGCTCCTCGTGGGCGCACCGCTCGCTGGCGATGGCGTCGGCCGCCCCGACGAGCGAGAGCGGCCCTCCGCCGCGGAGCGCCCCGGTCGCTGGCTCGGGCTTGCTCTTCACGACGACCGGCTTCGGCGCCGGGTGGCTAGCACACGCCGCGACCGTGGCAATCAGGCACGACGCGGCGACCGCGCATGCACGTCTCATCCTCCGCCGGGCGCAACCGTTTCGATCCATGAGCGGTCGCCCATGCGCGCCGCGCGCCAGGGGGGGACTGGACGGCGCACGGCGCAGCTTGCCCCATCACGGAAGGTCGCGTAGTTTGCGTCGGGTCGCCGGGGCGCCGGCGCATCGAGAAGCCGGGGCGCCGGTGCATCGAACGTCGCCGTGGTCCGCGTCATTGGGCCGCGGCGAATCGCTTTTGTCGCGACACCGGTGGGATCCGGAACTCTTGAAGAAAGCCGCAACGACCGCCTCTTCCGACAGGGAACGACCCGCGTTCGCCGACGAGAGACTGTCCGACTCGCTCGAGGACGGCCTCGGCGCGATCGACCTCGTCGACGCCGCGACGCAGGTGAAGGTCGCGAGCATCCGCGTCGCCGCGCCCGCCTTCGGGCGCGCGAGCGACGCGCGACCGTCCGAGAGCACGCCGGGCACCGGCCGGGGCGATCCCGTACGTCTCTACCTGCAACGTCTCGGTCGGGTCCCGCTCCTGACCCGCGAGGGCGAGGTCGAAATCGCGCGGCGGTTCGAGGCCGGCGGCGCGCGCGTCGTCGCGGCCGTGCTCGGCTCGCCGATCGCCGTGCGCGAGATCGTCGCGCTCGGCGAGCAGCTGCGCAGCGGCAAGGTGCGCATCCGCTCCATCCTGCGCGAGCTCGACGAAGAGGCGATGGCCACGTTCGACGACGAGGCCGCCGATCGCCGCTTCCTCGACGCCGTCGACGAGGTCAAGCGCCTCGGCGCGCGCCTCGCGGACCTCGAGGCGAAGCCCGGGTCGGCCGCGAAGGCGAAGGCGCTGCGCGCGCAGCTGCTCTCGACCATGGAGTCGATGGATCTCGACCGGAAGATCATCGACGAGATGGCCGTGAAGCTGAAGAAGCTCAATCAGCGGGTCGAGCGCGCCTCGGCCGGCGCGCAGGAGCTCGAGCGCCGCACGGGGCTCTCGTCGGCCGCGCTCGCGACGATGGTCCGCGAGGCGAAGAACGAGCCGGCGCTGGTGCGCAAGGGCGCGAAGAAGCTCGGGATGACCGTCGACGACTTCCTCGCGATCGGCAAGACGCTCCGCGCCGCCGAGAGCGACCGCAAGCGCGTCGGCGAGGAGCTCGGCGTCGACGTCCGCAGGCTGCGCGACGCGCACCGCGAGGTCTGCGAGGGGCAGCGCCTCGCGCAGCGCGCGAAGGCCGATCTCGTCGAGGCCAACCTCCGCCTCGTCGTCTCCATCGGCAAGAAGTACGCGAACCGCGGCCTGCAGTTCCTCGACATCATCCAGGAGGGGAACATCGGGCTGATGCGCGCGGTCGAGAAGTTCGACTACAAGCGCGGGTACAAGTTCAGCACCTACGCGACGTGGTGGATCCGCCAGGCGATCAGCCGCGCGATCTCCGACCAGGCGAGGACGATCCGCATCCCGGTCCACATGACCGAGACGGTCAACAAGCTGCTCCGCACCTCGCGCTACCTCCTCCAGGAGCTCGGTCGCGAGCCGACGGCGGAGGAGCTCGCCGTGAAGATGGAGCTCCCGGTCCCGCGCATCCGCGCCATCCTCGAGGTCGCCAAGGAGCCGATCTCGCTCGAGACGCCGATCGGCACCGACGGCGACGCGCGCCTCGGCGATCTCATCGAGGATCGCACCGTCACCTCCTCGCTCGAGGCGGTCTCCGAGAGCGATCTGTCCGAGCGCACTCGCAAGGCGCTCGAGTCGCTCACGCCGCGCGAGGCGCAGGTCCTGCGCCTGCGCTTCGGCATCGAGGAGAAGAGCGATCACACGCTGGAGGAGGTCGGGCAGATGTTCGCGGTCACGCGCGAGCGCATCCGCCAGATCGAGGCGAAGGCGCTCGACAAGCTGCGGCACCCGAGCCGGAGCAAGCAGCTGCGCGCGTTGATGGACGGTTGAACACGCGAATCGAAACCGCCGCGTTCGTCAGGACCCGGGGCGCGTGCTACGGTGTCGTTCTCCACGAGCGTGCTCTTGCTGGTTGCATGCGGTGGCTCGTCGTTGCGTCGCGCTGGCGCAACGGCGGCTCTTCCACCCGGCATCAGAGAGTCCTCATGAAGGAAACCGAACTCCGCGCGCTGGTCGGGCGCGTGCAGGAGCAGGTGGCGCTGCTCGCGTCGACTGCTCCCAGCGCTGCACCGAGCGAGAACGACAAGCGCGAGCTCACCCGCCGGTGGGATCAGCTGGTCCAGCACCTCGCCCTCGGGCCCGCGCCCGACACGCGCGTGTGTCCGAGCTGCAGCCACACGATCATGCGAGCCGCGACCCTCTGCGGCTACTGCTGGATGAAGCTCCCGGAGGGAGGCCGTCATGCGTGAGCGCGCCGGGAAGACGGACGACGGGACCGATCGGCTGCGGATCACCGATCAGTTCCGCACGCGCGCCGGCATGGTCTACGAGCTGCGCCAGCACGGCGCGCGGCTCACGCTCCTGATCAGCGAGCGTTCGACCGACGACGGCAGCGCGCAGTGGTGCGTCGAGGCGTCGTCGAACGTCGTCCCCGGCACGGCAGTCGAGCATTCGGCCACGACGAAGGCCGACGCGTTGCGCATGACCGGAGTGCAGTGGGTGGCCGACTGCGGCGTGCGCGGCCTGCCCACGTTCGATTGGGAAGCGGTGGCGCGAGCGCTCACCGCGGTGCGCGCCATCTGAGGACCAGGAGCAGATCACTTGGCAGGACAGACCACATTCCGCAAACGCGACAAGGAGCGCGCTCGACAGGAGCGCCAGAAGGCGAAGGAAGTCGACCGCAAGGCGCGGAAGGAGGAGCGCGCCAAGCGCACCGACGGCGCGCCCGGCGAGGATCCCGACATCGCCGGCATCGTCCCGGGGCCGCAGCCGATCAGCGAAGGCTGATCAGCGGAACCACAGCGCCACGTCGTCGAAGCGCGCCTGGAAGGGACTGGTCGCGCGGTCGCTGAACAGGCCCACGATCACGGAGCGCGCCGTCGCGTCGGACTTCACGGTGGAGACGCCGGCCGCCGCGACGACCGACTTGGTCATGTCGTCGATGTAGATCGTCAGCGCCCCGGCGGTCGTGTGCAGGACGACGTCCATGCGCAGGTGCATCCACACGCCGGGCTTCACCGCGCGCATGATCGGATACCGCTCGTAGCTCACGCCGATGCGCTCGGCGAAGAATCCCGTCCGATCGAGCGATAGCGTCACGCCGTCGCCGTCGCTCCCGGTGCGCTCGAGCTTGAAGAGGAACGTGCTCCCGGCGGTCGTCGGGAACACCGCCTGATCGAGCTTGAACCACGCGTCGAGCTGCATCGGCGTCGTCGCGGCCGGCGCGGTCAGCTGGCGGTGGACATAGGCCATGACCAGCGTCGCCGTGCTGCTCGGCGTGGTCGCCGCGAGGAGCGCGTTCGGGAGCGATCGCCCGGCCCCGCTCTCGAGCGTCAGGCTGCCGGACGGGGTGATCTCGGCGGCGGTCCACCCGCCGCTCGGCGACGAGACGTCGTCGAAGTCGGCGCAGAAGGTCGCCGTGGGGAACGCGGCGCACCCGGCCTTCGGCGCGTCGAGCGCAGCATCGGAAGGCGCGTCGGACGTCGCGTCGGCGTCGCCGCTGGTCGCGTCGGTGCGGGCATCCGCCACCTCCGCGTCGGCGTCGGCGTCGGCTTCGACGGCGACGTCCCCGTCGTCGCTCGCCGCGTCGAGAGCGGGCGCGCCGGTCTCGGCGAAGCGGAACTCGGGGAACCCGCACCCGAGCAGCGCGACGCAGAAGACGAGCGGGGCGCGCATCGCCCCATGGTACCGCCGTCCGGTCGCCGCGGTCGCCGCGGTCGCCTCGCCTGGAGGCCTTGCGTGCGGAAGGCCCCTGACTCCAGGCTCTTCCGACACGTTTTCAGTCGTCGCTCGGCCTGCGCAGCGAGACCTCGGCGACGGTCCCGTCGCACGGGATCGCGGCGATCTTCCCGTACGCCGTCCACCCCGCCCAGCGGCCCTTGGTGTCGACCTTCGCGACGTTCACGTAGAGGCGCCCGCACGGCGCCATGATCGTCTCCTCCGGCGCGCCCCACGGGCGAGCGGCGACGAAGACGCGGCCCTGCGCGCCGGACGCGTGAACGTGCAGCCATCCGAGCTCGTTCGGGAGCTTGCGGTTCGGCGGCGTGAGCGGCGCGGTCGTCGGGGCCTGCGACGGCGAGACGTCGCTCGGCGCGGGTGCAGGCGGCGTCGCGGCGGCGAGCAGCGCTCGCTCTCGGAGCTCCCGCGCGCGCGCGGCCCGGTCGGTGTCGAGACGGCCGTGCGTGGCGAGCCCGATCGTCGCGACCGCGAGCACGAAGAGGAGGGCGCGCGCCCCGACCCGCGCGCGCGGGGTCGAGGTGACCGCCACGAACGGGGTCGAGGTGACCGCCACGCACGGCGTGGACGCGCGCGCGTGGACGGGCGCCTGGAGCACTCGAAGCGCGAAGGGCTCCGGCGAGGGCTCCATCGGCGGCTCGAGGTCGACCTGCACCTCGATTTCATCCGCGAGATCTTCGGGCGCAAGCTCGAGGGTCGACGGCTCGTCGATCGTCTCTGCGGCGGTCCTCAGGCGGTCACGGACCTGCCGGCGATCGGGCGCGCCGCGCCGCAGCGCGCGGATCCGCCGGCGCGAGCGGTGCTCGGTGGGAGGCGGCTCCGCCCGCTGCAGGGCGCCGTAGATCGCCTCGACGCACGCGCGCAGATCGCGCCGTCCCTCCTCGAGGTCCGAGGCCCGCGCGATCCAGCGCGCGAGCACCGCGCAGGTCAGCCGCTTGTCGGGATCGCGGTGGGCGGCGGCGTCGAGCGCGGCGCTGAGCTCGCGCGGAAGATCGGGGCGGAGCGAGGCCAGCTTGGGGACCGCGATGGTGTGGTGCAGCGCCGCCGCGACCGGGTCGTGCTCGCCGAGCAGCTGGAGCGCCAGCGTGCCGATCGCCCACACGTCGCCCCGCGTCGACGGCGGCGCGCCGGCGGCCTCCTCCGGAGGGAGGCGTCTGCGTCCCACGTGCGCGCGCCCGACCGAGGAGTCGCTCGTCGAGTCGAGGATCTGCGCGACCCCGAAGCCGGAGAGCTTCACCGAGCCGCCTTCGGCGATCACGATCGCCGACGGCGAGACGCCCCGATGCAGCACCGGCGTCGGCGCGCCGGCGTCGTCGGTCATCGCGTGCGCGTGCGCGAGCGCCTCGGCGACGGTCGCGATCACGAACGCGACGGCCGCGTCCGACAGACGCTCGTCGCGCCCGAGGAGCTGCACGAGGAGGTCCTCCAGCGTCACCGCCTCGGCGCCCTCGACCGCGAGGACCAGGCGATCGCGATCGGCGAAGAAGTCGACGACCCGCACGATGGCGGGGTGATCGAGCCGGCCGCAGATCCGTGCTTCGCGCGCGAGCTCCGCCGAGCGCAGCGCGGTGGCGCCGGCCCCTGCCGCGGCCTCCGTGCGCACGCATCGCAAGGTCAACTCACGCCGGAATCCGAGCGGACCCTCCTCCCGCGCGAGGAACACCTCCGCGCTGCCCTCGACGCGGAGCGCGCCGAGCACGCGGTACGGGCCGATCCGTCGCGGCGTCCTGGCCGCGGGAAAGAGCGATCCGAGGCCGGTCGCGGCCACCTCTCTCCGCGTGTCCGACGGCGCCATGCGCCGTCTTGGAGCATGAGTCGTGCTCGTCGCGACGGAGGCGAGCGGCTCACGACCAGACCGGAATTCTCGTCCGTCGGGCGCCGCCGCTCGCCTGGTTCCGTGAGCTTCAGTGAGGCCTCGAGGCATCGCCCCGCTCACTTCGTGCCTCGACTCGAGCGCCGCTCGGACGGCTGCGCGTCAGTTCTTCGAGGCGTCGGGCGCCGCCGGCTTCACGCGCAACCTCCCGAGCAGCAGCCCCACGCCCACGCCGACGAAGAACGCCGCGGCGATGATCCCGCCGAGGATCATCGTCGGCCTGCGGCCCGGCGACGCGAACATCGGTCCCTTCGGCACCTTCGTGCCCTTGATCACGAGGAAGCCCCGCGACTTGCCCGAGATGATGTCGGTCGAGCGCATCGCGCGGTGCAGCGTGTCGGCGTACACCCAGTGGGGCGGGTACTTGTAGCGCGCGACGTCGAGCACGAGGAAGCGGTCGCTGCCGGCGTGGTAGGCGCCGAGCGGCGAGATGTGCCCCACCGATTCCTGACCGAGCTCGCCGCGCTGGTAGTTGACGATCACGTAGTCGTCGGCGGTGGCGAGGTTCTTCGACAGCCGCGCGCGCAGGTCGTCGAGCGACACGTCGCTCCCGTAGGTCAGCTCGACGATCGTCGGGTGCGTCTGCAGGGCGTTCGCGAGCCGCGCCAGCGTCAAGCCCGTCTTGCCGGCCTGCTCGGGGGTGATCACCGCGCGGGTCGTCTCGGCGAAGAACGACTGCTGCGAGTACATGCGACCGAGCTCGGTCAGCGGCTGCTGGATCGGCAGCGCGTTGAGGACGGTCACCGCGCTCGCGACGCCGCAGAACGTCGGCTGCTCCTGCGTGACGTACGTCGACACAAGGCGCACGAAGTCGGCCTTGGCCGTCGACTCCGAGAGGAGCCGCTCGCCCTCGGGCGAGTCGAGCGCGATGACCTCCGGCGGGAGCGGCGCGTGCTGCGCGCGCGCGCTGCGCGAAGCCAGCGCGACGAGCCCGAAGGAGACGAACGCGAGCAGCGACCGGCGCATGGGCGCACTGTAATACGATCAACGCTGCGCGATCTTCCTCATCGCCAGCAGCGCTCCGGGCGGCAGCAGGTTCGGATCGTCGACGATCCCGCCGTCGGACCGCACGCCGAGCCACACCAGCGTGCGCGTGGCGGCGCGCAGGCGCCCGCCGCCGGTGCTCCCGACGCCGAACAAGACCAGGAGCCGCTGACCCTTCTTCGGCCGGAACGCCGCCAGGTGGAAGCACGGCAGCTCGTCTTCACGGTAGAGCCTGCGCAGCGAGTCGCGCGCGTCGGCCAGGGGGCGGCCGAAGATCTCGACCGCGGTCGGCTCCTCCAGCGCCTCGGCGTCGCCGAGCGCGATCGACGCCATCGCGCGCCGCAGCGCCTCCTCGCGCAGCTTGCGCGCGGGCCTCCATGCGTGCTGCGTGCGCAGCAACATGCGATCGCCGGTCGGCAGCTGGACCACCTCGTGGCGCCGCGCCGCGACGATGACCGTCGCCGCGGCCGTCGACGCGGTGGCGACCGCGAGCAGCGCGCCGAGCGCCCCCGAGCGCCCCTGCAGCTTGAGGGTCACGAGGGTGGTGGCGAGCGGCATCACGATCACGACCGCGACCACCGCCTGGATCGCGAACACCAACAGCCAGACGTGCACGAACGGCCGGAGCGGGATCTCGGGCTGCCACTTGCGGACGAACTCCCACGCGGCGCTGCCGAGCAGGATGAGCAGGCCGACGAGGCTCATGCCGCGGTAGAGCCCGAGCTCCTCGCGCGCCACGCGGTTGACCAGCCAGTAGGGCGCGAGCAGCGGGTAGAACACGTAGTAGAGGAACGATCGCGGCGGGTGCCGCTTGTAGAACTCCTCGAAGCGCAGCTGACCGCCGAGGAGCAGCCCGAGCCACGGACGCCGGTCGATCCACCCGCGCACCACCGACGCGAACGCGAACACCGCGAGCGCGACGCCGACGCTCACCACCACGCCGAGGATCGGGAACAGCGTGGCGACCCAGACGAGCAGCGCCGGGGCGAGCGCGAAGTAGGCGAGCCGCAGCGCCAGTTCGGCCGCACGGATGGCGTGCGTGAGCGGAGTCGGCACGGCGGAAGGATACTCGTGCTATGTCCATCGGACGACGGATGTCCGACCGGCCGTTCGACAAAGAGCGCGTGCTTCCGCTGCTCGATCAGGGCTTCCGGAAGATGGTCCCCTACAACGACGCGCTCGGCCTGACGGCGATCGACTGCGCGCCCGGCATGTGCGTGCTGAAGCTGCCCTGGGCGGAGCACCTCGTCGGCAACTCCGAGACGGGCGTGCTGCACGGCGGCGTCATCACCTCGCTGCTCGACGCGTGCGGCGGCGCGTCGGTGTTCCTCGCGCTGCCCTCGCCCATCCCCATCGCCACGCTCGATCTCCGCATCGACTACCTGAAGATGGCCAGCCCGCGCCGCGACGTGATCGCGCGCACCGAGTGCTACAAGCTCGGGCGCAACGTCGCGTTCGTGCGCGGCGTCGCCTACCACGACACGCCCGACGACCCCATCGCCTCGTGCGCGGCGACCTTCATGCTGTCGACCAAGGGCAAGCCCGTCGTCACGCGCGGGGGGTCGTGAGCTCCGCTCACGCGGGGGGACCGTGAGCTCGCTGCGCGACATCCTCGAGGCGGCCCGCCGCACCGGCGACTGGCGGCCGATGACCGAGGCCGTCCCCTACGCGCGTTGGATGGGCGTGTCGCTCGAGCCGCAAGGCGGCGAGATGATCTGCCACCTTCCGTTCCAGCCGATGCTGGTCGGCAACTCGACCATCCCCGCGCTGCACGGCGGCACCGTGGGCGGCCTGCTCGAATCGGCGGCGGTGTTCCAGCTGCTCTACGCGGCCGAGTCCATCGTGCTGCCGAAGATCATCAACGTCACGGTCGACTACCTGCGCTCCGCGCGCGCGGTCGACACCTACGCGACCGGCGTGATCACCAAGCAGGGCCGCCGCGTCATCAGCGTGCGCGCGATCGCCTGGCAGGAAGACAGGAACCGCCCGGTCGCGGCGGCGAACGCGCACTTCCTGGTCGATCCGGGCGACTAGTACGGCTGGCCGGAAGTGTCCGCGTACTTCGAGCGATGAGCGCGGTACGCGGCAGCGGTAGCGGGCGCGGGAGCGGAAGCGGGAGCGGAAGCGTGAGCGGCGGCGGCAGCGGTCAGCGGGATGGGCTCGCGATCCGTGGTCCGCTCCGGCAGTCGCTACCGCTGCCGTCACCGCGTCCGCTTCCGTGACCGCTTCCGTCATCGAACGTGCATCGTCGATGTCGTGGCGCGGGACCGACGGTCCGTGCCGGAGTGGCTGGCCTCTCCTGATCGCCACCCACGGAGCGGTATCGATCATGGGCCGGCGGGTATCAGCAGCGCGGATCCCTGGCCACATTTCCGGCCGGCGGTACTAGTACGGCGCACCGCGTCTCGGTCGTCGGTCGAGCAGGTCTCGTCTCGAGTCTGACGACTGACGACTGACGACTGATGACTGATGACTGACGACTGATGACCCGGCCTTCGCGAGCAGCGACATGGCGGATGCCCGAGAATCGCGACCGCCCAGCCAGAGACCACTTCGACACGGCAGGCTGACGCCGAGGCCGCGAGCGCGTGTCAGTGCAACGATACGGTCGGCTCCGCGATCGCCAGCGCGGCGACGCGCAGATCGTCGATGAAGCGCGCCAGCTCGCGGCGCCTTGTCTCGTCGTCCGGCGCGCGCAAGAGCGACGAGGGGTGCACCGTCGCCAGCGCGTGAGGCGCGAGCGGCGACGAGACCAGACGTCCGCGCGACTGCGTCACCCTGAACGCCTTGCCGAGCAGCGCCTGCGCCGCCGTCGCCCCGAGGCACACGAGCACCTGCGGTCGCACCAGCGCGATCTCGTGATCGAGCCACGGGCGACAGGCGCGGATCTCCGAGACGTTGGGCTTGCTGTGGATGCGCCGCTTGCCGCGCGGCTCCCACTTGAAGTGCTTCACCACGTTCGTGACGTACGTCTGCGCGCGGTCGATGCCCGCGGCCAGCAACGCCTTGTCGAGGAGGCGACCCGCGGGCCCGACGAACGGCTCGCCCGCACGATCCTCCTGATCGCCCGGCTGCTCGCCGACGAGCATGATGGGCGCGTTCCGCGCGCCCGCGCCGAAGACCGTCTGGGTTCCGGTCCGATGGAGCGGGCACGCGGTGCACCCGGCCGCGGCGACGCGCAGCTTCGTCAGCGTCGGCTTCGGCGGGACGAAGATCTCCGCCGTCAGCGAGCGGTCCGACGCGGCCATGGCGTCACGGGTGTGAAGGCCGGGTCTGCTCACCGGTCTTGGAAGAGCGCTCGGCCGTCGCGGGGAGCGACTCGCGACGGACCTCCGGCTGGGACTCCGACGGCCTCGTCGCGACGCCGCCCGGGTGCTTGCCCTCGCGCCACGCCGCCTCACCGCCCGACGGCGCGTGCGACTCGCCGCGGTTGCGCTTCTCCTGCTCGGTCAGCGGGGCGATGCCTTCCTGGTTGCCGATGTTCCCCAGCTGCAGGCCGGTCGCGTGATGACCGTGCTTGTCGATCTCTTCGTTGAGCGAAGGCTCGTCTTTGGCCTTCTCGCGGCCGACCTTCGCCGCCTCGTCCTGACGGAGGTTTCGCTCTCTGAGGTTTCCCATCACACGCTCCTTCCGTGCGTGCATGGATTGCGAAAGCGATGCCGGGTCGGCCGTGCGCGGCTCGTCGGCGCGCGGCGGTCGAGGTCGACCGCGCCCCGTCACACACGCGGCGTCTGGGCGCCGCGTCTCACACGCGGCGTCTGCGCGCCGCGGTCACGCGCGGCGTCTGCGCGCCCCGATTAGCGCGACGGCGGCCGCGAGCCACCACACTTGCGCGGCACGCCCGGGCGTCGAACAGCCGCAGCCACCGGCTTCGTCGGCAGGTGGCGTCGGATCGGCGGCCGGGGTCGGGGGCGGCTCCGGAGCCTTCGGCGTGGCGAACACGACACGCGCCGTCGCTCCGCTGAGGTGCCCGTCGGCGTCGAGCACGTCGACCTTCACGTCTTTGAACGTCTCCACGTCGGAGGACAACGTCTTCGCCCCGAGCGGCTCCCACTCGCCCTCGGTCTTGCCGTCGTCGTCGAGATCCCACTTCGCGCGCAGCGGGGCCTTTCCGCCCTCGGCCTCGACGCGGATCTCGACCGGCTGCTTCAACGGCGCCGGGCTCGGAAACGCGAGCTTCACCTTCGGCGGCGACGACTCGACGCGCGGGAGATCGAGCGCGCGCAGCAGGTCGAGCTTCCCCTTGCCCCACCGGTGCACGTCGTCGACGAACGAGTCGCGCCGCGCGGAGTCGAGGAGCTTCTGGTGAAGCTCGGCGCCGGTCTTCGTCGGGTTCAGCTGCTTCAACAGCGCGAGCGACGCCGCGACGTGCGGACCTGCGCCGGAGGTGCCGCTGAACTGCGCGTAGTTGACGGTCTTCGAGAGCGCGTCGGCGGGCGTCGTCGGCGCGAACGGGTTCGCGGGCGAGCCGAGATCGATCCCCGCGGCGCCGTCGATGCGCGGACCGACCGAGCTGTAGCGCGCGATCGCGCCGGCCAGCTCTCCGGACTCCTCGTGGAGGTTGTAGGCGGCGACGATGAGGCCGCGATCGTCAGTGGCGGGGTGGCAGAGCGTGCGGCTCGGCGTGTTCTGCTCGAAGACCAGGCCGTACCCCCACGACGTGTTCGAGTCCTTGCAGTACAGCTCGACGTCGACGGGCGCGTCGGCGTCGATCGCGAGCCAGTAGCGCCCGGGGGGCATCTTGCCGTAGCCGGTCGACGACAGGGCGTAGATCTCGACGTGGATCTCGTGGGTGCCGCGCGGGCTCACCCGTCGCGCGACGGTCAGCAGCCGGTTCTTCTCGAGATCGACGGTCGCCGACGCCGCTGGGATGTCGACGACCGTCGTGTCGGGCAGCGTGATCTTCAGCGACAGCGTGCGCGGCTCGCCGCGATGGAGCACGGTGAACTCGACGAGCGGCGCGCCGTCGAACCCGTACTTCGTCGTCAGCGGGAACGTGTTCGGGCCCGCCACCAGCTTGACGCTGCGGTGCTTGAACGCGTCGGCGAGGTTGCCCGCCGGGTTCACGACGGCGAGGCCCTTGTCGACGGCGGCGTCGTACATGAGCTCCTCTTCCGTCGAGCCGTCGAGCGGGAAGCCGGTGTACGTCCCGTACTCCGAGAGGAGGACGTCGGCCTTCTGATCGATGGCCCACTGGATGGACACCGAGCGCCCCTCGCGGCTGAACGACGTGATCGAGAGCAGCTCCGCGCCGGGCGCGAGGCCGAGCAGCCGGGTGCGCTCGGGGACGCCGCCGACCAGGATGCCGGCGACCGCCGTGCCGTGATCGGAGTACTGCAGCAGCTCCTCGCTGCGGAGCAGCGTGACGCCGTACGCGTTGACGCCGGACGACGCGCTGCCGCGCGTGAACGTCTTGTCGGCGCGCACCGCCGCGACCTTGCTCGTCCCCAGGCGCAGGAGCTTCTCGGAGACGGCGAGCTTGCCGTCGTGATCGACGTCGTCGACGACGAAGATCGGCTCGCCGAGCGCGGGCGCGTCCTCGCCGAAATTGCGCCCGTAGTCGCGCTCGCCGTTGCCGTTGGAGTCGAGGAACAGGTAGTCGACGTTCGCGTCGAAGCCGCTCGCGTGGATCGGCGAGTCGACGTAGAGCAGGCGGAGCTTCTCGTCGGCCGAGAGGGCGCCGTTGCCGTCGAGATCGATGCCGTCGACGCCGGTCGTGAGCAGACCGTCGCCGTTCACGTCGACCCAACGGTAGACGCCACCGTCGGCGCGGAACAACGACGGGTGATAGACGAACGTGCCCGAGTCGACGTCGGCGATGCGCGTCCCGCGCCCGTCGAGCTCGGTGCCGTCCTTCAGCCGGAGGGCGCGGCGGGCGCCCGCGACGCCGGTCTCGCGCGCCGACTGGTCGAGCGGCAAGAGCGCGCGCCTCGGGAGATCGCAGGTGACGCGCAGCACGTCGGGATCGCCCGCGAGCCGCGCGAGCTCCGCCGCGTCGACGACGGCGGCGTACGCGCCGGATGCGAGCGGCAGCAGGCCCGCGCGCGCCGGCGGCGAGGCGAAGCGGATGACGACCGGGAGCCGCCCCTCGCGCTCGAAGCGCTCGTTCGGCTCGTACGCGAGCGGCGTGCGCCCGGTGCGCGCGCGGAACGCGAAGACGTTCGCGAGCGCGGGATCGATGCGCGTCGGCGGGACGTGCGGCGTCGTGCTCGCGGCTGGCGCCATCGCGGCCGCCGTCGCGCTCGTGGGATGCGCGCCGGTCGCCGCGCCCGCGTGACCGAGCAACAGCGGCACGGCGAACGCTACGACCACGCCGCCCTTGCGGGCGGACCCCCTCGCACGCATCGCACGAGTGTAGCACTCGTCCGGCCGCGGTCGCACGTCGCGCAGCGGCGGCGCCGACATGCGTCAAGGCGTGACGCAGGTCGCCGGCGTCGCGTCCGTGGTCGACGGGCGGGGTCTCGAACCTTCGACCTCCCCAGCAGCGACGAGCCCCTGGCCGAAGAGGGCGAGCCCGAGTCAGAAGATCTTCACTCCGCAGCGACGCTGCACGACCCAGCCGAAGATGTTCGCCCACAGCTTGGGGATGGCCGGGATCGTCGCCCACTCCGAGTCGTATTCGATCCACTCGTCGCCCCAGACGAACACGCGCCCCTTGCCGATCTCGATCGCCACCGCGACGGGCGAGCCGCTCGATCGCGCCACCACCGCGGTGGTGAACCCGGTGATGGGCGTCACCGCGTAGCCGCCGGCGAACGTCACCGAGGTCATGTCCTTCGCGATCGGGTGGGTCTTGTCCCAGTCGGTGATCGGCGCATTCGGGCGGACGGTCGTGTCGTAGGTCGCGCCGAGCCCCGCGAGGATACCGTTGGGGCGGGTCGCGTCGGCGCCGCTGTGGTCGTAGCCGGTCATGGAGATGAGCGCGCCGCCCTCTTTCACGAACGCCTGCAGCACGTCGACCTCGCTCTTGTCGTAGTCGCGCGACAGGCGATCGAGGATCACGATGTCGATGCCCGCGAGCTCCGCGGCGGTCAGCGGGCCGCCGGCGGAGTCGAGGCGGCGCGTCGTCGTCGTGCCCTTCGCCTTCAGCCACGCCTCGAACGTCGAGGCGGCGAGCGAGCCGGAGGTCCCGAGGATCTTCAGGCCGAGGCAGTCGCAGATGCCGTCCTTGCCGACGTCGACGTCGTCGACGGCGCCGTTGCAGTCGTCGTCGATCGCGTTGCACTTGGTCTCGAGCGTCTCGGTGGGCACGCAGGTGCTCGCCTCGGACGGTCCGAGATCGAAGCCGCCGCCGGTGTCCTCGACGGCGGTGTCGATCGGCGCTTTGGCGGTGTCGGCGACCGAGGAGTCCGCGGTCGTGGAGGGCTCGGTCGCGTCGGACGCGGAGCTGCACGCCGAGAGGAGCGCGACGAGGACGAAGAGGCGCTTCATCCCCCGATGGTACACGGCGCGCGGCCGCGACACCCGATGGGCGCGTGGGGGACCGGCGTCAGTCGCCCGCGGCGTCACCCGCCGCTTCGGCGGCGCCGTCACTCGCGAGCGCGTCGGTGCCGGCGTCCGCCGGCGGCGTGGTCTTTCCGATGCAGACCATGAACGAGGAGGAGGTGCCCGCCAGCGTCACGGTCGTACACGCCTCGCCGGCGCCGCAGCCGCGCCCGGTCTTCGCGGTGTCGCAGAAGGGCACGCACTTGCCCTTCGCCTCACCCACGGCCTGGAAGCACGCCAGGCCGTCGCCGCAGGTCGGCGAGCCGACCATGTTGGCGCACTCGTCGCCCTTGGCCACGCCGACCGCGCTGTTGAGGCAGGCGAAGGTGCCCGCCGTGTCCTTCGGCCAGCAGGTCTGACCCGCGGGGCACTGCCACGGGTCCTTGTTGCAGGGCACCGGGGGCGGCGACGACGGCTCCTCCGAGGAGGAACAGGCGACGATCAGCGAGCCGAGGAAGAGAAGGGCAGGGAGCTTCACGCGCTCCTGAATATCACGACCGCGGCCCCGCGCGGAGGCGGCGGGCGACCACCGCCGAAAGGAACGCGATCGCCGCGAGACCGAAGCTCGACGCGCGTCCGACGCCCGTCTCGCAGCCGCACCCGCTCGACGAGTCCTCGGTCGTCGGCGCGGCGGCCGGCTCGCAGGTCTTGGTCGTGGCGTTGCAGAGATGGGTCGTGGCGCAGTCGGCGCTATCGGTGCACACCTGCTTGCAGCCGCCGGTGAGCTCGTCGCACTTGTAGGCGCCGCAAGGGACGGTCTTTCCGTCTGCCGACTGCGACTGGGTCGGGTCGAGGCACTTGGCGCCGCCGGTCGGGGCGCACGTGCCGTCGGCGCAGCGGTTGCCCGTCGTGCAGTCCGTGTCGGCGGCGCACGTCGTGCGGCATTTGCCGTTCGTGTCGCAAGCGAACGGCGCGCACGAACGGGCGTCCTTGGCGACGCACTCGCCCTTGCCGTCGCAGGTGCGCTCGACGGAGCTCGAGCCCTCGCACCTGGTGCCGCAGTCCTTCGTCGCCGCGGGGTAGTCGCACTGCGCGGCGTTGATGCCGTTGCACTTGCCGCCGCAGGTCGCCGGATCGCCCGAGCACGGCGGGCGCTTGGTGCCGCGCGGCGCGCCGCTCACCGGGACGCACGCGCCCTCGGTGCCGGTCTCGTTGCACGCCTCGCACTGCCCGCTGCACGTCGACGCGCAGCAGACGCCGTCGACGCAGAAGCCGCTCGTGCACTCCTTGCCGGCGGCGCACGACGTACCGTTGGCTCGCTTGGGCGCGCAGGTGCCCGCGGCCGTGCAGTACGCGGTCGCCGCGCAGTCCTCCGCCGCGGTCGCGTCCGTGCAGGCGGTCTTGCACGAAGTCCCCGAGCAGGCGTAGGCGCCGCAGGACACGCCCGTCGCGTCGCCGCAGGCGCCGGCGCCGTTGCACACCTTGCCGGTGACCTTGCCGTCGACGCAGCTGGTCGCGCCGCAGACGGTGCCGCTCTTCGCGTAGAGACGGCACGCGCCGAGACCGTCGCAGGTGCCGGGCAGCCCGCACGGCTCGCCGGTCGCCGCGGCGCACTCGTTGTCGGGATCGCTGTCGGCGGCGACCGGATCGCACTTGCCGTTGGCGCCGGCGCCCTTCTTCGCCGTCGTGCACGCCTCGCACTTGCCGGTGCACGCGGCGTCGCAGCACACGCCGTCGACGCAGAAGCCGGTCTTGCACTGCGCTGCGCGCGCGCACGCCGCGCCGTCGTCGAGGTCGGCCTTGCAGCTGCCGGCCTCGCACCAGGCCCCGGCTGCGCACTGCGCGTCGGTGGTGCAGGTCGTGTTGCACGCCGAGCCCGACGAAGCGCACGTGTAGAGACCGCAAGAGACGGAGCCGCCCGACTTGCAGTTGGCGGCGCCGTCGCAGACCTGCGCGTTGGTCAGGGTCGTGCCGGTGCAGGCGGCCGCGGTGCAGTCGCCCGGCTCGACGAGGCCGTCCTTGGTCGGGCCGCAGTCGCCGTCGGCGCCGCTCGCCTTCTTCGCCGCCGCACACGAGACGCAACGTGTGTTGCAGGCGTTGACGCAGCAGACGCCGTCGACGCAGTACTTGCTGGCGCATTCGTCGTTCACCGTGCACGCGGCGCCCTTGGCCTTCTCGGCGATCACCCGGTGGACGTACGCGGCCCCCGAGTCGGTGCCCTTGTCGTCGCGGCCCGGCGCGCCGATGACGAGGGTGTCGTTCGTGAGCGCGACGGCTGCTCCGTAGTTGTCCGACGCCGCGCGATCGCTCGCCGAGAGCACCGCGTCTTCGGCCCACCCGGACCTGTTGTAGACGACGACCCGCCCCGCGGTGTTCGCGCCCGAGTAGCTGTAATAGGCGTCGCCGACGGCGAGCATGGTGTCGTTCATCGCGAGGCCGGTGCCGAAGCCCGAGCCGCCGGTGAGCTTCGTCGGGATGTCGCCCCACGTGCTCGAGTACTGCGTGAAGACGTAGACCGTCCCGGTCGACCCGTCCGGCGCTCCGATCGCCAGGTGGCTGCCGTTGGTGGCGAGCGTCTTGCCGAACCAGCCGTTCGCTACGGCGTCGGGCTGGCGCGTGGTGACGTAGCCGCCGACCTTCTGCACGATGTACACGGCGCCCGCGTCGAACGCCTTCACGTCGTTGCCGGGCGCGCCGATCGCGTAGTAGTTGCCGCCGATCGCGACGGCGCGGCCGTACATCTCGCCGGCCACTCCGTTCGAGAGCTTGAGCGACTGCGTCCACGCCGTGCCGCTGCGCGTGAAGACGTAGGCGGCGCCGGCGTCGGAGACCTTCCACGGCGCGCCCGCGAGCACCACGTCTCCGGAGAGCGCGACCGCGTAGCCGAAGCCGTCGAACGCTGCGCTGTCGGTCGGCGTGATCCGCGCCTGCTCCGTCCACGTCGTCCCCGAGCGCACGTAGATGAAGACGCTGCCGCTGCCGGCGCGGCCACCGGCGTCGAAGCTCGGCGCTCCGACCGCGATCGTGTCGCCGTCGATGGCAACCGCGTTGCCGTACCTGTCGTCGCCGCCGAGGGACGCGGGCGTCAGCTTCGCCTGCTGGGTCCACGTCGAGCCGCTGCGCACGAAGACGTACGCTCCGCCGGCGCTCCACGGATAGAACTCCTTGGCGCCGCCGACGACCGCCGTGTCTCCGCTGATCGCGACCGAGAAGCCCTGGAAGCCGCCGGCCGCGAGATCGGTCCCGAGCAGCTTCCCCTCGAACGGCGTGTAGAGGAGCGCCTGCTTCGCCGTGCCGGTCGACTCCTGGGGCGCGACCTCGCGGCCGGCGTCGGGCGAGCACGCTGCGAGCACCAGCGAGCCGAGGCCTGCGAGCACCGGCGAGCCGAGGCCTGCGAGCGGCAGCGAGCCGAGGCCTGCGAGCGGCAGCGAGCCGAGGATCGAAGCGACGCGGAAGGAAAACGAGCGCATCCGGCCGACTATCCCCGGAGCGCTCTCAGCTCGTCAATGCGGTCGCCCTCGATACGCGCATGCGCGGCGATTCGCCGGCCACCCTGCGGTTCGAAGTGTGCGCGCGCGGCCGCGACCGCTCGTCAGCCGCCGAGCTCGTCGCGGGGGATGCGCCGGGTGATCTCGCGGGTGATCACCTCGAACAGCTTCGGGTGGAACAGCGCGCCGTTGTGCCCGGTGTCGTGCAGCACGTAGCTCGGCGCGCCCGGGAGGATGCCGCTCACCGGCGTGACCAGCTGATCCTTCTCGGCCACGATCGACATGTGCGGCACGCGGCGCAGGTGCTGCGGAGCCCGCTCGATGATGCGGGCGAGCTGATCGTGCAGCGGGAACGCGAGGCTGCGGAGCCGCGGGTGGAACAGGTCGGCGAGATCGGCCCCGCGGAAGGGGCTGGCGATGCTCAGCGTCTGCACGACGCGCGGGTCGTGCTCGCGCTCTTGCACGTACCAGCGGATGGCGAGCCCGCCGATGGAGTGACCGACGAGGTGGACGCGGCAGGCGTGCGGGTACTCGCCGACGGCGCGCGAGATCATCGTCGCGATGCGATCGAGCGAGGCGCCGGGCAGGAAGGTGAACGTGCGGACGTCGAGCGCGAGCTCCTCGCGCAGGTGGCGGACGACGGGCGCGAACGCACCGGCGGTCGCGAGCAGGCCGTGGACGAGGACGACCGCGTCCTCACAGGGCCGGGAGGACCGGACGGCCGCGTGCGTGCGCAGACCCCAGCCGCGCGGCGCGGCGAGACCGACGCGCACGGTCGCCGACAGCTCGCGCGCGACGAACTTCATCGCGCCGATGGCGGGGTAGGGGATCCGCGGCAGGTCGGGGAGCTCCACGCTTCGACATCAAACGCACGATCGCGGCGGGGTCAAGATCGCATCCGGTGCGAAAAAACGGCGCCGCGCGTAATCCATTTCGCAGCGTGTCACCCCGGTCGGGCCTGGTCGGCCGTCTGGCTCACCTCGACACGCCGGCGACGATGCGGAATGGTCAAGGGGATGGCCTCCGACCACGTCCTTCGCGCAGTGACCGAGGATGGCGCATTCCGCGTCATTGCCGCGCTCACGACCGAAACGGCCCGCGGGGTCCTCGGCGCGCAGAAGGTGCGCGGGCCGTTCGCCCGCCGCCTCGCCGATCTGGTCACCGCCACGGTGCTGGTGCGCGAGACCATGGCGCCCGACCTCCGGGTCCAGGCCATCCTCTCGGACGGGAAGCGCAACCGCTTCTCCGCCGACGCCATGCCCGAGGGGATCACCCGCGGCCTGTCGCAGCTCGTGGCCGGGGCGACGGCCGGCATCCTCGAGACGATGAATCACCTGACGGTGATGCGCTCGCTGCACAACGGCGCCCTGCAGCAGGGGCAGGTCATGCTCGACGCCGCGCGCCCCGTCGCCGACGCGTTGATGGAGTACTTCCGCGTGTCGGAGCAGGTCGCCTCCTTCGTCGCGATCGGCAGCCGCTTCGCGGGCGACGAGCTGGGCGCGGCGGCCGGGTACGTCGTGCAGCTGCTCCCCGAGGTGACCGAGGCGCCGCTGCAGATGATGACCGAGCGGCTGGCCAGCTTCCCGCCGGTCGAGGCGCTCCTCGCCGACACGGCCGCCACGGCGGCCGATCCGCAGAGGGTCCTCGGGCGCCTGCTCGACGGCGTGCCGCACAAACAGACGGCCCGTAACGACGTCCGGTTCGGCTGCAACTGCTCGGCGGAGCGCGTGCTCGCGAGCCTCGCCACGCTCCCTCCGCACGATCTCGCCGAGCTGATCGCCGCCGACGAAGTCCTCGAGATCGGCTGTGACTACTGCGGCAAGCAGTACAAGATCGCCCCCGAGCACCTGCGCGGCCTCCTCTCGAACAACTGACCGGGGGCGACCGGCGCGAGCGCGGGTCACGCGCGAGCGGCAGCGGGCCGTGCTAAAGGACGCCCGATGTCGAGCAAGGACGAACGCCCCGCGACCGTGCTGGTCGCCGTGCAGCTCCCGTCGGTCACCGACGAGGAGCACGCGGCGAGCCTCGCGGAGCTCGGGCGCCTCTGCCACACGCTCGGGCTCGACGTGGTGGCCACCTGCACCCAGCGGCGCTCGCACCTGTCGAAGGGCGCGGTCGTCGGCAAGGGCAAGCTGAAGCAGCTCGGCGAGATCACCGGCGGCCCCGGGAAGATCGTCTCCGTCGCCAAGCAGCCGAAGGACAAGGCGCGCGCGCGCCGCGAGGCCGACCAGGAGCACGACGAGTTCGCAGCTCACGCCGCCTCTCACGGCGCCTCTCACGGCGAGGAGGGGCACGACGACGACTGGGAGGAGGACGACGACGAGCTCGAGCCGCTCGCGCGCCCCGCGCGCAGGCCGACCATGGTCGTCGTCGACCACGAGATCACGCCGAGCCAGGCGCGCAACCTCGAGACCGCGACGGGCTGCGAGGTCCTCGATCGCACCGGCGTGATCGTCGAGATCTTCCACCGCCACGCCCACAGCCGCGAGGCCAAGCTGCAGGTCGAGATCGCCCGCCTCAGCTACGTCGCCCCGCGTCTGCGCGAGAGCCGCACCGGCGGCGACCGCGTGCGCGGCGGCGTCGGCGGCAAGGGCGCCGGCGAGTCGGCGCTGGAGCTCGATCGCCGCCGCATCCGCGACCGCGTCGCCGAGCTGCGGCACGAGCTCGCGGCGATCCAGCGCGATCAGGACCGACGCCGCGCGCACCGCCGCGACGCGCGCCGGGTCGCGCTCGTGGGCTACACCAACGCCGGCAAGTCCTCGCTGATGCGCGCGCTCACCGGCAGCGAGGTGCTGGTCGCCGACAAGCTGTTCGCCACGCTCGACACCACGGTGCGCGCGCTCCACCCCGAGACCCGCCCGCGCGTGCTGGTCAGCGACACCGTCGGGTTCATCAAGAAGCTCCCGCACGATCTGGTCGCCTCCTTCAAGTCGACGCTCGACGAGGCGCACGAGGCGTCGCTGCTGATGTTCCTCGTCGACGCGTCCGACCCGACCCACGAGAGCCAGCTGAAGGTCACCCGCGAGGTGCTCGGCGAGATCGGCGCGCTCGACGTCCCGAGCCGCGTGATCATGAACAAGATCGATCGGCTCGAAGAGGACCAGCTCAAGAGGCTGCGCCGCAAGCACCCCGACGCGATCTTCATCTCCGCCAAGAGCAAGGACGACGTCGCGCGCGTGCGGCAGACGATCATCGACTTCTTCGACGCGCAGCTGACCGAGGGCGAGCTGTTCGTGCCCTACGACAAGCAGGCGGTGATGAACGACGTCCACACCAGCGCGCGCATCGTCGGCGAGGAGTGGACCGAAGAAGGCGCGCGCCTGACCATCCGCGCCGAGCCGGCCACGCTCGCTCGGCTGCAGTCGCTCGTCGCGAAGTGAGCCGACCGAGCATGCGCCTCGCCATCGAGACGCCGGACGGGACGCTCGCGGTGGAGCTCGCGCTGCCTCGGCGGCCGATGCGCCTCGCCGAGCTGATCCCCGCGTTCGTCGAGGTCGACGATCGCGCGAGCGCGCTCGCCGTGCTCCGATCGTCGCGCGAGGGTCGCCCGGTGTCGTGTCGACGCGGGTGCGCCGCCTGCTGCCGGCAGCTCGTCGCGGTGTCGCCTCCCGAGGCGTTCCACCTGGCCGAGGTCGTCGAGGCCTCGCCGCGTCGCGAGGAGCTGATCGCCCGGTTCGCGGCGGCGCGCACGGCGCTCGACGCCTCCCCGGTCGGGCGCGCGCTCGATGCGCCGGCGAGCCTGATGTCGGAGGCCCGCGCACTCGAGATCGCGCTCGCCTACCCGCGCCTCCGCCTCGACTGCCCGTTCCTCGTCCGTACGGGCGCTTCGGACGGAGCGGTCGAGGAGGTGTGCTCGATCTACGCCGATCGGCCCGCGGTCTGCCGCGAGTACTCGGTGGTCACGCCCGCCGAGCACTGCACGATGCCTTCGCCCGCGCGCCCCGTGCGCCGCGTCCCGGTGCCCTTTCGTCTCTCCGAGGCGCTCGCCGCCGTCACCGCCGAGCTGCTCGGCGGCCCGGTGCAGTCGATCCCGCTGCCTCGGGCGCTCGCCTGGGTCGAGGCCCACCGCGAGGAGGGCAGGCAGAATTTCGCGCCGGACGATCTCGCGCGACGTGTGCTCGCCGCGCTCGCTGGGTAAGATGGTGCGACGCATGCGTCGCCTTCTCCTTCTGTCCTTCGCGCTCCTCGCGGCCTGCACCTCCGACGAAGACTCTCCGGCGACGACGCCGGCGGCGACCTGCGGGTCTCTGACGCCGAACGTCGCGAGCTACCCGGTGGCTCCGGACCACTGCGGCGTTCCGCCGTTCACCCTGCGCACCGACGCGACGCTCGGCGACGTCAGCGCCAAGGGGCTGCGCGACACGTTCAGCGCCTCGGCGAGCGCCGTGTTCCTCGCGCTCGGCCAGGTGAAGGGCACCGAGCTCCACGACGTCGACGTCGAGCAGCTCGCCTACGTGACGCAGGATCGCGGCCAGCGCATCGAGGCGACCACGCTGATCGCCTACCCGAACGATCTCGACACCAAGACGTCGTTCGACGTCGTCCTCGTGCTGCACGGCACCGCGGGCTTCACCGACAAGTGCGCGCCTTCGGGCAGCACCGACACGCGGCCGCTCGTCGCCGCGCTCGCTTCGCTCGGGTACGTCGCCGTCGCGCCCGACTACATCGGCCTGAAGGGCGTCGGCGCCCCGACCGGCTTCCTCCACCCGTACCTGGTGGCGCAGCCGACGGCCATCGCCTCGCTCGACGCGGTGCGCGCGACCGTCAAGCACCTCGCGAAGGAGAACGGGAACACCTGCGCCAAGCCGCGCTTCGCGACGCTCGGCGGCTCGCAGGGGGGCCACGCCGCGCTGTGGGTCGACCGCCTGGCGCCCTACTACGCCAAGGAGCTCGAGCACGTCGGCGTGGTCGCGACGGTGCCTCCCGCCGACATGCTCGGCGAGGGCGTGCGCGCGCTGCGCACCAAGGTGCCGGCGAGCGGGAACATCGCCGCGTTCTACGCAGCGGCGAGCGACTGGTACGGCACGCGCGCCAAGCTGCCCCAGGTGTTCGTCTCGCCGCTCGACAAGGACATCCCCGCCGCGCTCGCGTCGTCGTGCAGCCCCGACCTGCGCGACGCCGAGCTCGTCGACGTCTTCGCCAAGCCGCTCCTCGACGCCGCCGCGGTCGATGGTGGCCTGAAGGCGCTGTCGCCGTGGGGCTGCATGCTCGCCGAGAACGGGCTCACCACCACCAGCGTGCCGCGCGTCGCGCCCACCTCGCCGAGCTACGGCGTCCTCTTCGTGCTCGGCGAGAACGACACGCTGGTCGACCCGGAGACCGAGCGGAAGGCGTTCGACGCGCTGTGCGCGCAGGGCATGAAGATGAACTACCTGGAGTGCGCCGGCGCCTCGCACACCAAGGCGACGACCTGGTCGCTCCCCGAGATCATCGACTTCCTGCGCGACCGCTTCGCCGGCAAGGCGATCGATCCGGCCACGGTGTGCAAGCGCGCGGGCGCAACGCGCTGCCGCGGCACCAGCTGACGCGCCCCGAGCGAGGGCGCGCGGTCGCCGCCTTGACGACGCGCGCGCCCAGCGCAACGCCGGATGGCTCGATGACGCGCATGCCGGGCCACCTCGTCGGTGTCGATCACCCTGCCGCGAAGGAGCCCGACTACATCGAGGTGGTCGGCGCCCACGAGCACAACCTCGACGTCGACCACCTGCAGATCCCCAAGCGCAAGCTGGTCGTCTTCACCGGTCCGAGCGGCTCGGGAAAGTCCTCGCTCGCGTTCGACACGCTCTACGCCGAGGGGCAGCGGCGCTACGTCGAAACATTGAGCGCTTATGCGAGGCAGTTCCTCGGTCAGCTCGAGCGGCCGAAGGTCGAAGCGTTGCGCGGCCTGTCGCCGACCATCGCCATCGAGCAGAAGAGCGGCGCCGGCAACCCGCGGTCGACGGTCGGCACCATCACCGAGATCTACGACTACCTGCGCGTGCTCTACGCGCGCTGCGGCACCCAGCGCTGCCCCACCTGCGGCAAGGCGGTGCGCGGCCGCAGCACCGAGGAGATCGTCAGAGACCTCTTCGACGCCGCCGCCGGCAAGCGCGTCACCATCACCGCGCCGCTGGTGGTGCACCGCAAGGGGGAGTTCCGCGAGCTGTTCGACGATCTTCGCGCGCGCGGCTACGTGCGGGTCGAGATCGACGGCGCGGTGGCGCGGCTCGACGACGTTCCCTCTGGTCAAAACGCCGCGCGCAGCCCGGCGCTCGACAAGAAGAAGAAGCACACCATCTCGCTGGTGATCGATCGCATCACCGTCGATCCGAAGGACCGCGGCAGGCTCGCCGAGGCGATCGAGCTCGCGCTGAAGGAAGGGAAGGGGGAGCTCGCCGCCGCGATCGACGGCCTCCCCGGCGAGCGGCCGCTGTCGTTCAGCGCCAACCGCGCGTGCTGCGGGCGATCGTTCCCCGAGCTGTCGCCCCAGAGCTTCTCCTTCAACAGCCCGCTCGGGATGTGCGAGGCGTGCAACGGGCTCGGAACCAGGCTCGCGGTGGACCCGGAGCTGGTGGTGCCCGATCGCTCGCTGTCCCTACGCGACGGCGCGATCGCGCCCTGGCGCACCGCGATGGAGCGCGGCGAGGGCTGGACCTTCCGCATCGCCAGCGCCGTGGCCAAGACCTTCGGCGTCGATCTCGACGCGCCGTGGTCGAAGATCCCGAAGGGCAAGCGCGACGCCATCCTCTTCGGCGTCGAGGGCACGCGGGTCACCGTCACCTGGGGTCAGAAGGGCAAGACCGCCTCGCACGGCAGCTGGGACATGCGCTTCTCCGGCGTCATCCCCGACCTGATGCGGCGCTACCAGGCGTCGAGCTCCGAGAACGTTCGCGAGAGCTACCGCAGGTTCATGAACGAGCTGCCGTGCGACGTCTGCGGCGGCCGTCGCCTGCGGCGCGAGACGATGTTCGTCGAGCTCGGCGGCAAGAGCATCGCCGACGTCACCGCGATGACCGTGGCCGACGCGCGCGCCCACGTGCGGGCCCTCGAGCTGTCTTCGGCGCAGCGCACCATCGCGCACGGCGCGCTGCGCGAGATCGAGGCGCGGCTCGGGTTCCTCCTCAACGTCGGCCTCGACTACCTCACGCTCGATCGCTCCGGTCCCACGCTCAGCGGCGGCGAGGCGCAGCGCATCCGCCTCGCGAGCCAGCTCGGGAGCGAGCTCTCCGGCGTGATGTACGTGCTCGACGAGCCGAGCATCGGCCTCCACCCGCGCGACAACGGCCGCCTCATCGCGACGCTCCACCGGCTGCGCGATCTCGGGAACACCGTGCTGGTCGTCGAGCACGACGAGGAGACCATTCGCGCGGCCGATCACGTCGTCGACTTCGGGCCGGGCGCCGGGCACCTCGGCGGCAAGGTGCTGTTCACCGGGACGCCCGAGGAGCTGCTCGCGCACGAGGGCTCGCTGACCGCCGACTACCTCGCCGGCCGCCGCTCGATCGAGCCGCCGCGCGAACGGAGGAAGCCGAAGGGCGCGATCGAGGTCGTCGGCGCCGCCGAGCACAACCTCCGCGGCATCGACGTGAAGTTCCCCCTCGGCGTGCTCAGCGCGGTCACCGGCGTGAGCGGCGCGGGCAAGTCGTCGCTCGTCAACGGCATCCTCCTGCCCGCGCTCGCGCGCGAGCTCCACGCCTCGAGCGAGACGGTCGGCAAGCACCGCACCATCAAGGGGCTCGACGCGATCGATCGGGCGATCGCCATCGATCAGAAGCCGATCGGCCGCACCCCGCGGAGCAACCCCGGCACCTACACCAAGGCGTTCGATGCCATCCGCGAGTTCTACGCCGAGCTCCCCGACTCGCGCGCGCGCGGATGGTCGGCCGGTCGCTTCAGCTTCAACGTGAAGGGCGGCCGCTGCGAGGCGTGCCACGGCGACGGCTCGGTGAAGGTCGAGATGCACTTCCTCGCCGACGTGTACGTCCCGTGCGACGTCTGCGCCGGCCGCCGCTACGACGCGCAGACGCTCGCCGTCCGCTACAAGGGCAAGAGCATCGCCGACGTCCTCGACACCTCGATCGAGGAGTGCCTCGAGCTGTTCGCCGCGCACCCGCCGGTGCGCCGCGTGATGGAGACGCTGGTCGCCGTCGGCCTCGGCTACATGAAGCTCGGTCAGACCGCGACGACGATGAGCGGCGGCGAGGCGCAGCGCGTGAAGCTCTCGCGCGAGCTCGGCAAGACCGCCACCGGGCGAACGCTGTACGTGCTCGACGAGCCGACCACCGGGCTGCATTTCGAGGACGTGCGCAAGCTGCTCGGGGTGCTGCAGGCGCTGGTCGACGCGGGGAACACCGTGGTGGTCATCGAGCACAACCTCGACGTCGTGCGGTGCGCGGACTGGGTGATCGATCTCGGGCCGGAGGGCGGGGCGGGCGGCGGGATGATCGTGGCGGAGGGGACGCCGGAGCAGATCGCGAAGGCGAAGCGGTCGTACACGGGGCAGGCGCTGCGGGGCCGGGCGTAGGACGCGCACGCGCACGCGAACGCGGAGGCGCACGCGCACGCGCATGGGGGCGCGGACGCGAGGGCCGGCGGCGAATGCGGACGCGCGGTCGGACCGGTGGATGCTGCGGCGGCCGGCGCGCGACGAGGAGAGCGCGTTCAGCGCGTCGCTGGGCGGACCGTCGAGATCGGACCGTGCCGTTGCCAGCCCGCCTTCAGCAGCCACGACTCGGGCCGCGAGATGGGCGGAGGGCCCGTGCCCGTCGGGCGCTTCACCGGACCGGCGAAGTGCTCGAAGGTCGTTCCGGACGAGAAGGGATCGACGGCGATGCCGACGCGCCCGGCCTGCGCGCTGTGCTTCACATGATTGAGCAACACGTACGCGATGGCCCTGTGGACCTCGCGCGGCGTGCCGAGCGCTCGGGCGTGGTAGCGGTCGGCGAGCACGCGGCCGCGACGGCGGCCCATCATCGCGTTGACGCGCTTGGCGAAGCGGATGCCGAAGCCCTGCATCCGACGCGATAGCGTCGGACGATCGAGCGCTTCGACGATCATGTGCACGTGGTTGCCCTGTACGGAGAAGTGTACGACGCGCAGCGCGCCGAGCCTTCGCTCGGACGCCAGCGCGTGCTCGACGCACGAGTAGCCGCGCTGGCTGCGGAGGTTCCACACGCCCTTGGCCATGCGCAGGGTGACGTGCAGCGGCGTGCGCGCACCGTCGAACCGCGGACGGGCGGCGTGCGTGACCCTCGTCGAGGTCCGCGGCCGACCAGCCCCCTTCCGCGCGCCGCCGTGGCGGTGCATCGGGAGATCGAGCTGGACGGATCGAGCGCGCCGCCGCATTTGAATACGGCATATATGCGTCGCCGGCCCGAGAAGTCAAGGTCGCAAGCGTCGAGGACCCTCGGACCCTCGGCTTCGGTCCGCTCCGCACGCCGGGCGAAGGGCGAAAGGCGAAGGGCGAAGGGCGAAGGGCAAAGGGCGAAGGTCAGAATGTGGAGGCAAACCGGAGGAGCGCGGCGCCGATGTCGAGCGTGGAGGCCGTCCATTCACGTGAGGGCGAACGCGGGCCCGCGGGATCGTCGTCGGGGGTGACCGGATTGCTACCCGTCCGCCTGCTTGCCGCGTCGCGACCGCGCCCACAGCACGCCGTAGATCGTCGCCGACAGCGCGACCCAGAGGACCACCCACGTCAGCAGCGAGGCGACGAAGGTGATGTCGGTGTCGCCGTCGGGGCCGCGGCACAGGTAGTGGTGGCTCTGGCGGCGTGCGCTCGGGACGATGACGAACGCCTGCGAGCAGAGGAGCGGCGCGACGGCGTGCGCGACGCCGGGCACCACGTTGAAGACGAACGCGGAGGTCGGCATCGTCGCGAAGAGACCGATGGCGACGCTCGCGAAGGCAGAGGGGGAGCGCGGCGCGTCCGACATGGATGAACGGGAGCACAGCACATCCCGCCCCTCCGCGCGACGGTCCGCCGAGGCGTTCCCGGCGTGCGAGACTGTCCGGGTGAGCCAGCGCGTCGTGCTCGCCATCGTCCGCGCCGCCATCGCGCGCGACCGCGACGGCTCGGCGATCACCGCGGTGCTCATGCTGCTGTTCGCCTGCGCGGTCGTCGCGCCGCTGTCGCCGGCGTTCTGCGCCCGGATCGAGATGCACCCGCCCGACGGCGCGGCGATCTGGATCCTCGGCACGCTCGGCGCGGCGTTCGCGATCACCGCCGGCGCGTTCGCCGCCCGCGCGATCGCGCGCCTCAGGCCCGAGCGTTTCCCGCTGTACGCCACGCTGCGCGACGCGCCCCGGCGCATCAAGGGCATCGGCGGCGTCACGATCGAGCGCCAGGTCTACGGCTTCACCGTCGGACGCGATCGCAAGATCGTGTTCGTGCGGGACGACGGGCTGACGTTCGGCATCGACATCCCGGCGTCGCAGGCGGCGACGCTGCACGGCGCGCTCGACGAGCTGATCCCGCCCGAGCTGCGCGCGAACGCCGAGCCGGTCGCCGGATACCGCGCGGTCGTCCCTGCGGAGCCGGCGCCGCGGGGCCAACGATCGTTCCCCGTCTGGGTGCTCACCGTGCCCGCGGCGGTCGCGGCGACGTTGCTCTCCCCGCGGCTCGTCGAACGCTCCCTGCGCGGAGCGTCCGAGCCGGCGAGCGGTCCGGTGCCGGAGGCGCCGGCCGCGATCCCGGCGCCTCCGCCGGTGACGGCGACGGCGACCGCCGCGAAGCGGACGCTCGGCCCCCTGCGCGTCGATCGCGACACCGCCTACGTCTGGGATCCGAACCGACGCGCGGTCCTCGCGCGCACGAAGACCGCGCGTCTGCCGATGTGGTTCGCCGCGAGCGACGAGGACGTCGGCGGCCTCGCGGTGGGCACCGATGACGTGCTGATCAACGTCGGAAGCTCCGGCGCGAACGGGCCGCAGCGCGTCGTGCGCATCGGCAAGAAGGACCACAAGGAGGTCGTCCTCGCGAAGGATCTCCGCGGGCTCGGCGCCGTCGCCGTGCACGGCAACGACGTCTTCGTCGCGCTGGCGTTCTCGATCGCGAGGCTGCCGCTCGCCGGCGGCGAGCCGAAGGAGATCGCCAAGGTGATGGCCTGCGATCTCGCCGCCGACGCCCGGGGCGTGATCGCGTCCGAGCCGCGCGAAGGCTACGTGTGGTCGATCGCGCGCGACGGCTCCAAGCTCGAGCCGGTCGTCACGGGCGAGAAGGGAGCGTGCGATCTCGCGCTCGCCGCCGATCGCGTCTTCTTCTCCAGCGACGCCGGCGTCCGTCACGCCCCGAGGAAGGGGGGCGCGTCGATGCCGACGCTGCTCCGCGGTCCGCGGTTCGCGATCGACGCGAGGCAGGTCTACGCCGTCGAGCAGGTGCCCACCGGCTACGGGATCGTCGCGACCGCGCGAGGTCCGGGCGCCGCACGCACGGTCGTCCACGACGTCCCCTGGGACGCATCGATCGGCGTCGGCGCGGGCGTGGTCTACTGGACGACGGACGACGACGTTCGGATCGCCGACGCCGCGCCTTGAGGCTCTCACCGCCCGCGCACCGATTCGACCGTGACGGCGGCTGCGCAGTTGGTTGACGCCGCTCGCCTGGCTGGGACACTGCAGCATGCGCTTTGCTGGCTGGGCCGTGTGCGCGGTGCTCCTCGGGTGCAGCGGCGGAGACGACGCCGGCGATCGCCCGATCGACGACGCGGGCGACGGCGCGCCGGTCGTCCCGGACGCCGCCGCCGACTCACCCGAGCCCGACGGCAGCCCCACCGACACGTCACCCGCCGAGGCCGCGGTCGACGCCGGGCCGCCCGCCGTCCGCCTGGTCGGCCGCTTCACCGACAAGAACGAGTCCGCGTGGAGCGGCACGCACATGATCGCACGCTTCGAGGGCACCGGCGCGCGCCTGAAGCTCACCGCGCCCGCCAACGCCCGGTTCCAAGTCGTCGTAGACGGGGAGCCGAAATCGGTGCTCGTGCCCACCGGCGGCTCCAAGACGTACACGGTCGCGAGCGGCCTCGCTTCCGGCGTGCACGAGCTCGTGGTGTGGCGGCGCAGCGAGGCGTTCTTCGGCGTCGTCACCTACGAGGGCTTCGAGTTCGACGGCGCGCTGCTCCCGCCCGCGCCGCCGCCCGCCCGCCGCGTCGAGATCGTCGGCGACTCGATCACCTGCGGCTACGGGAACGAAGACACCGAGCCGTGCCCGTTCAGCGCCGCCACCGAGAACCACTACCTGACCTACGGCGCGATCGCGGCGCGCGCCGTGAAGGCCGACCTCGTCACCACCTGCTGGTCGGGCCTCGGCATGTACCGCAACTACGACGCCACCACGGCCGGCGCGATGCCCGAGCGCTGGCTGCGCACGCTGCCGCAGACCACCGGCAGCACCTGGGATTTCTCCCGCTACGTGCCGCACGTCGTGGTGATCAACCTCGGCACCAACGACTTCGCCAAGGGCGATCCCGGCACCGCCTTCCGGACCGCGTACCTCGCGTTCGCGCGCACGGTCCGCAAGGCGTACCCCGACGCGCACCTGCTCGCGATCGTCCCGGTCGCCGGCGCCAAGAAGTACATCGATGCCGTCGTGGCGACCCTGGTCGGCGAAGGCGACAAGAAGATCGCGTCGTTCTCGCTGAGCGCGATCGCCTCGTCGGACGGGTGGGGCTGCGACTATCACCCGTCGCTCGCGACGCACGCGAAGTGGGGCGCCGAGCTCGCGACACAGCTCGTCGCGAAGCTCGGTTGGTGAGCCTCACGCGCGGCGGCGACGGCGCACGATCGACGCGGCCAACGCCGCGGCGAGCATGAAGCCCCCCGAACCGTGCGACGCGCCGAGCGTGCAGCCGCCGGCGCCCTCGATCACCGGATCGGCGCCGAGCGCCGGCGGCGTTCCGCTCGGCTTGCTCTTCGGATCGTTCGGGTCGGTGCCCGCGGAGACCTCGACGGCGTTCGACCAGCCGTCGCCGTCGGTGTCCACCACCGGATCGAGCGTGGTCGGCGGCGCCGCGATGGTCGACAGCTTGGGCGCGCCGGACGCGCCGTCGTGACAGGCGAAGTCGCCGTTGAGGCTCGTGGCGTTGCTCGAGGTCGCCGCCCACACGGTGAGCGGCGCGGTGCGCGTCAGGCCGAGCGGCTCGAGGGTCGCCCACGGGACGGCGAGCTCGAGGTAGTAGTCGTCGTCGCCGCCGTAGCGCGACGAGAGGGCCACGACGCTGCGGCCGTGCGTCGCGAAGGGGAAGGTCGCCACCGGCGGCTCGTCGGCGGGATCGTTCGGATCGTCGGGGAGCGTGTGCGCGGTGTTCTTGTAGACCGCGATGTTCTTCGAGGCGCCGCTGACGACGATCAACACCTCGTAGGTGCTGCGCGTCGCGTTGACGTCGACCTCGAACCCCCACGCAAACGGCCGCAGCACGCCGCCCGGCGCGGGATCGTCGTCGAGCCGCATGCGGATGTAGAGGAACTTGTCGTCGGCGGCGCGATGACCGGCGGGGGCGAGCGTGTCGCCGACGATGTCGCGCTCACGCAGCGCGCCCGGCTGATCGCGATGGCCGTCGGTCATCGTGCCGCCGGCGCACGGCAGGGCGAGGTAGCGATCGTTGCCGGGGAACGACTGCGCGCGCGCGGAGCCGGTGGCGAGGACGACCGCGGCGAGCGCGGCGACGGAGGTGGTTCGGATCACTGCTCTTGCCTCCTCTACTCCTTGACCGTGAACTCGACGCGGCGATTGCGCGCGCGGCCGACGGCGGTGGCGTTCGACGACACCGGCTTGCTCGGGCCGTAGCCCACCGTCTCGAGCCGATCGGCGGAGATGCCGCGCTTGATCAGCGCCTTCTTCACCGCCTCCGCGCGCTCCTTGCTCAGCTTGTCGTTGACCTCCTTCGGTCCGGTGTCGTCGGTGTGACCGCCGATCTCGACCTTCTTGAACTCGGGGTGCGCCTTGAGCACGCCGGCGAGATCGTCGAGCAGCGGCTCGGACTTGCCCGCGATGTTGGCGGAGCCTGTGTCGAACTGCACCTTGCCGAAGACGTGCATCTGCCCGTCCTCGACGATGACGCGGCCCTTCGCGGGGCAGCCGTCGCCGTTGCCGCCCGGCTCCTCGGCCGCCTCGGGGCACTCGTCGCGCTCGTCGAGGACGCCGTCGCCGTCGTTGTCCGGATCGGGGCACCCGTCGTTGTCCTGGAAGCCGTCCTGGTCCTCCTGCGCGTCGGGGCACTGATCGTGGAGGTTGTCGACGCCGTCGTGATCGCGATCGCCGTGCCGATCGCGCCGCGGTACGCGCTTGCCGAAGCGCACGCCCGCCGCGACGCGGAAATCGGGCGAGCCGAGCCCCGCGCTGATCCCGGGACCTGCGCCGAGGTAGACGCCGAGGTCCTCGCTCGGCCAGATGACCGCGCCGACGAGGCTCTCGACCGGCGTCTTGCTACCGGACGTCTGCGCGTCGGGGAGGTGCGCGCCGTACACCTCGACCTGCAGATCGACGCCCGTCTTTCCCTGCACGATCCCGTAGCTGAACGCGCCGCCGAAGGTGACCTCGGTGCGCCCGGCGAGCGACTTGTCGGCGGTGCGCATCAGGTAACCGGCGTTGAAGGTCGCGTCCCAGCGTCCGCCGCCGATCGCGAACAGCAGCCGCGGCTCGAACGACGTCGACTCCGAGCCGCGCAGCGCCGTGCCCTTGCCGGTGGGGAAGGTGACCGGCACCGCCGCGCCGAGCGCGTACCAGAACGTGTCGGTGCCGAGATCGAAGATGTTCACCTTGGGCACCAGGCGCGCGTCGCCGAGGCCGCCGCCCGCGTTCAAGCGGTGGCCCGACGCCGTGAGGTCGTCACCCGCGCGTTGGCGAGCGGCTTCGCGAGGATGGTGTCGCTTCCGCGATCGACCACCACGACCGGGCGATGGCCGTAGGCAGCGAACGCGCCGAAGCCCCACCCGAGGTGCAGCGGCACCAGCGGACGCTCGACGACGAACCCGCTCGCGGCGCCCGCCGCGGGTACGAAGCGCTGCCCGTCGAGACCCTCCGCGCGCGCCTCTCGCGCGGGCGTGGTGCCGAGGACGACTGCGACCAGGGACGCTGCGACTGCGAGACGGCCGATCACGAGAGGTAGAGTACCGCCGCCAGGCGACACCCAGGCAAGCGCGAGCTCGATCGTTCGCGCATGGGCAGAGGACTCCAGCCCTCACCCGCCGAGCGCCTTGCGCACCTCGTCGACCGACTTGTCCGCCCAGCGCGTCGAGAGCTCCTCGCTCGAACAGAACGTGCGGCTGATCATTCGATCGACGTAGAGCGTGCCGAGCAGGTGATCGACCTCGTGCTGGAGGATGCGCGCCGGCCAGCCGGACACCTCCCAGCGCTGGGGGTGACCCTCGACGTCGACGCCGGTGACCTCCACGGTGCGCGCGCGGGGCACGAGCGCCGCCCACCCCGACACGCTCAGGCAGCCCTCGAAGTAGGTCATCTGATCGTCGCCGACGACGCGCAGCGTCGGGTTGATGAACGCGCGCACGCCGAACGGTACGCGACCGCGCTCGTCCCGCTGGGTCTTGGACAGACGTGCCATGCGGCCCTCCTCGTCCTCCAGCACGATCACGCGCAAGGGAACGCCGATCTGCGGGGCCGCGAGGCCCACCCCCGGCGCCGCGTGCATGACGGCGATCATCGTCTCGACGAGCGCGCGCAGCTCGGGTGTACCGAGGTCCTTCTCCGGGACCAGCTGCGCGACGGCGCGCAAGACCGGATCCCCCGCCTGCACGATCCTGGGCAACGCTTCGCTCATGCGCGATCGATCGTACTCCGAGCCGCGATCGGTTGTACCCTCCCCGGTCCGATGGATCTCCCCAGCGTCGTCAAGCAGGCCGCTCAGTTGCTCGACGCGTCCTTCGAAGAGGAGGCGCACGCGTTTTTCCTCACCGTCACGGTGACCGAGACCGAGGACGAGGACGAGGACGACCGCACGCAGCTCGTTGGCGTCGAGCTCGACGAGGAAGGCGAGCTCGTGGTCGTGTCGACCGACGTCGGTCCGTGGTCGGAGGAGCACGATCTCGCCGAGGTGCTCCGCCTGATGCGCGACGCGCTCTTCTCGCACGTGTACCTCAGCGAGGGCACCGAGGACGAGCCGGAGCAGATCGTCGTCGAGGCGGCGATCGTGGCCGAGAAGGCCGATCCCGAGCTGATGGCCAGCGTGATCCAGGAGGTCGCCGAGATCGCCGACGAGATCGAGCTGATGCTCTTCGACAGCGAAGACGAGGGCCTCGACGACGAGGACGAGGAAGACGGCGTCGTCTGACGGTCTCTGACCGTCGGTCGCCTCTCGGGCGCCGGCCGCCTCGCTGCTCGCGAGGACCCGGTCATCAGTCGTCAGTCGTCAGTCGTCAGCATCGAGACGGAGACCTGCGTCCCTCCCCCTCGCCGCCCCCGCTCTCGCTCCCGCTCTCGCTCCCGCTCCCGCTCTCGCTCCCGCTCCCGCTCTCGCTCTCGGTCTCGCTCTCGGACTGACGACTGACGACTGACGACTGACGACTGACGACTGCTGACGACTGACGACTGACGACTCGTCTGACGACTCTGCCCTGGTTGAGGACGGCGGGCTGCAGACAGTCCTCCTCGCATTCGTCTCCGTTTGAGCCGACGACTACGCCACGCGACGTGCGCGCACCGCATGAAATCGGGGATCTGCCGTCTTCTTCGACCGTCGCGACACATCCACCTCCGGTTGGCTCGTGTTTCGCTACCGGGCGAGCATGACCTTCTTCGCTCGCTTCCTCCTCCTCGCGTCCCTCGCGGTCGGGTGTGCGTCGACGACCAACAAGCCGGGCCAGCACCCGGTCTATCCGCCGTCGGAGATCAGCGGACCGAGCGCGAAGTGCGAGAAGTTCTGTGACGTCCAGGTGGTCGCGGGCACCGTCGAGACCTTCTGCGACGCGCTGCTCGAGAAGACGCGCGCGCTCGTCGGCGACAAGGCGACCTGCAAGGCGCAGGGGCCGCTCGGCGTGCCGACGCGCGACGAGGCGGTGGTGCGCGACGCGATGGTCGTCGACGTCGTCGTGCCGGACGACGCGCGCTACTCGCTGGTCACGCTGCGCACCGAGCGAGGCTGGGAGCTCGCGGGCGAGCTCGGGGCGGTGCGCGGCGCGGCGATCGAGCAGCCCGACTCGCTCAAGATCGTCGGCGTGCGCCCGGTCGACGCGCCCGAGCTGAAGCCGTTCGGCGTCGAGATCCGCGTGCGCATCCAGGCGCAGGGCGACAGCGTCGATCGGGTGTTCGTCTGCGGCCGCAAGGGCGACGTCACCACCTGCCCCCGCGCGGTCGTCGCGAGCTGAGCTCGCGCGAGAGTAGGCGAGCTGAGCTTGCGCGAGAGGCTGCTGATCAGGCTTCGTTCGGGAGCGGCGCGGCGGCGGCGGCGGCCTTGCGCTTGGCGAGGAGAGCCGGGGCGCTGAGCACGAGGATCGCGAACACCACCAGCGCCGCGCCGGCGAGCTCCCACCCGTTCGGCCAGCGCTGACGCGCGAACAGCGCGAGCGAGAACGACGCGACGACGCCGGCGAGGATGCTCGACGCGCGGTTCACCGGGACGCAGAAGGTGTTCTCGCGCTTGTCGAGGAGGATGAGGCCGCCGAAGATGCCGGTGCCCTGCGACAGGATGCCGACGGTGATCACCGCGGCGACCAGCTGCAGCCCGCGTCCGAAGAACACCGTGAACCCGTCGCGCAGGCCGGCGGTGAAGCGCGCCCAGTCACCCGGGTGCGCGCCGAGCTGCGCCGGCGCGAAGAGGGCGAGGACCGCCAGCACGAGCAGCAGGAACGGCGTGCCGACCATCTGCTCCTCGACGAAGTACCGCGTATTGGCCGACTCGTCCTCGCCCTTGGCCAGGCGGCTCATCAAGCGCAGGCGCACGAAGTACGCGAGGAGGTAGGCGGCGACGTTGATCACCGTGACCACGGTCATGCGGTAGTCGCCGCCGTGCTCGGCGACGAAGAGCGCGGCGAGGCTCAGCCCGAGGCCGACCCACGAGGGGGTCTTCACCTTTCGGCGCGCCACCGCGTCGGTGATCGGCGCGATGATCAGCACGCCGCCGCGCATCAGCAGCATGATGAACACGATCGAGACGCCGGTGAACGTGTACGCCAGCGTGGTGGTGATGACGACGGTCGCGGTGAAGATGCCGGAGATGGTCGTGTAGAACGTCGGGCGCGGCAGCGAGAGGCTCCCGAGCTTCCACTGGGTCGCGTACTTCCACCAGCCCTTCAGCGTCATGAACAGGAACATGCCGATGAGCGACGCGGCCACGCTGACCGGGAGGATCTCGAACCCCGAGAGCGGGGCGACCTGCCTGGGCAGGAGCCCCTTGGTCACCGCCTTGGTCAGCGCCGCGTAGGGCGCGTAGCAAGCGAAGTACCCGAACGCGAGCCACCAGATCCCCAGATCGGTGCGGACTTCTCGTTGCGCGTTGTCGGTCATGGAATCACCGGGAAAGGCTCGGCGCGCGGCGTCCAGCAACGCAGCGCGCCGTCGGTCAGGAGCGCACACGAAAACGAGGCGCCGCCTGCGATTTGAGCGGCGTTGACGATACCGGGGACGAGCGCCGGCGTCTTGGTGAAGTCGTCGGTGCAGCGAATGGATCCGTCGGCGATCCGCGCGCAGAGCTGCAGCTCGGTCGGTGAGGTGCCGAGCGAGATCGCCGTCACGCGGGTGAGGCCGATCACGGGAACCGCGCTGGCGCGCTTCGCCGCCTTGCCCCAGCAGCGAACGGACTGATCGGGCATGGCCGCGCAGGAGTCGGCGAGCCCGGTGACGATGGCTGCGGCAGGCGAGGCGTCGATCGCCCTCGTCGGCACGTTCCGCTGCGTGCCGGTGGTGCCGTCGCCGATCTGCCCCGCGTCGTTGCGGCCCCAGCAGAGGACGGTGCCATCTTTGACGCGCGCGCAGGTGTGGAACGTTCCGGCGGCGATCTGCTCGACGTCGGTGACGCCGCTCACGCGCACCGGCGAGCTGCGCGACGTCGAGGTGCCGTCGCCGAGCTGGCCGCTGTCGTTGCGGCCCCAGCACATCACGCCCTTGTCGCTGGTGATCGCGCAGGTGTGCGCGCCGCCCGCCGACAGACCGCGCGCGTTGCGGAGGCCCGGGAGGATGACCGGCGTCGGCCGCGAGGTGGTCGTCGCGTCGCCGAGCTGGCCCCAGTCGTTTCCGCCCCAGCAGCGAACGGTCGCGTCCTCGAG
Organism: Deltaproteobacteria bacterium; assembly: GCA_016182965.1. GTDB lineage: Bacteria > Myxococcota_A > Polyangia > Polyangiales > JADJMO01 > JALHOE01. The sequence continues at coordinate 13,166 of JACPFM010000049.1, read as the reverse complement.
GCGCGCGCAGGTGTGCGCGCCGCCGGCGGTGACCTCGGCGATCGCGTTGAGGCCTGCGACGCGGCGCGGCGCGGCGAACGGAGACTCCGGCGTGCCCGACCCGGCCTCGGCGGTGGCGCCGCCGTCTTCGCCCGCGCCCGCGTCCTCCTCGCCGTCGGGGGCGCCGTCGGGGGCGCCGTCGCCGAGCTGACCTGCGGAGTCGTCGCCGAAGCAGCGCAGCGTGCCGTCGACGACCCGCACGCACGCGTGCGCCGCGCCGACCGCGAGCGCCGTCGCGGACTGCCCGCGCGGCAGCGCCTTGTTGCCCGTGGGATGGCAGCTCGCGCCGATCGCCAGCCATGCGAGCGCGATGGCCGCGCGAAGCACGCCACGATCGCCGCTTTCTCCTGGATGTCCTGGATCGCCACGCCGCACGCCGACCGACCTCCGAACGGTCGATCGTACGGCGCCGCCGCCGCGAAGGCGAAAACGTTGTGGAGCGGCCCTGACGTCGCTCAGAGGCACGCGCCGTTGGCGGCGCCGGGCGTCGAGCTCATCACGCAGAAGTCGGTCGCGTTGTCGTCGCTGTCACCGGGGACCGATTTGCGGCCGATCGACTTCCCGGTGCTGCCGCCCGACGGGAGGGCGGCGGCCGTGCCTTCGAGGGTCTTCTTGGGCTCGGTCGACGTCGCCGACGGAGCGGTACCGTAGCCGACCACATCGATGAGCACGGGCGTCGCCCCGTCGTAGCGCACGAGCTGGATCGAGCCGCCGTCGGCGGGCAGGCCCCACTCGCTGAGCTTGTAGCCCTTGTCCGACTTGTCGGCGAACTCCCAGCCGACGACCCAGTACCCGCTCGACTTCATGTTCGTGCCGGCGTCGGCGACGCGGAGGTTGAAGTACGGCGTTCCGGTCTTGTCGAGGACGCGCAGCCACAGACCACCGATCGGCGTACCGGCGGGCGCCCTGATCTCGACGTACTCGACCCCGTCGCCCTCGATCGCGCGATCGACGTACGCCTCGTGGATGCGCGCGGCGCTCGGCGAGCCGCCGTCGGTGCCGGTCTCGGCGACCGGGGCGTCGCCGGACGCGGTGTCGGCGCTCGCCGTGTCGCCGGCGGCGGTATCGAGAGAGGCCGTGTCGCCTGTGGTCGTGTCTGGGGGGGCGTCCCCGGCGGTGCCGGTGTCCGGCGCCTCGGTGTCGACGCCATCGTCGGGGCGCGTGGTGATCGGCCCGTCGCCGTAATCGACGTCCGCGCCCCCGTCGGTCGGGGCGCCGCCGTCGTCTCCGGAGCAGGCGACGAGCAGCACGGCGAAGAGCGGAAGGAACAGGCGCGCGCGAAGCATGATCCGTCGATTGGACCGTCGTCCGACGCGGGAGGCAAACCGGGATCCGGCGCCCTGCATGCGTCGCGGCACGGCCGGCGCTCGTCGCGGTTGACACGGCGCGCTGGCCGACTAGTGTCGCTCCCCCCGAACGGGCACCGCCCAGGTAGCTCAGTTGGTAGAGCAGCGGACTGAAAATCCGCGTGTCGACAGTTCGATTCTGTCCCTGGGCACCTCTGTTGGTGGGCATGAGCCCACAACACCAAGGGCCATCATCTGGCATTTCTGTACTGCGTCCGCTGCGCTCGGACTCGCTGACGCTCGTCCGGCTCCACGGACTCCGTACAGAAAAGCTCGATTCTGTCCCTGGGCACCTCTGTTGGTGGGCATGAGCCCACAACACCAAGGGCCGTCATCTGGCATTTCCGTACGGCGTCCGCTCCGCTCGGACTCGCTTCGCTCGAGCGGCTTGTCTAGCGTTCGCCCGGGCATGCGCCTCGCGGGACTGTTCTTCCTCAGCGCCGTCGTCCTGGCGTTCGAGGTGTTTCTCACGAGGCTCGTCTCGTACACCGTCGATCTGATGTTGATGTACGTCGTCCTCGGCATCGCGATGCTGGGGTCGGGCGCCGCCGGGAGCCTCGTCGCCTTGCGATCGGGGTGGCTCTCGCGCGAGCGCGTCGGCGAGGTGCTCGCGCTCGCCGCGGCGGCCTTCTCGATTTCGCTCGTGATCGCGCCGGCGATCTTCGTCCGGCTCACCCCGACGATCGCGGGCCCGATCGGCGCGGTCTCCCTGGCGCTGGTGATGACGGCTCCGTTCCTCGCGTCGGGCGTCGCGGTGACCCTCGCGCTCGCATCGTCCGGCGAGGGCATCGGTCGGGCGTACGCGGCCGATCTCGGCGGAGCGGCGGTCGGGTGCTTCCTGCCGCTCGCCCTCCTGGGGCCGCTCGACGGGGCGAGGTTCCTCTCGCTCCTGGTGGGGATCGCGCTCGTGGCCGCGGTCGCGTACTTCCGCGCCGCGGGCCTGCGACTGCGGAGCGCGCCGGGCGCCGTGCTGCTCTCGGCGGTCGCCGGCTTCGCGCTCACCGTGGGGTCGCCCGGACGCGCCTATCCGATCCAGGCCGATCCGCACGGGCAGGCGAACGTGGTGCGGAAGCAGGCCGCCGACGTCGGCATCCATACGACGCGGCTCTTCGAGCGATGGGACCCGACGGGTCACGTCTCGATCGACGGCTACTCGGCCCCCGGCGGACCGACGCCGTATCCGTATTGCTTCTACGCGCAAGACGGGACGGCCGGATCGATGCTCGTGCGGTGGAGCGGCGCCGACGCGAGCGCGGCGAAAGGCTCGAAGCACGAGCCGGTCCCGGTGATGTGCACCGAGACCATCTACGGCCAGGCCTACGCGTCGGCCCGCCAGCGAGTGCTCGTGATCGGGCTCGGCGGCGCGCCGGACGTGCAGTGCGCCCTCTATCACGGCGCCGAGCAGGTCGACGCCGTCGAGATCAACCGGACGACGATCCGCGCGATCACCGGCGAGCTCTCCGACTTCCTCGGCGGCATCGGGACCAACCCGCGTGTCCGGGTCCATGCGCGCGACGGTCGGAGCTTCGCGCACGGCAGTCGTGGCGCGGGCTACGACTTGATCCAATTGAGCGGCGTCGACACCAAGCAGGTGATCGCGTCCGGGGCGCTCGCCCTCAGCGAGAATCACCTCTACACCGAGGAGGCATTCGAGGATTACCTCGCGAGCCTCGCGCCCGACGGCATCCTCTCGATCGTGCGATTCGGTCAGCCGGAGCAGCTCCGGCTGATCAACACGGCGGTGCACGCGCTCCGCGCGATGGGCGCCGAGCACCCCGAGCGGCACATCGTCGCGATCGACAACGGGTTCATCATCGGCGTCCTCGTTCGGCGTCAGCCTTTCCCGCCGCACGAGCTCGACGCGATCGCGGCGCACTTCTCGAGCGCGCGCCCCGTCGACCCCGTGTTTCGCCCGTTCTTCATGCTGACCACGCAGCGGCCGACGCTCGCGTACCTGCCCGGTCGACCGGCGAAGGAGCCGTTCGCGCGGTTCTTGGCCGACGCCGCGCGGAGCGACACGGCCGCGTTCGAGGCGTCGTACGCGTTCGACATCTCACCGACGTTCGACGATCGGCCGTTCTTCTTCCATCTGTATCCGAGCCTCGTCCCGATGTCGTTGCTGCCTTTCCAGATCCTCTACGGCCTGCTCGCCGCGGTGATCGTGCTCGCTCTCGTGCTGATCCTCGTGCCGGCCCTCCGCCTGCGGAGGCGCTCGGGAGAGGGCGCGCCGGCGGGAATCGCCTGGTTCTTCCTGTGGATCGGGGCCGGGTTCCTGCTCGTGGAGGTCTGGCTCATCCACCGCTTCGGCCTCTACCTCGGACATCAGACGTACGCGATGAGCGTCGTCCTCGGCTCCCTGCTGCTCGGTACGGGGGCTGGCGCGCTCTTCGGCGAGCGGATGATCGGGCCGCCTGCGCGACGCGTCCGGATCGGCGTGAGCGTGATCGTCGTGCTCGGCGCCGTCGGCGTGTTCGTGCTGCCCCGCGCCCTCGACGCGACGTGGGCGTTGCCGTTGGCCGTGCGCGGCGGCCTGGTCTTCGCGTTCGTCTTCCTGCTCGGCCTCGTGATGGGCTTTCCCTTCCCCGCCGGGCTGCGGTGGCTGGTCGGTCGACACCCGGCCGCCGCACCGTGGTGCATCGGGATCAACTGGTTCGCGTCGGTGATGGCGAGCGTCGCGGTGACGCCGCTGGCCATGCGGTTCGGCTACACCTTCCTCCTCGCCTGCGGGATGGGCGCGTACGTGGTCGCCGCGCTCGTCATGCGGGCCGCGGGTCGGCATGGGCGCGCCGCGGCTGCACCTGGCGGTTGATCCGGCCCGGCTCTGCTCATCCACGCGGCCGCTCGCCTCGGCTCGTCCGTGGAATTATCCGTCGCCAGGTGTCGGGTCGGTGCATCCGAGGGGTTCGACCTCCCAGGGACCGACCGCATGTACTCGCTGACGCTGACGCTCCACTCCCATGTCCGCTGGCTCGTGCTGATCGCGGGAGCGATCGCCGTGTTCGTGGCGAGCCGCGGCTGGCTGCGCCGGCAGCCGTGGCCGACGAGCGGCAAGGTCCCCGCGCTGCTCGTCTTCCTCATCGCCGTCGATCTGCAGCTGCTGCTCGGCGTCGTGGCCTACGCGACGAGCCCGCTCGTCGGCCGGGCGCACGCGGCGATGGGCGCGGCCATGCGCGATCCCACGCTGAGGTTCTGGGCGGTCGAGCACGCGTTCGCCGCGGTCATCGGCGTCGTCCTCGTGCACGTCGGCTACGCGCTCGCCAAGCGCGGCGACGACGCCACCGCGCGTTTCCGTCGCGCGGCGCTCTTCTCCGGCTTCGCGCTCCTCTCGTTCCTCGTCGCCACGCCCTGGCCATGGAGGGCCGTCGGTCGGCCGCTCTTCGGCGGGATGTGACGGCGGCCGGCGGTCCGGGTTCGCGTCCCCGGTCCAGACGGCAGAGGGCGATGGCCCCTTCGAAATCACGCTCTGCGATCGGGGGCTGAAAAAATCAGCCCGCACGAGGTCCGCGGGCTGAAAGAATCAGCCCGCCAAGCGAGAGCGAGGATTTCGAGGGGCGTGCCCCCGGGCGCCGTGATCCCGAGCACGGGTGCCGCAGCGGCCAGGTGCTACCGTGCGCCGATGCGGCGCGCCGTCCTGCTCTCGATGCTCCTCGGGCTGGTCGCGTGCGCGACCGAGCCGAGCGCGCCGGCCGGCGTGGTGGGCGACGCAGGGCCGCTCGCCGACACGCCCGCCGACACGCCCGCCGACACGCTCGCCGACGCGGCGCGGCTCGCGCCGCCCGCTCCCGATGCGGTGCGCGTCGTCGCGTTCAATGTGCGGCGGCTGTTCGACGAGGCGTGCGACACGGGGCGCTGCGGCGGCCCCGACGACTACGAGGCGACGGCGACCGCGGCGCAGATCGACGAGCGCACCGACACCATCGCGGGCGCGCTCGCGTCGCTCCGCGCCGACGTGCTGCTGCTCGAGGAGATCGAGACGGCGCCGCTCCTCGACGAGATCGCCGATCGCATGCCCGGCGGCGCGTGGTCGCGCGTGCTCGGCGAGATCGGCGACCCGGGATCGGTCGACGTCGGCGTCGCGTCGGTGTTCCCCATCAAGAGCGTGAAGCGACACCGCGATCGGGTGCTCACGCGCCCCGACGGCTCGCTCACCAACTTCGCGCGCGAGTTCCTCGAGGTGCACCTCGACGTGCGCGGGGCCGAGGCCGTGGTGTTCGTGGCCCATTTCCGCTCCAAGGCGAGCGACGATCCCGGGCGTCGCCTCGCCGAGGCGCAGGGGGCGCGCGACATCGTCGGCGGCGTGGCGGCCGCGCAGCCCGACGCGCTCGTGCTGCTCGGCGGCGATCTCAACGACGAGCCCGACTCGCCGCCGCTGCGTGCGCTCGAGGAGGGGGGCGCGCTGCTGCGCGTCTCGGCCGGGCTCCCGCAAGACGCCATCGGGACGTTCACCTACGGCGGCAAGCTGCAGGCGATCGACCACTTCTACCTCGCGAAGGGCAACCTCTCGCGCTACGTGCGCGAGACGTTCCGCACCCTCCGCGATCCCGGCGCGCGCGGGCTCGCCGGCTCCGATCACGCGGCGATCGTCGCCGACTACTCCGGGTTCCCGCCGCGGACCTGAGTCGGTTCAGGACTCGTCGGCCTTCTCGTCCTCGTCGAGCGCCTTCCGCGCGCACGCGCGGATCTGCTTCGCGTCCTCCTTGGACTGCTTCTTGGCCGCCGATCGCAGCTTGTCGGCCGCGTCGGAGTCGAGCTTCTCGAGCAGCGCGAGCTCGAAGTCGCCCGCGATGAACTTCTGCTCCTTGGTCTCGTCGCCGAACGTGCGCGTCTTGTACAGATCTCCCTCGACGCGCGCGCCGTCGTCGTCCTTGATGACGCGGACCTTCAGCTTCTGCTTGTAGCCGTCGAGCGACCGCGTCTTGGTGACGAACGAGCGCTCGTCGCTGTCGTCCTCGACGATCGTCCACCCGTCGTCCTCGGCGACCTTGCGCGCGGCCTTCATCACCTTCACCGGCGAGTCGGCGTAGACGTGCGCGCGCACCTTCTGCTGCAGCCGCAACGAGTACGCGGCCTTCTGCAGACAGCCGGTGTGCACCAGCGGCGGCGCGACGAGCGCCGTGACCATGAGCACGCGCCAGAGCAACGAACGTGCGCGTGAGCGAGGTTCCATGGCAGCCTTCCGTCGGCGCTCGCGCCGCGCCGTTACCGTACCGCATCGCCCCCTCCCGATGCGATCAACGCTGCGCCTGCCCGGCGGCTCGCGACGTCCTCCCACCCGAAGACGGCGCGAGCATTGACTCCGCGCACGAGCAACTGCCTCCTCGGGTCAAAATGGTGGAAGAGGGAACCAGGCGACAGGGGCCTCCGCGGCCCCCGGTGATCGGGCTCGTCCTGCTGGCGCTCCTGCTTTCGGCGCTCATGCTTTCGGCGCTCGGGGCGTGCTCACCGCACCGCGACGACGCGGCGTCGATACCTGATGCGTCCATGACGGCCCCCTCCGCGAACGACGGAGACGCTCGCGCGACGGCCGACGCCGTGCGCGCCGCGCTCGCGCCGTTGCCCTCGATCGCCGCGCGCTTCGCGGCCAACGCCGACGGCCTCCGTGCCTCGGCCGACGGAGTGACGTCGCCCGGGTGGCGCGCCGCATGGACCGAGCGCGCGCACCACGTCGGCGCGCGGCTGCCGATCGCGGCCGATCAGGCGTTCGAGGCCGGCGTCGGCGTGAGCGAGCTCTATCGCGTCGCGCTCGAGCACGTCGACGCCCGACCGGCCCCCCTGACGATCGACGCGGGACGCGGCGTGTACCGCGACGCGTTCCCGTCGACGGACGTCACCTTCGCCGCGTCGCCCGAGCGGCTCGAGTGGGCGTACACGCTGCGCGACGACGCAGCGCCGTCGAGGTTCGCGCTGCGCCTGAAGCTGCCCAAGCACCTGAAGAGCGCGCGGCTCGATGCGGCGGGGGCGCTCGAGATCCTCGACGCCGAGGGCACCGCTCTCCTGCGCGTGCCGCGGCCGGTCGCGGTCGACGCGGCAGGCGCGGCGCGCGACGCGCAGCTGCACTGGGACGGCGCCGTCCTGTCGGTCGCCATCGATCCTGCGGGCCTGAAGTACCCGATCGTCCTCGACCCGGCGATCGAGACCGTGGTGTGGCAGCCGCGCGTGCTCCTGCCGACCGGGCGGTACGATCACGTCGTCGCGTACGACGTGGCGCGCGGCCGGGTCGTCGTGTTCGGCGGTCGATCGTCGTCGTTCCTCGCCGATACCTGGGAGTACGACGGGACGGCCTGGTCGCTGCGCGCCACGTCCGGACCTTCGGCGCGATACCAGGCGGCGATGACCTACGACGCCGTCCGCAAGGTGTCGGTTTTGTTCGGCGGCACGCCCTCGGGCCTCCCCTCGAACGAGACGTGGGAGTGGGACGGGTCGGCGTGGACCCTGCGGTGCACGGCCGCTCCCTGTTCGACGACACGCCCGGCGCCGCGGCGCGGCGCGATGATGGCGTTCGACGCGGCACGCGGGAAGACGGTCCTGTTCGGCGGATGGAACTGGACGACCAGCTCGATCAACTACGCCGACACGTGGACGTGGGACGGCTCTACGTGGACGCTCACCGGCGCGAGCGGGCCCGCGGGGCGCATGCTCGGCGGCCTCGCGTACGACTCGACGGGCTCGCGCGTGCTGCTGTTCGGCGGCCAGACCAACGAGGGCACGTACTTCAACGACACCTGGGGCTTCAACGGGACGGCGTGGAGCTCGATCACCACCGCCGGCGGCCCTCCGGCGGCGCGCTCGGCCGCTGCGTTCGTGTTCCAGGGCCCGGAGGGAAAGGCGCTGCTCTTCGGCGGGATCTCGGGCGTGTACCGCTCCGACACGTGGACGTTCACCAGCGCGACGAACACGTGGTCCTCGGTCGCCGGCAGCGGTCCCGGACCGCGGGGCTACCTCGCGGGTGCCTACGACTCCGCACGGCAGGCCGCGGTGACGTTCGGCGGCTACTACTCGGGCGCGATCGGAGAGACGTGGGAGTTCAAGTCCGGCGCGTGGTCACGACCGGCCGGCGAGATCGGTGAGCGCTCCGGGGCCGCGAGCGCCTACGACTCGTGGCGCAACCGCGTCGTCGTCTTCGGCGGCGGCACGTCGCCGCCGTTCTACAACGACACGTGGGAGTGGTCGGGTTACGGCTGGACGCAGACCTGCACGACCCCGCCGTGCTCGACCACCTTGCCTCCCGGGCGCTGGGCCGCGGCCTCGGCCTTCGACTCCACCCGGAAGAAGATGGTGCTGTTCGGCGGCAGCACCGGCTCCGACGTCGGCGACGTCTGGGAGTTCGACGGAGCCGCCTGGGTCCAGCGCTGCACCGGCCTGCCGTGCACCTCGTTGCAGCCCTCGGCGCGTCGTGGCGCCACCATGGCGTTCGACTCCGCCCGCAACCGCGCGGTGATGTTCGGCGGCAACGTCGGATCGAACGAGACCTGGGAGTGGGACGGCAGCGTGTGGAGCCGCGTCTGCAACGCGGCTCCCTGCTCGAGCACGCTGCCCGGGGCGCGCTTCTTCGCCGCCACCGTGTTCGATCCCGATCGGGGTCGAGTCGTGATGTTCGGCGGCGCGGATCCGGGGACCGTGGCGCCGTTTGGCGACACCTGGGAGTACACCGGAAGCGCGTGGATCCAGGTCTCGACCACGGGGCCGACGCCGCGATACTACGGGCGGCTCGCGTACGACGCGATTCGCAAGAAGACGGTGCTGTTCGGCGGCAGGGACGCCGGCGCCGCCGCGCTCGGGGACACCTGGGAGTGGAATGGCACGAGCTGGACGCTGACGTCGAGCTCGGGCCCCGACGCTCGCTACCTCCACACCCTCGACTACGACGCGGGCCGTCGCCGGACGGTGTCGTTCGGCGGGAAGTACCAGACGAACTTCGGCGACACGTGGGAGTACTACACGCGCGGCGGCAGCTGCACCCTCGGGACGCAGTGCGCGACCGGCTTCTGCGTCGACGGCGTGTGCTGCGAGCAGCTCTCGTGCGGCACCTGTCAGGCCTGTGACACGGCGGGGAACCCCGGCCTGTGCGCGGCGGTCGTCGGCGCCGACGACCCCGACACCTGCCCCGCCGCCACGAGCTCCTGCGACGTCGACGGCGCGTGCAAGAAGAAGCAGGGCCAGGCCTGCACCGCGAGCGCGCAATGCGCGAGCGGCAACTGCGCCAACGGGTACTGCTGCGATCAACCGTGCACCGGCGGCTGCGACGTGTGCAACGTCACGCCAGGCACGTGCACCAGGCAGGCGAAGTGGTCGACCGGCTCGGGTCCGTCCTGCGGGCCGTACCTGTGCGACGGCCTCTCGGGCGAGTGCCCGACCGCGTGCACCGCGGACACCGACTGCGCGTCCAGCCACTTCTGCGACGCGAGCGGCCTCTGCCAGCTGCGCAGGTCGCAGGGCGCGCCGTGCAACATCCTCAGCGGCGGCGACTGCAAGAGCGTGGGGTGCCGCGAGTGCGGCGGATCGAACGTCTGCAAAGACGGCTACTGCTGCAACTCGACCTGCGTCGGCACGTGTCAGACGTGCGCCGGCGCGACCCCCGGTGTGTGCTCGACGTTGACGAGCGCCGAGGACCCCGACACCTGCGCGGGCGCGAACAGCTGCTCGGTCAGCGGCGTCTGCCGCCTGAAGAACGGCCAGGCCTGCTCCTCCGCCGCCGCGTGCGCCAGCGGCTATTGCGTCGACGGCGTTTGCTGCAACGCCGCGTGCTCCGGGGGCTGCGACGTCTGCAGCGCGACCCCGGGCACCTGCACGACCGTCGCGCAGGGCAGCGCCGGCGCGAGCCCCGCGTGCGGCGCCTACGTGTGCAACGGCTCGCTCCCGAGCTGCCCGACCGCGTGCGGCCGCGACGACGACTGCGCGAGCGGCTACTACTGCGGCGCAGGCGGCAGCTGCCTCCTGCGCAAGGCCCAGGGGACCACGTGCAACCAGGCGGCCGGCGCCGACTGCAAGTCGGACGGCTGCCGCGTGTGCGCGTCGAACAACTGCATCGACGGTTATTGCTGCGACACCGCGTGCGGCGGGTCGTGCGACGCCTGCAACGGCGCGGCGCTCGGGTGGTCCGGCGCGACCAACGGCACCTGCAGGGTCGCGCCGATCTCGTACCCGGGTTCCCCGGCGTGCCTCGCCTACTCGTGCAACGGCGCGAGCGCGAGCTGCGCGACCGGGTGCACGTCCGACGCGGAGTGCGCCACCGGCAACTATTGCAACGCGGCCGGCGCGTGCGTCGCGCAGAAGGCGCAGGGCGCGTCATGCAACCTCGCGGCCGACTGCAAGTCGGGCAGCTGCCGCGCGTGCGCGACCGGCAACTGCGTCGACGGCTACTGCTGCAACACCGCGTGCGGCGGTCAGTGCCAGGCGTGCGACGTGACCGGCGCGCTCGGCACCCGCGTGACCGTCACGGGCGCGGTCCACGTGAACGTCGCGATCCCCGCGCGGACCGCCTGTCCCGGCACCGGCGCGTGCGCCGCGTCGTGCAACGGGACCGACGCGACCGCGTGCAAGTACGCGGGATCGTCCGTCGCGTGCGGCACCGCGTCGTGTGCGAGCGGCGTCGCCACCAACGTCGGCACCTGCAGCGGCGCGGGCGCCTGCAACCAGTCGACGACGCCGTGCGGCACCTACGGCTGCGGCGCGACCACCTGCAAGACGTCGTGCAGCGCCGACTCCGACTGCGCGAGCAGCTCGTACTACTGCGCGGGCGCCGCCTGCCAGACGAAGAAGACCAACGGCGACGCGTGCAGCGGCAACAACGCGTGTCAGAGCGGCAACTGCGTCAGCGGGATCTGCTGCGACACGGCGTGCTCCGGGAGCGGGTACTCGTGCAGCGTCACCGGCTCGCTCGGCCGGTGCGCGAAGGTCAACGGTCAGTCGTGCACGATCGCGACCGACTGCGGATCCGGCAAGTGCGTCGACGGCGTGTGCTGCGACTCGCTCTGCTCGGGGCAGTGCCAGGCGTGCAACGTCGCCGGCTCGGTCGGCACGTGCGCCAACGTCATCGGCGCCCCGGTCGGGTCGCGCGCATCGTGCGGTGGCACCGGCGCGGGCACGACGTGCGGCGCGCGCTGCGACGGCACGAGCGGCATCAGCTGCTCGTATCCGACGTCGTCGACGACCTGCAGCAGCGCGAGCTGCACCGCCGGCGTCGAGAGCACGGCGGGGACCTGCAACGGCTCGGGCGTGTGCTCGTACACCACCAAGGCGTGCGGCGCGTACGGGTGCGGCGCGACCTCGTGCAAGAGCTCGTGCGGCGCCGACGGCGACTGCGCCGGCGGCTTCTATTGCAAGCTCAACGTCTGCACCGCCAGGGACTGCGTCGGCGGCATCTGCTGCGACAGCGCGTGCACGTCGCCGGGCATGTCGTGCGCCATGTCGACGTCGCTCGGCCGGTGCGCGAAGGTGAACGGTCAGTCGTGCACCGCCGGCGCCGACTGCGGCTCCGGCCAGTGCGTGGACGGCGTCTGTTGCGATTCGGCCTGCGGCGGACAGTGCCAGGCGTGCAACGTGGCGGGCTCGGTCGGCACGTGCACAAACGTCATCGGCGCCCCCGTCGGGTCGCGCACCGCGTGCGGCGGCACCGGCGCGGGCACCACGTGCGGCGCCCGCTGCAACGGCACGAGCGCGACGAGCTGCGCCTACCCGACGTCGACGACGTCGTGCAGCAGCGCGAGCTGCACCGCCGGCGTCGAGAGCACGGCGGGGACGTGCAACGGCTCGGGCGTGTGCTCGTACACCACCAAGGCGTGCGGCGCGTACGGGTGCGGCGCGACCTCGTGCAAGGCGGTGTGCGCCTCGGACGGCGACTGCTCGAGCAGCTCGTACTACTGCGCGGCGGGCGCCTGCGAGGCGAAGAAGGCCAACGGCGACGCGTGCGGCGGACCCAACGCCTGCCAGAGCGGCAACTGCGTCGCGGGCATCTGCTGTGACACCGCGTGCAGCGGGACGGGCATGTCGTGCAGCCTCACCGGCTCGCTCGGCACGTGCACGAAGGTCAACGGCATGACCTGCACCTCTGCCGGCGAGTGCGGCTCGGGCAAGTGCGTCGACGGCGTTTGCTGCGACTCGACGTGCACCGGGCAGTGCCAGGCCTGCAACGTCGCCGGCTCGCTCGGCACGTGCAGCAACGTGCTCGGCGCGCCGGTCGGCACGCGTCCTTCGTGCGGCGGCACCGGCGCGGGCACCACCTGCGGCGCGCGCTGCGACGGCACGAGCGCGACCGCTTGCGCCTACCCGACGGGCACGACCTCGTGCAGCAGCGCGAGCTGCACCGCCGGCGCCGAGAGCACCGCGGGCACCTGCAACGGCGGGGGCGTCTGCTCCTTCACCACCAAGGCCTGCGGGGCGTACGTGTGCGGCGCGACGTCGTGCAAGTCGATCTGCGCCGGCGACGGCGACTGCGCGAGCGGCTACTACTGCAAGGCAGGCGCCTGCACCACCAAGGAGATCCTCGGCGTTGCCTGCACCGGCGCGTCGTCGTGCGCGTCGGGCAACTGCGTCGACGGCGTCTGCTGCGGCAGCGCGAGCTGCGGCGCGGGCCAGCGCTGCAACGTGCCGGGCGCGCTCGGCGCCTGCTCGAAGCCGAACGGCACCGCGTGCACGGTCTCGACCGACTGCGCGTCCGGCTTCTGCGTCGACGGCGTCTGCTGCGACACCGGCTGCGGCTCGCAGTGCGCGGCGTGCGACGTCACCGGCAAGGTCGGCACCTGCAGCGCCGTCACCGGCGCGCCGCGCGGCTCGCGGCCTGCG
>JACPFM010000048.1 GCA_016182965.1 Deltaproteobacteria bacterium | reverse complement strand
ATCCGGCGCGGGCTCCAAGAGCTCGGCCCAGCAGCGAGAATGCTGGCGCTGCTGAATTAAGGCGCCGGATGAGACCAATGGTCAGGACTGAAGTCCGGGGCACCGACTGCACCTCAAGTCCTTCGGACTTCACCGACTCGCGGGACGGCCTCGGGGCTGTCGCTGCAAGGACGTCCAGCGGCGAACAGCGCCGAAGAAGCACGGGTGCCAGCGATCTCACTGGGCCGGTGGACCGCTGCACTTCCTCGAGACGAGCCGTTCGTAGCCCGGAGGGCTTCGCCCGGCGGTCGGTGCCCCGGACTTCCAGTCCGGGGGAATCCCTGACAGCTCCTGATCCGACGTCAGCCGACGCCGATGCGGCGCAGGTGGCGCGCGAGGTGACGATCGGTCCCCGTCGAGTGGTTGGCGAACCAGTCGATGAGGAAGATCTGCACGAGGAACACGAGGAAGGGGTGCTCGTGGCGCCCCGACTCGACCTGCCTGCGGAGCCGCTCGAAGTGCTCGACGAAGCTCCGGTGCTCGCGCACGTGCTCGGCCATCAACGGGTAGGCGTGCCGCGCCATCAGCCTCTCCTCGAGGCCGAAGTGCTTGTCCACGTAACGTTCGAGGAACGCGAACACCTCGCGCACACCGTCGGTGTCGCCGGCCACGAGCCCGGGCGCGAGGCGGTTGAACGCGGCGAGCAGCTCGTGGTGCTGCGCGTCGATCGGCTCGTACCCCAGCGTGAACTCGTCGCGCCACGCGACGGTCCCCGACAGCTCGCCGGTGCCCTCGTGGCGACCGTCGATCTGATAGGCGCGACACCGCTCGAGGTACACGCGCGCCGGCTCGTCGTCCGGCGCTTCGGCGAGGCACGCCTCGAGCAGCGGGCGCGCACGATCGATCTCGCGCAGGTGGTACCAGGCGACCGCCTCCTCGAAGCGCGCACGCGTCGCCTCCTTCGCGGCGCGCAGCTTCGGGGCGTCGCACCCGAAGACCTCGTACACCGACTGCGGCTGCGTCTTGCCCTTGACGCGGATGCGATCGAGGAAGCGGACCGTCGGTCCGGGCAGCTGGCCGAGCGCGTAGACGGTCGCCTCGGAGATCAACAGCGGCACGCCGTAGCGCTTGCTCAGCTCTTCGAGGCGGGCGGCGAGGTTCACCGCGTCGCTGAGCACCGTCGTCTCCATGCGGCCCGAGCCGCCGACGGTGCCGACGATGGCGGTGCCGGTGTTGAGGCCGATGCCGATGCGCACCGGCGACAGCCCGGCGCGCGCGCGCGCGGCGTTGAAGCGATCGAGCGCCTCGAGCATCGCCTGCGCGCCGGCGATCGCGTCGGCGGCGCCGCCCGGGAACAGGGCCATGATCGCGTCGCCGATGTACTTGTCGACGAACCCGCGGTGGCGCTCGATCTCGGGCTCCAGCTCGCCGAGGAACGCGTTGACGAAGCGAAACGTGTCGCTCGGGGTCAGCCCCTCGCACATCGGCGTGAACCCGCGGATGTCGAGGAACAGGATGGTGAGCTTCCGCTCGACCGCGTCGCCGAGCGAGAGGTCGGCGAGGTGCTCCTTGCCGAGCAGCTCGAGGAACTGCCGCGGCACGAAGTGCGCGAGCGCGGCCTCGGTGCGCGCGAGCGTCTTGTCGGCCTGCCGGTGCGCCTCGCGCTCGACCGCGAGCTGCGCCCGGAGCGCGTCGATCTCCGCCTGCAAGCCGACCGTGTCGCCGTCCATCGCTCCCTCCCCGCGATCAGGTGGCGCTCTCGAGCTGGAGATTGCCGGTCACGAACCGCGCGTCGAACTTGAACGCGTCGATGCGAAAGCGACCGCCGGTGCGGCGCAGGTGCAGATCGTAGGTGCCGACGAACGTCCGCACGTTGTCCGGTCCGCCGATGGCGCGGTGATGGAACGCGATCCCGTGGCACGCCACGTCCGCCTCGTCGCCACGGACCCGCACCACGAAGTTCCCCACCTGGTGATGCACGTGATCGATCGGCCGCAGCCCCTCGCGCCACCCCGCCGAAACCTGCGCCGGCGACAACGGCTGCGGCGCACCGCCGGCGAGCGAGGTCATGTCGAGGATCACCGGATCGGAGAGACACGCCTCGACCCGGTCCCAGTCGCGCGCGTCGGTCGCCACGAACAGCGCGATGACCACGTCGACGACGTCGCGCTGGTCGAGCAGCTCCCGCAAGGCAGGTTCGGTCATGAGCGGGATCGTATCTGCGCGCTCCTCCGCCCGCCTACGCATCTCGCTCGCGCCGGCCGGCGCGCACGACGCTAGCTCGAGACGGCGTTTGCACTCTCGGACATTTCGGCTCCGGCCGGCTCCCCTTGCCCGGTCGAAGGTCCAGGGTCGAAGGTCGGATCAAACCCGAGAGACCACGTCGGCTTCGACCCTCGACCCACACTGCGAGCAAACGCAACGTCTCCGCCCCGCAATCGAAACGAGAGCCGGATCAGCGCTATTCTCCCGAGCGCGATGGCTGCAACTGCGATCCTCCTCCACGACGAGAGCCCCACGGGCCAGCGCACGCACTCGTTCCGCCTGACGCTCGTGAGCGAGCGGGTCTCGGCGCGGGAGGTCCTCCGGCGACGCATCGACGAAGAGGTCGCCGCATACAACCGGCACCTGCCGGAGATCTACCGCGGCCTCGTTCAACCTGCCGACGCGGAGCGCCAGTTGAACGGCTACCGCGTGCGACCCGGTCGCAAGCTCGACGCGGACGAGCAGTTCGCGAAGGCCGTCGACGCGTTCGCGCACAACGGCTTCCTCATGCTCGCGGGCCACCGGCAGATCGACGACCTCGACGACGAGATCGTCGTCACTCCCGAGCTCGAGATCTCGTTCGTGAAGCTGGTCCCGCTCGTCGGAGGTTGACGCGATGATCGACGAGGAAGGGATTCGGCGCGCGAGAGCGAAGCTCGAAGCCTACGGCGGCGATGCGGCCAGCCGAGGCTACTGGATCGAGCAATCGCGCGACGAGCTTGCAGTCACCGACGACGCCGAGCGCCTCGACCTCGCGATTGCCTGGTTCGAGTTCATGGCGTTCGCCTCGCAATCACGCCTGATCGGCTGGCTGTTCGCGCTGAGGGGCGTGGCGGGCAACCTGCTCGCTCGCGACGTCCTCGTCGACGAAGAGCGCCTCGTACGGATGGTCAGGGCCGCGTGCCGCCTGCACTTCCCGATCGTGTCGGTCGCGCCGCTCGTTCGCGCGCTCGAGCGCGCGGCCGCGCGAGCGGCGCTCGGTCCTTCGCTGGTCGCCGAGCTTCGCGTCCTCCGCACCGCTCGTGGGATGCAAGCCTCCTCAGCCGATGACCGTCGCGAGCTCGCACGCATCGACGCGCTGCTCGGCGTGCCTTCGCCGACCGCGTTGCCGAGCCCCGGCGAGCCATGGGCCGATCGCGCGCTCGCCGATCTCGCCGCCATGTCGGATCCGGAGCGAGACGCGTGGCACGCGATGTTCGTCCACGCCGCGGCCTCGGGCTCCTCGCAACCTTCACGAGCGTGGCTCGAACGAGCGCGGGTCGCCGTCGAGACGATCGGCTGCGAGCGTTTCGAATCGGCGATTTCGTCCTGGTTCCCGTTGATCCAGAAGCCGGCGCATGCTTCGCGGCCTCGTCTGGTCGTGCGCGACGCTCTCGTCGCCCGCCGTCGCGGCGCTGGTCGGCGATCTCGCCGTCGTCTGCTTCGCGAAGATCCCCAACTTCGGCGCGGTGTCGCCGAAGGTCGGCAACGGGTGCGTCTTCACGCTCGGGGCGTGCCCGGGCCTCACCGGCGTCGCGCAGCTCGCTCGCTTGAAGACGCGCGTGAAGTACGCCGTCGCGAATCGGTTGATCGAGAAGGCGTTCGATGCCGCCGCGAAGCGCACGGGGTTCGGGCGCGCCGAGCTCGAGGATCTCTCGGTGCCGACGTTCGGGCTCACCGGGCCGGGCGCCGGCGACTTCGACGTCGGCGAGTGGTCGGCGCGAATCACGATCGGCGGCGACGACACGGTCTCGCTCACGTGGCGGAGCCCCGCTGGGAAGGAGCAGGCGGGCGTCCCGGCCGAAGTCAGCCGCGATCACGCGGCGACCGTGAAGGATCTGAAGAAGCGCGTGAAGGACATCGGCGGAATGCTCACGGCGCAGCGCCTCCGGCTCGAGGGTCTCCTCGGAGGTCGCGCGTTCGCGCTCGCGGATTTCCGGTCACGAATCCTCGATCATCCGCTGCTCGCTCCCATCGCGCGGCGCCTCGTCGTCGAGATCCGATCCGGCGATCGCGTGACGCTCGCCATCTGGGGCGACGGCGATCTGGTCGACGTGGCCGGTCGCGCGGTCGCCGATCTCTCCGACGACGCGCGCGTCCAGCTCTGGCACCCGATCGGGAGCGACGTGGCGACGGTGAGGGCGTGGCGCGACGTGCTCTACGACCGCGGGATCACGCAGCCGTTCAAGCAAGCGCATCGCGAGATCTACGTGCTCACGGATGCGGAGCGATCGACCGACACGTATTCGAATCGATTCGCGGCGCACATCCTGAGGCAGCACGTCCTCGCGGCGCTCTGCCGCGATCGCGGGTGGACCTACAAGCTCCAGGGCGGATTCGACGGCTACAACGAGCCGTCGCGCACCATCGAGGGCACCGAGCTCTCCGCCGCGTTCTCCGTGAACCCGCCGGAGCACGCCGAGGCCGAGACGAGCGGCGCGGGCATCTACCTTCACGTCCTGTCCGACCACGTCCGCTTCTATCGAGGAGGACGCGAGGCCGTCCCGCTCGCCGAGGTTCCCCCGCTCGTGTTCTCCGAGACGATGCGCGACATCGATCTGTTCGTCGCCCTCGCGAGCGTGGGGAACGATCCCGACTGGGTCGATCGCGGCAACGGGCAGCTCGGCGAGTACTGGCAGGGCTTCGCGTTCGGCGAGCTCTCCGCGACGGCGCGCACGCGACACGAGGTCCTCGAGCGGCTGCTCCCTCGGCTGAAGATCGCGGACCGCTGCCGGCTTATGGACCGCTTCCTCGTCGTCCGCGGCGACCTTCGCGTCTACAAGATCCACCTCGGCAGCGCGAACATCCTGATGGAGCCGAACGATCAGTACCTCTGCATCGTTCCGGGCCGCTCGAGCGGATCGAAAGGGCCTGGCCTGAGGCTCCCGTTCGAGGGGGACTCGACGCTCTCGCTCATCCTGAGCAAGGCGATTCTGCTCGCCGCCGACACGAAGATCGCCGATCCGTCGATCGTGGGGCAGATCGGCCGACCCTGACCGTTCGCGCGGAAGCGAGGTGACCCCGTTTCAGGCGCCGCGGGTCGCGCGCGCCACGAGCTGCCCGCACGCCGCCCCGACGTCGCCGCCGCCGGAGTAGCGCCGCACCACCGGCACGCCGATCGCGGCGAGGCGCTTGTGGAAGCGATCGTACTCCTCGTCGCTCGCGCGACCGAACGGGTCGTCGTCGCCGATCGGGTTGTACGGCACGAGCGACAGCCGCGGCGCGACGCCGGTCCGCGCCTTGAACGCGCGCACGATCTCCGCGAGCGCGTCGGCGTCGGCGTCGGCCGTGTTCACGCCGGCGAGCGGGGTGATCGCGAACATCGGCGCGTCGCCGGTCACCTCGACGAACTCGGCCGCCGCCTCGAGCACCTCGTCGAGCGGGTTGCTCCGCTGCACCGGCACCAGCGACCGGCGCACCTCGGGCCGCGCGCTGGCGATCGACACGCCGAGCCGCACGCGGAGGCCCGACGCGGCGAGCCTGCGGATGCCGCTCGGCACCCCGACCGTGCACACCGTGATGTTGCGCTGCTCGATCGCGTGCCCGCACGGATCGTGGAGGACGCCGATCGCCTGCATCACCCGATCGACGTTCGCCAGCGGCTCGCCCATGCCCTGGAAGACGACGCCGTGCACGCGCGTGCCGGGCGGCAGCTCGCGGCGGACGACGCGCACCTGCTCGACGATCTCCCACGCCTCGAGGTTGCGCGAGAGCCCGAGCCGGCCGGTGGCGCAGAACGCGCAGCCGATCGCGCAGCCGACCTGCGACGAGACGCACACCACGAAGCGACCCGGCTTCTCGAGCGGGATGCGCACCGTCTCGATGCGCGCGCCGTCTTCGCACTCGAGCACGTACTTCACGAACGGGTCGACCGCCGACGCCTCGCGGGTGACCACTCTCAGCGCGCCCACGCGGTAGCGGGCGGCGATCGCGTCGACCTCGACCCGGCGCGCGTTGCGCGGCACCTGCGCGCCCACGTCGTCGACGAACCGCTGATGGATGGACGCCACCACCTTGCGCGCGGTCACGATCCCGACGTCGCACGCCGCCACCACGTCCTCGGGGCGGAGCGGCTGGATCGCGGGCAGCGCGGTCATCGGGAGCGCACGCGTAGCGCATCCTGACCGGCGCGCCACCGCACCTCGTTGGAGCGCGCGCCGGGGGAGCGCGCGCCGGGGCGCGCTGGTATGCTGCCGACCCGATGCGGATCCCCACCGAGCTCGGCGAGCTCTACGTCGAGGAGCAGGGCACGGGTCCCGCCGTGCTCCTCTGGCACAGCTTCCTCCACCACGGCGGCATGTGGCGCGCGGTCGTCGAGGGGCTGCGCGATCGCCATCGCGTGATCTGCGTCGACGCGCCCGGGCACGGCCGCAGCTCCGCCGTGCGCCGTCCCTACGATCTCGACGACTGTGCCGTCGCCGCCGAGAAGGTGCTCGACGCGCGCGGCGTCGATCGCGCGGCGATCGTCGGCCTGTCGTGGGGCGGCATGGTCGCCATGCAGCTGGCCGCGCGGCGCTCGCAGCGCATCTCGTCCATCGTGGTGATGGACTCCTCGTGCCGGCGCGAGCCGCTCCTCCGGCGCGCCGAGTACTTCGCGATGGGCGCGGTGGTCGCGCGCATCGGCGTGCCCACGCCGTTCCTCGGCGTGATCGAGCCGCTGTTCTTCTCCGACCATACGCTCCGCCATCGGCGCGAAGAGCTCGTCGAGCCGTGGCGCTCGTACGTGCTGCGCATGGATCGCGCGTCGATCCTGCACGGGCTCGAGTGCATCATGGGCCGGCGCGATCTGACCGCCGAGCTGCGCCAGGCCGACGTGCCCGCGCTCGTGCTGGTCGGCGCCGAGGACCGCGCGCAGCCTCCGTTCGAGAGCGAACGCATCGCCTCGGCGATCCCGCGCGCGCGGCTCGCGGTGATCCCCGGCGCAGGGCACCTCGCCGCGCTCGAACGGCCCGACGAGACGCTCACGCTCGTGCGCGAGCACCTCGCGCGCACGCACCGCGCCGACGACTACTTGGGCGGCGCGACGGCGTAGCTCGCGCAGGTGGGGCTCGGGTCGGTCGGCTTCGCCCCGGGGATCGGGATCATCTTGTCGAGATCGACGCGCCGGCCCGGAGCGAGCCACTCGCCCTCGGCGACCTTCACGGTGTTGCCGGCGGGCTCCGCGTAGAGCGTGCCGGGCGGGAATGTCGGGACGAGCCCGGACCCGTCTTCGCCGACGGAGTTGAAGTCGAAGAGCGCGGCGGCGACGTCGAGCTCACCGGTGTAGTTGGTGAACACGCGGACCAGCTCGGTGTGCCCGCCGGCAAGCTCGACGCACGGCGCGCCGCCCTCGCCCACGATCTTCTTGCCCTCGGCGACCAGCCACAGTCGCGCGGGGCCCGCGCCGCTCCCCGCGGCGGTCGTGTTCAGGCGCAGCTCCACGTCGACCGCGCGCACCGGATAGAGGCGCATGTCGAGATCGACGCCCATGCCCGCGGTGACCGTGACCTGCGGGAGCTCGACGAACCGGGGGACGTAATCGCCGACGGCGACGCCCGGACGCATGAACGGCTCCTGATCGCGGAACACGGCGAACGCCCAGTAGGTGCCCGGCGGCACCGCGAGCTCGGCGACCTTGGGCAGCTCGGTCGCCGCGAGCTTGCCGGCCCCGCTCGACTCGGTCGGCAGCCAGGTCTGCGCGACGAAGGCGAGCTCGCGACCGGGCTTCACCGCGGAGAGCCCGACGAGCACCGCGCCGCGACCGTCGAGCCCGAAGAGCGTCTTGGCGTCGGCGGTGATCGAAGGCCCCTCGGCGCCGCGCAGGACACGAACGCAGACGTTGGCCTTGCCGTCCTTGCCCGGGTTGCACTTGGGCGTCGGTGGCGCCGCGTCGGCCTCGTCTGCGACCTGACTGTCGGCGGAGGGGCCGGTCTCGGGGTAGGGGGTCTCGTCGGCGGAGTCGGCGAACGTGGGGGAGGGCCCCGCGTACTCGAGGCTCGCGCTGCTGCCACACCCGACCAATAGGGCGCCCGCCAGAGGGAGCAGGACGCGCCGGACCCGAGACATCGCAGCGCTGCGATGCACGGATCGGGCCTCGGCCGAAGGAGCGTATTTTGGGCTGGATCCAGGCACGTTCAGTAGGGCAGGGCTGTCAGGGTCACCCACTTCCGGTCCTCTGTCTCGGTCTCTGTCTGTGTCTCTGATCTGTCTCTGATCTGTCTCTGATCTGGCTCTGTCACGGCGACGGTGCCACGACCTGGCGCGCCTTCCACCGGGTCTCGGCCACCTCGCGCGCGGGCACGCTGCCCTCGACGATGCCCCCGCCGGCCGGGTACACGACCACCTCGGCCGCACGATCCGCGATCAGCGTGCGGATCGCCATGGCGGCGCGCATGCTTCGGTCGCTCGAGATCGCCACGATGGCTCCGCAGTAGATGCCGCGGCGGTCTCGTTCGAGCTCGGCGATGACCTCCATCGCGCGGACCTTCGGCGCGCCGGTCACCGAGCCGCTCGGGAACGTCGCGGCGAGGACGGCGCCGGCGCCGACGCCGGGCGCGACCCGCGCCACGACGTCCTGCACGCGGTGGTGGACCGTGCGCGAGGTCTCGATGCGCGCGGGCGCAGGCACGCGCACCGACCCGATCTCGGCGATGCGACCGAGATCGTTGCGCTCGAGATCGACGACCATCGTCAGCTCGGCGTGCTCCTTCGGATCGTGCGCCAGCTCGCGCGCGAGCCGCTCGTCCTCGGCGGCGCCCTCGCCCCGCGGGCGGGTGCCCTTGATCGGCGAGGTGCGCACGGCGCGTCCGGAGACGTCGAGGAAGAGCTCGGGCGAGGAGCACGCGAGCGCGTGATCGCCGCAGTCGATCGCCGCGCCGAAGCGGGCGGTGGCGCGGGTGAGCATCGCGGAGAGCAGCTCGGTCGCGGTCGCGCGCGAGCGGCCCGCGAACGTGCGGGCGAGGCAGACCTGATAGAGATCGCCGGCCGCGATCAGCGACAGCGCGAGCTCGATCCGCGCGAGGTGCGCGTCGTCCTCGTCGACCGGATCGAGCGAGAGGACCGGCGGAGGCGCCGCGCTCGACGGCGACGCGAGGATCGCGGCCCGGAGGCGCCCGATCGCGCCCGCGTCGTCTCCCTCGATCGCCACGACGCCCGAGCGCTCGTCGCGCCGCGCGACCGCTGCGAACCGACGGAGCACCGCGGCGGCGCCGATCGGAGCGGGACGATCTTCGACGCGGGTCCACCGCGGGCGCTCGATCGCGCGCGCGGCCTCGTAGGCGACGTACCCGATGACCCGAGGCGCCGGACGCAGTCCGCACCAACCGACGGTGCCCGACGGCTGGGCCGCCCGATCCACGACCCTCGCCACCTCCTCGAGCGCGCCCGGTCCGAGCGGCACCCGCTGCTCGTCGACCGGCTCCATCGCGAGGAACGAGCCGCCCCACCCCTCACCGTCGAGCAGGGCAACGCCGCGCCCGGCCGCGTCGATCGCGCGCGCGGCGGCGAGCCAGCGCGTGCGGGAGACGGAGCCGAGCTCACGGATCATCATGGGATGGAGTGCGCAGGCGTAGGGAAGCGGCCGCGCCGCGCCAAGCCCTGGCCGCCGCCTTTCCGTCGCGCTAGGTCACTGGACGGCGCGCGAGCGCCTGACAGGAGGACGACATGGGCTTCACGGTTGCAGTGGTCGGGGCGACGGGTGCGGTCGGGCGCGAGATGCTTCGCACGCTCGAGAAGCGGAGCTTCCCGGTCGACGAGATCGTCTGCCTCGCCTCCACGCGCTCCGCGGGCTCGACCATCACCTTCCGTGGCCAGGAGGTGCTGGTCCGCGCCACCTCGCCCGAGGCGTTCAAGGGCGTGCAAATCGCGCTGTTCTCGGCCGGCGCGTCGGTCGCGCGCGAGATGGGTCCGGCGGCGGCGGCGGCCGGCGCGGTCGTCATCGACAACTCGAGCGCCTGGCGCCAGGACGCGCAGTGCCCGCTGGTCGTCCCCGAGGTGAACCCGCACGCGATCAAGGATCGCCCGCGCGGCATCATCGCCAACCCGAACTGCTCGACCATCCAGATGCTGGTCGCGCTCGAGCCGCTGCACAAGGCGGCCCAGCTGCGCCACATCATCGTCTCCACCTACCAGGCGACGAGCGGCAAGGGTCACGCCGCGGTCGAAGACCTCAAGGCGCAGACCGCGGCCCTCGCGCGCGGCGAGGCGGTGCACCCCACGGTGTTCCCCGGCCAGATCGCGCAGAACCTCCTCTGCGACTGGAAGCCGTCGGCGATGGAGGGCGGCGAGGGGTACTCCGAGGAGGAGACCAAGATGGTCTTCGAGACGCACAAGATCATGGGCGATCCCACGATCGGCGTGTCGCCGACCTGCGTGCGCGTGCCGGTGGTCAACGGTCACTCCGAGTCGGTCTGGGCGAGGTTCGCGCGCCCGATCTCGGTCGAAGAGGCGAAGGAGCTGCTTCGCAACGCGCCGGGCCTGATCCTCGACGATCGCCCCTACGCGCCGGGCGCGCACCCGCAGCCGGTCCAAGCGAGCGGCCGCGACGAGGTGCTCGTCGGCCGCGTCCGCCGCGATTTCGTCGATCCGAACGCGCTCAACCTGTGGGTCGTCGGCGACAACCTGCTCAAGGGCGCGGCGCTCAACGCGGTGCAGATCGCCGAGCGCGTCATCGCCGAGTAGCGATCGAGCGCGCGCGCGGGCGCCCCGCTCCCGCGCGCTTGAAGCAGCTCTGGAGGTGGTCGTCGACGACGCCGACAGCCTCCAGGAACGCGTAGACGATCGTCGGACCGACGAACGAGAAGCCGCGCCGCTTCAGCTCCTTGGAGATGGCGACCGCCAGCGGCGACTGCGCGGGGACGTCGCTCTGCTTGCGGAACTGGTTCTTCACCGGCTTGCCGTCGACGAAGGACCAGAGCCACTTGGAGAAGCTGCCCTCTTCGGCGGCGAGCTCGAGGAGCGCGTTCGCGTTCTTGATCGAGGACTCGATCTTCGCGCGGTTGCGCACGATGCCCTCGTCGCCGAGCAGGCGCCTTCGATCGCGCGCGCCGAAGCGGGCGACGAGCTCCGGGTCGAAGCCGCGGTAGGCGGCGCGATAGGCCTCGCGCTTGCGGAGCACCGTGAGCCACGAGAGCCCCGCCTGCGCGCCCTCGAGCACGAGGAGCTCGAACAGGCGCCGGTCGTCGTGGACGGGCACGCCCCACTCGGTGTCGTGATAGCGGATGTTGAGCGGGTCCTCGCCCGCCCACGGGCAGCGCGCGCGCTCGCTCATGGTTGCCTGGCGCGGGAGTGTGACATGACGACGGGCGCCGCGGGTGGGCGAACGAACTCTCGTCGTCGTGAGACTGTTACGCGCCGATCCAGTATCGTCGAGCGCATGCGCAACGCGAAGCTCGTCGCCGCTCTCTCGCTGGCTCTCGCCCTCGGTTCGATCGGGTGCAGCAAGGAGAGCTCGACGAAAGAGACCACCAAGGAGGAAGGCGCGAGCAAGCCGAGCTCCGGCCCGAAGAGGTCCTGCGCCGATTCGCGCGGGTTCGACCGCGTCCCCGCGTGCTACGAGGAGAAGGACCTCGCCGCGCTCGACAAGGCGCTCGATCAGGAGTGCTGGTTCGCGGGAGCCGACACCTGGAAGAGGAACAAGCAGGACTGCTTCACGCAGTGCAAGAGGATCTCCGCCGACGAGGAGCTCCGCGGCAAGCCGGTCGCGGACAAGTGCAAGAACGTCCTCGGCAAGCAGTGACGACGGCCGCGACGTGGGCGCGGCGCCGGGCGAGAAGCGACACGGCACGCGCGACGACGACTACGAGCCGTCCGCCCGCGGGTGCGCGATGGTCGGCGTCGCTCGACCCGCCACCTTGGGCAGCTTGCTCGCGGGCCGCTCGGTCACCTCGACGGAGATGACGACCTTGCCCACGGCGCTGCCGTCGGTCATCGAGAGCGCGATGCTCTCGAACCACTCGGTGTCGAGGAGCCGCTGCTTGGAGTCGAGCAGCGCCTTGTCGCTGTAGCGATCGCCCTCCTTGAACAGGAGCTCGCCTCGAATCGTCGCCTCCGAGGTCGCGTGGTGGCCCGCGATGCGCACGCGCTCGATGAAGGTGAGCGGACCGCGTGCGACCGGCACCTCGATCGAGACCTGGTGCGCGGCGCTGTCGGTGACGATCTTCGGGACGACGTCGGCGTAGGCGTAGCCGAGATCGTGGTAGGTCGTGCGCACCGCGTCGAGCGACGTGATCAGCTCCATCCGACGGAAGATGTCGCCCGGACGGAGCTTGGGGACCCAGCCGAGCGCCGGCGCGCGTTTGCCGTCGAGGGCCTCGTACACGTCGAGCGCTCGCACGCGGAAGATCTCGCCTTCGTGGACGCGGAAGGTCACCGTGACGCGATCGGCGGCGCGGTCCGCGGTCACCTCGTTGGTGACGCGCGCCTCGATGCGTCCGTGGTCCATGTACCAGCCGAGGATCACCAGCCCGTCGCGGTCGACGGTCGCCTGGTCGACGAGGCCGTGCGTGACCAGCATGTCGCGCACGAGCTCACGCGCCGGCGCGTGCTCGATGCCGATGAACCGCAGCACCAGCCGCGCGTACGCGTGCCCCTCGTGCGACGTTCGCCGCGGGAGCACGAGCTCCTCGGACGCCTGCGTGACCGGGAGCGGCCGAGGCGCCGGCGCTCCGCCGCACGCGCTCGAGAGCGACGCGGCGGCGAGGAAGGCGAAGAAGGGCCAGCGGTGCATGCGCGATCAGGGGCCGCACACTCCCGAGACGCACTTCTCGCCCGAGGCGCAGGCCTTGCCGCATGAGCCGCAGTTGGCCGGGTCGGTCGCGGTCGCGACGCACTTGCCCGCGCAGATGACCTGACCGAAGGGGCAGGTGCACTTGCCGAGGTTGCAGGTGGCCGTCGCCGGACACTTGTTCCCGCACGCGCCGCAGTGGTTCTCGTCGTACGAGGTGCCGACGCAGACGCCCGAGCAGGCGGTCTGGCCGGCGGCGCACGCGCACTTGCCCGACGAGCAGAACCCGCCGGTCGGGCACTTGATCGCGCACCCGCCGCAGTTCTGCCCGTCGGTCAGCGGGTAGACGCACTTGCCGCCGCAGTTGACCCACCCGCCCGCGCAGCAGAGCCCTGAGCTGCAGTACTGCGAGCCCGCGCACTTCTTCGCGCAGTCGCCGCAGTTGGCCGAATCGGCGAGCACGTCGATGCAGACGCCGCCGCAGATCTTCTTCGGGGCGCCGCAGCCTCCGTCGCCCGGCGCGTCGGTGGTCGCGTCGATCGATGCGCCGTCGGGCTCGGCGCCGGTGTCGCTCGGGCTCGCCGCGTCGGAGGTGCTCGTGTCGTCGGGCGCGGCGCCGGTGTCGCCCGCTGTCGCGTCGGGCGCGTCGGCCGTCTCGTCGGCCGGCGAGTCCTCGAGCACGCTGGTGTCGGCGCCGGCGTCGGGGGTCTCGGTCGACTCGACGGCATCCGAGCCGCAGCCCGCGGAAGCCGGAGCGAGGACGAGGACGGCGAGTGCGGCGGAGATCCATCGACGCGACATTCGCCGATGGTACCCCCGAGCCGCGACGAGCGCGTGGGTCAGCTGCTCACTTTGGCGGAGAGGGGATGTACCTCGACGCGAAGCCCCACGCCCGAGAGTGAGGCGAGCAGCACGATCGCGAGCGCGACGATGTACGCCTTCTGCCGTGCGCCCTCGCTGTAGGCTGCGAGCGCGAGCAGCGCGACGATCATGAGCACGCGCCCCGCGGCGTCGAGGATGTAGTGCAGCCGCAGGCCGCTCGCCCCGGCGCTCGCCTCGACCGCGTCGCGGCGAAGCTCCTTGAGCTTGTACTTCTTCTCGAGCTCCTCGCGCTTCTCGGACGGCTTGAAGCTGTCGTCCTTCGACTCCTTCGCGTCCTCCTCGGCGGCGCGCATGTCCATGTCGATCAGCTCGCTCGCGCGCTTCAGCTCCGCGTTCGCCGCGCTCGCGCCCGTGGCACGGAACTGCGCCTGGGCCACGCCGAAGAAGGAGAGGAGCAGGCCGAGGAGCACGAGGACGTGGCCGAGCGATCCAGCGAGGCCGCCGAACAGGCCTCCACCGCCGCTCGTGGTGCTCGAAGTGGTCGGCGTGGGCATCGACTGGGGCTGCATTGCGGGCGGCGGGTAGCCAGGCTGGGGCGTCATCGGTTCCTCCGGTTCTCGGGCGTCGCTCGCAGGCGTAACCGCAATCGCCGATTCTGGGTAGCAATAAGGCGAGCCGCGCCGCCGCTCGGGTCAACGACACTTCTCGCTGGCGGTCGACGCACGACCGCCGACGGAGCAAGGCGCGCGCGAGCAGCTGACGATCAACCCGCGAGGAGCCGCGCGCCGAGCTGCAGCCCGAACGCCTCGGCCGCGGCGGCGTCGCCGATCGACGCGCTCTCGTGCAGCGTGCGGTAGCGGCCGTCTTCGTCGAGCCACGCCTCGAGGGTCAGGCGATCGCCATGGACGACCGAGTGCGCGGCCAGCGGGACGGTGCAGTCGGCGCCGAGCGCCTTGAGCACGCCGCGCTCGGCGGACGCGCGCAGGCGGCTCTCGCGGTGCTCCATCGGCGCGAGGATCGAGGCGACCCGATCGTCGCCCTCGCGCGCCTCGATCGCGAGGATGCCCTGCGCGACGGCCGGGAGCATCTCGCTCGGCGGCACCGGCGCGTTGGGCGGGAGCGTCGACGGATCGATGCCGATGCGCGCGAGGCCGGCGGCGGCGAGGATGATCGCCTCGTGGGTGCCGGCTTCGAGCTTGCGCAGGCGCGTGTCGACGTTGCCGCGCAGCGGCTCGACGACGGCGTCGGGGCGCGCCCTGAGGATGGCGAGCTTTCGGCGCAGGCTCGAGGAGCCGACGCGCACGCCCTTCGGGAGCGCGGAGAGGGAAGGCTCCATGCCGCGGCGCACGAGGAGCACGTCGCGCGGATCGGCGCGCTCGGGCACGCACGCGATGACGAGCCCCTGCGGCTGCTGCGCCGGCAGATCTTTCATCGAGTGCACCGCGACGTCGGCGCGCCCTTCGAGCAGGGCCTCCTCGATCTCCTTCACGAACAGGCCCTTGCCGCCGATCTCGTTGAGCGGGCGGTCTTGGATGCGATCGCCGGTGGTGACGACGTGGAGCTCCTCCACCTCGAGGCCGGGGTTCGCCGCGACGAGGGCGCGGATGAACGCGCGGGTCTGGGCGAGAGCGAGGGCGGAGCGGCGCGTGGCGACGACGAGGCGAGGCATGGGGTGGCTCAATGGCGCGGCGAGCGCGCCTCGTCCACCGGTTCTTGCGCGGGGGACGTCACGGGGAGGTCGAACAGACGACGGGCGGAGTCGACGAGACCGGCGCCGTCGGGGTCTTCCATGGCCTGTTTCAGCGCGCGGGTGGGCGCGTGGAGGATCTTGTTGGCGGCGGCCTCGAGCATCACGCCGAGCGCCTTGCGATCGTCTTCCGGCAGGTGCTTCAGGCGGCCGGCGAGCGTGCGTTCGAGCTCCGCGGCCAGCGTGGCGCGGACGCGCTCGCGGATGGCGACCACCGTCGGCGTGACCTCGAGCTGCCGCGCCCACGCCACGTAGGCGTCGAGCTCGGCGCGCACGAGGCGCTCGGCCGCGTCGGCCTCGGCGCGGCGCTCCTCGAGGCCCTGCGCGACGATCTGCTCGAGGTCGTCGACGTCGTAGCGGTAGCAGTTGTCGAGATCGTGCACGCGCGGGTCGACGTTGCGGGGCACCGCGACGTCGACGAAGAACAGCGCCCTGCCGCGGCGCTTCTTGACGGCCTGCGCGGCGAGCTCGCGGGTGACCACGAAATTCGCGGCGCCGGTGGAGACGAGCACGATGTCGGCCGCCTCGAGCAGGTGGGGCAGATCGGTGAGCGGGCGCGCCGCGGCGCCCTCGATCTGCGAGGCGAGCGCCTCGGCCTTGTCGAAGGAGCGGTTGGCGATGACGATGCGCGTGGCGCCGCCCGCCTTGAGCGCGCGCGCGGCCGACTCGGCGATCTCGCCGGCGCCGAGGAGCAGCACCTCGCGGCCGCCGAGATCGGCGTAGATCGTCTTGGCGAGATCGACGGCGACGCTCGCCACCGACACCTGACCGGCGCCGAGCGCGGTCTCGCTGCGCACGCGCTTGGCGACGTGGAACGCCTTGGTCATCGCGCGCGTGAGCACGCCGCCCACCGCGTCGCAGGAGGTGGCGATCTCGAACGCCTCCTTCACCTGGCCGAGGATCTGCGGCTCGCCGACGACCAGCGAGTCGAGCGACGAGGCGACGCGAAAGACGTGGTGGACCGCGTCGCGCCCGCGCCGGTCGTAGAGGAACGGACGGATGTCGTCGGCCGGCACGCGCTGGGAGAACAGCTGCTTGGCGCGCTCGATGACCGCCTCCTCGGAGTCGCCGGCGGCGTAGATCTCGACGCGGTTGCAGGTCGAGACGAGGATGGCCTCGCGGACCGCGTGGTCGCCGCGCAGCTGCGCGAGGAACTGCTCGCGCTCGTCGCCGGCGATCGCCACGCGTTCGCGGACGGCGACCGGCGCCGACTTGTACGACACGCCGATGACGGCGACCTTCAACGGATCGTTCTGCTGCCCCTTCGGCGCGTCGGCGTGCTGGGCGGGCCGGGCCGAGTGCGCGAGGTTGGTCCGGGAGTCGCGGCTCATCCGACCCCCGTGGCGTTGCGGACCAGGTAGAAGACGTACACCAGGAACGCGCAGCAGAACCCGACGATGGTGCCCCACGCGGCGCGACGACCGCGCCAACCGCCCGCGCTGCGCATGAGCAGCACGACGGCGAAGAGGATCCACGCGGTGTATCCGAGGAGCTGGCGGAGCAACGCCAGCTTGTTGGTGTTCACGTGCCCGATCCACAAGAGGCCCGTGAGGATTCCGATGGTCAGGAGCGGGAACCCGGCGAGCAGGAAGCGGTGCGACGCGCGATCGAGGACGTCGAGCGCGGGCAGACGCTGCAACAGGCCCGTCGTCTTCTTCTTCTTGAGCTGCTTCTCCTGCAGCAGGTAGGTGGCGGCGAGCGCCGAGGCGACCGCGAACAGGGCGCTGGCGACCAGGATGGACGTGATGTGCAGCGGCAGCACCGCGGTGCGCACGGCCGGCTCGGTGTCGGGCGCGCCCACCAGGCGCGCGGCGAGGATCGCGGCCAGGGCCTGCGGCGCCACGAACGCGCCGACCACCTCGAGCTTCTTCACGCGGCTGACGAAGAGGAAGATCGTCGTGGCGACGAGGGCCATCAGCGAGGTGGCCTGGTTGACGCTGTTGATCGGGCACGCCTTCGCGTTGGCGTTGGTCACGAAGAAGTGCACGAGCTGCAGGGTCGCCGCCGACGCGAGGATCGGTCGCGCGACGCGGGTGCCGGTCTGCCGCCCTGCGAGCTGCAGGAAGTACAAACCCGACGCGACCGCGTAGGCCAACGCGGTGACGACCAGGATCAGGTCGGCGATTCGGGTGAGATTCATGCGGGCGCCGGGATTCTAGGACACTCGGAGCGTTCATGCTCGCGACGCAGCGCGCCGTTCTTCGAGGCACGGCCGTGGGCGGCCCGAGCATGACCAAGACCCCGTGACGGCCGGCCGAGGGCGGGGCTATGGTCGCGCCGATGCCCCGGTTTCGCATTCGCGGGGTGCTGCCGAAGGACCACGATGACCTGGTCCGTGTCGCCAAGCACCTCAACTCGGTGAACCTCCCGGAGGACGTCGAGGCGGTCCGCGGGATCATCGACCACTCGGTCCAGTCGTTCCTCGGCAAGGTCGCGTCGAAGCGCGCCGAGTACGTGTTCGCGCTGGAAGACCTGCAGACGGGGCACGTGGTCGGGACCTCGATGGTCATCGGCCAGCTCGGCCGTCGCGACGCTCCCTACATCTATTTCGACGTGCGCAGCGAGGAAAAGTACTCGAGCACGCTCGACAAGCACTTCCACCACACGGTCCTGCGCATCGGCTACTCGTACGACGGCCCGACCGAGATCGGCGGCATCGTCCTCCTGCCGGAGTACCGGCTGGGCACGGAACGGCTGGGGCAGTTCCTCTCGTACGTGCGCTTCCTGTTCATCGCCACGAACCGCGACCGGTTCCGCGACGAGGTGCTCGCCGAGCTGCTGCCGCCCCTCGAGCCCGACGGCACCTCCCACCTCTGGGAGGCGCTCGGCCGGCATTTCACGGGCCTCAGCTACATGGAGGCCGACAAGCTCTCGAAGAAGAACAAGGAGTTCATCAAGGGCCTGTTCCCCGAGGGCGACGTCTACGCCTCGGTCCTGCGCGCCGAGGCGCAGAAGGTCATCGGCGAGGTCGGGCCGCAGACCAAGGGCGTCGAGAAGCTCCTCGAGCGCATCGGCTTCCGCTACTGCGAGCGCGTCGATCCCTTCGACGGCGGCCCGCACTTCCTCGCCAACACCGACGACATCACGCTGGTGCAGGACTCCGCGCGCGTCCCGCTCGTCGAGCTCTGGCCGGGCGATCCGCCGCCGTGCGACAAGCCTCGGCATCGCGCGGTCGTCGCCACGCTGGTGAAGGAGCCGCCGTTCTGGCGCAGCGTGATGGTGCCGTTCGAGCAGCAGGGCGAGGGCCTGGTGATCACCGAGCGCGCCGCCGAGGCGATCGGGGCGAAGCTCGGCGACGAGGTGATGTTCCTGCCGATCCACACGCCGAAGCCGAAGGGCCACCGGGCCTGACGTCTGGGTTCATCTGCTTGATTTCCCCCCGGGCTGAAGCCTCATCATTGGTCGGATCTCGGCGGCGCCGCCATTTTTCCGGGCTGACGTGATGGGGCGTGATGCCCACCCCCAGGCGTGCTTGGGCTCATGCTCGGTGCGTGCTCGGCGCTTCGCGCCTGCGCGCGCCCCTGCGCG
>JACPFM010000047.1 GCA_016182965.1 Deltaproteobacteria bacterium | reverse complement strand
TCGATCTGCTCCTTGGTCAGCTTGCCGCCGGGGCCTGCGCCCGCGGGCATGCCGGGGATCTGGCCGGGGCCGGTGGGCGTCTTCGGGACGGCCGTCGGATCGAGCCGGCCGAGCAGCCTGTCGATTTGCTCCTGCAGGTAGCGTGCGGAGATCGCGCCCGGCGCGGTGACCGCCTCGCGCGCCGTCTTCAGCTTGTCGATCGCGCCGGCCTTGTCGCCCTTGGCGACGTCGATGCGCGCGAGGTGATAGAGGCCGAGCGGCTTGGCGCCCTTCAGATCGAGGTTGGCGAGATCGTTGAAGGCGGCGCGCGCGTCGTCGAGCAGGCCCTTGCCCTCCTTCGCGTAGCCGAGCCCCTCGAGGCAGCGCAGGCGCAGGCTCGGGTCGGCGGCGGCGAGGGACGTGCTCTTCACCTCGTTGTAGGCGGCGAGGGCCTGGTCCCAGTCGCGCTTGTCGAGGTAGATGCCGGCCTCGCCGAGCCGCGCGAGGATGCCAGGGCCGGTGTCGCCGTACTTCTTGCGCGCCTCGGCGTAGGCGGCGAGCGCGTCTTGCTGCTTCTCGGCCTCGTTGCCGTAGAACTTGAGACGGCGCGCGATCTCCGGGTCTTCGTCGCCGGTGCGCAGCGGGGCGAGCTCCGCGTTGACGCCCTTGGCCACCAGCGAGGTCGCCTGCTCCTCCTGGTGCGAACGCCAGTAGCTGTAGCCGAAGGCGATGCCGCCGCCCGCGATGACGATCGCGACGCCGTAGACGATCTGCTTGCGACGCTTCTGCGCCCACTCCATGGCGCGCAGCGTCGCGGTCATCAACGCATCGGGATCCTCTTCGATCGGCGCGGCCTTGCCCGGGCGCTTCGCCCCCGCGGGCTTCGGCTGCCCGTCACGGTCGCGCTTCGTCGTGGTCTTCTTGCCTTCGTCGGCCAAGGTCGTCTCCGTTCCCGTGATGCTCGCCGGGGGCGAGACCGCCCGGCGGGACTCCGGGCCCGCGCACCCTAGCCAAAGCGCGCCGCGGAACCAAGGCCGACCTCGCACGGCCTGCCCGGCTCGGGCGGGGCGCCGTGCCGGCGGGGTCGGCGGCGGGCCTTCTCGCCTACTTGCGGCGCGAGGAGACGACGTACTCGTCGAACACGTTCGCCACGAAATCCGCGATGATCCCGTCGGCGACCCGCAGGCGACGCGAGAGCTCGCGCGCGACGTTGAGGACGATGAGGGAGTACGACTTGAGGTCGCGGCGGTAGAGCGCGTCGAGCGATTCGCTCGTGATCTTCAGCAGGCGCGACGGGGCGACCGCGGTCACCGTCGCCGAGCGCGGCTGCACGTCGAGGATGCTCATCTCGCCGAACCAGTCGCCCGGGCCGAGCAGCGCGACGCGGGTCTCGGCGCCGCGCTTTCCGCGCTTGAGGACCTCGACCTCGCCGCTGAGCACGACGAACATCTCGCGCGCAGAGTCGCCCTCGCGGAACACGTGCTCGCCGGCGCCGACGACCTGCACCGGCAGCGACGACGCGAGGTGGTGGAGCACCTCGTCGGTCAGCGCGCCGAACAGACCGATCTCGCGCAGCGACTCGGTCGTCGGCGGCGCGGATAGTCTACGCTCGGGTTCGGTGGGCATGGATCGGTCGAGCCTCCTCGGGAGCTTACTCGGGCGTTCTGCGGTTCAGTACGAGCACACGCCGTATTCGATCGTCCCGATGGTCGGAGCCCCCCCATCGGGAAAGGACAGCTTCCCGCACGTCTTGCCCGTGGGGCAATCTCCCGCAAATCCGATGCGGCACCATCGCTTGCAATCCCCGGTGCCGACGCAGACGTAGCCCGGGGCGCAGGCGAACGGATCGGCCGCGCAGGACCCGGCCGTCGTCGAGGTCGCCGCGGCGGCGCAGGTCGTCGCCGTCGAGGACGTGAACAGGCACGTGGTGGACGCGCCGCAGGCCTTGGACGGGTTGATCGGATCGCACTGCGCCATGCAGACGCGGAAGCCCGGGATGTCCTTGGCGAGCTTGGTCGCCGGGTCGACGTACTGCACGTTGCGGCAGGCCGCCCCGGTGCAGTCGGACGCGGCGCCGCAGAACGGCACGCAGACGTCGTAGACGCACGAGTAGCCGCGCGCGCACTGCCCGAAGTCGGTGCACTTCTGGTGGAGGCCGCGCGTCCCGGCGGCGACGCAGGCGGTCTTGCCGTCGACGCCGGTGACGTCGCACGCCTGCGACGGGCAGCCGCACTGGGGGAACGTGGTGCAGCTGACGCCGCTCGGCGGCGTGCACGCCGCGTCGACGGGCCCTGTGTCGACCTTCCCGCTGTCGACCGGGCCGCTGTCGACAGCCCCGGAGTCGTCGTCCTCGGGCTCGACCTCTTGCCCTCCGACGGCGACGCCGCAGTCGCGACGCAGGCAATTGTCGCGCGCCTCGCCCGGATCGGTCGATCCCTGTGCGCAGCCCGCCGACGCCGACGTGGCGAGGACGACGAGCACGAGAGCGATCGGGCGCGGCATCGTCATCGGGTTTTGGGGGCCGAAAGGAAGCTCGAGAGGTCTAACACGAAGGCACCAGCAGCGCCCGGGCCGCCTGGCCGGCCGAGCTGCTCAGAGCTCCTTGGTGAGCACGATGCGTCGACGGCCCGGCCCGGCGTAGTTCTCGTCCTCGTGCCAGGTCCACCCCATCGCCTGGTGGAACCGCAGCGAGCCCTCGTTGCCGGCGGTGGTGATCGCCTTGAGGTGCCGGCAGCCGGAGCGGATGCAGCTGGCCGCGAAATCGGTGTACAGCGCGCGCGCCACGCCCTTGCGCCGGTACTCCGGGTGGACGCCGACCAGGTGCACGTAGCCGAGCGCCGGACGCTCCTCGTCTTGCGGGACGATGAACCCGAGGAGGAACCCGACGAACTTCGCGCCGCTCGGGTGCGCGGTGTCCTCGACCACGCGCGCGAACTTCCCGAGCTCGTAGAAGAAGACCGGATGCGCGAGGACGGCGATCGGGCCGCTCCACCACTGATCGACGACCAGGACGACCGCGTCGAAGTCCTGCCTGGTCATCGGGCGCACGCGCAGGTGGGCAGGCACCGTTGCGTACAGCGGCTCGTCGAGCGTCGGCGGCTTGGTTACCAGGCGGTCGGCCATGAGTCCTCGGGATCGAGCGGGTCAGGACGCGCGCAGCTTCCCAAGCGCGTCGTAGGCGGCGTACTTGTAGCACTCTGCGAGCGTCGGGTAGTTGAAGACCATCTCGATGAGGACGTCGAGCCCTCCGCCCGTGGTCATGATCGCCTGCCCGATGTGGACGAGCTCGGCCGCGCGTTCGCCCAGGCAGTGCACGCCGAGGAGCTTGCGCGTGTCACGCTCGACCACGAGCTTGATGAGGCCGTCGCGGTCGCCGATGATCTTGCCGCGAGCGTTGTCGCGGTAGAACGCGCGGCCGACGACGTATTCCCGGCCCTGCTTCCGCGCCTCCTCCTCGCCGAGGCCCACGAAGGACACCTCCGGCACCGTATAGATGCCGTACGGCAGCAGCCCGCCGACGGCGGTCTTGTACCCGAGCCCGAACGCATGGACCACGGCGACGCGCGCCTGCTCCATGGAGGTCGAAGCGAGCGCCGGGAAGCCGATGACGTCGCCGACCGCGTAGACGTTCGGGACGGTCGTGCGGTAGCTCGCGTCGACCGCGAGGGCGCCGCGACCGTCCGGCTCGATCCCGATCGAGGACAGGCCGAGATCGCGGGTGCGGCCGTTGCGCCCGGCGCAGAAGAGGACCTTCTCGACGTGGACGCGGGCGTCTCCGGCGAGCTCGACGCGGATGCCCTGCCGCCCCTCCCCGACGCGGTGCACCTTCTCGTAACGCGCGCCGAGGCGCACGTCGATGCCGAGGCCGACCATCGCCTGGCGCAGCCGCTCGCTCATCTCGTGATCGAGGAACGGGAGGATCTCGTCGCGGCCGTCGACGAGCACGACCTCGCAGCCGAGCGCGGCGAACATGCAGGCGTACTCGCACCCGATGACGCCGGCGCCGAGCACCGCGATGCGCTCGGGGAGTCGATCGAGGGCGAGGATGGTGTCGCTGTCGTCGACGTCCGGGTCCTCGAAGGGGATCTGCGCAGGGCGGTACGGCTCGCTGCCCGTCGCGATGAGGACGAACTCGGTGTCGAGCTTTGTGCGCGGGGCGCCGACGGGCGTGACCTCCACGGTGTGCGCGTCGAGCAACCGACCGTGACCGCGGAAGCAGGTGACGCCGTGGCGATCGAGGTTCCACCGGATGCGATCGACCTCGAGGCGACGCACCGCGTCCTTGCGGGAGAGGAGCCGTGGCGTCGCCTGCTCACGGTCGATCTCGAGGCGGATGCCGTAGAGGTGCCGGTTGCGGTAGCCGGACAAGACCAGCGCCGCCTCGCGCAGGGTCTTCGAAGGCAGCGTGCCGGTGTGGACGCACGCGCCCCCCGGCTCGGGCGCCGATTCGACGAGGGCGACGCGCTTGCCGAAGTACGCGGCCTGCACCGCGCCCTTCTCGCCGGCGGGGCCCCCGCCGATCACCACGAGATCCCAGTCCCGAGACACGCCGCGAGGGTAGTGGCAGCACGAATCGGGCGAAAGGCCGTCCCCACCCGAACGCAGGACCTTCCGCGCAACCCCTGCGCGGTGCTAACAAGGGCGCCGACCATGACCGCCCCCGATCCTCGTGACTCCCTGAAGCCCCGCCTCGACGGGTTCGCGCTCGTCCTCGGCGCCTCCAGCGGGTTCGGCGAAGCCTGCGCGCTGTCGCTCGCCAAGGCCGGCATGAACATCATCGGCGTGCACCTCGACCGCCGCTCGACCATGCCGCACGTCGAGGAGGTGCAGCAGCAGATCCGCGCCCACGGCGTCGACGCCTGGTTCTACAACGTCAACGCCGCCGACGAAGGCAAGCGCCGCGAGGTCCTCGACGACGTGGCGCGCCGCGTCGCCGAGCGCGGCAAGGACGAGAAGATCCGCGTGCTCCTGCACTCCCTGGCGTTCGGCACGCTGTTGCCGTTCATGCCGGTGGGCGAGCAGGGCACCTCGGTGCCCCCGAGCGAGTTCGCGAGCCAGAAGCAGCTCGAGATGACCATCGACGTGATGGCCAACTCGCTCGTGTACTGGACGCAGGACGTCTTCCGCCGCGCGCTGTTCCACGAGCACGCGCGCATCTTCGCGATGACCTCCACCGGCTCGTGGTCGATCTGGCCGAAGTACGGCGTCGTGTCGGCGGCCAAGGCGGCGCTCGAGAGCCACATCCGCGTCCTCGCCCACGAGCTCGGGCCGCGCGGCATCACGGCCAACGCGCTGTGCGCAGGCGTGACCGACACCGCCGCGCTGCGGAAGATCCCCGGCAACGACGCGATGATCGCCGCCGCGCTGCGCAAGAACCCGTCGCACCGGTTGACCACCGTCGAAGACGTGTCGCGTGCGATCGTCGCCTTGTCGCAGCCGTGCCTCTACTGGATGAACGGCAACACCATCAACGTCGACGGCGGCGAGGCGATCGCGGGCTGATGGCCATCCAGGTCCGCGACGACCGCAAGCGCGCGCTCACGTTCTCGCGCCATCCGCGGCGCGTCGTGTCCCTGGTCCCGAGCGACACGCTGACCGTCGCGCGGCTGCTCGGGGTCGACGCGCTCGTCGGGCGCACCGACTATTGCATCGAGCCCGCCGGCGAGGTCGAGCGCGTGCCGAGCGTCGGCGGCACGAAGGACTACTCGGTCGAGAAGATCCTCGACCTTCGCCCCGACGTGGTCATCGCCAACCAGGAAGAGAACACCAGGGCGACGCTCGAGAAGCTCGCCCAGGAGGGCGCCGCGGTGTTCGTGGTGTTCCCACGCCGCGTGGAGGACGGGGTGGCGCTCGTCGCGCGCTACGCGCGCCTGTTCGGCGTCGAGGGCGACGCGCGCGCGAAGGAGCTGGTGCGCGCGTGTCACCGCGCGCTCGAGGCCCAGCGCGCCGTCCGCGAGGGTCTCGTGCCGCTGCGCACGTTCTGCCCGATCTGGATGGACCCGCTCATGACCGTGAACGGCGACACGTACATCAGCGACGCGCTCGACCTCGCCGGCGCGCAGAATGTCTTCGCCGATCGCGAGCGCCGCTACCCGCTCGCCGCCGATCTCGGCAACGCGCCGCCGCTCCCGCCCGAGCGCGTCGAGGGGCGAGACACGCGCTATCCACGCGTGACCTTCGAGGAGGTGGTCGCGCGCGCGCCGGAGGCGATCGTGCTGCCCGACGAGCCGCACCCGTTCAGCGAAGACGACGCCGCGCGCTTCCGCGCGCTCGACGTGCCGGCGGCGAAGCGCGGGCGCGTGGCGCACGTCGACGGGAAGGACGTGTGCTGGTACGGCGCGTGGGCGGCCGAGGGTATCCCGCGGCTCGCGGCGACGATCGCGGCCCTGCGGTAGTCTCGCTTCCTACAGGTTCGCGGTGCGGTAGAGGTCCGGATCGCCGGCGCCTTCGCGCACGACGGTGACGGTGCCGCCGGTGATGTCGATGACCGTCGTCGGCACCAAGCCCCCCGCCCCGGCGTCGAGCACCAGCGACAGGCCGTGGAACTCCTCGGCGATCTCGTGCGGGTCGACGAACGGCTCGCCGCCGTGAGGGCCGGCGGTCGTGGAGATGATCGGACGCCCGAACGCCGCCGTCAGCGCGGAGGTCACCGGGTTGTCGGGCACGCGGAGGCCGACCTGCTTGCGCTTGAGGAGCAGCACCTTCGGCACCTCGCGCGTCGCGTCGAGGATGAAGGTGTACGGCCCCGGCAGCATGCGCTTCAGCAGGCGATACTGCGCGTTCTCGATGATCGCCCAGCGCGACATGTCGGAGAGGTCGTGGCACACGAAGGCGAGCGGCTGATCGCTCTTCATGTGCTTGATCTGGTAGACTCGCTCGATCGCCTTGCGGTTGTGGAGATCGCAGCCGATCGCGTAGACGGTGTCCGTCGGATAGGCGATGACCTCGCCGGCCTCGAGCGCAGCGACCGCGCGTGCGATCTTGCGTGGCTCGGGGTGCAGCGGATCGATCTCGATGATCATCTGAGGACGAGCTCCAGCAGGGCTCTCTCGCGGCGGGTACGTATACCGATGGACCGACCGACGTCGAGCGAAATCCGTTCCCGGCGCCGCGTCGTCGCCGCCGTCGCGCTCGGCGCGCTGGCCGTCGCGTCGGGCGCGATGCTCGTCACGTCGCCGGTGTTCGCGATCGGAGCGAGCCCGCTGGTCTTCGGGGCGACCGACTCCGCCGCCAACGCGGCGCTGGGCACACCGGCGCCGAGCGTGCGGGTGCGGGTCGTCGCGCGCATGCTCGCCTCTGCGGCGTGGGGCGGCGCGGCTTCCACCATCGTCGCGACCCGTGGCACCGACGTCGCGAGGTCCGCGGTGCGCCTCCCGCGCCTGGCGATCGCTCTGGCCGTCGGCGCGGTGATCGGCGCGTTCGCCGGCGCGGGCGAGCCGGCGCGCGAGGGTCGCCCGCCGCGCGCCCCGCTGGCCGAGGCGCCGCTCGTCGGCGTGCTCGACGTGCTCACGGCGGCGTGGACGTTCGTCCTCTCGATCGCCGCGCACGACGCCGGCCTGCGCACCCGCGCCCCGATCGCGGTCGGGATCGCCCTCGCGCTCTCGCTCCGGGCCCTCGTGGTCGCGCGCGTCGCGGCGTACGGCGCGCGCATGGCGGCGCGCGGAGAGTCGGCGGTCGTCGTCTCCGCCGCCGGCTTCGTTTCGTGGCTCGCGCTCGCCGCGGTCGCCTGCACGTTGGCCGCCACGCCGATCACCTGGTCGGGCCTCGGCACCGCCGTGGTGCTCACGGTCGCCGCCGGCCTCGCCGAGTCGCGGCGGCGCCGTCCGCTGGTGGTCTTCCTCCGCGGCTCGCTGGCCTTCGCCTTCGCCGCGATGCTCGGCGCCGCGACGTTCCTCGCGACGTAGTCGTCAGTCGTCAGTCGTCAGCCGACGCCTTCGTGGCGCGGGCGGTGATGCCGCACCGGCGCGCGCGGGGTCGACCTTCGACCAGCCCCAGAACGCCCGCCGGCCGACACGGCCCTCCGGTCCCGCGACGGCCGCTGACGACTGACGACTGACGACTGACGACTGACGACTGCGTCAGGCGATCTGCATCGCGTCGAGCCGGTAGAGGTGGGGGCGCGCGGGGGCCCGCCAGAGCGGCGCGCGCTGCGTCAGGTGCACGAGGTGCACGCGGCCGCGCCCTTCGGGGTGAGGCTCGGT
Organism: Deltaproteobacteria bacterium; assembly: GCA_016182965.1. Classification (GTDB taxonomy): domain Bacteria; phylum Myxococcota_A; class Polyangia; order Polyangiales; family JADJMO01; genus JALHOE01. The sequence goes on along the minus strand of JACPFM010000047.1, from coordinate 17,526 downwards.
GCGATCTTCGCCGTCGGCGGTCACCAGGAAGATGCCGTCGCCGATGGCGATCTCGCGGTGCGGCAACGTGAAGACCAGCGGCGGCGGCGTGAGCCGGCCCCACGACGTGCTCGGGGCGGTCGAGAGGACGAACCGAGCGAGATTGTCGCGCACGTGCGAGAGGAGCGGGAGCACCTCTCCGTAGGGCTCGACCGCGGCCGGCGCGCCGATCGTGAAGAAGCGCCGGCGCGGCACGACGACGCGCTCGCCGGCGCCACCGAGCACCCTGAGGCGACGACCGATGCGATCCGCCACGGCGACAGGTCCTCCCGATCCACCGGGGGATCGTTTCAGTCCGCGCCATGTCCGCTGCCACACGACGCGCCGTGGTTCAACCCCCCCCGAAGTCGCGCGCCGGTCGCCCCCTGCGAAGCGGACGACCGGCGTCATCCCTGAGCTCGCCGACCGTCACCGCGGCGGGCGCGATGTGACCCACCGGGTCGCGGCATGACGATCCGCACCACCGCTCCGAACATCCGTCGGAAGAAATGACTTTCGTGCTAGCGTGCGCGCCTTCCGATGTGGAAGTGGCTTCGCAAAACCGCCCAGAGCCTCGGGCTCGCCGCCTCAATCGCGCTCCCGAGCGTCGCCTCGTCGTGCGCGCCGACCGAGGGGATCAACGTCGACCTGCACAACAAGAGCGTGCGGCTGACGGTGATCCACACGTCGGACATCCATAGCCGCATCTTCCCGTACCAGTACACGCCGCTGTTGCCCGACCGCAACGCCGGTCTGCAGCTCGGGAAGGGTCCCTACGGCGGCATGGCGCGCGTCACGCACGTCGTGCGGCGTGAGCGGGCCCGCGCCGATCGCTCCCTCCACATCGACGGCGGCGACATCTTCCAGGGCGCGCCGATCTTCAACTACTACAGCGGCGAAGCCGAGCTCCGCGCCCTCTCCGAGACGGGCGTCGACGCGATGGTCATCGCGAACCACGAGTTCGACCGCGGCGTCGTCAACGTGGCGACGCAGATCCAGAAGTGGGCGACCTTCCCCGTCCTCGCCGCCAACTACTGGACGGAAGACCCGAGCTTCCCCGGCACCTCTCCGATCAACTCGGTGCTCAGGCCCTACACCATCCTCAACGTGCGCGGGCTGCGCGTGGCGGTGGTCGGCATGGCCAACCTGTCGACCCTCTCGTCGATCTTCGAGCAGCCCAACCGCCTCGGCATCCTCCCCTTCAAGACGCGCGACATCGCGCAGTTCTGGGTCGATTTCCTCCGCCCCCAGTCCGACCTGGTCGTCTTCGTCACGCACCTCGGCCTCGAGAGCGACGAAGAGATGATCAAGCACACCGAGGGCATCGACATCGTCCTCGGCGGCCACAACCACATCGTGGTCGCGCCGCCGAAGCAGGTGTTCGACTGCGGCGGCACCGAGACCGAGCAGGGCTACGTCGAGATCCCCAACGCCGACGGCGTCCTCGAGAAGCGCTACTGCAAGCCCCGCCGCGTGCTCCTCATGCACTCGGGCGCGTTCGCGAAATTCGTCGGGCGGCTCGACGTCGAGCTCACCGACAACGCCGAGGTGATCGACCGGAACGTCGGCCGTCCCGGCTTCTACGACCCGGTCAACAAGTTCGAGGTCGTCGCCCACGAGATGCAGATCTTCCCGATCGACGTCGACGTCGCCGAGGACCGGCGCATGGCGGCGATGCTCGAGCCGTACAAGTTCGCCCTCCGCGACATCGGCAACCTCGACCTCCTCGTGGGTTACGCCCCCGCCGACGTGCGGCGCACCGCCTCGAGCGGCGGCGACTCGCAGCTCGGCAACCTCATCGCCACGTCGATGTGGATGCGCCTCGGCGTGCAGACCGACTTCTCGATGACCAACACCACGGGCATCCGCGCCGATCTGCCCAAGGGCCCGGTCACCCTCGAGAACATGTTCAACGTGTTCCCGTTCGACAACAGCATCACCAAGATGCAGCTGTCCGGCGGCGAGATCCTCGAGCTGTTCGACTTCGTCGCGCGCCGCTCGAAGCTGCGCGGCTGCACCTCCCAGGTGCAGATCGCCGGAGCGCACCTCGTCATCAACTGCAGCTCGTGCGATCCGAAGTTCCGCCCCGACGTGGTCGGCGTCGATGCGTGCGCCGAGCAGCTGTTCATCGGCTTCACCGACAAGACCTGCGAGCAGGACAAGGACTGCGGGCCCACGGAGGAGCTCTCGCGCTTCGCCTGCGACAAGCGGGTGCGCAAATGCCGCAACCCGGTGCAGCGCAACGGCAGCTACGAGCTCGCGACCTCGAACTACCTCGCCGGCGGCGGCTCGGGCTTCCGCGTCCTCCAGCGCAACACCACCCAGTTCGACACGAAGATCCAGCAGCGCGACGCCGCGACCGACTTCGTGCGCATCGGCAAGCCGTGCGGCTGGCAGACCACCGCCGACGGCACCGGCGGGCTGCTCCAGTGTTCGACCGACGCCGAGTGCACCCCGCTCGGCGACTACGTCTGCGCGTGCCCCGAGGCGGTCGAGGTTTCCGTCGGGCCCGACGTCTCGCCGCTCGCCTGCGCGACGAAGAAGGGCGCGACCTGCGGCGGCCTCGGGCGCTGCGTCCTCGCCGACTGCCGCAACGACGTGGCCGCCTTCCACGACAGCTCCGACTGCACCGAGTCGAGCGGCGACGCGAAGGTGAAGTGCCGCGCGTCGGCGTGCTCGCAGGCCGGCGAGCAGTGCAAGCTGCTCGCGTGCGTCGACGCGACCATCGGCGCCCTCGTCGACGGTCGCCAGGTGATGTTGGGACGATGACCATGCGCGCCCCCGCCCTCCTCCTGCTCTCGCTCGGCGTCGCCGCGTGCGCGTCCGACAAGACGCCGTTCCCCGACAAGCCGCTCGACATCGAGGTGACGATCGTCGCCGGCCCGCCGTCGGCGCGCGACAAGCGGCTGCCCATCTCGTTCGACTACACGCAGGCGCCGGAGTTCACCGTCGACCTCCGCATGCGGAACTACGACGGCACCACCCGCACGTCCTTCACCGGTCCGCAGGCGTGGGTGCGCCTCGACTTCGCGCCCGCCGGGCAGATCGTCGAGAGCGCCGGGCCCAAGGGCAAGGACGACCCCGACGTCGCCGGCCCCAACGTCCACTTCAGCAACGGCGAGGCCAAGGGCATCAAGGTCAAGGTCCTCGGCGCCTACGACGACACCCGCATCGTCGCGCAAGACGTCGGGTTCGTCCCCGCCGATCCGGGCGCGATCTCCGCCTGCTCCAACGGCCGCGACGACGACGGCAACGGCTACGCCGATTGGCCCCACGATCCGAACTGCCGCTACCTGAACGACGACAGCGAGGCCGCCTTCGAGGCGGGCTTCGGCACCTCGCCGCCGATCTACTTCGGCAAGCCGACCATCTACGACGTGCAGCTCGGCACCGCCTCGCCGTTCCTCGCCAAGCAGGTCGATCTGCTGGCCGATCCGAACAAGCTGGTCGTCATCGGCGTGTCCAACAACGGCATGTACGTCAGCGACGTGACGGACACCCGCGGCTCGAACTCGATCTTCGTCTTCACGTTCAGCGCGCCGTTCGGCGTGCAGGCGTGCGATCGGCTGAGCCGGCTGTCCGGCAACGTCTCCGATTTCTTCGGCGGCACCCAGCTCGGCACGCCCGGCTACACGGTCGTCCCCTGGATCGACCCGGTCCGGAGCGGCCCCTGCCCGATCCCGGACTTCGCCCCGATCGACGGCAGCATCTCCGGCTTCATCGACAAGATGGAGGCGCTCGAGTCCTCGCTCGTCGTGGTGAAGAACCCGATCATCGGCAACTTCTTCGGCAAGGACAAGGTGCCGATCGTCGACGGCCGGCCCGAGCTCACCGTGGGCAAGTCGAACTGCGATCTGAACGGCGACGGCATCGTCGGCTACAACAGCAACCGCGGCGGCTTCAACGTCGACGAGAAGGCGTGCAACGACGCCTGCACCGCCAGCCCCGACTGCACCGAGTGGAACAACTACGTCGGGTTCAACAACGTCAAGATCAAGTTCGCCCCGGGCGACGGCACGCTCTTCTTCTCGCCGAGCGCCATCCCGGGCTTCGACGTCTTCCAGTACGTCCAGTTCGCCGACGAGCCGGGCAAACGCAAGCTCGCCGAGATCCGCGGCGTGCTCACCAACTTCGTCGGGCCGACGCCCCCCTACACCATCGAGCCCCGCTGCCTGGACGACATCGTCTGGGTCGGCAGAGCCCCCTCCGAGATCAAGGACGCGAAGTCCGCGTGCGTTCGCAATCGCATCGGCGTCGACGTCGAAGGCACGAACTGATCAGCGCGGCGACCTTCGCCGCTTCGTCGAGTAACGAATGACGACCTCCCCCTTCTCCCAACACGTGCGTCCGCTCCTCTCGGCGTCGATCTTCGCCGCGCTCCTCGCCTACTCGCCGCTCGGTCTCGCGCAGCCCGCGGAGCCGCCCGGCCCGAAGGCTCCGACCGACGCGGCGCCGCCCGGCCCGACGGGCGCCGGAGCGCCCACCGGGACGCCGCCCGGCGATGAGTCGGCCAAGGTCGGGGCGCCGGTGGTCCCCGCCGCGCCGGTCGTCGATCACCTGCCGACGACCGTCGCGCCGGAGTCGGTGGTCGCCAAGACGGCCGCCGAGAAGACCAAGGGCGCCGGCGGCAGCTTCATGGACACGCGCCTGACGTGGACGTTCGGCGACGACGACGTCCTGCACCGCACCGGCGCCACGCAGCCGCTCTCGCCGCTGCCGAACATCGGCGATCGGCCCGGCTACCGTCTCTTCTTCGACAACCTGAACTCGCGCTTCACCGGCCGCGAGAACGTGTCGCACCTCGTGATGTACCGGAAGATGCCCGGCTTCATCCCGAACCTCGACACCGAGGCGGCGCTCGTCCTGCGGTTCGACATGCAGGAGCTCGCGGCCAACAACCAGAACGTCAACCGCGCCCTCAACGACGCGGGCAGCTACCTGCGCATCTTCTACAAGACCGGCGAGGACGTGAAGGCGAAGAAGGCCTACGGCGTCGGGCTCGTCTTCTTCCCGCTCGACACCGATCGCTTCCGCCTCGGCTACCTGTACGACATCTCCTGGGGCGGCACGAACGCCACGCGCAACGAGTCGATCTTCCCGCGCCTCGTCGGCTCGAGCCCGGGCCTCAAGGTCCAGTACGACGGCCCCGGCTTCTACTTCTTCGGCGGCTTCAAGACGGCGCAGATCGTCCAGCCGCAGACCAACCTCCGCCCCGGCGCGACGAGCGGCAACGAGGTCGAGGTCGTGCGCGTCGCCGAGACCAACTACGGCTTCCTCGGCGGCGCCGGAGCCGACCTCGGCAGCGCGCTCCACGCCGACGTGGGCGGCGGCTACTTCCAGCAGGGCCGCTTCGAGTTCCCCGACATGCGTCCGCCGCCCGACACCGATCGTCAGGCGCCGCGCGTGTTCACCTACGGCGGCAGCGGCCGGCTCGTCTTCCACAAGGACATGCCCACGCCGCAGTCGATCGACTTCCTGCTCTACCGGAACGATCCGAACGCGCCGATGCAGCTGTTCCGCCCGGAGGTCTACAAGCCGGGCGAGCTCGCCTACTCGGTGGCCGTCGAGTTCACGCGGCTGCACCAGAACCTGCACGATCCCGATCCGGGCAAGAGCGGCGCGAGCAAGATCCAGCCCGCGCACGCGGCGGCCATCCAGGGCGTGATCAAGATCGACTACGCGCGCATCGGGCTCGCGGCGATCTACCGCGATCTGCCGTTCGTCCTGCGCAACGTGCCGTCGTTCGTGCCCTTCGAGGCGCTCGATACCACGACGACCAAGACCCAGAACGAGATCTTCTTCGCCGGGTCGCTCGACTACTACTTCGAGAAGCTCAAGCTGCGGCCGGGCATCGGTGGCGGCGTGCAGCTGCCGGCGACGTTCAGCGCAGAGAGCAACGTCGGCAACGCCTCGGCCGACCGCACCGTCGTCGTGCGCAGCCAGGGCAACGTGTCGATCCTCCCGCTCGGCGCCAAGCGCAAGCCCATCTACCAGACCCGCGCCTCGCTCCGCTGGGATCTGTCCGACATCTTCGCGGCGATCGGCTGGGTGCAGATGGTCCACGACCCCGACGCGACGATCGTCACCCGCGATCCGACCGAGGGCACGATCGGCATCCGCACCTTCCAGTCCTCGACGTTCTTCGGCTTCGGCATGACGCTGCAGGCCCGCTACTAGGGCCGCCGGCACGGAAGTGCGGCCCTGTTTCGACTCGCAGGCCGAGGCGCCCTGCTGAGATGCACTCACCAGTCCCGCAAGCGTTTCCGTGAATTCCTTCAACCGCGGGCTGAAGCCCACGGCAGCTCGCCCAAGCCCCGCTTCGCGGGGCTCAGCGAACCATTTCGGGAGGCCGGAACCGGAGCTCCCGAGATCAAACCTGCGGCGGACGTCCGAGCAAGCCCAGCGAAGCTGGGCTTGAGAGGCATGCCGTGGGCTTCAGCCCGCGGAGATCAGAAGCTCCTCTCGTCCGGGGTCAGCGAGGGTGCTCTTGCGCGGCAAAACCGGGCGAAACATCCGCCGGGTGGCACTAGGCGACTGCCGGCCTCTCGCCCGCGGCGTCTGCTGGTCGAAGGTTCTCGATCCGACCTTTGACCTTCGATCAGGTCGAGGCGCTTGGCGATGACACGAGCGGCGCCGGCGACTCACAGCCGCGCGCGCGCCTGGTTCACCAGCGACTGCACCGCCGCGTGCGCCCGGTCACGGAGCGCGTTCGTCTGGACGCCCTCGGTGGCGATCGGGTCGCCGATCGCCACCGACACGCGGGTGCGCGGCGCCTCGAGCACGCGCCGGAAGTGCTCGCCCACCGACTCGTCGCCGAAATGCGCGGAAGGGTCCTCGTAGGCGAGCCCGACCGGCGTGACGAAGCCGTGCGCGCGCGCGATCGCGAGGAACGCGCCCGCGTGGAACGGGCGGACCACGTCGTCGGTGTGGGTGGTGCCCTCGGGGAAGACGGTGATCGTGCGCTCGTTGCGGAGGTGATCGGTGATCTGGCGGACCGCCTTCGCGCGGCTCCCGGAGTCGGATCGATCGACGAACAGCGTGCCGGCGAGCTTCGCCAGCGCGCCGGCGATCGGCCAGCCCGCCATGTCGCCGCGCGCGAGCATGTGCCCGCCGAACAGGTCGAGCATGACGAAGATGTCGACCGTGGAGCGGTGGTTGGCGACGACGAGGTGCGGTCCCGGCGGCGGGTGCGCGCGTCGGCCGTCGACCATCACGTCGACGTGCAGGGCGCGCAACATGCCGCGCGCCCAGGAACGCACGTACGCGTCGCGGCGCTCGGCGTCGACGCCGCGGAGGCTCTGTTCGAGCAGCAGGCCCGTGGCGAGGCCGCCCGACACCGCCGCCGCCGCGCCCGCTCGGAGCGGGATGCGCGCCGAGGTCCAGCGGATCACCGCGGCGCCTCCGGCTGATGACGTGCGATCGCCGAAAGGAGCGCGTCGTGCACGCGGCCGTTGCTCGCGGCGATCGCGCCCGACGCCGACGAGAACCGCGCGCCCCACGGATCGCTCACGCGGCCGCCGGCGACGGCGACCAGCGCGGCACCGGCCGCGAGATCCCACGGCTTGAGCTTGCGCTCCCAGTACAGGTCGTAGGTGCCGTCGGCGACCAGCGCGAGGTCGAGGGCGGCGCTCCCGCAGCGGAGCACGCCGTGCGTGCTCTTGGTCAGCGCGCCGAACGCCGCGAGGTTGTCGTCGGCGCTGGTGCGGCGATCGTAGGGGAAGCCCGTGGCGCCGAGCGACGCGTCGAGCGAGTCGACCGTCGAGACCGCGAGCGGCTGCTCGATCCCGCGGAACAGATCGCGGCGGCTGCCGCCGAGGTCGCGGGCGCCGGTCCACAGCGCGCCCAGCATCGGCGCGTGCACCACCCCGAGCACCGGCTCGCCCTCGAGCACGAGGCCGATGGAGACGGAGTGGAAGGGGTGTCCGTGCGCGTAGTTCGTCGTGCCGTCGAGCGGATCGACGTAGAACACCGCATCGCCGGGTGCACCCGGCGTCAGCGATGCATCGGCATCGCTGCGGGCATCCTCGGCCCCTGACTCCTCTGCCCCCGACTCCTCGGCCCCCGACTCCTCTGCGACTATGGGGATGCCGGCGCGGCGGAGCACGGCCACGATGGCGCGCTCGCTCTCGTGATCGACCTCGGTGACGAGATCGATCGGCGAGCCTCCCTTGTTGGCGAAGTCGACGCGGCGCCCGGTCACGTGGCGCGCGTGGCGCTCGAGCACGGCGGCGCCGGCCCACGCGGCGTCGCGCGCGAGATCGAGCAGCCCGCGCAGGGTCTCCTGGTTCATCGCGCCTCCGCGCGCTCGCGCGAAGCGAGGAGCTCCGGCAGGCGGCGGGGCACGCCGCCGAAGGCGCCGTTGGACATGCTCACCACCACGTCGCCGGAGCGCGCCATGCCGTCGACGGCGGCGAGCAGATCGTCGATCGACGGCGGCGTCTCGACGGTCTTGCCGCGGCCGCGCAGGTCGCGCGCGAGGCGCTCGAGATCGAGCCGTTCGGCCTCGGGGATGGTGCTGCGGCCGAGCGGCGCGAGCACCACCACGTCGGCGGGCGCGAACGCCGAGACGTACGCGTCCTGGTGCATCGCGCGGCACGCGGTGGCGCTGCGAGGCTCGTACAGCGCGATCAGCCGCGCGTCGCGGTGCCGCGCGCGCGCCGCCCGCAGCGTGGCCTCGATCGCCGTCGGGTGATGCGCGAAGTCGTCGTAGGCGGTCACGCCGCGGGCGACGTCGGGATCGACGAGCCGCTCCAGGCGGCGCTTCACGCCGCGGAAGCGCGCGAGCCGCATGCACACCTCGCGCACCGGGAGGCCGAAGCCCTCGACCGCGAGCGCGACGGCGCCGATGGTGTTCGCCACGTTGTGCGCGCCGAACACGCCGACGCCGTAGCGCCCGACGATCGTCGGACCGACGAACAGGTCGAACTTCTGCAGCGCGTCGCCGTCGCCGACGAGCCCGACCTCGTGGCCGGTCCAGATCGGGGGCTCGTCGCCGGTGTCGCCGCCGGGGAACGGCCGGCCCGACGCGTCGGTGCCGGCGTAGAAGACGACGCGACAGCGCGGGCGAGCCTCGGCGACGAGCGCGCGCACGCGCGGATCGGCGGCGTTGGCGACGAGCAGCCCTCCTTCGTCTTCGGAGGGCATCCGCTCGAGGAGCCCGCGGAAGGCCGCGAGGTAGCTCGCCTCGTTCGGGTAGATGTCGACGTGGTCGTGCTCGATGGACGTGAGCAACGCCATCTTGGGCGCGTAGCCCCACACCTTCGGCTGCTTCTTGAAGAAGGCCGAGTCGTACTCGTCGCCTTCGATCACGAACGGCGCGAGCGGCGCGTTGGCGACGAGCGAGCGCCCTGCCCGACCGATGAGCGAGCGTCCCGCTCGACCGATGAGCGAGCGTCCCGCTCGACCGAGCGCGAACGGCCGCGGCCCGAGCGGCTCGGTCGGCACGCCGCCGACCAGCCAGCCTGGATCGAGGCCGGCGTCGGACAGGATCGTGGCGAGCAGCGCCGTCGTCGTCGTCTTGCCGTGCGTGCCGGCGATCGCCACCACCGGACGGACGCCGCCCACCGGGCTCGCGGGGGTGGTGAAGACGAGCTCCCTTAGCGCCGTCGGCAGCGACACGCGACGCAGCCCGCGCTGTTCGGCGGCGACCGCGAGCGGATGATCGCGCCGGCAGACGTTGCCCACCACGACCAGATCGGTCTTCGGATCGAGCCCGTCGAGCAGCGCCGGATCGGTCCCCTGCCGCGTCTCGACGCCCCACTCGGACAGCAGCGGCCCCATCGGCGGATCGAACGAGACGTCGGAGCCGCGGACCTCGTAGCCGGCCTGCCGCAAGAGCCCGGCGAGCGGCGCCATGCCCGCGCCCGCGACGCCGATGACGAACACGCGCATGAGGAGGCCTCTAGCGGAGAGCCGGCGCCGCGACCACCCGGACCCGGCCCGAGCCTCACGCGGGCGCGGCAGCCCCGGAAGACCTCTCCGGCGAGCCTTCAGACGTGGTAACAACGAGCGGTGCTGCTCGCGATCGACGTAGGAAACACCAACGTCACGATCGGCCTGTTCGACGGCCAGCGCCTCGTGCATCAGTTCCGCATCGAGAGCGCCCGCAATCGCACGGCCGACGAGTACGCGGTGTTCGTCCGGAGCCTGCTCGACCTCCACAAGATCGACGCCGCGCGCATCGGCGCCGCGATCATCGCCAGCGTGGTCCCCACGCTGACCGACACGATCGTCGAGCTGGTGCGGAGGGCGTTCGGGATCGATCCACCCGTGGTCGGGCCGGGCATGAAGACGGGCGTGGCCATCCTGATGGACAACCCCCGCGAGGTCGGCGCCGACCGCATCGTCAACGCCGTCGCGGCGCACGATCGCGTCGTCGGGGCCTCGCCCGACCTGGGCGTCATCGTGGTCGACTTCGGCACGGCGACGACCTTCGACGTCGTCTCCCCCAAGGGGGAGTACGTCGGCGGCGTGATCTGCCCCGGCGTACAGATCAGCGCCGACGCGCTTTTTGCGCGAGCCGCGAAGTTGCCGCGCGTCGAGGTCGCGAGGCCCGCAAAAGCGATCGGCAGGAACACGCAGCACGCGATGCAGTCGGGGCTGTTCTACGGCTACGTCGCCCTCGTCGACGGCATGGCCGCACGCTTGCGTAGCGAGCTCGCCTACCCGGTGCGCGTGCTCGCGACCGGCGGGCTGGCCCGTCTCATCGCGCCGGCGACGACCAGCATCGAAGAGGTCGACGACGACCTCACGCTCGTCGGCCTGCGCCTGCTGCACGAACGCAACAGGAGCTGACCGTGCCGAGGCGCCAACGATACCTCTTCGTCTGCACGAACAGGCGCCCCGAGGGGCACCCCAAGGGCTCGTGCGCGACGTCGGGGAGCGAGCAGGTCCACGCCGCGCTCAAGGAGCAGCTGGCCGACCGCGGCATGGCGCGCACGGCCGTACGCGCCTGCACCTCGAGCTGCCTCGACGTCTGCCACCTCGGCCCTGTCGTCGCGGTCGAGCCAGACGGCTACTTCTACGGTCGGGTGCGGGTGGAGGACGTCCCCGAGATCGTCGACGCCCTCGAGCGCGGTGAGCGCGTCGGGCGGCTGGTCATCCCCGACGATCAGTACGACGAGCCGCCGAAGAAGCGCGACGACGCGCGCTGACGCGTGCCGGTGACGTGCGCCACGAGCTCGGCGCGCGAGCCGACGCCGAGCTTCTTGAACATCCGCGCGATCTGGTTGGCCACCGTGCGCGGCGAGGTGCCGCGCGCCTGCGCGATCGCCGCGTTGCTCTCGCCGCGGAGGATCGCCGCGACGATCCCGCGCTCGGTCTCGTTCAGCCGCGGATCGTCGGCGCGCTCGCCGATGTCGGCGGCGGCGACCGCCAGCCGCTCGTGGTCGTCGAGCGGGGCCGCGGCTTCGACGGGCATCGCGTTCGCGCCCGCCCAGACGCGCGCGAGATCCGCGCGCGTCGGCACGCCCAGTTTGTCCATCGCCGTCGCGAGGTGCTCGGACACCGTCGACGACGACAGCCCGAGCTCGTAGGCGATCAGCTTCACCGGATGCCCGAGCGCCGCGTAGCCGGCGACCTGCTCCTCGCGCGGCGAGAGGGCCAGCGCGCCGCGCACGCGCGGCTCGTTGCGATGGGCGACGATGTAGCGCCGGCCGCCGCGATCGAAGTGTTCGAGCAAGGTCCAGCGGCCCTCGACGAGCGCGGTCCACATCGACACCGCCTCGTCGCCGTTGCTGGTGCGCAGCGGACCACGCGCCTGCTCGATCGCGAGCGCCATGGCGCGGAGCGCCGCACGCCCGCTCGCCTCCTTGGCCGCGCCCTCGGCGTGCTCGAACCGGCCGTCGGGGTTCAGGATCGCTTCGGCGCCCTCGAGCGGCGAGCCGGCGCGGAGCAGCGCGCGTCTCACGCGATCGCCGGCGGCCATGTGCGCGGCCACCCGCGCCCAGTTGGTGACGGTGCGCGCGTCCGGCGTGGTGATCGCGGCGACGGGCGCGGCGATCACGAACCCGCGGCGATCGAGATCGACGGTCTTGATCGCCACGAGGTCGCGGATGCCCAAGGGGTGCAGCCACCGTCCGACGCCAGGGATCGCCTCCCACACGGCGGCGCTGTTCACCTGCGATGCGGACACGACCGTATGCGATCGAGCGTAGAGCTCCTCCGCGGTCTCGGGCGGACCGAGCAGGCCGATGGCGCGCCGCGCTTCCGCCGGCAACTGCAGGGCCTGCAAGATCTGGTGGACGATCTCGTCGCTGCCCGCGGGCTGCCCCACGATCACGGGGGAGCTCGCCCGCACGTCGGACAGATCGCCTGCGTCGATGAAGTATCCGAGGACGCCGAATCCCGCATCGAGGGTCGAGCGTGCGGCATCGAGGAGCCCTCCGAGCCAGCGCGCGTCGTCGGGCTCGTGGCGATAGGCAGCCTCGATGACGCCCACGAAGTCCCCCCTCACCGCGACCTCCTCCCATCTCGTCCGGCGATACGGTCCTGGCGCACGAAGTGCAACCAAGGCGCGCTCGACCCCTTGCGACGCCGCCCTTCCGATCCAATGACCATGCGGCTCCGCCCCCGTTGCCATGGTAGGAAGGCCCTGGCGAGCGAAACGTGATCTCTGTCCACCCGGGCACGAACGCATGTACGCGAACCGCACTTCGCACGAGAACCAGATGATGCGTAGCGGGCTACGCACCGCCACCGCCGACGGCGCCGGCGCCCTGGTGCGGGCGGCGGTTCGGAACGCGGCCGTCTACGAATGGATGGTCACGGTCTACGCCGCCTGGTTGTTCGTTCTGGCGGTCTTCTTCAGCCGGGGACCGACCCACGACCGCTGCGTGGCCTGGACGACCACCCTGCTGGTCGCGCAGGTCACGACCGTCTTCGGCGTCCGGAGCGGCCTCCTCGGCACCGGCGTCACCCGCGGCCTCGCCACGCGCCTCGTCTCGTACGGCGTCATCCAGTACTCGTACTTCGGGCTCCGCGATCTCCTGCCGGCGACGGTCCCGTGGTCGTTCGACGAGGCGCTCTTCCGCCTCGATCTGCGCCTGTTCGGCGTCGAGCCGTCGCTCCTGTGGGACCGGCTGGTGACGCAGACGACCACCGAGTGGTTCGCCTTCTTCTACTTCAGCTACTTCGTCATCGTCGGCATGCACCTGTTCCCCATGCTCTTCGGCGTGCGCGACAACCGGTTCCTCGCCGAGTTTGCGATGGGCTTCCTCACGATCTTCTGCGTCGGCCAGTCGTTCTACTTCCTGGTCCCCGCGTGGGGTCCGGTGAAGCACCTCGCCGCGGACTACCAGCACGCGCTGCCGCACGGCCGCTACATGGACCTCGTGCTGTCGGCGGTCGAAGCGGGCGGCGCGCAGAAGGACGTCTTCCCGTCGCTGCACACCGCGGCGCCGACGTTCCTCGCGCTGTTCTCCTTCCGGCACCGCGACAAGCTGCCGTTCAAGTACACTTGGCCGGTCGTCGCGTTCTTCGCCGCGAACATCGTGATCGCGACGATGTTCCTCCGCTGGCACTACCTGATCGACATCGTGGCCGGCTTGCTGCTCGCCGGCAGCGCCGTCTTCATCGGCGCGCGCGTCAGCCGCTGGGAGATCGCGCGTCGCGAGCGCCTCGGCCTCGGTCGCGTGTGGCCGACGCTCAGCCGCAACGACGACTGAAGACGTGTCGGAAAATTTCGGACTTCGCTGCCGGGACGGCGGGCATGAACCTCTCGCGAAGTCAGCCCGCTCGCTGCGCTCGCGGGCAATTTGCCCTCACCCCGCCCCCTCTCCCAGAGGTAGAGGGGCCCAGAACCCTCACCCCGCCCCCTCTCCCAGAGGTAGAGGGGCCCAGAAGAGCAGGAATTCTCGAGCCCTCTCCCACCGGGAGAGGGTTGGGTGAGGGCAAATTACCGGGGCCGCCGAAGGCGGACCCGGGCGAAATCGGATACTTCTGCAACAGCCTCGGGCTAGCCCGAAGGGCTTCGCCTGGCTGTCGGTGCCCCGGACTTCAGTCACTTCAGTCCGGGGGATTTCCTGACAGCTCTCGAGTCCGCGTCGCGCTCAGGTCGCGAGGCCGAGCGCCTTCGCGACGGCGTGCACGTCGGGATCGCGCGGGCGCTCGCGCAGGAGCCGCCGCGCGAGCGGGATCGCGCGGCGATCGTACGTCGCCGCGAGCGCGAGCAGCGCGTCGCGCCGCACCGCCCAGGGCGCCTCGTCATGCGGCTCGACGAGCGCCTCGACCTGCTTCTTCGCCTGCGTCTTCGCGTCGGGCGGATCGTCGGCGAGCGAGAGCGCCCACGCGCGCAGCCACGGCTGCTCGTCGACGGCGAGCTGCGGGTGCTTCGCGAGCAGCGCGAACGCTTCCTTGCCCTTGCCGGCCGCGCCGAGGACCAGCACGCGCTCGACCAGCGCGAGGGGGACCACGGTGCCCTGCTCGACGGCGATGCGCGAGAAGCGATCGGCGTCGTCGGCGCGGCGCCGCAGCCGCGACAGACGCGCGAGGCGCAGCGCGCGCGACGGACGTCGGGCCACGTCCTGTCCGTCGAGCCACCGCTCGCCGATGCGCTCTGCCAGCGCGAGATCGAGCTCGGCGAGCGCGAGGTCGAACGCGACGGAAGGTCCGAGCTCGCCGAGATCCGCGAGCGCCTGCAGCGCGCCCTTCTCCTCGATCGCCGCCGCGTCGACGCGCGCTGCGAACGCGAGCGCGACCCGCAGCGGGCGCACGATCGGCGCCAGATCGGCGCGCTCGAAGGAGGCCGCGCTCACCGTCGGCGTCGCGAGCAGCTGGGCGACGGCGGCGCGATCGCCGCGCTCGTAGGCGAGCCACGCGCGGAGCGCGGCGATCTCGGGATCGCTCCCGATCGCGATCCCCGACAGGGCGCGCGCGGCGTCGTCGGGATGACCGTTCGCGAGCGCGAGGCGCGCCACGAAGACGCGCGCGGGCATGTAGATCGCGCTCGCGGCGATCGCGCGCAGCACCGCGCGCGACGCGCCGGCCTCGTCGCCGGTGCTGGCCGCCAACCGGGCCAGCTGCGTGAGATCGCGCGGATCGCGCGCCGCCGACGCCGCGCGCGCGGCCTCGCTCCTGCGCAGGTCGACCGCCGCCGTCGGGTCGGCGACGATCAGCGCCGGAGCGATCCAGCCGAACCCTGCCGGACGACGCACGGACGGCGGACCGCCCCGCCCGACGGTGCCGGTCGCGACGAGGCGCGCCAGCGCGAGGAGATCCTGCCGCGCGGCGTCGAGCTCCCCGACGAAGTCCCTGCTCAGGCTGTCGACCTGCGCCGCGTCGCCGGAGAGCGCGGCCTGCTTCGCGAGGGCCAGCCGCGCCGGCACCATCCCCGGATCGAGCTGCGCTGCGCGCGCGTACCGTTGGACGGCGCGCACGTCGCCGGCGCGCTCGAGCACCCAACCGACGGCGAGCTCGCGCCACGCGTCGTTCGCCGGCTCACCGGCGGGCTCTCGGGCGAGCGCCGCGGCGAGCCGCGTCTCGCCGCTCGACAGCGCGAGCGCGATCTCGGCGAACGCGAGGTCGGGCGCCGGGACGCCGAGGTTCCTGGCGCGCTCGATCGCCGCGGCGAGCCCGACGTCGCCGTCGCCGTCGTCACCGGCACCGCGACCGAGCGCGGTGGCCGGCCAGCAGTACGCCCGGAGCACGCGGTCCTCGATCCAGACGCGCGCGCCGACCGTCGTCGTCGCGTCACGATCGAACGATCGGGCGAGCTCCTTCTCGGCCACGACCAGCGCCGTCAGATGGCCCTTGCGGACCTCGTCTTCCGCGCGCACGGCGGCCTGCTCGGCGTCTCGTCGCAGGCGCTGGTGGTACGCGCGTCGCCCGACGAACCCCACCGCCCCCAGGACCAGGATCGCCAGGGCGAACGCGGCGGAGATGCGCCGACGCCTCCGGCTCCTCGCGGCCGGGCGCGCCCGCTCGAGCAGCTGCGGACGGGGCGTCGCGGGGCGGCCCCGCGCGGGCGTCTGCGTGCGATCTCGCGGGGCGGGCGTCGCGGCGCGCTCTTCGATCCGCGGCTCCCCGAGCGTCACCGACTTCGCGGCGAGCGCGCGCATCGCCCCGGTGTTGGTGGGGAGCGGCCCCGGCTGAGGCGTCAGATCGTCGACCGCGGGGGGCGTCGCGCGCAGCCGCGGCAACGAGTCGTCCTCGTCACGCGGCGGCGGACGACCGGGCTGCATGCCCTCCGAGCGTACCTGACCGAGACGGTCGCCCGCCACCTGGGCGGGGTGCGTCGAGCGTGCGTCAGGGCTCGTCGTACCTGGCGGCGAGCCTGGCGACCTCGGCTCGGAGCTTCGGGTGCGCGAGGATCTTGCGAATCAAGGTCCACACGTCGGGGTCGCGCAGCGCTTCGAATGGACCATCGCCCTTGGCCTTCTTCGGGATCGCCGCGGGGCCCTGAGCGAGGAGCTCCTGGAGCTTCACGACGTACTGCTTCGTCGGGAACATCTCGCCGCGCTCCCAGGCGGCGACCGTGGCCGGCTCGACTCCGAGCGCGGCGGCCAGCTCCTTCGCGGTGCACTTCAGCGCGACGCGAGCCTGCTTGATGTCGTCGGGCGTCATGGAGCGCTCACTCGTCCTTCGGGTCGTCGTCTCGAGCCTTCGGGTCGCGCGCGATCTCCGCGAGGACCTCCTCGATGCGGCGCGTCTTCTCGACCGACTCGTCGTAGTGGAACGACAGCCGCGGGGCGTTGCGCAGCGCAAGCCGGGTGCCGAGCTCGCGCCTGAGCAGCCCCGACGCGCTCGCCAGGCCGGCGATCAAGGCGCGTCGCGCGGCGGCGTCGTCTCCACTGGCGAGCCGCACGCGCACGCGCGCGTCGAGCAGATCGGGCGTGACGCTGACCGAGGTGACCATCACGCCGCGCACGCGCGGGTCTTGCACCTGGCGGACGAGCAGCTGGGCGAGCTCCTCCTGGATTCGCGCGGCGACGCGGGCGGTGCGCTTGTCGTCTTTCATGAGAGGTTCCCCATCGGTACGATCTCGGTGGCGCGGTCGAGCAGCACGGCGTCGCGCACGTTCGACGCCATCGACGCGACGGCCGCGAGGATCTCGTCGCACACCGCCGCGTCCGCCGAGACCACGGCGACGCCGAAGGTGGCGCGCTGCAGCAGGTCCTGATCGGCGACCTCCGCGATGGAGACGTCGAGCCGCGCGCGGACCTTGTCGCGGAAGGAACGGACGACCTGCCGTTTGTCCTTGAGCGAGCGTGCGCCCGGGACGTGGAAGGAGAGGCGAAGGACGCCGACGTACATGGTGATGCGAGGTCTAGAGTCTAGAGTCTAGGGTGGCTTTGCACCGAAACTCCGTCCGGCGCGAGATGCGGTCTCGAGAGAGGCCCGGGACCGCCTTCGGCGGTCCCGGGAATTGCCCTCACCCAACCCTCTCCCGAAGGGAGAGGGCCAAGAACTGCGGGCATTTCTCGCTCCCTCTACCTCTGGGAGAGGGTCGGGGTGAGGGCAAAGGTCCCAGCGAAGCACTCCGGTTTCAGGAGCCCGCGTCAGGTTCCCGCT
>JACPFM010000213.1 GCA_016182965.1 Deltaproteobacteria bacterium | reverse complement strand
GGGAGCGGAAGCGTGAGCGGCGGCGGCAGCGGTCAGCGGGATGGGCTCGCGATCCGTGGTCCGCTCCCGCAGTCGCTACCGCTGCCGTCACCGCGTCCGCTTCCGTGACCGCTTCCGTCATCGAACGTCCCTGGCCAAATCTCCGGCCGGCGGTACTAGTACGGCGCTCCAGCGTTGGGAGATCAACCAGGTACGAACTTCCAAGTGCGCCGTGCTAGTCGCGGTTCTGTCCGGCCGCGCAGCCCATCCACTCGCCGTAGGGCCACACCGGGGCGCCGCCGGCCGACGCGCCGCACCGATCGCGCGCGTCGGGGATGCCGTCGCCGTCGCTGTCGGCGCCGCCGCCTCCGTCGCGGACCTGTCCCCCGGCGCAGCCGATCCACTCGCCGGCGGTCCACACCGGCGCGCCCTCGGGCGTCTTGCTGCACAAGTCGCTGCCGTCGCCGACGCCGTCGCCGTCCGCGTCGCCCGGGGTGCCGCCCGGATCGCCGCCGCCGTCGGGCGTCGGCCAGCCGCCGTTCGCCTTCACCTGCTCGTCGATCCAGCCCCACAGCAGATCGACGCGCGCGAGGACCTGCGTGCCGCCGCCGGCGCCGGAGTTCACCGCGATGATCTCGAACGTCCCCGGCACCTCCACCGGCCCGCCCGAGTCGCCCGACTGGATCACCTCCGTCGAGTAGTAGTCGAAGGGGTAGCCGTAGCCCTTCCCGTCGAGCATCGTGATCGGCTTGCTCACGAAGAGGTCGGTGCTCGAGAAGCTGCCGTTGTTGATGCGCCCGATGTTCACCGCCTTCTGGCCGAAGGCGATCGGCTTGCTCCGCACCTTCGGCCACTTGCCGAGCGTGATCGGGGTGTCGAGCATGATCAGGCCGACGTCGTGCAGCGTCGGGTCGACCGACGATCCGTAGACGTCCTTCCAGTCGTAGCTCGACCAACGCTTGGATCGCGCGGTCTGCTTGCCGGACGCGGTGTACGGCGCGATCACCTGGAAGCCGGCGACGCCGTCGACGCAGTGCCCGGCGGTGAGCACCACCTTCGGCGCGATCACCGATCCCGAGCAGGCCGATACCTGGTAGCCGGCGGAGTTGAGCATGTTGATCAGCGCGGCCTCCTCGTGCGCCGAGGCCTTGGAGCCGCCGACGATCTGCGAGTTGCGCTCGGTGGGATCGTCTTCGTCGGCGGCGGGCGCCGAGCAGGCGGGTGCGACGAGGAGCAGCAGCGGGAGGCAACGGAGGATGTGCATGGCAGCGCCTTTCTCGAGATCGTCAAAACAGGTCGCAAACGGGCGGTCACGCGTCGCGCAGCTGGCCGGCGGCGCACCCGATCCACTCGCCGTGAGTCCACACCGGCGCGCCGGGCGGCGTCTTCGAGCAGCGGTCCTTGCCGTCGGCCACGCCGTCGGCGTCGGCGTCGGCGCCGCCCCACGGGCCGCTGTCGCGACGTTGCCCGGTGGCGCAGCCGATCCACTCGCCCTCCCGCCAGACGTTCGCGCCCGGCGGGGTCTTGCCGCAGGTGTCGGCCGCGTCGGGCACGCCGTCGTCGTCGGCGTCATCGTCGGGCGGTCCCGCGTCGGGTGCGTCACCGACCGTCGCACCGAAGAGGACCTCCTTCGTGAACGCATCGCCGAAGAAGCCCTCGAAGAACGCGCGCCACGGCGCCGCGTCGGCGCCGGTCTTCATGCGCTCGTAGTAGGCGTCCTGCGTCGCCCACGCGAACTCCTTCATCTTCTGCCCTTCGCGGAAGATCGACATGGTCCGACGCAGGTTCCACGCGAGGAGCTCGCGGAACTGCTGGTTGCCTTCGAGGTACGCCGGATCGTGCTTCTGGACGGCCATCGCGACCGCCACCGCGTAGACCGCGAACTCCAGCTGGCCGTTCACGCCGTCGCGCCAGCCGGCCTTCCAAAGTCCGCGCTTGACCAGATCGGTGCCGACCGCGCCGCCGTTGACGTACGCGTTCCACTCGTCCCACACGTACAGCGGCGTGTCGTCCCACGCCGTCTGGCCGGTGACGTACGTCGCGTAGCGCGAGCCGCGCAGCGACGTCGGCACGAACGGCGCGACCTGCGACTTCCTGATCTTCGGCTCGACGACGATCGCCGCGCGATCACCGAGCACGTAGAGCGCGTTGGCGCGCTGGCCCGTCTTGTTGAAGTAGTTGCGCAGGTGGGCGTGGATCCCGTGCGACGTCTCGTGTCCATGGGTGATCTTGTCGGCGTCGCGGTAGGTCGTGCCGTACGACGACGGCAGGTGGTTCTCGACGTCCGTCAGCGCAGGTCCCCAGCTCGCGTCCGACAGGGACTTCTGCGCGGGGAACGCCAGCCACTCGACGTGATCGCCGGGCCTGCCCTTCCACGTCACGAGCGACGACTGCGCGGCGCGCGCCGGCGGCTCGGGCGCGATCGCTTCGTCGCGTGGCGGCGGAGGCGCGGTCATCGCCGAGCCCTCGGCGATGCACGCCGAGAGCGCGAACGTCACGAGCAGCAGCCGCTTCATGGCGTCACCGTGATCACCCGATCGGGCGCGGTGGTCGACTTGCCGCCGGTATCGGTCGCCGTCACGCGCAGCGTGCGGGTACCCGCGACCGCGCTCGCCGACAGGTCGAGATCGATCGTCCACGTCTTGCCGCCGGTGTTCGCGAGCGAGTAGCTCACATCCGTCGTCGGCGACTTCCACAGGAGCCGCACGCCCGTGATCGCGCGCGGCCCTTCGACGCTCACCACAACGGGGATGCGATCGCCCGGGCTCCACGTCGTCGACGAGAGCGGCTGCTCGACGGTCACCGCCGGCGCATCGACCGAAGGAGGCTCGGGCGCGCCCGCGTCGGACGGAGGCGGAGGCGCGCCCGCGTCCGACGGCGGCGGAGGCGGAGGCGCACCCGATCCGGCGTCGGACCCGGGCGGCGGAGCAGGCGGAGGCGCGCCGCCGCCGAGCGAGAGCGAACGCGCGAGCGAGCTCGCGGCGTTGCCCTTGCCGTCGATCGCGCCGATCGACCAGCTGCGCATGCCGCTGCCGACGGGGCTCTTCCACGTGTACGTCGATCCGGCGACCGAGCAGGTGACCTCGAACGGCGGCGACGCGCAGTCGAGCTCCGTCGTCTTGCCGCCGATGGTCCAGCGGACGATCGCCTTCGCGACGCCGCCCGGATCGGAGATCTTCGCGGAGATCTGGATCGTCGTGTGCTCGGGGAGCGTCGCGCCGTCGGCCGGCGTGAGCGCCTCGATCGTGGGGCCGGTCGCGTCCCCACCGGGCGGCGGCGGAGGAGGAGGCGGCGCGCCTCCGTCGCCGGGAGGCGGCGGCGCACCGGCGTCGCCCGCGGGAGGCGGCGGCGCACCGGCGTCGGAGACGGGCGGCGGAGGCGGCGCTCCGCCACCGGACGAGAGGCCGAGCACGGCGTCGAGGTGCTTCACCGAGTTCTGCGTCGACGCGCAGCCGCACTTCGTCGGCGAGTTCGTGCCGCAGTACGTGCCCTTGTCCTGGAACGACTTCGCGCCGCACCCCTGCAGGTACGTCATCGGGTCCTCGCACAGGTACGCGTGCTCGAGCCCGAGCGAGTGGCCGACCTCGTGCGCGACCACCTCGCACTCGGTCTGATCGTTGCCGAACGCGTCGCTGAAGACGTAGACGACCGCGCGCTCGACGACCGGCGAGCTGCACGAGCCGGTCATCGGCGCGATGCCGCCGACCCAGCTCGAGAGGCCGAGGTTCTCCGGGCGCCCGCCGACGACGGCCTCGATGTGCGGGACGTCGCCGGGGTCGGTGTCGGTGATCTCGACGTTCCAGCGGGCGTACTGCTTGCGCACGCACGCGAGCAGCTTCGCGAACCGCGCGTCGCCCTTCTTGTACGCGGGGATCTTCGCGGTGAACGAGGGGATGCTCGATCGGTTCGTCGCCGAGTTGTTGCTGCCCGGGTAGTAGGTCCCGCCGGACCGGTTCACGTACACGAGCCGCCGCGGGGGCGCCGAGCCGTAGGCGAACTTCTTCTCGGCATCGGAGGGGACCTCGCTCTCGTCGACGTACATCACGACGCAGCGGCCCTGCGCGTCGTCGACGGTGACGCGTGGCGTCCCGTCGAGGCCGCCGTCGGCGACCTGGCAGCCGACGGCGGAGAGGACGCCGAGCAGGGTTGACGATCCGAGTGCGAGCCCGAGATGGAGCGTGCGGCGAATGGGCATGGCCGGCCGCTTGGCAAGTCACGTTCCAGCGCCGGCCGGCGCGCGCGACGCGACGATCTGCCGGGATTTCCCGCTCGAACGGCGTTGCGCGAATTGTGAAGGAAGCTGCGCAACGTCCTGCGCAACCTCGCGCAAGCAACGGGGACGTTGCCCGTGTGATACCGTCGTCGCGTGGTCGATCTGCCGCCCACCCGAGGCGCTGCTCGGCACGTGCTGCTCGTCATCGGCGAGGGCACGGTGACCACGCACCCCCTGCCCGCGTCCGGCAAGGTCACCCTCGGCCGAGCGCCGCAGAACGACATCGTGGTCGACGATCCATCGATCTCGCGCCGGCACGCGGTCCTCCACCTCGGACCGGGCGGCCCGCGCATCGAGGATCTCGACAGCGCCAACGGCACGCGTGTCTCCGACTCGAAGCTGTTCACCCCACGCCCCGCCGACATGATGCGCACGGCGGAGGTCCTCGATCGGCGCCTCGAGCCGCACGTGCCGGTGCCGATCACGCCCGACTCGGTCGTGAAGATCGGCAGCGTCACGCTGATCGTGCAGGCGTCGAGCGCAGGAACGAGGCCGCGGCGCCTGTGGCCGCACGGGTACTTCGAGGGCTGTCTCGAGGAGGAGTGCGCGCGCGCCGAGCGCTCGCGCGCCAAGTTCGCGGTGCTCCGCGTGCGCGTCGATCCGAGCGCCGGCCGCGGGCTGGCCGAGGAGGTGCTCGCCGAGGCGACGCGCCCCGTCGACGTCATCGCCACCTACGCGCCGGGCGAGTACGAGCTCCTCATCGTCGACGCCGAGCCGCCGAAGGCCGAGGAGGTCCGCCGCCGCATCGTCGCCGGGCTCGCCGATCGCGGCGCCGCCGCGAGCACCGGCATCGCGTTCCATCCGTTCGACGGGCGCAGCCCCGAGATCCTCCTCGCCAAGGCCCAAGCGCGCCTGGACCCGCGCGAGGAGGCGCGCGACGACGCGGAGCCGAAGCGCGCCGAGGCGCCGGCCGTGGTGGTCGTCGACCCGGCGATGCAGCGGCTCTACGCGCTCGCCGAGCGCATCGCCGACAGCACCATCTCGGTGCTGGTGCTCGGCGAGACGGGCGTCGGCAAGGAGGTCCTCGCCGAGACGATCCACCGCCTGTCGCCGCGGCGGAACGCGCCGTTCGTGAAGCTCAACTGCGCGGCGTTCACCGAGACGCTCCTCGAGAGCGAGCTGTTCGGCCACGAGCGCGGCGCGTTCACCGGCGCGGTGGCGCAGAAGCCGGGCCTCCTCGAGTCCGCCGACGGCGGCACGGTCTTCCTCGACGAGGTCGGCGAGCTCGGCGCCTCGACGCAGGTGAAGCTCCTGCGCGTGCTCGAGGACCGCAAGGTCCAGCGGGTGGGCTCGCTCAAGCCGAAGGAGATCGACGTCCGCTTCGTGGCGGCGACCAACCGCGATCTCGAGGCGGAGGTCTTCGCCGGCACGTTCCGCGAGGACCTGTTCTTCCGGCTCAACGGGATCCCGCTGGTCATCCCGCCGCTGCGCGAACGGCCGGTCGAGATCGAGCCGCTGGCGCGCGCGCTGGTCACGCACCTCTGCCGGAGGTCCGGCCGGCGCGAGCCCGACATCACCCACCAGGCGCTCGACGTGCTCCTGCGCTACTCGTGGCCGGGCAACATCCGCGAGCTGCGGAACGTGATGGAGCGCGCGGTGCTGCTGTGCGGCTCCGATCCGATCGCGCCCGAGCACCTGCCCGTCGAGAAGATGGTGAGCACCCTGCCCGCGCGGTCGTTCGCCTCGATGCGTCCTCCGGCGCCGCGCGTCGCGCCCGCGCCGCCGAAGAGCCGCCCGCCGGACTTCGAGGCGACGCTGCCGGTGCCGAGGCCCACCGTGCCGCCGACGACCGACAACGCGCTGAAGAGCGGCGTGGAGCTGATCGAGCGAGACCTCATCGTGCGCGCCCTCGAGCAGTGCGCAGGCAACCAGACGCACGCGGCGCGGCTGCTCGGCATCTCGCGGCGCACCCTGGTGAGCCGGCTCGAACAGTACAACCTTCCCCGACCGCGGAAGCCGCGCGACGAGTGAGGCATTCCGAGGGTCCGACACGCATCGTCGCAGCAGCGCGCGCATGACGTGGCGGCAGCGCTGCGTGTGTTCGTGCCGCGCAGCGCGCGGCGGCCATGGCCGCGCGCGCCCCTCGTAGGCACGCGATGGCCAAGCCGGTCTGCGCGGTCGCTCGGCTGTTGGCCGCTGCGCTCGTGCGTGGGGGGCACGCTCGTTGCAGCCCGTACGCGATGGCGCCCGGGCGCTCTGCAGCACCTTTGTCGTCGATCGGGAGGGGATGATGATCAACGCGAACCCCATGAGGGCGTACCTGCGGTTCCTCGCGGCGGCGGGCCTGATGGTCCCCGGCTGCACCGTCAGCAGCGGAGACCCTCCGCCCGCGGAGGAGGTGGACGAGCGGGACGAGGTATCGACCACGGAGGACGGGCTGCACGTCCCCACGCGCGACGCGATCCTCATCGGGCGCTGGCGATTCAACGAGTCGGCACTGACCTCGCAGTTCGTCGGTCAGGGCTTCCTCGGCCTGACGCCCTTCGTCGATCTGAACGATCCCACGCGCACCGCGGTCGACGACGCCAACCCGAACGACACCGGCCTCACCCCGCGCGCGCTGACGTTCGCGGGGCGCCCGCCCAACCACGACTTCGTGACCGTGCCCAACACCGCCATCTTGCAGCCGGCGCGGGTCAGCCTCGAGTCGTGGATACGGAGCACCAACACCAGCGGCTACATCATCTCGAAGGGCGCGCACGGCGCCTGCAACACCGGCTCCTACGCGCTGCTCGGGGTCGACGGCCGCGTCCGCTTCCGCGTGCGCACCGGAATGGGCGCGTCCGATTACCGGCAATCACCGGGAGCGCGCGTCGACGACGGCACGTGGCACCACGTGGTCGGGACCTTCGACGGCACGGCCGCGCGCATCTACCGCGACGGCGAGCTCGTCGGCGCGACGACCGGCCCGAGCGCGTCGATCGTGTACGGACTGGACAAGCACGACACGCTGTACCTCGGCGCGTACAACGAGGATCCGACGATGTTCTCCACCGCCTGCCAGCGGCCGTTCTCGGGCACGCTCGACGACGTGAGCATCTACCGCAACGCGCTCACCGAGCAGGAGGTGGTGCGCCGAGCGCGCGGCGTCGGGCTCCTGGCACGCGACGACGACGACGATGGCGTCCCGAACAACCACGACGAGTGCCCGAACACGCCACCGGACACGAAGGTGAACCTGATCGGCTGCCCGAGCGGCCGCGATGTCGACGGCGATCGGGTGGCCGACTCGCTCGACCTGTGTCCCGACACTCCCGGATGCCCGGGCGCCGACTGTCCGGCGGTGAGCCCGCGCGGATGCTCCTGCAACCAGATCCGGGCGTTCATCCGCGGCCGCGTGACCCAGGCGTATCGCGACCAGCTCGAACAGTGGCTCGGGGTGACGCTGATGCGGACATGCCCGAACACCGGCACGGCGAGGTGCTACGAGAGCCACGCGGAGTACCTGAGTTGCGTCGAACGCTCCCTCGATCAGCTCCTCGCCTTCCGCGCCGTACGCCCGGCCTGCGCGGAGGTCATCGAGGATCAGGCATCGGATTCCGACATCGGCAGCCCCGGCGGCAGCATGACGTGTCCGTGACAGCGTTCAGGACGCTTCGAACACGAGGATCGCCGCGTTCTCCGGGACGTTGCGCACGAAGCTCTCGCGCTGCTCCTCGTCGGTGAGCTGCGCCGCGCGGGCGAGGAGCTCACGCTTCGCGTCGGCGACGTGCGCGAAGAGCTCCGGGTGGCCGTCGTGGCGCAGCACGCGCAGCTGCTGCAGCCGCGCGAACAGCTCGTGCTCGCGCGGGCCGACGCCGGCGCGGAACATCTCGCTCGCCGCGCGCGACGCAGCCCGCGCCTCGTCGATCGCGCCGTGAGCGAGCGCCGCCGACGCGAGGGTCGCCTGCACGAGCGCGAGCATCGGCGCCGAAGCGGGGGCGACCGCGCGCGCCGCCCGCGCCTCCTCGTGCGCGGCGGCGACGTCGCCGCGCTCCAGCAGGATCGCCGCGAGGTTGCAGCGCGCGGGCGCCTCCATCCGGCCGCCGTGGTGCGGCGAGT
>JACPFM010000212.1 GCA_016182965.1 Deltaproteobacteria bacterium | reverse complement strand
GAGTTCCTCACGCAACGCCGCATTCTCGCGTCGCAGCTCTTCGATGATCCGCTCGTAGGCGGCGCGCTCCATTTCCGGCACGCGTGTGCAGGTGCACTGGCCGCGCGAGCAGGGGCAAGTTTCCCGCTAAACACGTACGGAGGCCGAGCGATGGCCGATGCTGCTGGACATCGCGCGACAGCGCGTTCAGCCCGAGCGGGCCACAAACAACCGTGAAAACTACCGAAAGCTTTGGTGGCTCTTTGGTGAATATCGTCCGGGTCTCACTGCCGCGCTCCGACAGGTGGGTTCGTGCTTGGTCACTTCTGGTATCAGCAAACACCGCGTCTTCGTGCGCGTGCCGTCGACATATGTTTTCAGTCACAACCTCTACGTCTTTCCCCTTGAGAGCGTGACGGCCTTCGCGGTGCTTCAGTCGCGCGTTCACGTTTCGTGGTCCGACTTGTTGTCTTCGGGCCTTGAGGATCGTGGCGGGTACCGCCCGACCGACTGCTTCGAGACGTTCCCTTTCCCGCAACAATGCGGGCGCACCGTGATCCCCGAACTCGAATCCCTCGGCGAGGGCCTCTACGAGACCCGCGCCCGCTTCATGATCGACACGAACCAGGGCCTCACCAAGACCTACAACGCCCTGAAGGACCCCGCGTGCGACGATCCGCGCATCCTCGAGCTACGTCGCCTTCACGAGGACATGGACCGCGCCGTCCTCGCCGCCTACGGGTGGAGCGACATCCCCGTCCCGCCCTACTGCCCCACGTCCGATGCGCACCGCGCTGCCGTGCAGGCGTTCGAGGACGAGGTCATCGATCGCCTGTACGTGCTCAATGCCGAACGTGCGCGCGAGGAGCAGCGGCTCGGCACCGCGGCGAATACGGCTCGCCGCGCGGACGCTGACGAGGAGACGACGGACGACATCGCCGAGACCACGCCGAGGAAGAGGCGCGTGTCGCACAAGGACAAGAACAAGGACCAGGGGAAGCTCTTCTAGCCATGAACGAGGCGGCAATCCGACAACGGCTCGTCGAGGCGCTCGAAGCCGATCTCATCGGCCCCTTCGTGCCCGACGCGCACGAGCAGGGCGGCGAGGAGATCCTGCCGATCGCGCCTTCCCGTTGGTACCTGACCGGCTTCCTCGCGCCGCAGGGCGGCGGGGTCCCCGACGCCGAGGACCGAGATTCGACGGACGACAGTCTTGCTGCCGGCAGCGAGACCCAGGCCGAGGACGCCGGGAACGACGAGCCCGAGCCGAAGCGCCCCGTTCGGTTTCCGGCTTCGATGGGTCTCAGCGTCTTCCTGCCGAAGGGGCAGGGAGACGCGATCGACATCGACGTCTGGTACGCCGACTACGACAAGATCGAGGTCCCCCTCGAGCACAGCGAGCGCAAGGTGGTCGGCTGGAAGCGAATGCCGTTCGGCCCGGTGCGTGTGCGCGTGCCTCTCGATCCGGTCGCGCTGCAGAGGCGCGACGGCATCCCCGTGCCGCTGTCGCGCGGCCTGATCCTCCGGGGCGAGCTCCGCACGACGCAGATGGACGGCCTGCCCGCCGGCACGCGCGTGCTCAGCCTATTCCTCGTCAACGACCGCACCGTCGAGAAGACGGACCGCGACCGCTCCTTCGCGTTCCAGGTCCGCATGGCGCTGACGTTCGAGCGCGGGTTCGTCGCCCGCCCCAACCGACGCGGTGAGGACGGCAGCGACGAAGACCAGCGCGTCTTCGCCCTCAACTTCCGCGATCACCTGGAGTGGGCAGTCGGTCACAACACGAGCGTCGAGCGGCCCGTCGTCGAAAGCGGAAAGGTCACCTGCCTGCGCACGACGCAGCTCCCGTTCTTCGAGGTGAAGCGCGTCGATCACCGGGCCGTGGAGGACGCGACGCTCGGCATGGCTGATCTCGCGAAGCTCGATCAGAAGGGCATCTCGAACGCGCTCACGCCGCTCGTCGAGGCGTACGGCAAGTGGATTGACGAGCAGCGGCACAAGTCGCTCGAGCGAACGAGCCTCGACCACACGCGCGCCGACCTGATGAACAAGGCGGACCGGGCGAAGGCGCGCATCGCCGAGGGCATCGCGCTTCTCGCCAAGGACCCGAAGGTACTCCGCGCCTTCCAGCTCGCGAACCAAGCGATGCACGTCGCCGCAGTGCAGGCAGACCAGACGCGCGAGGACCAGCGGTACAGGGCCGGACGGCTACCTGAGTGGCGACCGTTCCAGCTCGCCTTCGTGCTCATGAACCTCCCGTCGGTCGTCGACACGGCGCACCCCGATCGCAGGCTGGCGGAGCTGATCTACTTCCCGACGGGCGGCGGGAAGACTGAGGCGTACCTTGGCCTGATTGCCTTCGTCCTCTTCCTGCGCCGCATCCGCGGTCAGGGCACGCCGCACGAGGGCCGCGGCGTCGCGGTCCTCCTCCGGTACACGCTCCGGCTGCTGACACTCGACCAGCTGGGTCGCGCCGCAACGCTGATGTGCGCGCTCGAGGAGTTGCGGCGGCGAAACCCCAAGGAGCTCGGCAACGCGCGCTTCACGATCGGACTCTGGGTCGGTGCGAGCGCGAGCGCGAACCGGTTGAAGGAGGTCCATCAGGAGCTGTCCGACTACACGTCGGGGCGCACCAACTCCCCGTTCCCGCTCACGACGTGCCCGTGGTGCGGCGAGGCGATCAAGATCCAGAACATCAAGCTCGTGGACATCGAAGGTCGGCCGACGAAGAAGAACTTCGCGCGCGCGGCCGTGTACTGCGATCGGGCGAGCTGCCTCTACACGGAGGCGAAGGTGCCCGGACTGGGCCTGCCCGTTGTCTTCGTCGACGAGCAGATCTACCAGGAGGTGCCCTGCTTCCTCGTCGCCACGGTCGACAAGTTCGCGATGATGCCCTGGCGCGGCGATGCCGGCATGCTGTTCGGGCGCGCGACGCATCTCGACGATCGTCGGGCGTACGGCGTCATGCACGAGCCTCCGGTCGATGCGCGCCGCGTGCCTGACGGTCTGCTGCCCCCCGAGCTGATCGTGCAGGACGAGCTGCACCTGATCAGCGGCCCCCTCGGCACGATGGTGGGCCTGTACGAGGCGGCGATCGACTACCTCAGCGACCGTCCGACGGGAGGACCGCCACGCCCGCCGAAGGTGGTGTGCTCGACCGCGACCGTGCGCCGCGCGCGCGAGCAGATCCAGGCGCTCTTCGGCCGGCCGATGGCCCTCTTCCCGCCGCGTGGCCTCGACGAAGGCGACAACTTCTTCTCGCGCGTCGAGCACGACAAACCGGGGCGGTTGTACGTCGGCGTCGGCGCCCCGGGCCGCGCGCTTCGTGCCGTGTCGGTGCGTACGTATGCGGTGCTGCTCGCGGCCGCGCAGAAGCACTTCGACCCGAAGGGCGACGCGAAGCAGCCGGCCGATCCGTACATGACGCTCGTCGGATACTTCAACAGCCTTCGCGAGCTCGGTGGCATGCGGCGCCTCGTGGAAGACGAGGTCCGCAACCGCGTGAGGGACATCGCCGATGATCGCGACGGTAAGCGCCCGGTGATGTACGTCGGCCCGCACCCGTGGGCCGCTGACCGCAAGCTGCGGATGCCGGCGGAGCTCACGTCGCGTGAGTCGACGGATCGCGTGAAGGAGACGAAGCGGCGTCTCGCCGCGCGACAGAGGTCCGAGGATCCGGAGCCGCTCGATGTCGTGCTCGCGTCGAACATGATCTCGGTCGGGCTCGACGTCGACCGCCTGGGGCTCATGGTGATCACCGGCCAGCCGAAGACGACGAGCGAGTACATCCAGGCCACGAGCCGCGTCGGCCGGGCGTACCCCGGTCTCGTCGTCACGTGCCTGAACGTGATGCGCCCGCGCGATCGCTCCCACTACGAGCGCTTCGTCGCGTACCACGAGAGCTTCTACCGCGAGGTCGAGGCCACGAGCGTGACGCCCTTCAGCGGCCAGGCACTCGACCGCGGTCTCGTCGGAAGCCTCCTGTCGATGATTCGCCACGGGATCCTCGAGATGGAGCCGCCCGTCGGCGCGATGCGGATCCATGAGAAGCGCCCGGCCGCAGAGGAGCTCCTCGGCTGGCTCGTGAAGCGCGCGCGCACCCATCGGAACTTCCACGACGACGAAGCGGAGACCAGGATCGCCGACCTCGTGCGCGCGCGCGGCAAGAGCTTCCTCGACGCGTGGGAGCGGGTCGTCGACAAGGCGCGCGCGGGCGCGGCGAGCCGCACCTACAGCAAGAACGACAAAGCGGGCGCCGAGGGCCTGCCGCTTCTGTTCACCGCCGGGGACGATCCGCCCGACGACCACGACGCGCGCTGCTTCCAGGTGCCGACCTCGATGCGCGACGTCGAGCCGAGCGTGCACGTGTGGCTCCGGTTCAAGCAGCTCGACGAGAGGGCATGATGGCGGGGGAGCGAAAGAAGCAAGACGGCCGAACGGTCCACCGTCCAGAGGGCCAGCTCCGACAGAGCCAGCTCGTCACCACCTTCGGGCCAGGCGCGATGGTGGATCTCGTCGACCGCGCCGTCGTCATCGGTGGGCTCGAACACTGGGCGTATGGCAAGGCCGGCTACGTCGCGCTCGACGATCCGCGCCTCCGGAGATCATTGGTCCCGCGCCTCAAGGCACTCGACCCCGATCTCGATCTCGCGCGCGAGGGGTACTTCCGCATGGCGCCGGAGGGCGACGCGCGCGATCCGTACCCGAGCGTCGGGGTACGCGCCCTCGAGTTCCCCCGCTGGTTCGTGTGCCAAGGCTGTCGTCGGCTCGCGCGCGCGGCCGAGCAGTTCGAGAACAAGAGCGGCCGCTACAGGCACGAGTGCTCGAAGAACAAGTTCGCGAACGCGGTGCCGGTCCGGTTCGTGGCCGCCTGCAAGCGCGGGCACCTGAGCGACTTCCCCTGGGTCGCGTTCGCGCACATGGACCGCGAGGCGGGCGCGTGCGACCGCCAAGAGCTGTACCTCGAGGAGCACACCATCGGCGACATCGCTCGGATCATCGTCCGCTGCGCCAATTGCGACGCGAAGACGCCGATGAGCCGTGCAACCGTGCTCCCCTACGGGTGCAGCGGCGATCGCCCGTGGCTGGGTGGCCGCGCCGCCAACGAGCCCTGCGACCAGAAGATGGAGCTCCTCGTCCGCACGGCGTCGCACGCCTACTTCGCGCAGGTGGTCAGCGCGCTGCGCCTGCCGGACCCCGAGCCGGATCCGATCCGCCTTCGAGTGCGGGACCGTGAGGTGTGGAAGGCTGTCGGGAACGTCACCGAGGCGTCCGACCTGGCGTTCCTATTCAAGCTCCAGCCTCACGTCGCCGGCGCGCTCGGCTCATACCCGGCGGAGCAGGTCGTCGCGGCAATCAGGGCGGAAAGGGAGTCGGCAGGCGCCACCGCGGAGCGCCCGCTGCGCAGCGCCGAATACGATCGGCTCAGCCACGCGCCCATCGAGCAGCCCGGGGTCCTTCCCGATCCTGGCGTTCAGTTCGCCGCGTACAGGGTGCCGAAGCACCGCATCGATCTGCCGACGGGCGTCCGCGGTCTCGTCGTCGTGCCCGAGCTCCGCGAGGTGCGCGTCCAGGTGAGCTTCAGCCGGTTCGATTCGGTCGGCGCGAACCTCCAGGGTGAGTACGACTTCGAAGGGCGCGCCGTGAAGCCGGCCGTGCTGACACTGCCCACCGGGAACGAGAAGTGGCTGCCGGCCGCCGAGGTGCGCGGCGAGGGCATCTTCGTCGAGCTCGACCTCGACGCCGTTCGCGCGTGGGAGGATCGCCCGGCGGTGAAGGCCCGCGCCGAGCAGCTCCTCAAGGCGTTCGAGGCGGACGGCAAGACCGGCTTCCCGGGCGTCCGCTTCTACTTGCTGCACTCGCTGTCGCATCTGCTCCTGACGGCCGTGAGCCTCGAGTGCGGGTACGCGGCGAGCGCGATCCGCGAGCGGATCTACTGCGGCCAGGCCGAGGTAGACGGCCCGACGATGGCGGCGGTGATGCTCACCACGGGGACCACCGGCAGCGAGGGGACCCTCGGCGGCCTCGTCGAGGAAGGCCGGCGCCTGCGACACCACCTACGCGAGGCGTGGGATCTCGGGCGCCTGTGCTCGAACGATCCGGTATGCGCCGCGCACGACCCCAGTTCGGAGTCGAGCGATCGACGGACCGAGGGCGCCGCCTGTCACGGCTGCCTGTACATCGCCGAGGTCTGCTGCGAGCAGTTCAACCGCATGCTCGACCGTGCGCTCGTCGTGCCGACCATCGGCAACGATCCCGAGCTCGCCTTCTTCCGCGAGCGTCCGTGATGCCGGCGAGCCTCCGCACGGTCAGCACCGCGGTCCTCGAGCAGCTCCGCACGGCAGTCGCGACCGGCGCGATCAAGCCGCCGCTCGACCGCGCCGCCCTCGTCGGCTTCGGCATCCGCCACCAGCTCGACGCGATCGAGACCGCGCTCGCCGGGCACAAGTCGGCGGCCTGCCTCGCCGTGCTCGACGTCGTCCTCGCCGAGCGCGAGGTCCGGAAGCCGACGCCTGAGCTCGTGTGGACGGGCCCGGAGGCGCCCGCCGGGACGGCGCGTGACACCGCGGTCGTCCTGCGCGCGCTGTTCGAGGGCGCGCGGGAGGCCGTGATCCTCGCCGGCTACAGCTTCGACCACGCGAGGGACGTGCTCGCGCCATTGTACGCGTCGATGCGTGACCATCACGTCGACGCGAAGTTCTTCGTCGACGTGCCCCAGATCGAGCATGGCCAGGATCCGGCTGCGCACATCGCGACGCACCTCGGGCAGTTCTACGCGCTGAACTGGCCGTTCGGCGATCCGCGACCACGAATCTTCTATGACCGCCGCGCCCTGCAGCCGGGCCCGCCGTTCTGCAGCATGCACGCCAAGTGCGTCGTCGTGGACGGCGCGCGCGCGTTCGTCTCGAGCGCGAACTTCACGCAGCGCGGGCAGGAGCGGAACATCGAGGTCGGGGTGCTGATCGATGATCCGAGCTTCGCGAGCTTCCTCGCAGGGCAGTGGATCGGGCTCGTCGAGAGCGGCATGGTGCGGGAGTTTCGGCTGACCATTCCGGGGTTCTGAAAAGTGAACCCTCGACCTCGCGTGTGGACCACGGCGAAACCGCAGACGGCATCGCGTCGATCTACGGCCCCTGGGTCGGCATGCTGACGATCCGCACGAATGGGTTCCGGTCGACCGACGCGGCCTCGACCTTGCGCTGGAGCAGTCTGGTGAGGTCGTGCTGGTACTCCAACAGCGAGGTGATCTCCTCGAGCTCGCACAGAAAGAGCAACCGGTGAGGCAAGGCCTCGCGACACGCGTCCACCGCTGGCCCCGTGAACCCGCTCGCGTTGATGAAGATGCCGCGTACGTCAGGACGGACCATCAAACGCGAGATGCGATATCCGACCGGCTGAACGCCAATCGGCTCCTTCTCCCACTTGACCTCGACCAGGTAATAGTGGCCGCCGAGCAGGATCACGCCGTCGATCTGCTCGACGGGGTGTCCGTCCTCGTGCACGATCGCGAATGGGTCTCGCACGTGGATGTCGTACGCCTTGAACAGCCGGTTCAGAACTCGCTCGAGGTCCTTGCCGCGCGTCCAGACGTTTGCCTCACCGAAGAGGCTGAACAGGTCGCTCTTGACAGAGTCGACCTCGGCCCGCCTCCTCGCGCGAAGACGTGATGCTGCCTCGTTCTCCTCCGCCTTCCTGGCCGCCTCGGCCCGGATCTGCTGCTGAAGAATCGTGACCGAGTCCTTCAACTCCACCAGGTTCCTGATCTCGGCGACGAGCGCCTTGGCCTCGGTCCTGTCGTCATCCCAGCACTGATCGAAGTTCTCGAACTGAACGATCCGGCGGATGACCTCGCGCCGTTGGGCAAGGGTCCGGTCGCCGCCGTCGTTGATCTGCCGGAGCACGGCTTCGGCGATGTCCTTCTTACGCACTGACTTCCGGTCGACCGCCAGCCGCGACCGCCACGGGGCGAGCAGCGCACGATCGACACCGGAACCCTGCAGGAAGTCGAGAACGTTCTCCTGCGCTCGGCACAGTTTCGTCAGCGCCCGCGTCACGTTGACCAACAGATCCGGCGTCCAATGATGCGCGTCGCCGCGCGACTCCGAGCCCATGCAATCCTCCGCGACCGCAAACGATTCGCGGGTACGACCTACCACGGGTCGAGGAGGCGTCCAGGAAATCGGGCTTTCGCGTCGCTGAGGCGCGGGCGGGCGGGCGCCATCCAACATGCGCCGCCCCCCAAGGGGCCCCTGGGGGGCGGCTACTGCACTCCTGCTTGCGGCCCATGAACAGGAGCGCGGCCAGCCTTTCGGCCAGCCTGCGGAGGCGGAGGGATTCGAACCCCCGAGCCCCTTTCGAGGCCTCCCGAGTTTCAATCGGGCGCTTTCAGCCACTCAGCCACGCCCCGCGGCTGCCGAAAGTGCTCTCGGCAGCCCCGAGCCGTGATCGAGTCTCGCCAAGTTAAGCCGCGCGGGCCAGACGTCAAACTCAGACCGTCGACGAGAGCGGGGGAGGATCACGCCGACGTTGCGCAGCCGTGTTCGGGCGGGCGGCCGCGTGCAAACATGAGCGATGAGACGGCGCCCCAGAACAGGAATGAGCGATGCCGATCACCGCAGCCGACATCCGCGAGCTGATGCTGCGTGGCGAGAACGAGACCCTCGATTTCAAGCGCCAGCACCACACCGACGACGCCGAGCTCGCGAAGGACCTGATGTCGATCGCCAACCGGCTGAGGAAGACTTCGCAGCCGGGGTATCTGCTCATCGGCATCGACGAGGACGAGCACGGCCTCGGAAGGTTTGCCGAGGAGCAGCCAGCGCACCCCGACGACGCGCCGTTGCAGCAGAAGGTCCGGAACTACCTGAACCCGCCGCTCGACTTCCACTTCTACGTAGTGCGGGTCGAAGGTTTCGTGGTGGGCGTCTTCGAGATCCGCTACAGCAAGCGCCCGATCGCAGCGGCGCGCACGTCCGGCAACAAGCTCCAGGCCGGCCTCGCTTACGTGCGACGAGGCACGAGCAACGCTCTCGCGACCGCGCACGAGATCGTCGACTGGGCGCGCGAGGACAACCTGCTCGACAACGAGGTTGCGCTGCTCGCCGTCGACGAGCTCCGCGCACGTGTCGAGCTCGCGCCGGCCGTGCTCGCGGCTGCGGGTGTGCACCGGCAGGGGGGCAACGAGATCTGGCTGGACTTCTGGATCGAGAACCGGGGCAACACGCCGATGATCGCGCGACCGTACATCACCTGGTCGCTCACGCAAGCGGGCCTCGACGCAGCGTTCCGAAAGGGAGTTGCGAGTGAGCTCGAAGAGTGGCCGCAGCAACCGCGCCCAATTCGACGGCCCGAGATCGTCCGTTTCATGAGCACGAACCCAGCAGAGCGCGAGGCGCTGGTCGCCCCGGGCCAGAGGGTCGGGGTGCGTGCTGTCTTCCGCGAGCAGGCGGCGCTCGCAACCGCCATCCGCAGTCTGAGCGACGTCGGCGATCCGGTGGAGGTACGCGTTCGTGTCGAGGCCGTGAGCCCGACGTCGGCGCGCACGAAGGATACCGAACGAGCATTCATTCTGCGCCTTCCCCCGAACCTTCACGTGTACGCGCTCGAGTGAACGCCCGGCTACTCGCGCCAGCTACGACAGCAGCGCGACGCTCCCCGGCGGTGTGCCGGGCCGTCCTCTTTGATGGTCGTGGGCGGGACATCGAACGAGCCGAGGGGGCGCCGTCACGCGGCTCGCCCGGCCTGGTGAAGGTCGCGACGAGGGCATGGCCGCGGAGGGCACGGCATCGCTGACGGCCGACGCCATTACCCACCGCCCCGCTTCTTGCCCAGCATGCTGGCGGCCAGCTCGCGGACGACGTTCAAGAGGACGAAGAAGATCGTCGTCACGACCTTGGCCCACACGAAGAGCCGGCCCTTGTGGGCGTTCTGGTAGATCACTTCGAGGGCGTCGCCGATCTCCTCGTTGGCGATGCGCCTCGGGACGAAGGCGGTGATCCACTCGAGGATCGAGGTCGCACGCCTCAGCGAGAACGCCGCATTGGCATACCGCTCGGCACTGGCACGCCGCTCAGCCTCTTCACGGGTGGCCTTCATCAAGCCGAGCGCAAAGAGCCTGGCAGCCATGCCCGCCGTCGTCTCCGTCGCCTCCTCCGTCGGCGGCTCTGGCGGGTCGGGAGGCTCGGGGATCAGCAACAACTCCTCGGGACTCTGATCGTTCAACCTCGGCTTCCAGTCGGGAAGGACTACGTAGCCCTGGTTGATGTACGTCCGCAGAATCTCATCGCTCAGCCGCACCGGCCTCTTGGGCAACGTGATGTCCGTCTCGAACGTGATCTTGAGCTGATGCATGATCAGCCACTTCGACCACTCGATGGCGTTCTCGTTGTCGTCGTCGTCGTCGTGGGTGCTCATCGCGCCCTCGCCGGGGTGAGGAGGAACAAGCCGCTGACGGCGGTCTTCTGGCCGAGGGCGGTGCGTTTCCCCTCGGCAGTGATGCGGTAATAGACCCGCGGGCGGCCACCACGTTCGGGCAGGGGGTCGGCCTCGTAGGAGGTGAGCAGGCCCTCGCGCTCAAGCTCCCGGAGGGCCGGGTAGACGCTCCCGGGGCCGAGGACGACCGCGCCCCCGGTGCGGGTCTTCACGCGCTCGATCAGATCGAGCCCGTACCCCTCCCCCGAGATCAAGACCTGCAAGAGAGCCGCTTTCGCGCTGACGGGAGTGTCCATACCCTACAGTATCATCGTGATTTGAGTATGCAAGCTCAGACCTTGATGTTGACCGTCACGCCAGCCGGGTGACGCTGGCCTCGACATTAGCCCACGCCGGGGATCGACTCGTCGATCCTGCGTTGCAGCTCGAGCAGGTCGAGGCCTCCTCGTGGGGGGGGCCCTGGGCCTTCTCCGCCGCCAACACGCGACCCGTTTTGGGGCACCACCTGCACACCCAGATCGGCCCCGGACCTTCACTTCGGCAGACGTGAAGCCAACGTGCCGTTGCCGCCCACCTCGCGCGGCAAGGAGCACGACGATGGCGACCAAGAAGAGCACCACCACCGCGCAGTCGACCGCCCTCACGAAGGAGCTCGCGGTGCTCGCGAAGCTGACGAAGACCGCGCTCTGGAAGCGATACGCGGAAGTCTTCGGCAAGAAGACGAAATCGTCGAACGTGGCGCACCTGCGCGCCGCGATCGCGAAGGAGCTCGTGAAGCGGAAGACCTCAGCCGCAGCGGCCCCGAGCGCCTCGCCGGCGCCGACGGCCAGCGGGCGTGCCCAGCGACTGCGCGACCCGCGCCTCCCGGCCGTTGGGACCGTCCTCGAACGCACCTACCACGACGCCGTTCACAAGGTGCGCGTCCTCGACGACGGGTTCGAGTACCTCAACACGCGGTACCGGAGCCTCTCGGGGATCGCGAAGGCGATCACCGGCCACGAGTACAACGGCTTCCTCTTCTTCGGGCTCGTCGCCGCGAAGCGCACGGCGACCCCGGCGTCGGCGGGGGCGTGATGACCGCGCCGACCGAGCCCCGCGGAGGCGGGCAGCTGAAGTGGTGGGGCAACCGCTACTCGGTCCGCGTCCGCTTCGCCGACGGCCAGCGGAAGTGGATCGCGCTGCCTGAGGGCATCTCGCACAAAGACGCGCTGAAGCGGGCGAGCGAGCTCGCGGCGGCCGCCAAGAAGGAGACGTCGCCCGAGCCCGTACGCGCGCTCGCCAACCCGGGCGAGACGTTCGCCGAGTGGTCCGAGCGCTGGTACCGCTTCCGGACCGACGCGCGCATCGAGACGGTGTGCGACGACCGGTCGCGCATGAAGAACCATGTCCTGCCGGTGATCGGCCCGCTGTCGATGAACGCGATCACCGCGGGGCACATCGAGGACATCCGCGACGCGCTCGACGACAAGATCCGCGCCGAACAGCTCTCCTGGAAGACCGCGCAGCACGTGTGGTCGATCGTCAGGACGGCGTTCCGCGACGCGCGCAACGCCAAACGCCGTGACCTGCGCGTGCGCCGCGACGATCCGACGATCGGCATCGCGCCGCCCGAGCTCGGTGACGACAAGGCCAAGCAGTACGTCTACCCGACAGAGTTCCTGCAGCTGGTCTCGTGCGAGGACGTGCCGCTCCGCTGGCGCCGCATCGTCACGCTCTCGATCTACCTCGTCGTCCGCGCGGCGGAGCTCGACGCGCTCACCTGGGACGCGGTCGATCTCGGTCACGGCACGGTGCACATCCACCGCAGCAAGCGCCGTTACGGCGGCGAGTTCAAGCCGACCAAGACCGGCGAGACGCGGCGGTTCGCGTTCGAGCCGACGCTGCGCCCTCTCCTCGAGGTCCTGCGCGAGGAGAGCGGCGGGAAGGGGTCCGTCCTCGGCGCCGCGCGCATGCCGAACAAGTTCGAGCTCGCCAACGGTCTGCGCACGTACCTCGCCGTGGCGGGGGTCACGCGCGCGGAGCTGTTCACCAACGACGCGACGCGGAAGTGGATCACCTTCCACGACCTGCGCGCGACGGGCATCACGTGGATGGCCATCCGCGGCGACGATCCGCTGAAGATCAAGGGCCGCGCGGGGCACACGTCGCTGGCGACGACCGAGGGGTACATCCGCGAAGCCGAGCAGGTCCGCGCCGGGTTCGGCCACGTGTTCCCGGCGCTCCCGCCGGCGCTCCTCCGACGTCGCGACGACGTCGCGGCCGCGGCGGAGTGACACACTACAGCGCGAGGCCGAACGTCCCGTACGTGTTGAACGCCGTCGCGTTCTCGACGATCAGGAGCTTCGCGTCGACGCCGACGAACGCGGAGCCGTTCTCGAACGGGAAGACGAGCGAGGCGCCTGGCCAGATGCCGAAGCGGCTCTCGCTCGCCTTCATCTTCTCGGCGCCGTTCGTGCCGACGGGCGGGATGGTGACCGTCGCGTTCGCGCTCACCACGCCGAACCCCGAGTAGGCGCGGAGGATCGCCGGGCCGGCGATGAAGTCGTAGCCCAGCTCCCCGCCGCCGTACGAGGCGTTCGCCTGGACGGGGCCCTCGGTGGTGCCCACGTGATAGACGAAGGCGCCTCCGAGGTAGATGTTGCTCGGGAGGGTGTAGCCGAGGCGGGCGCCGAAGCCCGTCCTGAAGGCGTCCTTGAAGCCGTGGCCCGCGAGGAGCGCCATGCTCAGCGGGTTGCGGCTCGAGGGCGCGGTCGCCGCCGCGGGCGGCGGCTGCGCGGCATCGGCGGGGTTCGGCTCGTCGGCCTGCGCGACGCTCGCGAGCGCGGTCGCGGAGGCGAGGGTGGCGGCGACGAGGACGCGCTTCATCGAGGTGGTGTTCATGTTCGTGGGTCTCCTGCGGCTTCCGGGCGCGGCGGTCAGTCGGCCGGCCGACGGCCGCCCCTTCAGCAGCCGTCGTGCCGACGGCCGGCACCCAGCGACGGAGGCGCCCGGCCAGCCTCGGATGCGCCGGAAAGCCAGCGGAATTGCACGATGGGTGGGGCGACGATCACCGCGCCCGTCGGACCCCGATCGCAGTCCAGATCTGGACGCCCGTCCGTCTTCGGACCAATGCCGCGAGCCGTGCGGACGCTACCGTGGGGCCTGGCGACGCGGCTTGCTCGCGGCAGCCGGCGCGGTGAGCTCCCAGAACGTCACGCCGCACGCCCCCGCCGCGCGCACCAGCGTCCGGACGGTGACGTTGGCCGCGCCCGCCTCGATCCGTTGCCAGCGCTTGTAGTCGATGCCGCTGCGCGCGGCGGCCTCTTCCTGGGAGAGGCCGGCGGCCTCGCGCGCGCGCCGCAGCCGCACACCGAGCTGTCGAAGGACCCGCGGGGTCGCGGCCGCCTTGCCCACGCCCGCGAAGTAGCGGTGGACTTCGGATCACGACACCGTAATAAAGTACGGTGCACCTGCACGGAGACCGCATGAAGTCTGCTCCGAACCCAAAACCTCGCGTGCTCTACGTCGACGACGATCAGGCCCTGCGGCGTGTGCTTCCCCGCGGGTTGTCGACGTGGTTCGACGTTGTCTCCGTCGCGAACGCTGATGCCGCCGTCGATGCGGCGTCCGGCAGCGTGTTCGACGCCGCGCTCGTGGACCTCGAGATGCCCGACGCATCGGGGTGGGAGACGATCGAGCGGATCGGCAGAGTCGAC
This sequence comes from Deltaproteobacteria bacterium, assembly GCA_016182965.1. GTDB lineage: Bacteria > Myxococcota_A > Polyangia > Polyangiales > JADJMO01 > JALHOE01. The sequence continues at coordinate 6,972 of JACPFM010000212.1, read as the reverse complement.
GCGCGCCTGGCCCGCCGCGCGATCATCTTCACGGGCGCGCAGCTGGACGAGCAGACGCTGGCATGGAGTCGAGCACGAGGTCACGACATCGTGCCGAAGACCACACGGGCGGCGGATCTCGCGACGGCCGTGCTCGATCGCATCCGGGACGTGCAATGAGGGTCCGGCAAATCCCCGTGAGCCGCGCGCTCCAGGCGCGCAGACCGGCGGGCTCGGGTAGACTCGGCCGCGCCATGGGGCACGACATCGAGACGCGGGAAGCGAAGCCGTCGGGGCGCAAGGCCAGCGGCGGGGCGCCTGGTCTCGTGCAGGTGTTCTCGACGCACTCCCCCGTGTGCCGCCCCATCTTCGTGAGTCGCGGGCCGGTCGTGATTGGTCGCGCCGAGGACGTGACCGTGTCGCTGCCCGACGATCCCGAGCTCTCGCGGCGGCACACCGAGGTCGCGCACGACGGGCGCGCGTGGACGGTCCGTGATCTCGACAGCCGAAACGGGACGTTCGTCGATGGTCGCCGCATCCGCGGGACCTGGACGGGCGAGGCGCTGCACACGGTCCGCGCCGGGATGTCGGTCTTCGCCGTCGAGGACGATCTCGCGCGGTTCGCGCGCGGCGGGGTGGAGCTCACGGCTGGCCGCGTGATCGGCCCCGAGGTGCGGGAGATCCTGCTCGCCGTTGGTCTCGCGGCGTCGCGCCGTCAGAACCTGCTTGTCACGGGCGAGAGCGGGACGGGCAAGGAGTTCACCGCGCGCGTCTTCCACGCGCAGGGGCCGAACGGGCGCGGGCCGTTCGTCGACGTCAACTGCGCCGCCGTGCGCGAGACGATCGCGGAGGCGCTGTTCTTCGGCGCCAAGCGCGGGGCGTACTCCGGCGCCGATCGCGACCAGGCAGGGTACATCGCCTCCGCCGACGGCGGCGTGCTCTACCTCGACGAGTTCGCGCTGCTCCATGCGGCTGTGCAGGGCAGCCTCCTCCGCGTGACGGAGACGCGCGAGGTCGTCCCGCTCGGCGCGGCGCACGGCAAGAAGGTCGACGTGCTCTTCGTGTGCGCGACGAACGCGGACATGCACGCGCTGATCGCCGAGGGGCAGTTCCGCGAGGACCTCTTCCGGCGGCTCGCCCAGAAGGTCGTGCGCCTGCCTCCGCTCCGAGAGCGACGCGAGGAGATTGCGTACATGGTCGCGATGGCCATCGACGACTGGGCCAAGGCGTCCGACTGCGCGTCGCTCCGCGCCACGCCGGCGTTCATCGAGGCCTGTCTGCTCCGCACATGGTCGGGCAACGTGCGGGAGCTGAGCAGCGCGGTGTCGGAGGCGTGCGACAGAGCGATGGCCGCGAACGCGGAGGAACTCGAGCCGCCGGACCTGCCGCAGCCGCGATCGGCCTTACCGGCGACTGCGAAGAGCGCGGCCGCCGCCGAGGCGCCCGCGCCGGATGCGGGACCGGTCGTTCCCCCGAAGGATCGCCAGCTCGAGGCGTTCGCGAAGGCGCTCGAGCAACTCGGCGGCGACGTCGTGCGCGCGGCCAAGCACGTGGGCATCTCGCGCTCGACGGGCTTCATTTGGAGGGCGAACCTCGAGAAGAACCGCAAGTAGCGCTCCGCGGTTCGGAGGCCGAAGCGTCCAGACTCGGACTCCAACCCTGGACGGAGCAAGCCGCTTCGCGAGGCGACCTGGTGGGAGTTGTGGCCGGCGCGACGCGCGAATCGCGCCAGGCACGCGCGTTGCTCCTGCGACGCGCATGGAGACACTGATCGATGCGCGCGACACGATCCTCCGCGTTCGCGTGATGAGCCTTCGCGACAACAGCTCGACCGACTACGAGTTCGGATGCATCCCGATCGGCATCGGCCGGGACCCGTCGAACAAGCTTCAGGTCGACGATCCCTTCGTCTCGCGCTTCCACGCGGCGATCGAGTCGACGCGCTCGGGCCTTGTGCTCACCGATCTCGGGAGCATCAACGGCACGTTCGTCCACGGGCGGCGCATCGCCGCGCACTCGCCGGTGATCCTGGGTCTGTCGCAGTTCACGTTCTCGCTCGGCGGTCGCATGCTCGTCGGCTGCCACTTCGCCCGTCACCGCGGCGTCGGCGGGTTCGTTCGCGACGCCGACCCCGAGGAAGGCGCGACCAAACAGCTGAGTCAGGTCGTGCAGAGCGGGCTCGTCCGAGCCTGCCGACTGCTCGACGCGCCGTCCATGCCGCCCCCGCGATCGCCCGAGCGCCAGCCCCGGCGGACGCTCCAGCGGTAATGGGCGCCGTCCGATTCGTCGCGTCCCGACACGTAGCGTAAGCTTCGCACCCGAGCACGATGCCGACCTACGTCGAGCTGCCGACCGAGATCCCGCAAGGCATGGAGGTGCCCCTCGAGGGGACCCATTACGTGCTGATCCGGATGCTCGGCCGCGGCGCGCACGGCGTCGCGTACCTCGCGCGCGACCGGGCGCTCGGCGGCCGCCTGGTCGTCATCAAGGTGCTGCTCGATCGGAGGACTCCCGAGCACGTCGACCGGTTCCTCCGCGAAGCGGGCCTCTGCGCGTCGGTGCGACACCGCGCGATCGTCGAGGTCTTCACCGCGGGGATGCTCCACGACGGGCGGCCGTATTACGTCATGGAGTGGGTCGACGGGGAGTCGCTCCGTCGCGTGCTCCGCGCTGGCGGGCCGCTGACCGTGCGGCGCGCGCTGCAGATCGTCGCCGACCTCTGCGAGGGCCTCGAGGAGGCGCATCGGCACGACATCGTGCATAGGGACATCAAGCCCGACAACGTGGTCGTGCTCAAGGGCGGCGCGGTAAAGCTGATCGACTTCGGCATCGCGAAGTCGCAGGCGCCGGTGCGCGCGAGCGATGTCGCGATCACGGTCGATGGGACAGTCCTCGGCACGCCTTCGTACATGTCTCCCGAGCAGGTGAAGGGCGAGCCGCTCGGTCCGGCAGCAGACCTCTACTCGGTCGGCTGCGTGCTGTTCGAGATGCTCACCGGCCGGGCGCCCTTCGCGGGCGCCGAGTACGAGATCCTCACGCAGCACGTGCACACACCGGCCCCGTCTCTCTCGTCGATCGGCGTCGGTCCGTTCCCGGTCGAGCTCGAGCACATCGTCGCGCGGCTGCTCGCCAAATCACCCGCCGCGCGGTTCACGAGCGCGATGGACGTGCGCCGCGCCGCGCTCGCGGTGATGCAGGCGCTGCCGCCCGATGCGCGGATCGCGAGCGAGCCCGCGATCGATCCGAGCGGACCGACTCTGGCGATCCCGGTGTGGAGCATGTCGCCGGCGTCGGCGCCGAACACCGAGGTGCAGGGCGTCCCGTCGGCCGTGCAAAGCCGCGACGGCTGGTCGCCCGCGCCACCGTACGCCGCTGCCGTGACGCTCGACGCGCGGCCTCCACGCCCGCTGCAGGCCCACGTGGCGACGCTCGATGCGCGGCCGGCGCGACCAGCCGCGCCGGCCGAAACGCCCACGTTCGACGCGCGGCCCGCTCGCGAGGTCGAGCCGGACGCGCCGATACCGATGCCGCCGCGATCGTCACGCGGCCTCTTGATCGGCGGGGCCATCGCGGTGGTCACGATCGGCGTGATCGTCGTCAGCGTCGGGTTGAACCGCGCTCCGCGAGCCGAGGTCCAGCCTTCGGATTCCACGACCGCGGCTGCCTCCACACCCGAGCCGACGCAGGCGCCCTCCGTTGCGACGACACTCGCGACGTTCTCGACCACAGCCGACACTACTTCCGCGCCGACGCACACCGCGAGCACGAAGCCCGCGCCGGGCCCGTTGGCCGGACCGATGCCGTCGGGAAAGCCGGCGCTCTTCGGCAAGCCGATAGCGACGTCCTCCGCGACAGCTGCGCCGTCCGTAGCGGCGCCTGCTCCGACGCCGGTTGTCGCTGTCGCGCCGACGGCCCCTCCCTCCGCGCCGCCACCGCCCCCGCCCCCGCCACCGACTGCGACGACCAAGGCCGCACCGAAGCCTGCCGACACGAGCGGCATCGATGACCGAAACTGACGACGTTCGAGGCCTCGGCCGCGGTAGGATGGGTGCCCCGATGCGATCGCTTCTTCGTGCGCCCGCCCACCTCGCCGCCGCGCTCGCGTTCACCCTTGCGGTGACCGCGGCTGCGCCTCCTCTCGTCGCGGCAGGCGACACGGGCGACAAGGTCCTCGCCGAGCAGCTCTTTAAGGACGCGAAGACGCTGATGGACAAGAAGAAGTTCAGCGACGCGTGCCCGAAGCTCGAAGAGAGCTACAAACTCGACCCGGTCGATGGCACGCAGCTTCGCCTCGCGCTCTGCTACCAGGAGCTCGGCCGCTGGGCGTCGGCGTCGCTGCTCTATCACGAGTCGCTGAAGAAGGCGCAGAAGGCCGGCCGCAAGGATCGCATCGATCTCGCCGAGCGCGGCATCGCGGAGGTCGATCCGAAGATCGCGTACCTGACGGTGAACGTGCCAGCAGAGATCCGCTTGCCGGGCCTGCAGGTGAACTTCGACGACAAGATCCTCGGAGAGAGCATCTGGGGCAGCCCGTTCCCGGTGGACCCCGGTCCGCACACGATCCGCGCGACGGCGCCGAACCACGCGCCGTGGGAGTCGAAGGTGACGGTCGGGATCACGAGCGAGAACAAGACGGCGACGGTGCCGCGCCTCGCACCGGCCACGACGGCCCCGAAGGACACCGGCGCCCCGAAGGACAGCAGCGCCCCGAAGGACACCGGCGGCGTGCGCCCGGAGGTGCCCGAGCCGGCGTCGAACAAGGGGCTCGCGATCGCTTCGTTCGTGGTCGGTGGCGTCTTCCTCGCGGGCGGTGTCGGCGCTCGCATCGCCTTCGGGAACGCGAAGGATGACTACTTCGCCGACTGCGCGCAGCAGCTCTCGTACACGTGCGACAACCCCGACGGTCGCGCCCGCGTGCGCACGTGGGAGGCGCTGTCGTTCGTGGGCTTTGGCGTCGGCGCCGCGGCAATCGGCGTTGGCGTCGTCCTGCTCGCGACCTCCAAGGAGAAGAAGCCGGCGGCCGCGATCACCGCGGCGCCGATCGCTGGCGGCGCAGGGCTCTCGCTGTCCGGCGCGTTCTGACGCGGGCGCAGTCCGAGTCCAGTCCAGGCCTGGACTGACCGGTCCGGACCCGCGCTGGACTCACGCGCCAACCCGCGAATTTCGCGGCTGATCCGCGCCACGCGGTCGTCGGCACGACGGCTGCTTAGGGCCTCCTCGCGACACGCTCGCTGCCTGCAAGGAGGCCCTCGTCATGTTGGACACCCGCCGTCTGTTCCAGATCTTCGCCCAGTGGCTGCTCACGACCCGCAAGGTCACCGGGTATCGCCTCGCCGTCGCGGCCGCGATGCTCGTCGCGCTCGCGAGCACCGGCTGCATGGCGAACCTCAAGGCCGCGAGCTCCGGCAAGATCGGCTGCTCGCCGAGCTCCATCGAGATCGAGGACGACAAGGAGGACTGGGGCTCGCGCACCTGGACCGCGACGTGCAAAGGCCAGCGGTACTTCTGCAGCGCGACGGCGACCGGCCGGTCGAGCGCCGACATCTCGTGCACGCCTGAGGGCTGAGGAGCTTCAACAACCGAGCTGGATCGGCGTCGCCGCGGAGGCTGACGCCCGGGAGCGGTGCGCCCTCGAGCGCGCCCGTCGTGGAGGAGAGTCATGTCCATTCGCCGCATCACGTTCGCCTCGTTCGTGCTCGCATCCATCGCAACCAGCGCGTGCTCCGGTCCGGCGAAGGACGAACCTGCCGCGTGCGCCGACTGCGCGGAGACGGGCGGCGACACGGGCTCGCTGTTCCCCGGGTTCGACTCCGACTCCGGGGCGGGCTCGACGCCGACGACGGATGCCGCCATCGACGACGCGGCGATCGACACGGCGCCCTCCTGCGTGCCGGCCGATGGCGCCGACGATCCGGACGACGACTTCAAGGACACCAACTGCGACGGCATCGACGGCGACAAGAGTCGCGCGATCTTCGTCGCGCCCGACGGCAAGGACGACGCGGCGGGCACCCTCGATGCGCCCGTGCACTCCTTCGCGAAGGCGATCGAGCGCGCCAACGAGCTCGGCAAGGACGTCTACGCCTGCAACGGCACGTACGCCGAGAACGTGGTGATCGCCAAGGCCGTCCGCGTGTTCGGCGGCTTCGACTGCAAGGCCGGATGGAAGCGGACGCTCGACCGCGCGCGGATCGCGCCGAGCAAGGGTATCCCGCTGACGGTCAACACCGTCGCGACGGACGGCGTGCAGCTCGATCGCATCGCCCTGCGCGCCCCCGATGGCGTAGACGCGGGTGAGAGCTCGATCGCGCTGTTCGCGAACCAGTCGAAGGTGGTCGTCACGAACGGCGAGATCGAGGCCGGTAGCGGCGCGGACGGCCTGTCGCCTGCGTCTCCCGCGTCGATCACCACGCCCGCGACGAAGGGCAGGGACGCGGCGAACGGTACGCCGCGCGAGTGCTCCGAGAACCTCTCGAGCATGCCGTGGACGATGGTGTACCTCTGCACGACGCCCGAGCTCGGCCCGCAGACGACCACGCCCGTTCCGACCTGTGAGGGCCGCGGAGGCAAGGGCGGAAACGGCGGCGTGGGCCGGCCCGAGTGGGCGAACGCCAAACCGCCGACCGGAGGCACCGCGGGCCTGCCGGCGCCCTCGCCGGGCGGCCCGTCGCGCACCTCGATCGGTCGTGGGCTCGACGGGGCACAAGGCGCGGTCGGTGCGTCTGGCGTGTCGTCGAAGGTCGCCTTCGGGACCGTCACCGAGAAGGGTTATGTCGCGGACAACAGCGGGACCGCCGGCGGTCCGGGTGCGACTGGTGGCGGCGGAAGCGGCGGTTGGGGCAACGTGGGCGCGGCGGTGTGGGCCGGCAGCTTCGTCGCCTACTACTACAACGGCGGCGCAGGCGGCGAAGGCGGCTTCGGCGGCTGCGGCGGCGCCGGTGGTGAAGGTGGTGGCGGCGGCGGCGCTTCGGTCGGCGTGCTGTCGTTCAAGAG
>JACPFM010000044.1 GCA_016182965.1 Deltaproteobacteria bacterium | reverse complement strand
GCAGCGTAGGTCGAGCGGGTGCCGTCCTTCTGCCAGACCGACCACGCGTTGGTCCCGCCGTCGAAGCGGATCTTCGTGTAGCTCTCGATCTTGGTGGAGTGCGTGCCGCCGCTCAGACAGCTCGGGCTCGAGCTCCCGGCCGCGCAGGGGACGAGCTCCTGACCGTCGAAGAAGTACGCGTCGCCGCCGTCCCAGCGCGGAGCGCCACCGCCCGACCGACCGCGCGTGATGCCGCCGAAGCCGCCCAGGCCGAAGCCGACGCCGGCGAGCCCGTCACCGCCCGTGGAGGAGTACGCGAGCTTCAGGCGCGGCTCGAGCCCGTGGAAGACCGGCACCTCGACGGGCACTTCGGTCCCGAAGCTGCCGTAGAAGGTGTCGACCTCGCCCGAGCCCTCGGCGCGCGCCGTGGACGCGGCGAGGATGACGACGCTGGCCGCAGCGATGAACGATGCATGCGAGAGCACGCCCGAGCGACGGGTGGACATGGTCGCGAGGCTCGCAGCCCCCCGCCCCGAGTGTGTATCCACCAACGTCTATTCGGTTTTTGAACGGGGCCGCGCGCATCCGATGTCGGTGCCGCACAGCGTCACGCGTCGCGCGGTCGCCGCGGGCTCGAGAGCTGTCAGGCCCCCGGACTGAAGTCCGGGGCACCGACAGCCGGGCGAAGCCCTCCGGGCTACGAGCTGCTCGCTCTCGAAGAAGTGACGCGGTCGACGAGCCCAGTGAAGTCGCCGGCACCCCTGCTTCCTAGGCCCGTTCGCCGCTGGACGTCCTTGCGGCGACAGCCCCGAGCCAGTCTGGCGAGCCGGTGAAGTCCGAAGGACTTGAGGTGCAGACGGTGCCCCGGACTTCAGTCCGGGGGCAACAGGTCTTCAGACGCCGATCAGCCGCAGCTGCCGATCGTGCGCCGACTCGCGCTGGGCGACGGGGATCGGGTAGTCGCCCGAGAAGCACGCGTGGCAGAGGCCCGCGCGTTGCAGGTCGGGGATCGGCTCGCCGCGCACCGCCTCGACCATCGCGTCGATCGACATGTAGCCGACCGAATCGGCGGTGATGTAGCGCGCGATCTCCGTCGTCGAATGGCTCGAGGCGATGAGCTCGCGGCGCGAGGGGGTGTCGATGCCGTAGAAGCAGGGCCACTGCGTGGGCGGCGACGAGACGCGCATGTGGACCTTCGTCGCACCGGCGTCGCGGATCATCTTCACGATCTTGCGCGAGGTGGTGCCGCGGACGATGGAGTCGTCGATGACCACCACGCGCTTGCCGGCGAGCGTCTCGGCCACCGGCGAGAGCTTCAGCTTCACGCCGAAGTGACGGATGCTCTGCGACGGCTCGATGAACGTGCGACCGACGTAGTGCGAGCGCACGAGGCCCATGTCGTAGGGGATGCCGCTCTGCTCCGCGTAGCCGATGGCCGCGGGCACGCCGCTGTCGGGGACCGGCACCACGATGTCGGCCTCGACGGGGTGCTCCTTGGCGAGGCGGCGGCCGAGCGCCTTGCGGGTCGCGTAGACGCTGCGCCCCTCGATGCGCGAGTCGGGGCGCGCGAAGTAGATGTACTCGAAGACGCAGAGGTGCCGCGGCTGCTTGGGGAACGGCGCGAGCGAGCGCAGGCCCTCGTCGTTGATGATGAGCATCTCGCCCGGGTCGAGATCGCGCACGTACTCGGCGCCGATCAGCTCGAACGCGCAGGGCTCGCTCGCGACGACGTGCGCTCCGTTCAGGCGGCCGAGGACCAGCGGGCGGACGCCCATCGGATCGCGCACCGCGATGAGCGAGTCGCCGGTGAGCACGACAAGCGAGTAGGCGCCGCGCACCTGGTGCAGCGCGTCGATGACCTTGTCGACCACGCCGGCCGCCCGCGAGAGGGCGATGAGGTGAACGATGACCTCGGTGTCGCTCGACGAGGTGAAGATCGAGCCGCGCGCCTCGAGCGTGGCCCGGAGCTCCTCGGCGTTGGTCAGGTTGCCGTTGTGCCCGACCGCGATGGAGCCATGCGCGGTGTCGACCGCGATGGGCTGCGCATTGCGAGGGTGGCTGCCGCCGGCCGTCGAGTAGCGCACGTGACCGATGGCGTGGGGCCCGGGGAGGCGCTTGATCGCGTCGGCGCCGAACACGTCCTGCACGAGGCCCATGCCGCGGTGGACGAACAGCTGCCCCTCGCTCGAGGTGACGATCCCGCAGGACTCCTGCCCGCGGTGCTGCAGCGCGTGCAGGCCGAGATAGGTGAGGTTGGCCGCTTCCTGGTGGTCGTACACCCCGACGACGCCGCACTCGTCGTGGAAGCGATCGCCATCGCCAACCGGGTCGTCGTCCGGGCGGCGACGGCCGTGGGACTCATGGTCGAGGACGGTCAGTCGGCGCTTCTCGGGCATCGGCCGGTGCTTGTAAGGCCACCCGACCCCGAAGTCACCCCGCCCCCGGCGCATGCGGCCAGCACGGCGGTCATTTTCCGGCAATACCGTCGCGGTCGCGTCGCGTCCGCCACATCCGGGGAGGTGACCGTGCGCGGAATGACGGTCCAGGTTTGCGTCGTGCCACTTCGTGCCGCACGATGCGGGCGCATTCGACCGCGATTCTGCGGGTTTCGTGACGGACGGGGGCTCGGCAGCCAATTTGCTCAGCGTCCGGCGTCGTTCGACCCGGCCCAGGAGTCTTCCATGCGCGCATCGCTTACCGTCTCGCTGTTCGCTCTGATCCCTGCACTGGGCTCAGTGGGGTGTGGTTCGGCCTCGGGCCTCGACGTCCCCGAGGTCCTCGTCGACGCCGCCGTCGAGGGCGGCGAGGCCGGCGAGACCGGCGGCGAGACGGGCGACGGCAGCGTCGTCGAGTGCACGGGCAACCTGATCCTGTGCGGGGACGCCGGGTGCGTCGACAAGCGCTTCGATCCGGCCAACTGCGGCGCCTGCGGCGTCACGTGCGCGGTCGGTGAGGTCTGCAGCGAGGGCTTCTGCGCGTCGAAGTGCGACCCGCCGCTGGTCGCGTGCGAGGGGCGCTGCGTCGACCCGCTGCACGACCCGGCCAACTGCGGCGGCTGCGGGGTCGCGTGCGTCACGGGCGAGGTCTGCGGCCCCGCCGGGTGCGCGACCACCTGCCCCGATCCGCTCCTGAAGTGCGGCGACACGTGCCGCGACACCAAGAACGATCCGGCCCACTGCGGCGCGTGCGACGTGAAGTGCGGAGCGGAGGAGGTGTGCAGCGACGGCAAGTGCAGCGACACCTGCGCCGAGCCGCTCAAGCGCTGCGGGCTCAGCTGCGTCAACCTCGCTTACGACCCGAACAACTGCGGCATCTGCGGCACCAAGTGCCCGGGCACGCCGTGCCTCGAGGGCGGCTGCGGCGTCGTCGACAAGACCGACGACGACGGCGACACCATCTCGAACTTCCACGAGAGCAAGGGCGACCTCAAGGACACCGACAAAGACGGCATCGTCGACTCGAACGACCTCGACTCCGACGGCGACGGGTTCGCCGACAAGGACGAGGCGGGCGACACCAACGTGGTGACGCCGCCGATCGACAGCGACGGCGACACCATCCCCGACTTCCAGGACACCGACTCCGACAACGACGGCCTGACCGACAAGGACGAGAAGGCGCGCGGCACCTCGCCGACGAAGAAGGACACCGACGGCGACGGCTACACCGACGCCGAGGAGGTCGCCGCGGGGACCAACCCGCTCGATCCGAAGAGCAACCCGGGCACCATCGGCGGCTTCTCGTTCGACCTGCCGTACAAGGGCCTGCCGCGCACGCAGGAGCTCACCTTCCGGCCCACGCTCAAGAAGGCCGACGTCGCGTTCATCGTCGACACCACCGGCTCGATGAGCGGCTCGATCACCGGCATCCGCACGTCGCTGTCGAAGATCGCCTCCGATCTCAAGGCGAAGATCCCCGACACCGCCTTCGGCGTGATGGATCACCGCGACTTCCCGCTCAACCCGTACGGTGATCCGAGCGACTTCCCGGCGCGCCTGCGGCAGCGCATCACCACGGTGCTGACCGACGTGCAGACGGGCGTGAACGCGCTGAGCGCCGCCGGCGGACGCGACATCCCCGAGTCGCAGATCGAGGCGATCTTCCAGACCGCCACCGGCGCCGGCTTCCGCTCGCCGGCCGGCGCGATCTGGACCGCGAAGTTCGACGGCACGGTCGGCCTCGACGCGTCCAAGGGCCACGGACCGGTCGGCGGCATGGGCTTCCGCTCCGACTCGCAGCCGATCCTCGTGCTCGCGACCGACGCGGTGTTCCACCACGCGCCGGGCGACAGCGAGGCGCCGAGCGCGTCGGGCGGGCTCGACCCGTACTCGACGACGGGCTTCGGCACCGGCGCCGATCAGAAGCCCAAGACGGTGAAGGAGACGCTCGACGCGCTCACCACGATCGGCGCGAGGTTCATCGGCATCTCGGTGCGCCTCGGCACCAGCGAGACGGCCCGGCGTCAGGAGGAGAACTTCGCGCTGAAGACCGGCACCCACGTCGCGGCGACCGGCACCACGTGCCCGCACGGCCTCGGCGGCGCCGCGGTCCCCGCCGTGCCCGACAGCACCGGCAAGCTGGTGTGCCCGCTGGTCTTCACGAGCGACTCGGCCGGCAGCGGCATCGCCACGGCGATCACCGACGCCATCATCAAGCTCGCCACCTTCGTCAACTTCAAGACGGTGTGGCTCGAGGCGCGCGACAACGCGACGTCGACCTTCGACGAGCGGAAGTTCTTCAAGCGGGGCATCCCGGTCAGCTACGAGTCGCCGCTGCCCGCCGGCTGCAGCGCGCCGTCGATCGGCGATCTGCTCCCGACCGCCGGCCCCGACGGCATCTTCGACTCGTTCACCAGCCTGTGCCCCGGCACCGTCGTGCGGTTCCTGCTCGAGATGCAGAACGTCGACGTGCCGGCGACGTGCACCGATCAGGTGTTCTCGTTCAAGATCCTGGTGATCGGCGACGGGAAGATCGAGACCGACGCACGCGTGGTGACGGTCCGCGTGCCCGGCGACGTCAGCCTCTGCAAGTAGGCGTCAGGCGGCGTGGGAGCGGCGTGCCGGTTTCGGCACCGTGAAGCGGAACGTCGCTCCCCTGCCGACCTCGCTCTCGACCCAGATCCGGCCGCCGTGGGCCTCGACGATGCCCTTGGCGATGGCGAGGCCGAGCCCCGTCCCGGATTGCGCCGTCTCCGGCGCCTGCCAGAACCGCTCGAAGACGTGGCCCTGATCTTCGGCCGGAATGCCCGGTCCGCGGTCGCTCACCGAGAAGAGCAGCTCCTCGACGCCCTCGTCCTCGACGCCGACGATCACCACCGCGCCCGTCGGCGAGAACTTGATCGCGTTGCCCAGCAGGTTCGTCAGCACGCGCTCCAGTCGGTCCTGATCGCACTCGATGCGGAAGTCGGACGTCCGGATGTCGACGACGAGCGACACGTTCTTCTTCAGCGCCCATGGGCGCATCGTCTCGACCGCGGCGTCCACCACCTCCGGTCCGCAGACGGTGAGTGGGTTCAGACCCAGGCGCCCCGCGTCGAGCTTCGACACGCTGAGGAGGTCCTCGATCATGTTGTTCATGCGCTCGCCCGAGCGGAGGATGACGTCGACCCGCGCGCGCACGAGCTCCTGCTGCCGGACGTCTCCGGCGGCGCGCTTCAGCAGGTTGGCGCTCAGGAGGATCGCGCCGAGCGGGTTCCTCAGGTCGTGAGAGATCACGGCGAGCGTCTCGTCCCGCTCCCGCACCGCCTCGTTCGTCTTTCGGAAGAGCGACGCGTTGTGGATGGCGATGGCGGCCCTGCTGGCGAGCTCCTCGGCGATCGCGACGTCGCCGTCGTCGAAGCACCGCCCGGACGCGCCCATGCCGAACATCATCGCCGCCGTCGCGGTGCCCTCGACGAAGATGGGCGCCAGCACCAGTGACCTCGGCGAGAGCTGGTCGAGGATCCGACCGAGCGCCGGGTGGCCGAGGACGTGCTGCAGGTGCTCCGGCGTGACCTCCCTCACCAGGAGCGGGCGCCCCGACCGGATCGCCTCGCGGATCGCGCTCCTCGGGTTCGTCTCCCCGGGCTCCGCGGCGAGGTCGCGCAGCAGCTCGCGCTCGCTCTCGCGCGACGCCGCGAACGCGCGGAGCACCGCGACGTCGTGCTCGTTCACCACGTGGATCAAGCACCAGTCCGCGAACGCCGGGACGGCGGCGTTGGTGACGCGCTGGAGGGTCTCGTCGAGGTTGAGCGACGCGCCGACGACCTTTCCCGCCTCGGCCAGGAGGGCGTGCGCGCGCTCGGCCCGCCGGCGCTTCTCGTCGGCGCGGTTCATCGAGACCGCGCTCTGCCAGGCCATCAAGACGAAGACGAAGACGAGCGAGAGGGCGAGGATCAGCGTGCCGACCCGCGTCGGGTAGAACCCCTGCTCCTCTCCCCACAGGCGGATCCACCCGAGGACCAGCGGCAGGAAGATGATCGGCGGAAGCTGCCGGCGGAACATGTAGCTGCCGGGTCCTCCGCGCGTGAGCGCGCCGACGAAGCCCTCGTCGGGCCGGCTGCCGAGGGTCGCGATCGAGGTCACCAGGAACAGCGCCGCCGCGAGCTGCGCCATCGAGGTCACGGCGCCGACCCGGTAGAGGACCTCGACCTGGTAGGCGTAGCCGACGAGGGTGACGAGCGCGGCGAACCAGACGAGCGCGGCCAGCGCCTGGCTGATCCAGTAGCGGCGGCGCAGCGGCGTCCAAATCACGAAAGCGGCGACACCCGAAAGGAAGAGGCACGCCGCGGAGTTGAGCGCCATCCGGCCCGCCGCTCCGGTCTGCCGCGGAGCCCAGCGGTCGATCGCGAGCACCTCGTCGATGCGCAGATCCAGGCCGAGGGCGTACTCGACGAACGTGGCGAGTCCGATCATGGCCGCGACGAGGGAGAGCGCACGGGCGGCTCGCGCCCGCCACGAGTCGATGGGCGCCCAGGGGTCCGCGAGCAGCCAGACGACCATGCCGAGCAAGACGAAGCCGAGGGCGGCGTTCGCCTTCATCACCACGAGCGCCGGGTGTGGACGTATCAACGCGGGGACGCGAAAGAGCCACCCGCACAGCACGAGGCCGCCGAAGACGAGCACGAGGCCGGCTGCGACCCTCGCGTACCAATTGGGCGGCCGTGATGCCGGTCGTGCCCGCGCTGCCGTCGCGTCCAGGCTCGCTGCGTGGACGCCGGAACCGGCCGACTGCGCCATGCCGGTCCCGGTTGCGAAGGTCGGGCCGCGGCGAGGTCCGGCCAAAGCGGACGCGCGCAGCATGCGGCTTGCACCCACCGACCACCAGAGCCGTTCATGCGCGCGGAAAGTGCACCTCATCACCCCCACCGATCGAGGCGCGACCGCGCGAAACGCATCGCCCAGGTCGCGCTCGCCATCGCGGGCGTGGTCGCGGTCGTCTTGCTCGTCCGGCAGATCGGGCTGCGGGCGCTCTTGTCGCTCGTCACCCGCGCCTTGCCGTGGATGCCGGCGCTCCTTGCGCTCGAGCTGGTGCGCATCGTCGCCGAGACGATCGGCACGCGCGCGATCGCCGTCGCCGCCGACGACGGCGCGCGACGACTCGACTGGGGCGCGTGGTTTCGAATGCACCTCGTGGCCAACGCGGCGCTGGTGGTGCTGCCGGCCGGACGAACGATCTGCGAAGGGATCAAGATGGCCTCGATCTCTGCGGCGACGAGCGCGCCGCGGGCCGCCGGCATCGTCGTGGTGCAGCACGCGATGACCCTCCTCGCGCTCGCTGTGATCTCGGTGCCGTGCGCGATCGCCGCGTGGACGCTCGGCGCGCCGGTGATCGCGCTGGCGGTCTCCGCGCACGCCCTGCTCTGCGGGATCGGCATGGTCGGGATGATCGTCGCCGCGCGGCACGCGAAGATCCCTGCCTTCGCCGCGCGCTGGTTCGTCCACGCGCCCGACGCGCTCGTGACGTTCCGCGAGACGGTGCGCGCGGCGCCTTGGGTCGCGCCCGGCGCGTTCGGCGCGAAGCTCCTCAACCGCGTCGTGCAGGCGGTGCAGTACGGCATCCTGCTCGTCGCCGTCGGCGGCGGCGGCAGCGCGGCGCGCGCCTTCCACGCGGATGGCGTCAACCTCGTCGGCAGCGCGCTCGGCGAGTTCATGCCGGCGCAGGTCGGCGCGATGGACGGCAGCTTCGCCTACGCCGCGACCTCGCTCGGGGTCACCGTGGCGATGGCGATGGCGATCGCGACGCTCGCGAGGCTTACGCAGCTCGTGTGGAGCGCGGTGGGAGCGCTGGTGCCCGTGATCGTGCCGACGCGCGCCGAGCGCCCCTCCGCCGCTTGATCACGCCACCCTCGGTTGGTCCAAGGGCGTCGGTTCGAGCGGCAGCGCGACCGTGAACCGCGAGCCGACGCCGGGTTGGCTCTCGGCGACGATCGTGCCGCCGTGTGCCTCGGCCAGCTGCCGGGCCATGAACAGGCCGAGGCCGAAGCCGCCGTAGTGACGCAGCGACGCCGCTCGCTCGAACCGGCCGAAGATGCGGCGCATCGCGTCCTCACCGATGCCGATGCCGTGGTCGGCGATCGAGATGCGCACCACGCCGCCGGTGACCGTCGCGCGGATCTCGATGGGCCTTCCGGCCCCGAACTTCACGGCGTTCGAGAGGAGGTTCGAGAGGATCTGCTCGACGCGGGCGCGGTCCCAACGCCCGACGATGGAGCCCTCGACGTGGGCCGCGAGCTCGGAGCCGACCTTCGCCGCCTCGACCCGGAACCGCGCTGCGAGGTCTCGAACGACCGCGGCGAGGTCGAAGACCTCGCGGTCGAGCACGATCTGCCCGGCGGAGAGGCGCGACACGTCGAGGAGGGTATCGACGAGCACGGCGAGGCGCATGGTCTGTCGCGTGGCGGCCGCCACCTTCTGGCTCAGGCGGTCGTTACGAACGCCCGCGGCGCTCAGCGCGCGCGTCACCGCATCGAGCTGCAGGCGGAGCGGCGTCAGCGGTGTGTTGAGCTCGTGCGAGGCGATCTGGAGGAACTCGTCGCGGGCGACGATCGCCTCTTGCGCCTGCCGGTACAGACGCGCGTTGTCGATCGCCAGACCGATGCGGCGCGAGAGCTCCTCGAAGAACGGGAGATCGGACTTCGCGTAGCGCACGAACGGAGCCGAGCGAAGGAAGGTGAGGACGCCGAGCGTCCTCCCCCGGCACCGAACCGGCAGGCTCACGTACGAGCGCGCGCCCAGCCGCCGCAGCAGCTCGGGGTGGGTCGCGGGCAGCGGCTCGGCCGCCGGGGCCGCGTCGCGGCCGTTCGGGTGGATCTCGGAGATGCCGGTGGCGAAGACATGACGCGGGCCGCGGTCGAGCCCGAGCTGCGGCGGCAGCGTCGCGGAGAGGCGCCGCGCGACCGCCTCGCACTCGGGATCGGAGTGGGCGATGGCAGTAGGCACGAGCTGGCCGGCGTCGTCCGCGAGGTCGAGGAGGCACCCGTCGGCGACGACGGGGATGACGATGCGCACGACCTCCGGGAGCGTCGTCGAGAGATCGAGCGAGGACGCGAGCGCGAGGGTCGCGCAATCGAGGAGATGACTGTCTTCCTCTCGACGCTTTCGGTCCGTCAGGTCCCGCGTCACATGGCCGAACCCGTGAAGGCGCCCGGCGCCGTCGGTCATCGGCGTGATGACGGTGCTCGCCCAGAAGCGGGATCCGTCCTTGCGCACGCGAAAGCCCTCGATCTCCGCGCGCCCGTCGCGCAACGCCCGTTGGAGGACCTCTCGAGGGCGCCCCGCCTCGACGTCCTCCGGCGGGTAGAACACCGAGAGGTGCTTGCCCAGGATCTCGCCGGCCGCGTACCCCTTGATGCGCCGGGCGCCCTCGTTCCACGTCGCGACGTGTCCCGAGGGATCGAGCATGTAGATGGCGTAGTCCTTGACGCTGTCGACGAGGAGCTTGAACTCCTCGGCCGCTCGTCTGCCGGCGCGCTCCTCGGCGAGGAGACGATCGGCGTCGTGCTTGTAGATGGCGATCTCGATCGCCGCCCGCAGCTCCCTCTCGTTGAACGGCTTGACGAGGTAGCCGAACGGGGTCGTGCCCTTCGCGCGCGCGATCGTCTCCTCGTCGGCGTAGGCGGTGAGGTACACGATCGGAACGTCGCTGCGCGCGCGGATCGCCTCGGCAGCCTGGATGCCGTCCATCTCGTCGCGGAGGCGGATGTCCATGAGGATCAGGTCCGGGTGCAGCTCGAGCGCAGCGGGCACCGCCTCCTCGCCCGACGCGACGCTGCCCGCGACGTCGTACCCGAGCCGCTTGAGCGTGCTCGCGAGGTCGGCGGCGATGAGCCGCTGGTCCTCGACGATCAGGATCCGCTTGCTCGGCGTCGTCATGGGGCCTCGAACGGGATGTGGAAGCGGGTCCCGTCGCGGCGCTCGAGATCGACGGTCCCGCGGATCTGCTCGGCGAGGATGCTCACCAGCCTCAAGCCCAGCGTCGTCGGGTTGCGGAAGTCGACGGCTTCGGGGAAGCCCACGCCGTCGTCGCGCACCTCGAGCACGACACGTCTGCCGTCGCGGCGGAGCGTCACCTCGATCGACCCCTTGCGCCCGCGCGGGAACGCGTGCTTCAGCGCGTTGGAGACGAGCTCGTTGACGATCAGCCCGCACGAGATCGCCGCGTCGACCGCCAGCTGCACGTCCTCGGCGTCGATCGACAGGGCGATGTCCTGGGGCTCGACACCGTAGCTCGCGAACAGGCTCGTTGTGACTGCCCTCAAGTACTCGGCGATGTCGACATGGGCCAGGTCCTTCGACTGGTAGAGCTTCTCGTGGAACAGCGCGATCGAACGGACGCGCGCCTGGCTCTCGCGGAAGAGGCCCAGCGCCTTGGGGTCCTCGATCTGGTCCATCTGCAGATTGAGCATGCTCGACACGATCTGCAGGTTGTTCTTCACGCGATGGTGGACCTCCTTCAGCAGCACCTCCTTCTCCTTCAGCGACGTCCGCAGCCGGGTCTCGGCCAACTTGCGTTCGCTGATGTCGCGGATCGCAGCCGTGACCAGCAGCCCCTCGTCGGTGTGCATCGGCGAGAGGCTGATCTCGACGGGGAACTCCGTGCCGTCCTTCTTCCGGCCGGTCAGCGAGGTCGACGCGCCGCCCATCGGGCGCGTCTTGGGGTTCTGGAGGTAGCCGTTGCGGTGCGCGACGTGGACGGTCCGGTACCCCTCCGGGACGAGGATCTCGATGGAGTTTCCGATCAGCTCGTCGCGCGCATACCCGAAGATCCGCTCGGTCTGGGTGTTGACGATCGTGATCCGCGCGGCGCCGTCCACGACGACGATCCCGTCGGGAGCAGACTCGAGCAGGCCGCGGAACTTCGCCTCGGCCTGGCGCCGGTGCGTCGTGTCACGGATGATGCTGATGACGAGCGTGCCTCGATCGGTCTCGAGAGGGCTGAGGCTGATCTCGACGGCGAGTTCGGTCCCGTCCTTGCGGCGGCCGAACAGCGCGCGCCCTTCGCCCATCGGGCGCGTCCGTGGCTCGCGGAAATACCCCGAACGGTGCGCGATGTGGACGTCTCGGTAGCGTTCGGGCACCAGGAGCTCGATGCGCTGGCCAATCAGCTCGTCCCGGGAGTATCCGAACATGCGCTCGGTGAGCGCATTCGCGATCACGATCCGACCGCTCGGGTCGGCGACCACGATCGCGTCCGGCGCCGCCTCGAGGAAGCCCTGCAGGGCGATCGGGCTCGGCACGGTGATGCTCTCGACGAGCGTGACGGCGCGCGACGCGTGCGCGGCGAGCCACGGGTCCGAACGTCGACTGGGGGCCACCGCTTCGCTCCGATCCCTGCCGCGGCGCCCGGCCCCCAGGCGGATACCGGGACCACGCGTTGCGCGCAGCAGATGTCGATGAGCACACCTCGTGCCGGGTGCCGGGGCAGCGACCGTGGTGGACGCTGGCGTCTCTTCGGCGACCTGTTCGGTGATGCCAGCGCCACTCCAGATCGCGCGACGTCATCGGAGCCACGATGGCGAATGGCCCCTACCTGCGCGTGCGGGTGCTCGGCGCCGCGGCCGGCGGCGGGTTCCCGCAGTGGAACTGCGCGTGCGCGTGCTGCACCCTCGCCCGCGCGGGCGATCCGCGCGCCTCCCCGCGCACGCAGGACGCGATCGCGGCGTCGGCGGACGGCGAACGGTGGGTCTTGCTCAACGCGTCGCCGGACGTGCTCCGCCAGATCGCCGCGAGCGCGTTCCTCTGGCCGCGCGCGCCGCGGCACTCGCCGGTCGTGGCGCTCGCGTTGTGTAACGGCGACGTCGATCACGTCGCCGGTCTGCTCTCGCTGCGGGAGCGGCAGCCGCTCACGCTCGCCGCCACCGGATCGGTCCTCTCCGGGCTCTTCGAGCGCAACGTGCTCCTCCGCACGCTGCAGCGGTTTCCCGGGCAGCTCACGCGCGTCCCGCTGTCGCTCGGCCATGCGACCACGATCGCCGGTCTGTCGATCACCGCGCACGGGGTCGCCGGCAGGCCGCCGATCCACCTGCGCGGCGTCGTCGCGCCGCGACCGGAGGACAACGTGGCGCTCGAGATCGCGGCGCACGGCAGGCGCGTGCTCTACGCGCCGGCCGTCGCGTCGCTCGACGGCTTGCCTTCGCTCGACGCTCCCGACGTCCTCCTCTTCGACGGCACCTTCTGGTCGAGCGACGAGCTCGTCGCCCAGGGCCTCGCCGAGGCGCGCGCGGAGGACATGGGGCACCTGCCGGTGCAGTCGTCGCTCGGCGCGCTCGCCGCCGCGCGCGCCCGCCGGAAGGTCTACGTGCACGTGAACAACACCAACCCGATCCTCGTCGCAGGCTCGCGCGAGCGCCTCGCGGTCGAGGCCGCGGGCTGCGCGGTCGCGTTCGACGGAATGGAGCTCGACGCATGACCCCGCTCGGCCGAGAGGAGCTCGTCGAACGACTGCGCGCCGAGGCGTCCACCCGCTACCACGATCGCCACCCGTTCCACGTGCGCATGCACGAGGGCCTGCTCTCGCGCGAGGAGCTGCAGGTCTGGGTGGCCAATCGCTTCTGCTATCAGGCGCGCATCCCGCGCAAGGACGCGCTCATCCTGAGCAAGAGCGACGATCCCGCGTTCCGCCGCGCGTGGATCCGGCGCATCCACGACCACGACGATCCGGAGGGCGGCATCGCGATGTGGCTCGAGCTCGCGCGCGGCGTGGGGCTCGACCCCGACGAGGTGCGGAGCGAGCGGGGGGTACGTCCCGCCGTGCGGTTCGCGTGCGACGCGTACCTGACGCTGGTGCGCGAGCGCAGCCTCGTCGAGGCGGTCGCCTCGTCGCTCACCGAGTTCTTCTCGCCCGAGCTGATGGAGGAGCGCCTCGCGGCGTGGGAGCGGCACTACCCGTGGGTCGACCGCGCGACCCTCGCGTACTTCCGCGCC
Organism: Deltaproteobacteria bacterium; assembly: GCA_016182965.1. Classification (GTDB taxonomy): domain Bacteria; phylum Myxococcota_A; class Polyangia; order Polyangiales; family JADJMO01; genus JALHOE01. The sequence continues at coordinate 110,223 of JACPFM010000044.1, read as the reverse complement.
CGGGTGCCGCGGGCGCGCACCGACGCGACGGAGGCGCTAGAGTACGTCGTGCGCCACGCCGACACTCGCGCGCTGCAAGAGCGCTGCATCGAGGCCTTCGTGACCAAGTGCGACATCCTGTGGGCGATCCTGGACGCGATTGACGGAGGGTGAGTGCCCCCCGCGCTGCGGCATCGTGCGTTCGCGATCTTCTGGGTCGCGGCGGCGACGTCGGCGGTCGGCACGTGGATGCAGAACGTCGCGCGTGCGTGGGTGATCTATCGGCAGACCGACGATCCGCTCTGGCTCGGGTGGCTCGGCGCGTCGGTGGCGATACCCATGATCGTGCTGCCGGTGATCGGGGGATCGCTCGTCGATCGCTTCGATCGGGCGCGCGTGCTCGTCGTCACGCAGCTTCTCGGGATCGCCGTGGCGGTGGCGCTCGCGGCGCTCTCGTTCGCCGGCGCGCTGCGGCCGTGGCAGCTGCTCGTGGCCAGCGCGGTCTCCGCGGTCGCCCTCGCCGCCGACAACCCGGCGCGTCAGGCGCTGGTGTCCGAGCTGGTCCCCGCCGCGGACCTCGACTCCGCCGTCGCGCTGAGCGCGGCGTCGTTCCAGGTCGCGGCGATGATCGGACCGGCGCTCGCCGGCCTGGTCCTCCACGCCCTGGGGCCCGCGTGGTGCTTCCTCCTGAATGCAATGAGCTTCGTGGGGCTGCTGCTGGTGCTGCCGACGCTGCCCCGACCGGCGTCGCCCCGCCGCGGGCGTGCCTCGCTCGCCGACGCCCTCGCCCTGCCGCGCGTCCGCGCGCTGCTGCTCGTCGCGGCGATCGTCGCGATCGGCGCGCGGTCCTACCCGCAGCTGCTGCCCCTGGTCGCCCGGGCCCTCGACGGCGAGGCCCGCACCTATGGTTTCCTCTTGTCGGCGAGCGGCGTCGGCGCCGTCGGCGCGGCGATCGTCCTGTCGACGCGGGCCGCGATCGACGATCGCACGCGCGATCGCGCGATTCGCCGCGCCCTGCTCGCGCTCGCCATTTCGCTCGGGGCGCTCGCGGCCGCGCCCAGTCGGATCGTGGCGCTCTTGTCGTTGGTCGCCGCCGGCGCCTCGGCCACCGCGACGACCACCGGAATCGCGGCGGCGCTCCAGCACGCCGCGGCCCCTGCCGTTCGCGGCCGCGTCCTCGGCCTCTACGCGACGACGCTGATCGGGCTGCCGTGGCTCGGATCGCTCTTCGGCGCGGCGCTCTCGCGCGCGCTGTCGGTGCGCACGGCGCTGCTCCTGGCGGCGGCGACGGCGCTCGCGGCGCGATGGTCGCGCCGCGGTGTGACGCATGCGGCTTGACCCGGACGGGTGCCGGCTGCATGGCCGGGCCGTGGACCCGTGCACGCCTCGTCCGATCCCGCCCTGCGCCCCTGCCGGAGGAGCGGGGTGATTCGCGTCGCGCGCGTCGGCCCGTGGCTCGTCGCCGCGCTCGGCGCCGCGCTCACCGGCGTGCTCGCCATGTTCGCCGATCGCGAGGAGCGCCTGCGCGACGAGCACCGCTTCGACGAGCTGGTCGCCGGGCTCACCCACAACATCGTCGAGCACCTCGCCGCGCACCGCGAGGCGCTCCTTTCGACGCGCGCGCACATGAAGACGGCGCACGTCGATCGCGCGTCGTTCGGCCGCTACGTCGCGGAGCTCAACCTCGTCGGTCGCTACAAGGGGTTCCAGGGGATCGGGTGGTCGGAGCTCGTGCCGAAGGACCGGCTCGCCGCGCACCTCGAGGAGCGGCGCGCCGACGATCCCGCCTACAAGCTGTGGCCGCCGGGCGAGCGCGATCCGTACACCGCGATCGTCCTCCTCGAGCCGCGCGACGAGCGCAACCTCCGCGCGATCGGCTACGACATGTACAGCGAGCCCACCCGGCGCGACGCGATGGATCGCGCGTGGCGCAGCGGCAACCCGGCGACGAGCGGCCGGGTGGTGCTGGTGCAGGAGGGCGGCGCGGCCGATCCGGGCTTCCTCGTCTACGTGCCGCTCTACGACGCGCCGGACAAGCTGCGCGGCTTCGTCTACAGCCCGTTCAACGCGCGACGCTTCATCGAGGGCGTGCTCGCGGCCGCGCCGCGACGCGAGATCGATCTCGACGTCTACGACGGCGAGCAGGTGAGCGAGCGCGACGCGCTCTTCCGCGCGATCGGGGCTCAGCCGAACGAGGGTCCGTCGCGGATCCGGCGCATCGACGCGGGCGGCCGCACGTGGACGCTGCGATTCGCCCCGCGCGCCGGCTTCCACCGCAAGGCGCCCGTCCGCAACGCGGCGTGGGCCGTCGCGTTCGGCGCCGTCGCCACGATCGCGCTCGCGGCCTCGATGCGCCGGCTGGTCGAGGCGCGCCTACGCGCCGAAGACGAGCTACGCGCGCGCGAGGAGTTCCTCACGCTGGCGGCGCACGAGCTGAAGACGCCGCTCACTCCGCTCCGGCTGCAGGTGCAGGCGCTGCGGCGCGCCCTCGGCAAGGACGCCGATCCGAAGATCGCGCGCAAGCTGCAGGCCCTGCAGCGCTCGAGCGAGCGGCTCACCGCGCTCGTCGCGACGCTGCTCGAGTCCGGCGAGGGCGGCGACGCGAGCGCCGCGGCGCCCGAAGCCGTCGATCTCGCAGAGATCGTGCGCGACGTCGCCGCGCGCATGGAAGACACCTTCGTCGATGCCGGGTGCACCGTCACCCTCGACGCCGACGACGCCGTGGTCGGCCACTGGGATCGCGTACGCATCGAGCAGGTCGCCACGAACCTGCTCTCGAACGCCGCGAAGTACGGGCGCGCCTCCCCTGTCGAGATCGGGGTCGCCGAACGGGAAGGGCGCGCGCGCCTGACCGTTCGCGATCACGGCATCGGGATCGCCGAGGTCGATCGCGCGCGCATCTTCGGCAAGTTCGAGCGCGGAGTCTCGGCGCGGAACTACCCCGGGCTCGGCGTCGGGCTGTGGATCGTGCGCCGCGTCGTCGAGCGCCTGCGCGGCACCATCGACGTCGAGCCGACGCCCGGAGGCGGCGCGACGTTCGTGGTGCAGCTGCCGCTCGGGTGACTCGGCGGCTTCACGACACCGCCGCCGACGCGAGCGCGTCGGTCACGGCCTGAAGCAGCTCGTCGAGATCGAACGGCTTCGCGACGAGCGGCGCGCCGGCCAGGTCGACCGACGACGGCCGGGTGGAGGTCGCCGAGATGAAGACCACCGGAACCGCCGCGATGCGCGGATCGCGCCGCTGCGCGGCGCGGAACTCCACCCCGTCGAGGAGCGGCATCATCAGGTCGAGGAGGATCAGGTTCGGCCGCAGGCCGGCGTCGATCATGCCGAAGGCGTGCTCGCCGTCGGCGGCGACGTGCACCTCGAAGCCCTCGTCGGACAGCACGTCCCGCAACGTCTCGCGGACTTCGCGGTCATCGTCGACGATGAGGATATCGGCCGCCATCGCTCAACTGTACGCGCGCGCTGCGTCGACGAGCGACTCGAGCTGGAAGGTCACGATGAAGATGCCGAACGCGACGTACATCCACGAGAACGGCACGTCGCGAATGCGACGGATGATGTAGTGCAGGGACGCGCTGATCGAGAGGTACGCTGCGCCCATCAGGAAGTTCGACGTCACCTGCATCCACACCATCGAGGGTGACCACAGGTAGCAGTGCCCGTGAGGCATGAAGCCTTCGCCGAACACCCGCACGAGCCATTCCCACATGCCCCCGAATGTAGCGTCGGATCCCGCCGTCGACGGCGCTGCGCGAGCGTCTTTGATCGATCTCGCGCGCGTGTTCTTCCGTCTTGGCGTGACCGCCTTCGGTGGTCCCGCGGTGCACATCGCGATGTTCGAAGCGGAGGTCGTGCGGCGGCGCGGCTGGCTCACGCACGCGGAGCTACTCGACATGGTCGGCGCCGCGAACCTCATCCCCGGCCCGAACTCGACCGAGGTGGCGATCCACGTCGGGCGCAAGGTGGCCGGTGGTCGTGGTCTGGTCGTGGCCGGCGCGTGCTTCATCCTGCCCGCGGCGGCGATCACCCTGGCGTTGGCGTGGATCTACCAGCGCTTCGGGCGGCTGCCGGCCGTCGCCGGGATCCTGATCGCCGTGAAGCCGATCGTCCTCGCGGTCGTCCTGCAGGCGATCTGGGAGCTCGCGCGCAAGGCCGTGAAGACCGGCACGCTCGCGGCGATCGGGGTCGCCGCGCTCGTCGCGACCGCGCTCGGCGTCCACGAGCTCGTGGTCCTGCTCGGCGCCGGGGTGCTCGCCATGGGCGTGGTGCGGCGATCGGGTGCGGCGGCCGTCTTGATCTCCGCCGGTCTCGCGCCAGCGACGGCCGCGGCCGCGCCCCCCGCGAGCGCGGTGTTCCTGTCGTTCGCCAAGATCGGCTCGGTGTTGTTCGGCAGCGGTTACGTGCTGGTCGCCTTCCTGCGCACCGAGGTGGTGACACGCCTGAAGTGGCTGACCGAGGCGCAGCTGCTCGACGCCGTCGCCGCGGGCCAGATCACCCCCGGGCCGGTCTTCACCACCGCGACGTTCGTCGGCTACCTGGTCGCGGGGTTCGCCGGCGCGGCCGCGGCGACGCTCGGGATCTTCCTCCCCGCGTTCGTCTTCGTGGCGCTCAGCGCGCCGCTCGTTCCGCGCCTGCGCGCCTCGCCGCTCACCGGCCGGCTTCTCGACGGCGTGAACGTCGCGTCGCTCGCGCTCATGGCGGTGGTGACGGTGCAGCTCGGTCGCGGTGCGCTCGTCGGCCCGCTCACGGTGGCGTTGTTCGTGATCTCCGCGGTGGCGCTGGTGCGGTTCAAGATCTCGTCGACCTGGCTCGTGCTCGGCGGCGCGACGGTCGGCCTGCTGATCAGGTGAGTCGTGTGAGTCGTCAGTCATCAGTCGTCAGTCGTCAGCAGGAGACGCAACGCCGCACGTGAAACAACCGGACCGGCGCGGTTCCGAGGTCGAAGGTCGAGGGTCGAAGGTCGAATCGAGAGCCCACTTCCAGCGGTTCCAGGGGTTCAAGGGGTTCCAGGGGCTCCGCCCCTTGGCTCGACCTTCGACCTTTTCGACCTTCGACCATCTCGACGGAAGATTCACACTCTCTGACGACTGACGACTGACGACTGACGACTGACGACTGATGACTGACGACTGACGACTGTGTCAGGTGCCCTGCACGCCGATGCCGTCGTACACGAAGCCCCGCTTGCGGAGCCCGTAGGTCGACCAGATGTTGCGGCCGTCGAGCAGCAGCGGGCGCGCCATCGTGTCCTTGAGGCGCTCGAAGTCGGGGCTCTGGTACTGACGCCACTCGGTCAGCAGCACCAGCGCGTCGGCGCCGCTCGCCGCGTCGTACGCGTCGTCGACGATCTCGACGCGAGAGCCGAAGTGCGCACGCGCCACGCTCCCGGCCTCGGGATCGTGCGCCACCACCTGCGCGCCCTCGGAGATGAGCGCGTCGACCAGCGTCAGCGCCGGCGACTCGCGCACGTCGTCGGTGCGCGGCTTGAAGGCGAGCCCCCACACGGCGATCCGCCGCCCGTGCAGGAAGCCGTCGAAGTGGTGCTCGAGCTTGCGGAGCAGCACGCCCTTCTGCCGGCGGTTGACCCGATCGGTCGCGGCGGCCAGCTCGAGCTCGATGCCGTGCTCGTTCGCGGTGTAGAGCAGCGCCTGCACGTCCTTGGGGAGACAGGAGCCGCCGTAGCCCGGCCCGGCGTAGAGGTACTCCGCGCCGATGCGCGTGTCGGCGCCGACCGCCTTGCGGACGTCGTGGATGTCGGCGCCGACGCGCTCGCACAGGCCGGCGATCTCGTTCATGAAGGAGACGCGCATCGCCAGCATGGTGTTGGACACGTACTTGGTCAGCTCCGCGCTCGCCGGCTCCATCCACAGGATGCGATCGCGATCGAGGCAGAACGGGTGGTAGAGGCGCGACATGCAGTCGCGCGCGTGCTCGTCCGCCTTGTCGATGCCGACCACGATCCGGTCGGGGTGGAGGAAGTCGGCGACGGCGTCGCCTTCCTTGAGGAACTCCGGGTTCGACACGACGTGGATGCGGTGCGTCGCCTCTCGCACGATGTGGCGCACGCGCGCGTTGGTCCCGACCGGCACGGTGCTCTTGAGGACGAGCACCGTCGGCGAAGTCGCCGCGGAGGCGACCGCGTCGGCAACGGCGTCGACCGCGCGCAGATCGGCGGCCCCGTCGGCGCGCGGCGGCGTGCCGACCGCGACGAACACGATCTCGCTCGCGGCGATCGCGCCGCGCACGTCGGTGGAGAACGACAGGCGCCCCTGGGCGACGTTGCGCGCGACCAGCTCGCCGAGACCGGGCTCGTAGATGGGGATCTCGCCGCGGCCGAGGCGCTCGATCTTCGGCGGATCGCTGTCGACGCAGAGGACCCGATTGCCGGTCTCCGCGAGACCCGCCGCGGTGACGAGACCGACGTACCCGGCTCCGATCGTGCACAGGCGCATGATCGGCGCAGGATACCGCGATCGCCGTCGCCGTCCGCTCACTCGCGATCGCGCGCGTCCATCGCGTCGAGCACCGCCTCCGGCGCGACGTCCTGCTCGAGCTCCTCGAGCTCCTCCTCGGGCATGGCGACCTCGAGCTTCCGTCCGATCGCGTCGACCATCGCGATGAGGCGCGTGATCTCGTGCTCGGCGAGCAGATCGATCTGCAGGTCGAGCTCGTCGCGCTGATCGGCGGTCCGCTGCATCCGGTTCTGGCTGATCAGCACGAACGTCGAGAGGAAGATGGCCTCGACCGACGCCGCCATCGCCAGCATCACGAACGGAAACGGATCGAACGGACGCACGCCCGGGACTACGCCCAGGTTGATGGCGAACCACGCGAGCGTCAGCGCCGCGTGGAGCCACACGAACGTCATACTGCCGCAGAACCGCGTGATCGCGTCGGCCACGCGATCGCCGAGACTGCGCCTTCTCGCCGCCTCCTCGCGCTTGCGCTTGAGCACCTCGAGGTTGCGACGCACGACCCCGGCGAGCGAGTGGGCGCTGTCATGGGTGACCTGGGGCGGCGGGCGCATGACCGACCGATGCCGATCGGTCAGCGCGCGCGCGCCTCAGTGTCACCCACTCAGCACTTCCTCACCTATGCATCACTGAATCGGTACTTCAGTGGGGCTCGGTGCGACGACGACGCGGACGCGGCACGCCGCGGCCCTTGCGCGCCGCTTCACGCGCCTCCTCGCTCGTCCAGTGATACGCAGTCCCGCGCACGTGCGGGATGCGACCGGCAGCGCTCGCAGTCTCCGACGTGAACGTGTTCGCCGTTCCGCGCTCGTGCGCGACCCGGCCGCCTTTGCTACCGAACGCGCGCCGCTGCTCCGGACTCATGGCAGCGAACCCTCGCGGCTTCGGCTTCGTGGTGGACTGCGCGTCGTGATCGTGATCGTTCATGTTCCCTCCCTCGTCGCGACCATGCAGCGCACGTTCCGCAGGTCGAGACGCCCGGCCAACAAGCTTCCCACAAGTTGCTCCGCTGCGCTCCTACGATGAAACGCAGCTTCACACTGGAACGATCCAGCGCAGTGTCGTAAATATCGATAACGGACCCGGGGGGGCCCCGCCGTAACGCTCGCGGTGGCAAATCGCCGCACGCACGCCCTCTCGTGCCGTGCTGGGACTGCGCAACGCGGCCCCCTCTTGCGCACTCGAGATGAGCCCCCGAGTCCCCTCTGATCTCAGTCGTGGACGTGCCCTGCGCGCCTTGCGGGGTGCGCTGGAGCAGATCGCGCCTGCGACACGACGTCACGATGCGCTCGCCGCGTTGGGCGCGCTGTTGGTGCCCGAGGTGGCGGTCGCGTGCGCCGTCGAGATCGAGGGCGAGACCCGCTGGGTGCACGCCGCTGCAGAGGCTCTCGAGCGCGTTCGTGCCGCGCGCGGCGCCGATCCGCTTGTAACGGTCTCGGCGCTGCACCGGACGCTGCTCGAGAGCGGCCTCACGATCCAGCGACGCGGTCCGCTGCGACCCGACGATCGACTCGAGCGCGTGCGCGCGGCCGCGCGAGCGGAGGTCGTGGTCGCCGCGCCGCTCCGCGCCGGTGGGCGCGCGGTCGGCGCGCTGGTGGTGTTCACCGATTCGAGCGAGCCCGAGCTCGCCTCGTTGGTGGAGCTGGTCGCGGCGTGCCTCGCGTCGTCGATCACCCACGCTCGCGCGCACGAGGAGCTGGCGGTCGAGCGCGCCACCAGCCAGATGTTGCGGGCGCTGCTCGAGGAGGCGCCGCAGCCGTCGGCGCACTTCGACGAAGCGGGGCGCGTCATCGCGGCGAACCCCGCCTTCCGCGCGCTCTGGAGCGCCGGGCTCGATCCGTACGGGGCGACGCCGACCTCGCTCTCGTTGCCCGGAGCGCCGCTGCTCGAGGGCGCGCTCCGTCGAGTGCTCGCGTCCGGAGCGCCCATCGACGACCTGCAGATCGCGACTCTGGCGCGGTTCGTCGCCTCGAGGCGCAGCTGGCTGGTCGCGCTGCATCCGGTTCGCGCCGCCGACGGGCGCGCCGTCGGCGTCGGCGCGACCTTCACCGAGATCACCGAGCAGCGCCGGACCGAGGCGGTGCTCCGCGCGCGCGCCGAGATCGCCGAGCGCGTGCAGCGGGCGCGCGACACCGAGGAGGCGTGCGGGCACGTCGTGCGAGCGCTCTCGGGCTGCATCGGCGACGTCGTGGCGGTCCACTCGCTGCGCGCCCGGGCCTCGAGCGTCGTCGCCTGCGCGCCGGACACGCGCGCGATCCGCGGCGCCGTGACGCCGCTGCAGCAGCGCCTCGACGCCGCGGCCCGTCCGCGCGGGGTCGCCGCGGTGCGCGCTTCGGGTGGGCTCGAGGCGCTCGACGGAGAGGCGCTGTCGTTGCTCGCGCGAAGCGACGAGGCGCTGCGTCGCGCGCGAGACGAGCTGCACCTTTCGTCCGTGTTGATCCTCCCTTTGCTCCGAAAGGAGGCCGTCTCGTTCGTGCTGACGATCGGGCGCGACGCGCGCGGTGACGAGGCGACCTTCACGCCGATGGACGTGGCGCTGGCGCGCGAGCTCGCGGAGCTCGCCGGGTACGCGATGGAGCGCGGCGCCGAGCGAGGCGAGGTCGAGCGCGCGAGCGAGCTGCTCGATGATTACGTGTCGTTCGCATCCCGCGAGCTGCGCGACGCGGCGACCGTCCTGTACACGCGGCTGTTCGTCGCCGAGGCGGGTGACGGAGCGCCCGCGCCGGAGCGGGACGGACCGCTCCGCGCCGCGGCGGAGCGCCTGCGCGCCGCCGTCGATCGCGCGTTCGCGGCGCCGCCTCGGACCCCGCAGCACCCGGCGGAGCACCTGGTCGACCTCGGGGCGGTCGCCCGCGAGCTGCTCGGCGAGCTCGAGGCGGAGCTCGGGGACCGAGGCGCTCGGGTGACCTGGCATATCGACGAAGGCTCGCTCGTGCGCGGCGATCCGACGAGGCTCGCCGACGCGCTCCGCGCCCTCACGACCCACGCCGTCGCGCGCGCGCCGCGCGGAGGGCTCGTCGGCGTCCGGGTCGAGGGGCATGCGACCGAGATCTCGGTGTCGGTCAGCCACACCGGCCCCGGCTACGACGCCGCCCAGGCGCGCCGCCTGTTCGACGCGCTTTGGAGCGGCGATCACGGCGCGCGGCGGCTCACCGAGGCGCGAGCCATCGTGCGGCGCCATGGCGGCCGCGCGTGGGTGGAGACCGCCGAAGGCGCCGGGGCCGCCTACTGCTTCTCCCTCCCTCGGGAGCAGCGCGCCCGTGACTCGGTGCCGTCGCGCGAACGAAAGCGCGAACGTTGAACCGCGCGCGCGGCGGTGACACGCTGGGCGCGCCCTGATGAGAGCTCACGCCAGCGCGCTCGTGCAGTGGGCGTGGCTCGGCGCGGCGGTCGGCGTGGCGTGCGGCGCCGCCTCGGCAGCGTTCCTCCTCCTGCTCGACGCGGCGACGCGGTTCCGCGACGGACACGAGCTGATCATCTACACGCTGCCGCTCGCCGGCCTCGTGATCGGCGCGGTGTACGAGCGGTGGGGCGAGCCGATCAAGGGCGGCAACAACCTGATCATCGACGGGATCCACGAGGATCAGCCGCAGATCCCGCTGCGCATGGCGCCGATGGTGCTGGTCGGCACCGTGCTCACGCACCTCTTCGGCGGCAGCGCCGGTCGCGAGGGCACCGCGGTGCAGATGGGCGGGAGCCTCGCCGACGCGATCGCCCACCGCTTCCGCGTCACCCGACAGACACGGCGGCAGCTCCTGGCAGCGGGGATCGCCGGCGGCTTCGGCTCGGTGTTCGGCACGCCGATCGCCGGCGTGATCTTCGGGCTGGAGGTCGTGGTCGTCGGCCGCCTCGAGTACGACGCGTTGGTCCCCGCGCTCGTCGCGTCGGTCGTCGGCGATCAGGTCACGCGGCGGCTCGGCGTGGTCCACACCGCGTATCCGCAGGTCTCGGCGGTCGGTCTCGACCTGCCGGTGCTCGGGAAGATCGTCCTCGTCGGCGTCGCCATGGCGCTCGTGACGATCGCGTTCGTCGAGCTGACGCACGCGCTCAAGTCGCTCCTCGAGCGGCGCGTCGCGCGGCTGCCGGTGCGGATGTTCCTCGGCGGCGCGGTGATCGTCGTGCTGTGGAAGCTCGTGGGCACGAGCGAGTACCTCGGGCTCGGCGTGCCTACGATCGTGCGGGCGTTCTCCGATCCAGAGCTCGTGCCGTGGGCCTTCGCCCTCAAGCTGCTGTTCACCGCGATCACGCTCTCGGCCGGGTTCCTCGGCGGCGAGGTCACGCCGCTGTTCTTCGTCGGTGCGACGCTCGGGAGCGTGGCTGCGCGGCTGCTCGGCCTGCCCATCGAGCTCGGCGCCGGAGTCGGCCTGGCCGCGGTGTTCGGCGCGGCCGCGAACACGCCGCTCGCCCTCTCCGTGATGGCCGTCGAGCTGCTCGGGGCGAACGTGCTTCCCCACGTGGCGATCGTCTGCGTGATCGCCTTCCTGCTGTCCGGGCACCGAGGGATCTACCCGTCGCAGCGCCTCGAACGGCACAAGCACGGCGGCGCGCTCGAACGACCGATGTCCCTCCGTGAGATGCGCGCGCGGGGCAAAACCGACGATTGAGCGCGAGCGTACCGGCCGCGTACGGTCGCGGTGTGCACGGTGTGCCATCAAGCAGCGCACGAGCGGTGATTTTCTGCGCACGTGGTGAGCTTCCGTGCACAGATCGGGGTCATCCGGGGTCGGCACGAGCTTCGCGAGGCGGTGCCGCGCTTCCCGGAGGTACCCATGAGCGATCAGCAGCAGACGAACGAGTCCGAGTCCCCCCGCGCCCCGCGCGGTTTTGCCGCGATGACCCCCGACCAGCGCCGCCAGCTCGGCAGCAAGGGCGGCAGGACGGCCCACGAGCGTGGCACCGCCAACAAGTTCACGTCCGAGTCCGCGACCGTCGCCGGGAAGATCCCGCACGAGCGCGGCACCGCGCACAAGTGGACGAGCGACGAGGCCCGCGCCGCTGGCCGCAAGGGCGGGACCGCTTCGCGTCGCCGTCGCGAAGGCTGATCGCTCCCGTCGCGAGCGAAGGACGAGGACCTGCCGCCGGCGGTCCTCGTTTCGCTTTTGTCAGTTGCCCGGGAACTCCACCGCGTCGCGGAAGCGCGCCGCCGCGTCGAGCTCGGAGAGCAGATCGGACGCCCAGCGGTGCACGTCGGCGGAGCGCAGATGGGCGAGCATGCGCTCCATCGCGTCTTGGAGCCGCGCGGGCTCGAGCCGCAGCGACGCGAGGAGGAGCTCCGCGCTGCCGTCGATGTCGTAGGGGTTGATCAGGCAGGCCTCGGGGAGCTCGCGCGCCGATCCGGCGAACTTCGAGAGGACCAGCACGCCCGGGAGCCCTGCGCGCGCGGCGACGTACTCCTTGGCGACGAGGTTCATCCCGTCGTGGAGCGGGGTGACCAGGCAGCCGTCGGCGCGGCGCATGAGGACCGCGACGTCGCGGCGATCGTGGTGATCGGGCAGGTACTCGATCGGCTGCCACTCGCGCGTGCCGAAGCGCGCGTTGATCGACGCCTGGAGATCGTCGACCTCGGCGGCGAGCGCGCGGTAGCGGGGGATCACGCTGCGCGTCGGCGCGCCGACCTGCACGAGCACCACGCGCTCGCAGAGCTCGGGCGCGAGCTCGAGCATGCGCTCGAGCATGCGCAGGCGGTGCGGAATGCCCTTGGTGTAGTCGAGGCGATCGACCCCGAGGAGCATGGTGCGATCACCGACGCGGGCCGCGAGCTCGGGAAACGTGGCCTCGAACGTGCGGGCGCTCGCGTCTTCCGTGAAGGCGTCGACCTCGATGCTGATCGGGAACGGTCGGACGTACGTGCGGTGGCCGTGTCGTTGGGCGCTCAGCCGCTCGTGATCGACGAGCGCCTCGATGCCGCGATCGACCGTCTCGAGGAAGTTGTTGCAGTGATGCCGGATGTGGAGCCCGAACAGATCGTTGCCGAGCAGGCCGTCGAGGAGCTCGGCGAGCTGCGGACACACGCGCATGGTCTCGCGCGACGGCCACGGCACGTGCCAGAACTGGGCGATGAGCAGATCGGGCCTCGCGTCGCGCAGCATGCGCGCCACCAGCGCGAGGTGGAAGTCGTTGAGGAGCACGACCGCGGGCGCGTCGCTCACCTCGGCGAGGATCGCGTCGGCGAACAGCCGGTTCGCGCGGACGTAGTGCTCCCAGTCCGCCTTGCGGAACACCGGCGCGGTGTACGCGACGTGACAGAGCGGCCACAGGCCCTCGTTCGCGTAGCCGTAGTAGTAGCCGCGCTCGACGTCCGCGGGGAGGCGCACGCGTCGCAGTCGGAAGGAGCCGCCGACGCTCCCCTCGGGGTGAACGGTCACGCGGTCGTGCGCGTCGGTGACGAGGAAGTCGGCGTCGCCCGATCCGTGCGCGACCCAGGTCCCGTCGGTGCCCGCGACGAGCGGCAGCATGGCGGTGGTCAGGCCGCTCGCCGGTGTGAGCGTCTCGATCCCGGCGGGGGTCCGGCGGTGTACGACGGGCTCGCGGTTGGAGGCGACGATCAGGCGGCGACCGCGCAGACGATCGACCAGGGCGTCAGCCCGCATCGCGGGACCTCCGCGCAGTGGCAAGTGAGGCGAGCGTCTCGAGCAGGTCGATCCACGCGGCGGGACGCGCGAGCCAGCCGTTCACGTCGACGCTCGGCGTGAGGCGTTCGTCGGAGACGACGTGCAGCGCGTGGCCGAACGGGTGCTGCCTGGCGACGGCGAACGCCGGCTCGTCGGTGGCGTCGTCGCCGCAGTAGAGGACGCCGACGTTCGCGGGCAGGCGCGCGAGGATGTGCGAGAGCGCGCGGCCCTTGTCGGCTCGGCCGAAGCAGCCCTCGACGACGCGTCGACCGTCGAGCACCGTGGCGCGCTGCGCCGCGCAGGCGATGCGAAAGGCCTTGGTGAGCGCCGCGTGCTTGGGCGCAGGGACTGCGCGGTAGTGGAGCGCGACGCTGCGCGCCTTGGCCTCGACCCGCGCGCCGCCGAACAGCGCGGCGAGCTCGCGTGCGCGCTCGACGAGCGCCGCGTGCTGCGTGCGCGGGGGATCGGACACCAGCGTCTCGAGCTCGCCGGAGGGATCGCGGACGATGGCGCCGTGATCGCTGCTGACCCAGAGCGGGTCTCGCGCGCCCGTCGCGATGCCGCTCAGGCGCGACCGCAGATCGATCAGCGAGCGACCGCTGAGCACCGCGACGTGGAAGCCGGGGGCCGCCGAGAGCGCGCGCAGCGACGCGCGCGCGCGGTCGTCGAGGCAGGCGCGATCGCGGTCCTCGACGATCTCGGCGAGGGTGCCGTCGAAGTCGCTGGCCACGAGGATCGGCCGCTCGCCGAGCACCACGCGATCGATCCAACCGTCGAGGCTCTCCACGAGCCGGCATTCCTGCAGATTCCGTGCGCGACCGATCGACCGCGCGCCTGCTCCCCGCCCCGAGGTCGGTGCGTCAGCGTGCCGCAGCCTGCCCGCGCGTGTGGCCGATTGCCACATGGCTGCTGCGCACCGGTCGAGGTGGCATCATCGGCGCGATGCGGATCGCGCGGAAGCTCACCATCGCGCTGGTGCTCGCGGTGTCCTCGGTGCTCGCCGTCCACGGCTGGCTCTCGGCGCGCCGTGAGCGCGCGTTCTTCGAGGCGGAGAGCCGCCGCGAGTCGCGGATGATGGGTCGCGCGCTCGTCGCCGTCGTCAGCGAGATCTGGCGCACGCAGGGCGAAGCGCGCGCCTTCGCGCTCCTCGCCGAGGCCAACGAGCGCGACGCGTCGGTGAACTTCCGCCACGTCGCGCTCGGGGCGACGGACGCGCGCCGCCCCACCGTCGACCCCGCCCGCATCCAAGGGCTCGCCCCGGGTCGCGAGGCGGTCTTCCGCGATTGGGACGGCGACGGCCGGATCATCACCTACGTGCCGCTCGCGATCGACCGACCCGGCGCGATGATCGAGGTGTCCGCGTCGCTCACCGAGCAGCAGCGCTACGTGCGCGGCAGCGTCGCGGCCATCGCGGTCACCACCGCCGTGGCCACCACGGTCGCCGCGGCGATCACCATCCTCCTCGGCGCCTGGCTCGTCGGCAGGCCGATGCGGCAGCTGATCGCCAAGGCGCGCCGCATCGGCGAAGGCGACCTCGGCGGCCCCCTCACCCTGCATCCGAACGACGAGCTCGGCGAGCTCGCCAGCGAGATCAACGCGATGTGCGATCGCCTCGCGGCCGAGCGCACCGCGCGGCAGCGCGCCGTCGACGAGCTGCGCCACGCCCACCGCCTCGCGGTCGTCGGTCGCCTCGCCGCCGGCGTGGCGCACGAGCTCGGCACGCCGCTGCACGTCGTGAAGGGGTGGGCGAACATGATCGCGACGCGCGAGGTCGAGGGTGACGCCGCGCGCGAGGCGGCGCGCAACGTCTCGTCGGCCGCCGAGCGCATGGCCAACACCATCCGGCAGCTGCTCGACTTCGCGCGCTCGCGGAGCGTGCACAAGGAGCCGCTCGACATCGAGAGCATGACGCGCCGAACGGCGGCGCTGCTCGCGCCGATCGCCGAGAGGCGTCGGGTGGACGTCTCCGTCGAGGCCTCCGTCGCGCCGCTGGTGATGGAGGTCGACGGCGCGCAGCTGCAGCAGGCGCTCACCAACATCATGATGAACGGGCTCGACGCCATGCCCGACGGCGGGAAGCTCTCGGTGACCATCGACACGACGCGCGCGACCGCACCGCCCGAGGTCGCAGGCGGCGAGGCCGAATGGGTTCGCATCTCCGTCCGCGACCAGGGCGCGGGCATCGCGAAGGAGCACCTCGATCAGGTCTTCGAGCCGTTCTTCACCACCAAGGAGGTCGGTGAGGGGACCGGCCTCGGCCTGTCGGTCACCTACGGCATCGTCCGCGAGCACGCGGGCTGGATCTCGGTCGAGTCCCAACCGGGGCACGGCGCGTGCTTCCACGTGTATCTCCCCATGAAGGCAGGACCGACGAGAGGTGCGTCTTGAGCGGCAGGATCCTCGTCGTCGACGACGACCGGAGCCTGTGCGAGCTGCTCGCGGCGGGCCTCGCGCGGCGCGGGTTCTCCGTCGAGTGGACGACGAGCGGCGACGACGCCTTCGCGCGCGCAAAGACCGGCGACTTCGACGTGGTGGTCGCCGACATCAACATGAAGGGGCTCTCCGGCACCGAGCTGTGCGAGCGCATCGTCGCCAACCGCCCCGATCTGCCGGTCATCGTCATCACCGCCTTCGGGAGCCTCGACACCGCGGTGGCGTCGATCCGCGCCGGCGCCTACGACTTCATCACCAAGCCGTTCGAGACCGACGCGCTCGCGCTGGCGCTGCAACGCGCGGTGCAGCATCGCGCGCTCCGCGAGGAGGTGCGCCGGCTGCGAGACGTCGTCGCCGAGACCAAGCACTTCGGCGAGCTGATCGGCGCGAGCCCCGCGATGCAGGAGGTGCAGCACCTGCTGGCGAAGGTCGCGCCGACCGACGCCGCGGTGGTCATCACCGGCGAGAGCGGCACGGGGAAGGAGGTCGTCGCGCGCGCGCTCCACGCCAAGGGCCAGCGGCCGAGCGGCCCCTTCGTGGCGGTCAACTGCGCCGCCATTCCCCAGAACCTACTCGAGAGCGAGCTCTTCGGGCACACCCGCGGCGCCTTCACCGACGCGCGCGTCGCGCGTGTCGGGCTGTTCCAGCAGGCCGACGGGGGCACGCTCTTCCTCGACGAGATCGGCGACGTTCCGCTCTCGTTGCAGCCGAAGCTGCTGCGCGCGCTGCAGGAGCGACGGGTGCGCCCGGTCGGCGCCGATCAAGAGGTCCCCTTCGACGCGCGCGTGATCAGCGCCACCAACCGCGATCTCGAAGAGGCCGTCGAGGAGAAGCGCTTCCGCGAGGACCTGTACTACCGCATCAACGTCATCCGGGTGGCGCTGCCGCCGCTTCGCGCGCGGGCGGCCGACGTGCTGCTGCTCGCGCAACATTTCCTCGCGCGCAACGCCGCGCGCATGGGCAAGGCGGTCGCCGGCATCTCGCCGGCGGCGGCCGCGAAGCTCCTGTCGTACGCGTGGCCCGGCAACGTCCGCGAGCTGCAGAACTGCATCGAGCGCGCGGTGGCGCTCACGCAGTTCGAGCGGATCGCCGTGGAAGATCTGCCCGAGACGATCCGCAACTACACGCGATCGCACGTCATCGTCGCCTCCGACGATCCCGAGGAGCTCGTCTCGATGGAGGAGGTCGAGCGTCGGTACGTGCTGCGGGTGCTCGAGGCGACGGGCGGCAACAAGAAGGCCGCGGCGCAAATCCTCGGCTTCGACCGGCGCACGCTCTACCGCAAGCTCGAGCGCTACGGGGTGCCGACGGCGCGCGACGATTGAGCCTTCACAGCGCGCGCGCGAACGCGTTCATGGCGACGCGCGCGTCGGCGAAGCGCGCGGACGGCGCGGGATCGGCCATCGCGGCGATCACGGAGGCGGCCCCGGGCGGGAGCTCGTCGCCCGAGAGCAGCGCTTGGAGGAGCGCCCCGAGCGCCTGCACGTCGGCGGCACGATCGAGCTCGGGATCGCTGGAGGCGCGGCGCTCACGCACGCCCGACACCGGGACGTCGTCGTCGAGCTCGACGCGGAAGCTGCGCACGCCGCACAGCCACACCGCGTCCGCGTCGAGGCGTCCGTGGGCGAGGCCGACCTCGTGGCGCCGCGCCATCACGGCGAGCAGGCGCTTGCCGATCTCGAGGCGCTCGGGGAGCGGCCCGCGCGGCCCCGCGAGGTAGTCGCGGAGCGTGCGGCGGCTGACGGCGGGCGCGGTCGTCTTCCCCATCGGGATCCTCGCCTCGAGGATGGGCGGAAGCGGACGCGACCGTCAAGTCGCGCGCGCGACGGCTACTTCTTGGCGACCTCGAACTCGTCGATCACCGTGTCGTCGGCAGGGGTCGAGCCGGAGGCCGCGAGCTTGTACATCTTCACCTTGAAGCTCGCGGTGTCGACGGTGGCGATGCCGTAGATGCCCTCGCCCTTGTCGGGGTCGTAGCGCGTCTTGAAGGCGGCGAGCGGCGTCGCCTCGAGCAGCCCGTACGAAGGCGCGCCGGACGCGCCGTTGACCATGTACGTGGTGCCCTTGGCGTCTTCCTTCTCGCCGGCGAGCAGCGGGCGGAAGCGCTCGTAGAAGTGATCGTGGCCTGCGAGGTCGACGTCGACCTTGTGCTTGTCCCACAGCGCCTGCAGCGCGCCGCGCACCGACGCCATGTCCTTCGCGCGCTCGGTCCTGGTGGTGTCGCTGTAGAACGGGTGGTGGTGGAAGGTGACGATCCAAGGCACGGCCGCGCGGTTGGCGTTGGCCTTGGTCAGATCGGCGTCGAGCCAGGCGAGGAGCTCTTCGCGGTGCGCCGTGTCGTCGATCGACGAGGACACGATGCCGGGGTAGTCGTCGATCATGACGATGTGCACCGGGCCGTAGTCGAACGACGAGTAGCGCTCGGCGTTCGCCGTCGCCGCGCCGGGCATGAGCATGTGCGCGAACGCGCGGGCCTGCTCGTTCTCGTGGTTGCCGGGAGAGAGCGCGTAGAAGACGCTCGTGCCGGAGACGCCGGTGGCGGTCATCCAGCGGTCCCAGTTGTCCTGGTTCACGCCCATCAGCACCATGTCGCCCGAGAAGAGGACGAGGTGCGTGCCGTCGGCCTTGTAGCGGCCGGCGATCGAGCGCCACACCGGCAGCTCGGTGCGCCCGAGCTCGTCGCGCGAGTCGCCGGAGATGCCGATCTTCACCGCGTCCTTCGCGGCCGGCGCGGTGGAGGTCGAGTAGACCGGGCTCCACACCTCCTTGCCCGGCGCGCCGCCGCCCACCTGGTAGTGGTAGGTGCGGCCCGGCGTCAGCCCGCAGACGTGCACCTCGTGGAAGCGGAGGCCGTCCTCCGGGCCGATCTTGATCTGCTGCGGGATGACGAAGCTGAAGCCGTCGGCGGCCTGATCGAGCTTGTCGGGCGACTCGCCGTAGCGGATGCGCGAGGCCAGGGTGGAGACCTCGGTCTGCCAGCCGACGGTGAAGCTCTTGCTCGGATCGGCGTAGGCCGCGGTGCCGTGATCGACCTCGCCGCCGAGCCCGCGCCGCACGTTCTTCAGCTGCGGATCGGCGCTCGCCACGTCGGCGTGCAGCTCGAACATGCCCAGCTGCTCGACCTTCGTGCGCGCGACGGTGTACGCGCAGCCCTTGGGCGAGAACTTCGTGAGCTCGGCGCCGGCGTCCGCCGTCGTGCCGGTGTCGGACACCGCGGGGTTGCCCGGATCGTCCTTCGACGAGCAACCCGTGGCGAGGACGTACGAGGAAGCAACGGAGGCGATCGCGATCGCGACCAGGCTGAGCTTCGGCATGGATGCGCAATGCTAGCACCGGCCGGGACGACGCCCGAGTTCACGTGGTCTTCCCGCGGCGGCCGCGCGGCCGACACGGGCGGGCCGCACCTTGGCGGCATGAACCTCGACATCGCGATCGTCTGCCGTTCCTGCCGGACGGCCACCATCTTCAGCCCCGACGCCACCTACCCGCGCCGCTGTTCGACGTGCGCTGCGATCGTCGGCATCACGCGGCCGGACGATCGGGGGCTCCGCGCGACCCCCGCCGAGCTCGCCGGGTCACCACGCGCGCGATCGGCGTGAACGCCTCACGCCGTGCCGGCGGCGCCGTCCAGCGGGCCGAGCTCGCGCCCGTCCAGGAAGACGCGCAGCCCGAAGCCACGCGGCGGCGCGGCGGCGTCGAGCGCCCTCGCGCGCGCGGAGCCCGCGTCGAACGTCCCGAAGGAGAGGCCGCTCCGGACCTCCTCGCCCTCGGGTGAGAGCAACACCCAGCGCAGCTTGCGACCTCGCACGGCCCTAGACTCCACCGAATCGGCGCAGAGGACAGCCAGGCGGCTGTCGAGTTCGCAGAACTGTCACGAACGTTCCGTCCCGTGTATCGCTGCGTCCCGTCGCCGACGAAGGCTCATGTGCGGTCAGGCCGGAAACGCAGGATCTCGAAGCTGCCGCCGCGCTCGACGATCGCGAAGATCGCGCGGATCTCCAGCACGCGGCCGCGCCGATCCTTCGCCCGGACGACGACGGTCGGGAGGACGGAGAGCGCGCCGCGCCGCTGCGCTGGACCGGCGGCGATCGACTCGAACACGAGCGCCTCGCCGCCGCGCTCGTCGAGCAGGCGCTTCAGGTCCTTGCGCGAAGCATGACCGAGGTTGTCCCACGCCCAACGCGGCCCCATCGAGCCGATCAGGGGCTCGCCGGCCTTCACGAGCTCGGGGTAGATCAGCGACGCGTAGTCGTCGAACGACGGCGTCAGCGCCTCGAGGGCCGCGCGGTCGTTCGCGGCGACCGCGGCGACGAGCGCGCGTCCGAGCTCGTCGAGCGAGGGCTTGCCTCTCGCGAGCCTGGCCGGCGTCGCGGTCGTCGGCGCGGGCGCCTCGGCGAGGGGCGCGACCGCGGACGTCGCCGACCGCGGCCGCGCGAAGAGGAGCGCCGCGGCGAGCGTCACGGCGATCGACACGCCCCACCTCGCCCGTGAGCTCACGGTCACCCGCTCGACCGACATCGCTCCTCCTCTGCTCACTCGAACCTCGTCCACCCCTCGAACTCGGCGCACGACGTGCCGCAGGCGCCGATGAAGTCCTTGCCCGCGTCGTCGAAGAAGCCGTCGCTCGGCGGCGCAGCGCCGCCGGTGAGCATCGGGCTCCCCGCCTTCAGCGCGAAGCTCGGCGCGCTCGACTTCGCGTCGGAGATCATCGCCTCGGCGAGCGACCTCGAGGTGAGCTTGCGCGACGCCTCGCCGAGCAGGCCGGTGCTGAAGGCGTTGTTGCCGTTCTTGGTGGTGCCACCGAAGTTGGAGCTCTGGATCACCAGGGTGCCGTCGGTGACGTTCTTCTCGCAGCCGCTGCCCGGGATCGGGTTCTTCGACGAGTCGAGGTTCGCCTCGACGAAGAGGCCCGACAGCGGCCAGTTGACGGCGAGCACGTTGCTCCACTTGCCGCGCGCGTTCCGCCGGATGTGGGCGCCGTGCCCGCCCTCGGTGGTGGCGGTGCCGCCCTTGCCGACGAGCGTGGCGTTCCAGATGGTGGGGTTGGTGTACGGCTGGTTGTTCGAGCCGTTGGCGTCGTTGTCGACCTCGAAGCCGTTGCCGCCGCCGTCGACGTCGTCGCGGTTGCAGATGATGTACTGCAGCTTGCCGCTGTAGCCGTTGTCCATGTCGAAGCAGTCGTCGTTGGTCGACTGCGCGAGCAGGTACTTGGCGTTCATCGTGCCGCCGAACCACTCGAAGGCGTCGTCGAAGCCGTGCAGCACCTCGAGGTGATCGACCTTGGTCCCGCGGCCCACGCCGTAGAACGAGAAGGAGTTGATCTCGTTGCCGACGGTGAGCTGGTAGCCGGCCCACTCGACGCGGACGTAGTGCAGCTCGCCGCTCGAGTCGTCGTCGTCGCGATCGCTGCCGTTGCTGCCATAGGCGAACTGCGGCTTCGACGCGAGGCCCTCGGGGAACACCTCGGTGGCCGAGCCGTCGGTCTTCTGATGGTTCGACTTCGCCTTGCCGAGGATCATCACGCCGGCCCAGTCGCCGCGCTGCGGCGTCGGCTGGTTGCTAGTGAAGACGATCGGCTGCGCCTTGGTGCCCATCGCCAGGATCTTCGCGCCTGGGAGCACCGCGAGGCCGGTGACCGACTCGGCGCCCGAGCCCTTCACGCCCTTGATCACGGTGCCGGCCTGGATCGTCAGCGTGGCGCCGGGCTTCACCTCGACGAACTTCTTCAGGACATACGTCTTCGCGCACGTCCACGTGGTGTTGGCCGCGACGTCTGCGGTCACCTCCTCGACCGGCGGATTGGTGGGGCAGGTCGGGCCCGCCTCGCCTGGCGCGCCGTCGCTCGGCGCGCCGTCGCTCGGCGCGCCGGAGTCTTCGATGTTCCCGGTGTCCGTCGCACCGCTGTCGACGGGCGGGAGGGTCCGACCGCCGTTGTCACCTGCGTCGTCGCTGCACGCGGCGAGCATCAGGGTGGCGACGGCGGGGACGAGAAAGGCCTTCTTCATGAGAGTCTCCTTCGGGCTGCCTGTTTGTTTGCAGACGGCCTTATGCAGCTTCGGAGCGTCACCGCGACGACGAGCAGGCAACGATTGCGTAACGGTTCGGTTCTCCACGGTCTGCTCACAGGTTGTGGATGAGCGTGAGCCAGAACGTCTGTCCGACGCGCCACTCGCCAGCCGGCAGATCTCCGGTCCTCAGGCGATAGGGCGAGTTCAGCAGGTTCTCGACCGAGAGCTTCAGGTCGACGCTCTGGGCAAGCTTGTGCGACACGCTCACGTCGAGCGAGTGTCGCGGCAGCTCGTAGGTGTCGGGCACGCGCGTGGTGCCCACGGTGTCGATGCGCCGGCCGAAGACGTTGTAGCTGACGCGCGCGCGGGTCCTCTCCTTGTTGCCGAGCCAGTCGAGCGCGGCGTTGATCACCCACGGCGACTGGCCCTGCAGCGGGCGCTCCTTCTCGGTCGCCGCGCCGAGGTTCGCCTCGCCGAGGGTCACGCGCGAGTCGACGAGGATGAGGTTCGCCAGCAAGGTGAACGGGGCGAACGCCTCGCCGAGGAACTTCAGGCTCTTGCGCCCCTCGAGCTCGACGCCGACGTTGCGCGCCGACGCGGTGTTGATCGGCTTGCGGAACGTCTGGGAGGTCGCGAGGACGAACGTCGACTCGATGGGGTCGACGAAGTGCTTGTAGAACAGGCTCACCGCCACGACCTCGTCGGCGGAGGGGAACCACTCCCAGCGCAGGTCGAGGTTGGTGATCTTCGAGCGCTTCAGATCGGGGTTGCCGGTCACCTGCTGCGCGTTGAAGAAGTCGGCGTAGTCGAAGCGCGCGATCTCGCGGAACTGCGGGCGCGCGACGGTCTGTGTCGCGGAGAAGCGGAGGTTCTGCGCCTCGGTCAGTTTGTAGATGACGCCCAGCGCCGGGAGGATGTCGGTCGCCGCGAAGCCGTCGACCGTCTCGGGCGAGCCGGCCTCGAGGTCGTTGCGCGAGCGGACTCGCAAGCGGGCGTACTCCAGGCGCGCGCCGCCGATGAACCGGAACCGCCCGACGGGCAGATCGCTCATCAGGTAGCCGGCGTAGACGACCTGCGACGCGCGGTATGCGTCGGTGGTGCGCGTGTTCTCCTCGATCTGCGCGTACTTGCCGATCGTAGCGTCGTTCAGGATGCCGCCCGCCGGGGTCTGCAACCAGTCGAGCTGCCCTGGCGTGCGCAGGTACGTGTAGCGAAAGCGCCGCGCGGAGAAGTCGCGCGCCTTCTGCTGCGCGAGACCGCCGAGCTTCAGCTTCGGGCCGTCCTCGTCCCGGGTCAGCGGCTGCGCCCAGTCGACCCCGGCGCCGCGCAGCGTCTCCGACTGCCCGGAGAAGAAGTGCGTCAGCCCGTCGCCGCTCTTGGCCTGCGGCAGCGTGCCGGGCTCCGCTTGCGCGTTCACCTGGTAGACCGACTGCACGTTGTTCGGCTCGTCGCGCTCGGCGACGCCCTGGAACAGGTTCCACTTGAACAGCGCCTTCTGCAGCGAGGGCAGCTTGTGCTCGCCGAGGAGCTGCGCGAACGTCAGCCGGCGCTGCACCCACCGCGCGCGGTCGATGGTCAGGATGCCGTCGTCGTTCTTGCTGAACCCGTGGTAGCGGAGAACGTCGTCCTCGGCGTTCGCGGTGTACAGCCCGTTCAACGTGAACCGGTGGTGCTGGCCGATCTGGTAGCCGAGGCTGCCGAGGCCGGAGAGCGAGGCGATCGCGGTCGAGCGGGTGCCGGCGAAGTCGATGCGCGGCGAGAGCGAGACGTTGCCCGCCTGGTCCTCGGTCGCCTCGTAGGTCTGCACGGTCTCGCGGTGGAAGACGAACCGCCGCCCGTACCCGATGGAGGCGAGCCAACCGAGCGGGTTGCCGAGCACCGTGTACGTGTCGCCGATCGTCGCGGAGAGCGAGAAATTCGGCCCGCTCACCACGTCGTAGAGCCGCCGCGGCCGCTGGCTCATCGACTCGCCGTACACCTCGAGCCACTCCTTCGGCCCGCCGATCTTGCCGTTCGACTCGGCGATGAGGTCCGGCAGCCGGCGCGAGCCCGAGTCGCGCGCGAACGCGTCGCCGTTGCTGCCGTCGTACGTCGAGCGGTGCCGGAAGGTGGTGAGCGTGTTGTAGCCGCCGGAGAACGACGACGAGAAGAAGAACTTCTGCGGGAACGCGCGCGTCGAGATGCGCACGCTTCCGCCGGCGAAGTCGCCGGGCATGTCCGGGGTGAACGACTTGTAGATGGTCACGTCCGAGAGGACGGCGACCGGGAAGATGTCGAGCGGGATGGCCGCGAGATCGGGCTCCGGGCTCGGCAGCGGGGTGCCGTTGAGGAGCGAGTTGGTGTACCGATCGCCGAGGCCGCGCACATACACGAAGCGGCCGTCGACGACCGACACGCCGACCACGCGCTTGCTCGCGTCGGCGGCGCTGCGATCGGGCGTCTTGGCGATGTCATGCGCCGACACCGCGTCGCTCACCGTCGCCGACTTCTTGCGCAGGACGAATTGGGTCGCGGTGGTGGTCCGATCGGGATCGACCTCGACGACGACCTCGTCCTCCGGCGCCTTGGCGACGTCCTTGGCGAGCGCCACCTTCAGCGCCGTCCGCTTGCCGGCCACCACGGTGACGTTGTCGACGCGCGCGGTCTTGTAGCCCTCGAAGAAGCACCGGACGGCGAAGGTGCCCGGAGGCAGCTTCAGCGTGAACTTGCCGTCGGCGTCGGTGACGGCCTTGGCCTTGTCGCCGACGACCGAGCACTGGCCGTCGATGATCTCCTCCTTCGTCTCGCCGTCGATCAGCGCGCCGGCGATGACGCCGTGCTGGCCGTCGGGCTGCGGGCCATCGACCTCGGCCTCGGGCGCGCCCTCGACCTCCTCGACCACCTCCTCGACGGGCTCCTCTGATTTCGGATCGGCGGTCTCTGCGCGCGCGACGGCTGCGGACGAGAGAACGGTCAAGCAAGCGAACCAACCGAGCCTGCGCATGGACAAAGCAATCCCCATCGCGATGAGTGCGTTCATCGCCTTCGAAGACGCGCGCGCCGCGCAGGCGATCGCGTCACTGGTTCAAGGTCCGTCGGGTGTCTCTTCTTCGACCTTCGACCTTCGACCTTCGAAGACGCGGCCTCGAGTCCGTCTCCGGCCTAAGACTTCGGCTTCTCCGTCAGCACGGTGAGCGGCGCCGCACCGCCGGCGCGCGCGAGGTCCATCGCCTCGACCGCCGCGCCGTAGGGCGCGAGGTCGTCGGCGACGAAGAACACGGTGTGATCCCCGTTCTTGGCGGCGAGCACGCGGGCGAGCTTCACGCGCAGCGCGGCCCGCTCGACGGGGCTCCCCGAGAGCTCGAGCGAGCCGTCCTTCTTCACCTTGAGGACGACCGGCTTGCTCTGGTCGTCGGGCGAGGCCTGGTTCTGCTCCTTCTTCGTCGCCGGCAGCTGCACGAAGAACTGCTTCACCAGGGTCGGGGCGACGGTCATGAAGATGATGAGGAGCACCAGCACGATGTCGACCAGCGGCGTGATGTTCATCGCCGGCTTGACGGTCTCCTTGGTCTTGGCGCCCGGGATCTCGATCGCCATCACTCGCCTCCCGCGACGTGCGCCGGATCGCTCGGGTCGCCCGGCTTCTGCGAGACGATGAGCGAGACCCCCTTGAACCCGACCCGCTGCACCACCTCGAAGACGTCGCGCATGCGGCCGTACTCGGTGCGGAAGTCCCCCTTGAGCATCACGCGCCGCGCGGCGTTCTTCGCGTGCTCCTGCTTCAGCCGCTCCTCGAACGCGGTGGCGTCGGGCAGCGCGTCCTTCTCGACGAAGTACTTTCCGCTGCGCGTGTAGGTCAGCGTCAACACGTCGAGCTTGGTCTTGCTGCTCGGATCGACGTTGGTCACCTGCGGCGGCTCGACCGGCTCTCCGGCCTCGAGCTGCGGCGTGATCACCATGAAGATGATCAGCAGCACCAGGACGATGTCGACCAGGGGCGTGATGTTGATGTCGGGCCTGGGGCCCTTCCCCTTCGGATGCGTGTCGACCGCGGCGCCCATGATCGATCCTCCTCGCGCGTCGGGATCAGGCGGCGCGACGCGCCGCCGGCATGTCCTCCGAGGACGTCTTCGTGGACTCGCCCTCGATCGGGTCGTGCGCGCGCTCGAGCTCGTCGAGGAACTCGCCGCTCGCGTGGGTCAGATCGCGCTCGAGCCCGTCGACCGTCCCGGTGAGGTAGTTGAAGAACGCGACCGAGGGGATGGCGACGAACAGGCCGAACGCGGTCTCGATGAGCGCCTCGGCGATGCCGCCGGCCACCGTCGAGAGGCCCGCCGATCCCGAGGCGCCGATCTTCGCGAACGCACCGAGGATGCCGAGGACCGTCCCGAGCAACCCGACGAACGGCGCGAGCGATCCGACCGAGGCCAGGATCGACATGCCCCGTCGCAGGTCGGCCGAGATCGCCTCGGCCTTGCGCGCCATCTCGCGGCGCGCCGCTTCGATCGGGCCGAGGTTGTCCTGGTGCTCGGTCTCGCAGTACTCGAGGTACTTGAGCGCGCCGCCGTGGAGCAGCGTCGACAGCGGGCTCCGGTGGTGGGCGACGGCGGCCCGGGTCACGCCGACGATGTCGTTCTTCTTCATCATCGCCCGGGCCTTGGCCGCGAACGCACGCGACTCCGCCTTCGCGCGGAGCAGGAAGATCAGGCGCTCGAAGAGCACGCCCAGCGACATCAGCGCCATGATGACGAGCGCGAGCGCGACGACCTTCGACGGAAGGCCCATGTCGTGCCAGATGTGCTTCAGATCGAAATTCATCGTTAGCTCCTACATCTTGATCCGGAAGGGGATCTTGACCGTCTTCGTCGAGAGGAAAGGCTTGCCGTCCTGGTGCCGGGCCGGCTCGTATCGCCAGGTCTTCACCGCCGGGAGCACGACCTCGTCGAAGCTCGGATCGCCCTTCACGATCTTCGCGTCGACGACCTGACCGCCCTCGTCGATCGTCAATCGAACGACGACCGCGCCCTGCACGCCGGCGGCGCGAGCCGCGGCGGGATACGGCGGCGGCGGCGTGCTGAGCCCCTTGGCCGGCGTGTCGTCCTCGGAGACGAGCTGCGCCTTCGGCTTGGGCGGCGGGGCCGGCGGCGGCGCCTTGCAAACGTTGGCGCTCGAGCACACGAGGCCTCCCTTGCAGGAGCCGGCGCAGCACGCCTGGCCTTCCGCGCCGCAGGGCGGGGGCTCTTCCTTCTTCGGCGTCGTCCCGGCGCCGCCCGGATCGCCGCCGTGCGCGCCGCCCGCGACCCCCTTGTCCGTGGACGGATCCGCCTCGTCGAGCTTCGCTTTCACGTCGGGATCCGGCTCCTTCGGCGGCGGCGGCGGCGGCTCGGCGCTGATCTTCACGTGCTTCGGGACGTCGATGGGCGCAGCCGGCGGCGGCTCGGGCTCCGGCTCTGGCGGCTTCTCCTCCTCGATCTTCTCCTCGAAGACGACGTCGACCGGATCGGGCTCGCGCACCGGGAGCGGCTCCGCCCCGCCGCGCGCGCTCGCCGATGCGAGGCCCAGCCCGACGAGCACGCAGGCCGCGGCGGAGTACGCGATGGCCCGCCGCTGGAGGAGCGCGCCGCTGCTCGACTTGCGCGTGAACGCCTCGAAGGACACGCGCCGTGTTTCGCATGCGCGCGTTACGCCAAGTACACGGGTTCGCGACGTTTGCGTGACGCGCCGGCGGTGTTGCCGTCCGCTCGCACGTTCGTCACCGCCGCGTCACCGCGCGCGCCGCTCGCCCTCACGCGCGCGCCGACGCGAGCGCCTTGCGTGTGCGAATTCGGATCACCACTGCGACCACGTTGAGCAGGAAAGTCAGCACGAGCAGCACGAGCACGGTGCCGTAGAGCTGCGGGCGCGTCTTGTCGACGTCCGGCGACTGCGTGGCGAGCACGTACACGTGGTAGCCGAGGTTCATGAACTGATCGTTCAGGTGCGTCGGCAGCTCGACGAGGAAGTACGCCGCGCCGGTGAAGAGGATCGGCGCCACCTCGCCCGCGCCGCGGCTGACCGCGAGGATCGCGCTGGTCAGGATCCCGCCCATCGCTTGCGGCACCACGACTTGGAACGTGGTCTGGAACTTCGTCGCCCCGAGCGCGAGCGACGCGTCGCGGAGATCGCGCGGGACCGCGCGCAGCGCCTCCTCCGTCGCGACGATCACCACCGGCATCGTCAGGAGGGCCAGCGTCAGCGCCGCCCAGATCAGGCCAGGCTTGCCGTACGTCGCGACGCCGCCGTAGGCGGCCTTGTCGAGCCCGCGCCCGATGGTCTGCACGAAGAAGCCGAGACCGAACAGGCCGAAGACGATCGAGGGGACGCCGGCCAGGTTGGCGACGGCGAGGCGCACCGCGCGCGCGAGGCGCGAGTCGGGCCTCGCGTACTCGCTGAGCCAGATGGCGGTGATCACGCCGACCGGCACCACGGCGACGGTCATCAGGATCGTCAGCGCGGCGGTCCCGAAGATCGCCGGACCGACGCCGCCGGCCTGCATGCCGCCGCTCGGGGCGGCGGTGAGGAACGTCCCGGAGATCACCGAGGCGCCGCTCCGCACCACGTCGAGGAGGATCACCAGCAGCATGCCGACGACGATCGCCGACGCGATCGCGGTGGCCGCGACCAGCGAGGCGTCGCGCACGCGGCCCTTCTTCACGATCCACCCCGCTTGCGACGGAAGCTCTCGACGATGCGCATCGCCAGCACGTTGGTGGCGAAGGCGAAGAGCAGCAGCACCGCGCCGAGCGCGAAGAGCACCACGTAGTGCGGGCTGCCGTGCACCACCTCGGCCATCTCCTGCGCGATGGTGGCGGTGATCGTCCGGGTGCTCACGCCGAGCGACCAGCTGACGAGCGCCGCGTTGCCCGACGCCATCACCACGATCATCGTCTCGCCGAGCGCCCGGCCGAACCCGAGCACAACGCCTGCGGCGATGCCCGGCAGCGCGGCGGGCACCATCACGTGCAGCACCGTGTGCATCTTCGACGCGCCGAGCGCGAGCGAGGCGTCGGCGAATGACTTCGGCACCGACGACAGCGCGTCCTCGGCGAGCGTGAACACCAAGGGGATGATCGTCAGCGACAGCGCGCACCCTGCGACGACGGCGTTGAGGCGGTGCTCGAGGCCGAAGAGCCGGTGCGTCCAGGTGGCCATGACCAGGAGGGCGAAGACGCCGATGACCACCGAGGGGATGCCGGCGAGCAGCTCGATGGTCGGCTTGAGGATCTCGCGCAGCCAGCGCGGAGCGACCTGCGAGGTGAAGATCGCCGCGAGGATCCCGAGCGGCGCGCCGACGAGCACGGCGACCACGGTGATCTTGAGCGAGCCGATGATCAGCGGGGCGATCGAGTACTTCGGGATCTCGGACGCCGGCTGCCACGACCAACGCGCGGCGGCCTCGCCCCAGGTCTGCTTCCACGCCATCGTCGACGGCGTCACCTCGGCGCGCACCTCGTGAGAGGTGAAGAGCGGCAGCGTCTCGGCCGCGATGAACACGAAGATGAGGACGATGGCGACGATGGCGACGAGCGCGGTCGTCTTGATCAGGGCCTCGGCCACTCCGTGCCAGCGCGGCGGGCTGCGCCGCCACGCGGGCGCCGCGGACTCACGAGCCTCGCGGGGCGCGCTCTCGGCGAGCGGCACCTGCTCACTTCGGGAGGGGGAAGTAGCCGACATCGCTCACCACCTTCTGTCCCGCGTCGGAGACGACCCACGCGAGGAAGTCCTTCGCGAGGCCCTGCGGCTCACCGGCGCTGTACACGTAGAGGAAGCGACTGATCGGGTACGAGCCGTCCTTGGCGGTCTCGAGCTTGGGCTCGACCGCGGGCGCGTCCTTGGTCTTCTTGATCTTCAGCGGGCGGATGCCCGCGGCATAGGCGATGCCGCCGTAGCCGATGCCCGACGGATCGCCCTTGACGGCGTTGGCGACGGCGCTCGTCCCGGCGAGCGTCTGCACGGCCGGCGCGAAGTCCTTGTTCGCGAGCACGTGCTCCTTGAAGTAGCCGTAGGTGCCCGAGTTGTTCTCGCGCCCGTAGAGCGTGATCTTCTGATCGGCGCCGCCGAGGTCCTTCCAGTTGGTGATCTGGCCCAGGTAGACCTTCGCCAGCTGATCGAGGTCCATCTCCTTCAGCGGGTTGGCGTCGGCGACGTACACCGCGAGGGCGTCGAGGGCGACCTTCGTCTCGACCACGTCGATCTTGCGCTTGGCCTTGACCTCGTCCTTCTCCTTGTCCTTCATCGGACGAGAGCTGTTGGCGAGATCGGTCGAGCCGTTGATCAGCGCGGCGATGCCGGTGCCCGAGCCGCCGCCGGTGACCTGGATCGAGCTCGCCGGGTGCTCCTTCATGAAGGTCTCGGCCCAGCGCTGGCCGAGGAGGACCATCGTGTCGCTGCCCTTGATCGTGAGCGTCTGCTTGGACGGCGCGCCCCCGCCGGCGTCGCCGCCCCCCTGCGGCGCGCTCCGGGTGCAGCCCGCGGCGGCGGCGACGAAGACGCCCGAGACGAGGACAGCGAGGATCGATCGGCGTGAGATCATCAGGGGCTCCTGCGGTGGCGAACGTCGTCGCCCTTTTCGAGGAAGATCACGTGCTCGGCGAGGTTGGTGGCGTGATCGGCGATCCGCTCCAGGTACTTCGCGGCGGAGGCGACGCACATCGCCGCCGGGATGTCGTTGGGGTGCTCGGCCATCCACGCGAGCGCGGCGCGCAGGGTCTGCCCGTAGAGCGCGTCGACGTCGTCGTCGGCGGTGAGCACCTTGCGCGCGCGCTGCTCGTCGCCCTCGACGAACGCGTCGAGCGCCTCGCGCAGCATCTTCTGCGCGAGCTCGCCCATCCTGGGCAGGTCGAACACGGGCGGCGCCGTGGTGGCCTTCTGCAGCGTCTCGACGCGCTCGGCGATGTTCACCGCCTCGTCGGAGATGCGCTCGAGATCGGTCACGAACTTCAGCGTGCTGGCGATGAAGCGCAGGTCGTAGGCAACCGGCTGCCGCAGCGCGAGGACGCGCAGCGCCATGTCGTCGAGGTCGATCTCGTCCTGGTTGACCTTCTGATCGAGGCCGGAGACCTCGGCGATCTTCGCGGAGTCGCGATCGAGGAACGCCGCGAGCGCGAGCTGCACCGCCCGCTCGCAGCGCGCGCCCATCGCCACGAGGTGGGCGCGGATCTCTCGCAGCTCGAGCTCGAAGTCGCCGCTGGTGTGCCTGCCCGCCATCCGATCACCCGAACCTTCCGGTGATGTAGTCCTCGGTCCGCGTCTCCCTCGGGCGGGTGAACATCTGCTTGGTGGCGCCGACCTCGATCAGTCGGCCCATGTAGAAGAACGCGGTCCGTTGCGAGACGCGCGCCGCCTGCTGCATCGAGTGGGTGACGATGACGATCGTGAGATCGGCCTTCAGCTCCGCGATCAGCTCCTCGAGCTTCGCGGTGGCGATCGGATCGGGCGCGCTGGTGGGCTCGTCCAGCAGCAGCACCTCGGGCTCGACGGCGAGCGCGCGGGCGATGCAGAGGCGCTGCGCCTGACCGCCGGAGAGCCCGAGCGCCGCGGCGTCGAGGCGATCCTTCACCTCGTCCCACAGGGCCGCGCGTCCGAGCGCCTGCTCCACGCGCCGCGTGATCTCGCGCTTGTCGGCGAGCCCGTGCGCGCGCAACCCGTAGGCGACGTTGTCGAAGATCGACTTGGGGAACGGCTGGGGGCGCTGGAACACCATCCCCACGCGACGGCGCAGCGTCACGACGTCGTAGTCCTTCGCGAGGATGTCTTCGCCCTCGAGGAGGACCTTGCCGGCGACGCGCGCGCCCGGGATGGTGTCGTTCATCCGGTTGAGGACGCGCAGGAAGGTGCTCTTGCCGCAGCCGGACGGGCCGATCAGCGCGAGCACCTCGCGGGGGAAGACGTCGACCGTCACGTCCTGCAGCGCGTGGGTCTCGCCGCCCTTCTCGCCGCGATAGAACACGTCGAGCCCGCGGACCTCGAGCTTGGGCGAGGGCGCGGCCGTGAGGACGGCTGCCCGAGGCTCGCCGCCCGGGCTCCGCTGACTCGGCTCGATCGTCGCCACGGGCGGACCCTAAGCGACATGCGTGCCGCCGGTTTGACGCTTGTGTGACGATTGGGTGTCAGACCGTCGCGCGCGTCAGGTCGTGCCGTGCCCGTCGCGCTCGGCGGCGGGCAACGCGACCGTGAACGTCGTCCCCAAGCCGACGGCGCTGTCGACCTCGACCGTCCCCTGCATCTGCTCGACGAGGTGCTTGACGATCGACAGCCCGAGCCCGGTCCCGCCGGCGGCGCGCGAGCGCCCGGGATCGACCCGGTAGAACCGCTCGAAGAGTCGAACACGGTGTCGAGGCGCGATGCCGGGACCGTGGTCGCGGACGCGAAGGAGCACGCGGTCGCCCTCACGCTGGACGCTGACCTCGATCTGCGGCTCGGCGCCGCCGTATTTCACCGCGTTGTCGAGGAGATTGACGAGGACGTGATCGAGGGCGGTGCGGTCGGCGCGGACAAGGACGTTCGCGCCCTCGCGCGTGATCTTCGCGTTGCGTTGGCTCGCCGCGACGCCGACCACCTCGATGGCAGAGTCGATGACCTCTACGGGGTCGAGGGTCGAGATCGAGAGCTTCCACTCGCGCGCCTCGATGCGCGACAGCTCGAGCAGGTCCTCGACGAGGCGCTGCAACCTCGTCGCGTGCCGGCGGATGATGTCGACGAAGTCGGCGGCCGCCGCCGGATCGGACAGCGCCCCGCCCTGCAGCGTCTCGGCCGCCGACGAGATCGCGTGGATCGGAGTGCGCAGCTCGTGCGAGACGTTGGCGACGAAGTCACGGCGGACGCTCTCGAGCCGCCGGAGCTCGGTGACGTCGTTGAACACGGCGACGAGGCCGGGCGCGTGCTCCGACTTCCCGCGAATGGGCGCGACGCGCACCAGCACCCGTCGCGGGCGCAGCCCGCCGAGCTCGAGCTCGCCCGACGCTCCCTCGTCCGACTCGCCGGCCCGATCGAGGATCTCGTCGAGGCCGGCCGCGCGGATCACCTCCATCGGCGGGCGACCGACGATGGCGCGATCGAGGAGGAACATCTCGCGCAGCTTCGCGTTCGCCAGCACGACGACGCCGTCGCGCGTCACCAGGACGCCCTCGCCCATCGACTCGAGGATCGCGATCAACCTGTTGCGATCGTCTTCGAGCCCCTGCTTCTCGCTCGCGACCCAGGCGGCGAGCTCGTCGAGCGCCTCGCCGAGCTGCCCCACCTCGTCCTCGCCCTTGAGGCGGGAGCGGATGCCGAGATCGCGCCGCATCGCGCGCGCCGTGCCGGTGAGCGCCTCGACCGGCGCGATGGTCAGGTGCGACGCGACGACCGCGATCGCCGCGCCGATCACCAGCGCGCCGATCACCAGCAGCACCCCCAGATCGAAGAGCGCGCGCTCGCCTTCGCCCGCGCGCGCGGCGTCGAGCACGCGCACCATGAACGCGGCCGCGAACAGCGCGAGGACGACGCCGCACGCGATCGCGACCCGCAGGCGCGCGCGGGTCGAGGTCGAGGCGCTCCCCCGCACGCGCACGGAGCCTCAGCCGGGGACGCCGAACGCGCGGAGGAGCAGGTAGGTGAGCGCGCTGATCCCGGCGGCCATCGGCACGGTGAGGACCCAGGCCCAGACGATGCGGCCGGCGACGCCCCAGCGGACGGCGCTGAGCTTGCGGGTGGAGCCGACGCCGACGATCGATCCGGTGATCGTGTGGGTCGTGGAGACCGGGATGCCGAGCGCGGTCGCCATGAACAGCGTGGCGGCGCCGCTCGTCTCGGCGCAGAACCCACCGACCGGCGCGAGCTTGGTGATCTTCATGCCCATCGTCTTGACGATGCGCCAGCCGCCCGACATGGTGCCGAGGCCCATCGCCGCGTGGCAGAGGAGGACCACCCACAGCGGCACGTGCGGCGACTTGCCCTTCTCGGCGGCGGCGAGGTGGCCGGTGGCGATCAGCGCCGCGACGATGATGCCCATGGTCTTCTGGGCGTCGTTGCCGCCGTGGCCGAGCGAGTAGAGCGACGCGGAGACCAGCTGCATGAAGCGGAAGCCCCGATCGACCTTCCGCGGCGCGGAGTTGCGGAAGATCGCCATCACCAGGTGCATCAGCAGGAAGCCGAGGATGAGCCCGACCACCGGCGACACCACGATGAACAGCGCCGTCTTCGCGAAGAACGGCGCGTCGAGCGAGCCGAAGCCGGCCTTGGTGATCGCGGCGCCGGCGATGCCGCCGAGCAGCGCGTGCGACGACGACGACGGCAGGCCGTAGTACCAGGTGATCAGGTTCCAGACGATCGCGCCGACCAGCCCGGAGGCGACGAGCGACAGCGTGACCACGCCCGGGGTGACGCCCTTGGCGATGTTGCCGGCGACGTGCGTCTCGAAGACGAGGAACGCGACGAAGTTGAAGAAGGCGGCCCAGAGCACCGCGGCGCGCGGGGACATGACGCGCGTCGACACGATGGTGGCGATGGAGTTCGCGGCGTCGTGGAAGCCGTTGATGAAGTCGAACACCAACGCCAGCGTGATGATCGCGATGAGGGCGACCATCTCAGGCGAACTCCAGGACGACCCCTTCGATCACGTTCGCGACGTCGGCGCATCGGTCGGTCGCGGTCTCGAGGGCGTCGTAGATGTCGCGCCACTTCATGACCTCGAGCGGGTCGCTCCCTGGCTTGAACAGCGCCGCGATGGCCCTTCGGTACACGGTGTCGGCGTCGTTCTCGTACTTGCCGATCTGCACGCAGAGATCGAGCAGCTCCTTGGACTGCTTGAGGTTCGGCAGGAGCTCGGTCGCGCGGACGATCGCCTCGCAGCACTTGACGAGGAGATCGGCGAGCTCCTTCGCGTCGGGTTGCGCGTTCTTCATCTCGAAGAGCACCACGCGCTCGGCGACGGCCTCGGTGAGGTCGAGCACGTCGTCCATGCGGGCGATGAGGGCGTGGATGTCGCCGCGATCGAAGGGGGTGATCCACGTCTCGTGGAGGCGCTTGATCGTCTCGTGAGTGATCTTGTCGCCCACGTGCTCCGCCTCGGAGATGGCCCGCGCGAGATCGTTCGCGTTCTCGAGCTCGTCGAACAGGGAGCGCGTGAGCTTGGCAGCCTCGAGCGTCGACCTCCCGTGCTGCACGAACGCATTGAAGAACAGGTCGTCGGTTTTGGATTTGCCGAACATGACGGCCTCCTCGGCGCGGCGCGACCCTAAGCGGGAAGCCGGGGGTAATCAAGGCCGCGGGATCAGCAGGAAGACCGCGATTCCGAGGGCGATGCGGTACCACCCGAACCCCTGCAGGCCGCGCTTGCGCAGGAAGCCGAGGAACCACCCGATGGCCACCCAGGCGACCACGAACGAGGTGACGAACCCGACGGCGAGGGCGGCGCGCGCGTCGCTGGTCGCGAGGAGAGCCCTTCCGTCCTTGTAGAGATCGAGGGCGGTCGCCGCGCCGAGCACGGGGATCGCGAGCAGGAACGACACCTCCGCCGACGTGCGCGGATCGAGGCCGAGGAAGCGGCCGGCGAGCAGCGTGGTCATCGCCCGCGAGGTCCCCGGCCACAGCGAGAAGCACTGCGCGACGCCGATGACGAACCCCTGGCGCGGGGTCACCGCCTCGAGCTCGTGGAGCTCCTGGCGCGGACGACGCGCGAGCGCGATCTCGCCGGCGATCATCACGACACCGCCGACGATGAGCGCCAGGGCCACCGGCCACGGACCGAAGAGGTGGCGCTTGATCACCTTGCGCAGGAGCAGCCCCGCGACC
This sequence comes from Deltaproteobacteria bacterium, assembly GCA_016182965.1. Classification (GTDB taxonomy): domain Bacteria; phylum Myxococcota_A; class Polyangia; order Polyangiales; family JADJMO01; genus JALHOE01. Next base: position 74,922 of record JACPFM010000044.1, on the reverse strand, counting down.
GCGGTCGGCAGGAACGCCGCGACGATGACCCAGAGCAGCCGCAGCGACGCCGGATCACGGCGGAAGAGCCCCGCGACGCGCAGCGCGAGGAGCCTTCGGAAGTGGACGAGCACCGCGAGGATCGCCCCGAGCTGGATGACGATCTCGAACGACTTCGCGGCCTCGTCGTGCTGCCCGAGGAGGTGCGCCGCCAGGATGAGGTGGCCGGTCGAGGAGATCGGCAGGAACTCGGTGAGCCCCTCGACGATCCCGAGGATGGCGGCCGTCCAGAGGGGCATCGGGGTGGCGAGTAGTTACCACACGCCGACGCGGACGCGCAGGCGAACGCGAAATCGGTTACCCGGCGAAGGGGAGGATCGTCGGCGTCTCCCCGCTCGGCGGCGGCCCGATTCGGTGGACGAGCAGTGCGACGATCGCGGCCGCGATCACGATGAGCGACAACGGGAACACGAACTGCGAGCGGTCACTTCGCTCGTGGATGGCGGCGTCCATTGAGCCGCAGCCAAGCACGACGGGCCGCGCGCCAGCGAGCCTGCCGTCCGTCGTCGCGAAGATGTTTCCCGGTTGTCACGCCGGCTGACGCCGCCCGAGCGCCGCGACGCGGAGCCGCGCGCGGACCGTTGGCGGCGCGCACGCGCACCGTTGATCAGGGCGAGGCGGCGACCGGGAGATCGAGCTCGGCGTCTGAAACCTCGAGCTCACCGTCGCCGAGGAGCTGCACCGGTCACGCTCAGGATGGCGTCGCAGCGCGCGCACCGGCGCGGGTAGGTCGAGTCGGCGGTGAAGATGGTGGCCGAGCGGCAGCGCGGGCACGCGAGAGCGTGATCGTACATGGCCCCCGCAGCATGCGTCTTCGTCGTGTAGTCCGCGCGTCGACCTAGCGAACTGTCCGCGACATCGAAGACTGCGTCGTCCGGCGACGACGATGGGCGCGGCCAACCGGCTCAGGGTCGTCACCATCGCGCCATGATCCTCAACTTGTGCAGGATCTGTGGAGCACCCAATCGGCACCGAGTGTTCACCGAGGGTGGTGATGGAACGTCATGATCCCGGCGGGGGACGGCAGCGAGACCAGGCCGACAGCGTCGACGAGTGCCCGCACGCGGGGTTCTACGACCGCTCGCCGCGTCGGAGCTGGGCGGGTGTCACGCCGAACCAACGACGGAACGCGCGATGAAAGTTGCTCGGATCGGAGAAGCCCAGGAGGAACGCGATCTCGTGCAGCGAGAGTCGCGCGTCGCGGATGTACCGCTCGGCGCATCGCCGCCGTACGGAATCGACGACCTCCTGGAAGGTAGTCTCGAACGCTGCCAGCCTGCGCTGCAAGGTGCGACCGCTCATCCCGAGCCTACGCGCCAGCGCGTCGAGATCCGGAGCGCCGCGCTCGAGGTGCTTGGCGATCTCGGTCTGCACGCGCGCGACGAGATCGTCGTCCTCGCCCAGTCTCTCGAGCAGACCCCGAGCGAGGTGCTCGAGCAAGCTCGAGAGCGTCGGATCGGCGCCGGCGATCGGGATATCGGCGGTGGCCGCTTCGAAGACAACCGTCGTCTCCTGCTCGCCGAACATCGGGGTGATGCCGAAAACCCGCCGGTGCTCGCCGATCGACGCGGGTCGTGCGTGCCGGAACCCGACGCGGGCCGGAGCGATCGCCGCGCGCGTGATGCGCCGAGCGACGACGACGAGCGAGGCGGCCGAGTACTCCGCGACCTGGCGCGGCACGTCGTGCGCGAGGCCGCGACAACCGGGATGGACCACCAGCGTGTCACCCGATCGCTCGACCTCCACGCGCCCCGCGTCGTGGACGATGCGGGAGTAGCGCGCGACGCGGTCGAGGGCCTCGCCGAGGGTGGCCGCTCGGATCGCGAGCTGCCCCACGACGTGGAACGCGTCGGGGCTGGACGACTCGGCGAAATGGAGGCCGAAGTCGGCGTCGCCGCTCCGATCCGTCAGCGCCTCGAAGAGCTTGTTGTAGGCTGCCTGCCCGATGCGGCCGTCGACGTCCACGAGATCGGCCCCGCTCACGCCGGCGCGGGCCAGCAGGTCACCCGTGCCGAGACCGCGCGCATCGGCGAACCGGACGAGGGCGAGGACGCTCGCACTCGCGACGGTGTAGCGGGCATCTGCGTTCATGACCGTCCGGGTCGGCACCGCGCTCAGAACGCATAGCCGATCCCCAGCGTCGCGTAGAGATCGAACGTCTTGTGGTGGTCGTTGTCGTACGGCTTGCCGCCGATCTCGACCGGCCGATTGTCGGGCCCCTGCGGCCTCACGGCGTAGTAGAGCGCGCCCAGGCGCGGTGCGAGGTACAGCCCTCCGCGCACGCGGATCGTCCAGCCGATCTCCGGCCCGACCAGGAAGGACGACAGCGATCGGCGCGCGCCGCTCTCGAGGTTCTCGACGCGCTGACTCTTCGCCTGGACGACGGCCTTCACGTACGGTCCTTCGATGCGGTCGCTCGCGAAGTGCCAGGTCAGGTCGCCCGCCAGGATGGCATCCACCTTCAGCTCGAACCCCTCGGGCGCGCCGCTCAGCGCGCGAAACGGCGAGTCGAAGCGGTAGAACCCGGCCCCGGCGCGCAGCGGGCCGTACGTGGGCCCGGCGAACAGGCCCACGCCGCCGGACATGAGGAGAACGCCCAGATCGTCCTCGACGAATCCGCCCCATCGCCACGGCTGGGGCGACGGTGCGGCCGGGACCGGCTCGGCGCGTGCGGCGCCGGTGAGGGTGGTTGCGAGCGCGAGAGCGACGAGGAGAGAGGGCTTGTGCAGCGTCGACATGCCGAGAGGGTGACGTCTCGGCCGGCCGCAGACCGTGGCCGCAGGCGACAGATCGTGGTCGCCGAGCGCCACGTCGCCCGTCGAGCGGCACAACTCCGACTTCGCGTCGTCACGTGCGCGCCATGATCCTCGACTTGTGCAGGATCTGTGGAGCACCCAATCGGCACCGAGTGTTCACCGACCTCGCGCAGGTCCGACACATGAAGCCTCCATCGTCCGCGCCTCGGAGGAAGACAGGCACATGAGCAAACGTCATCTCTTCACCGCGCTCCTCTCGATGAGCGCCTTTGCAGTGAGCTGCTCCGGCAAGGACGGCATCGACGGGGCGAGCGGAGCGACTGGCGCGACGGGTGCGCCGGGTGCGACGGGCGAGCCTGGAGCGCCGGGCGCGACGGGACCCGCGGGGCCGAGCGGCACCGACGGCGCGGCCGGTCCGACCGGAGCCAGCGGAGTGACCGGGCCCGGCGCGAAGAGCGCGCCGGACGCGCGGTATCCGCGATCGTCGCTGGTCGCGCTCTCGTTCCTCGACGACGGCGGCACGGGCGCCAAGAACGTCGCGGAGTTCGTGAAGGCGCGCGTCGCGCAGTACGGCGCAGGGACACTCCCCGCCGGCGTGCAGTTTCCGCTCGCCCACGCGACCACCGACACGGTCCGCGCGATCACCGGGCTCTCGATCAACGTGGTGGTGTCGTGGCTCGATCCCCTGAAGTGGGATTCGAGCGCGGGCGCGCCACGCTTCGGCGCGAACGCAGATTACCTCGCGTACTTCGGTGACGGCTGGAGCTCGACGGCCGGCGCCCCGCCGCAGTGGAACGGAAGCGGCGATGCCGCTTGGATGTGGGCGAACCACGAATACGTGTCCGGCACGCCGCCGACCGCGACCACCGCGCCGCTCGGCCAGTCGGCGTTCCTCGCGGAGCAGCTCGCGTGGTGGGGCTTGATCAAAGGAGATCCGCGCGGCAACAGCTGGAGCGATACCGATCTCGCGCGCTACGTCGAGCGATCGAAGCGAGAGGTCGGAGGCTCGTGGATCCACGTGGTGCGAGATCCTTCGAGCGGCGAGTGGACGCTCGATCGCGGTGCCAGCAACGTCCGCTACGATGCGACGAGCGCCACGCTCACCCGGCTCACCGGCGCGTCCCTCTCGGCACCCGAGAAGACGGACCTCGGGGCGGCGCTGCCCGCGAACGTGGTCCCCGGCATCGCCGGCAACTGCTCGGGAGCCCAGACGCCGTGGGGAACGATCCTTTCCGCCGAAGAGAACGTGCAGGACTACTACGGTGATCTCGAGGGCTTCTGGACCAGCGACCAGAAGCTCGTCGTCGGCGCCGGCGCAGATCCGGGCGGCAACGTCGCGTTCGTCTACTCGCCGAGCACGGCGGGCGAGTTCGGTCGGACGCCGGAGGCCAACGCACGCCACGCAAGGGACGGCTACGGGTGGATGGTCGAGATCGATCCCGGCAAGGCTCCGGACGAGTACGAGGGCAAGACGGCCTCGGGCGACGGCCACAAGAAGCTCGGCGCGCTCGGTCGTGCCCGCTGGGAGAACGCCGCCTTCGTCACCGACGCCGACTGGAAGCTCCTCCCGAACGAGCCGATCGTGTTCTACGCGAGCGACGATCGCCGCGGCGGGCGGATCTACAAGTTCGTCAGCAAGAACGTCTACACCACCGGGATGACCAAGGCGCAGATCCGCGCCCTGCTCGACGAGGGCTCGGTGTACGCCGCGCACTTCGCAGGGCTCGACAACCTGACCGGCGACACGTTGGTGGGCGGGGGCGCGCCGACCGAGGACGCGCCCGGAACCGGGCGGTGGATCAAGCTCGGCGTCGACTCCGCCGACGTCGCACCGAACGCGGCCGCGCTCGGCGCGGCGACCAAGACGGTCGGCGAGGCGCTGAAGGACAAGTCGTGGAACGGCCTCGCGGGGTTCCCGACCGATCTCGACGTCAGACGCGCGCTGTTCACCGCGAGCGCGAAGGTCGGCGTGATGGAGCTCAATCGTCCCGAGGACATCGAGTGGAACCCCAAGGACCCGAGTGGCAGGCCGCGGATCTACGTCGCGTTCACCAACCACAACCGCAAGACCGCGCTCGATCAGTCCGGCAAGCTGTTCGACCCGAGCAAGTTCGACGCGGAGTCCAAGGTCCGCCCCGACAGGGTCGGTTCGATCTTCGCCATCGATGAGTCTGCTCCGAGCACGCCAGGCAGCTCGACGACGTTCAAGTTCTTCCGGGTGTGGAAGGGCACGTCGACCGGGTCGACCATGGGCACCGCGAACCCCGACAACCTCATGATCGACAAAGACGGCGGCGTGTGGTTCGGCACCGACGGCGCCTTCGGAGCCGCCAAGACCGCCGACGGCCTGTACTACCTGGACGTCGATCCGGCGCACAAGACGGCTCCCAGCGGCAAGACCGCGACCTTCGGGATGGCCTTCCGGATCGTCGCCGGCCCGAGCGACTCCGAGGCGACCGGTCCGGCGTTCTCGTCCGACATGCGCACCCTGTTCTTCGACGTGCAGCACCCGGGCGAGGACACCTTCAGCAGCTGGCCTTCGCGCTGATCGCGCGCACCCAGGGAGGAAGCACGATGGACCCCCGGCGGCGCTGGCCGATCGCGATCTTCGTCATCGTCTCGGCGGCGGCCGCCGGGGCGTCCATCTCGACGCGCAGACCGACCGCGTCCGCGAGCGCTCGTCCGCCGTGGGATCCTACGGCCGAAGCGAGGGCCTCAGCCGGCAAGACGCGCAACGTCGAGGCCAACGTCCCGCCGCAGTGCTACGCGAAGCTCACCGGCAAGAGCAACACGTGCTGGACCTGCCACACCGCGGGCGAGCCTCCGAACACGCTCGTCGACGCGGATCTGCAGACGACTTACTCCTTCTCCGATTTCGCGCGGGAGAACCACTGGAGGAACCTCTTCGATCCTCCGCCGCAGGTCACGATCGGTGATGACGACCTGCTCGCCTGGATCCGCTGCGACAACTACGACCCGCTTCGCGAGTCTCTCCGGGGCGCGGCCTTCGAGGGCTTCGTCCCCGATCTCGACTTCGCGGCGGGCTTCGACGAAGACGGCTTCGCGCGCGACGGCAGCGCCTGGCGAGCGATCCGTTACAAGCCGTTCCCGGGCGCCTTCTGGCCGACCAACGGGAGCGCCGGCGACGTCTTCGTCCGCCTGCCGAAGTCGTTCGCGACGGACGAAGCAGGCGTCCCGTCGCGGCGACACCTCATCGAGAACTTCGCGATCCTCGAGCGGGTCGCGCGCGGCGAGGCGAACCTGCCTGCGAGCTACGTCGGGGGCGCCCACGGGATCGCGGTCGAGCGGCTCGTGCTCCCGATCGGTATCGAGCTGTTGCACACGGTCCGCTACCTCGATCCCGACGCGCCGAACCTCCTCTCGAAACGGATGAAGGAGGTCCGCTACGCGAAGAAGGCGCACGGCGTCGACGCCTGGGGCAGACAGCGCGCCTACGAGAAGGAAGCCGACGAGAAAGACGAGGGCAAGGTCCCGGTCTACGCCGGTTCACCGACCGCCGGCCTCAAGAACGCGTTCGGATGGCAGCTCCAGGGCTGGATCGAAGACGCGAGCGGGCGTCTTCGCCTGCAGACCGAGGAAGAGCATCGCTTCTGCATGGGCTGTCACACGTCGCTGGGTGTGACCGTCGATTCGACGTTCTCGCTCGCGCGCAAGGTGCCGGGACGCGACGGCTATCGCTGGCAGGACCTCCGCGGGATGGCCGATGCGCCGCAGCGCGGTCGCACCGAGCCGGAGACTCTCGAGTACTTCCGCAGGGCCGGCGGCGGCGACGACTTCCGTGCGAACGACGAGCTCCTCGGGCGCTTCTTTCCCGGCGGCACCCTCGACGAGGCCAGGCTGCGAGCCCTGTCGCACGATCTCGCCGCCATCGTCGCCCCCTCGCGCGCGCGGGCGCTCGCGCTGAACCGCGCGTATCTGGCGATCGTACGCACTCAGCGCTTCGCGTTCGGACGCGATCCGGTCGCCCGCCCGCTGACGGGGATCCTGACGACGATCGCGGAGGAGGCGACCGGCGTCGGCGAGCCGCTCCGCGACGGCCGCCTGCAGCTTCACTGGTGAGCTGCGGGGCTCGCGCCGCAAGCCGCGTCACACGAACCTCACACCGCGGACTGCCGATCCCGGTAGCATGACCGTCGAGTCGAGCATGCCTCGCGGAAGGAACCCCGCGATCGTGACGCGCGTCGCGGCCGTGATCTACGCGGTCGCGTCTGCCTTCGTGATCGCGTTCCAGCTGGCGCTCGCTGCGGGCGCACCCTGGGGCGCGTTCGCGATGGGCGGCGCGTTTCCGGGGCGCCTCCCCGCGCCGATGCGCGTCGCCGCGATCGTCCAATCCGTCCTCATTGCCTCGATGATCGGGGTCGTTCTGTCGCGCGCCGGCCTCGCACTGCCTCGCTGGTCCCGCGCCGCTCGATGGCTCGTGTGGGTGGTCGTCGCGGTAGCGGCGGTCGGTAGCGTGCTCAACCTGATCACGCCCAGCGCCGGGGAACGCGCTCGATGGGCGCCCATCGCGCTCGCGCTCTTGGCGAGCAGCACCGTCGTGGCGCTTGGCTCGCGGCGCGCCCCCCCGGACGGTGGCGCGCCCGCGGGTGATCCATGGCGTTGAGCCCGCGAGGGCCCGACCATCGTCGGTGATGCGCCAACAGCGCGGGATTGGGATCACCGAGACGTTGCCCGCGGCTTCCGTGGCGACGACCGAGCTCCAGCCGCCTCGGCCATGTGATCCATGAACGCTCGGACGCGGCTCGAGTGGCGCAGGGCTGGCAGCGTGAGGAGCCACACGTCGCGGGCGTGTGCGCGAGCGATCGGGCCGATGCGGCGCAGGCCGGGCTCGGCGTCGCCCTCGGAGATCGCGAGGAAGTGCACGCCGAGCCCCCCGACGATCGCTTCCCGCAGCGCGAGGGAGCTCATGTCGACCCGCATCGCGATCCGCGCACCCGGCGCGTTCTGCGCGAGCCACGCGTCGAGCCAGCGTGCGTTCAGGCGCTCGTCCCAGTGCAGCCACGGGAACGCCGCGTAGGGAGCGCGCGCGCCGACGCGCTCGACGAGGTCGCGGCTGCCGTAGACCGCGAACTCCACCCGGCCGATCTTGCGCCCGACGAGGAGCTCGGGCGGCGTGTTCGTCATCCGCAGCGCGACGTCCGCCTCGCGTCGCGTGAGCGAGGCCTCGTGATCGGTGCAGGTGACGGTCAGCTCGACGTCGGGATAGCGCGCGAGGAACGACGAGAACGCGTCCCGGTAGCGGCGGAACAAGATGTCCATCGTCGTCACGCGCAGCTTGCCGTGCAGCCGTGCATCGCCCCCGAGCACGCGCGCCTCCACCGCGAGGATCTGCGTCTCGGTCCGCTCGGCGAGCTCGACGACGTGCTGACCCGCCGCCGTCGCGACGTAACCGTCGGGCGTCGCGTCGAAGAGCCGCACGCCGAGCGACGTCTCGAGGGCGCGAAGACGACGCGACACGGTCGTATGCGTCGCATCGAGCGACTTCGCCGCCGCGCTCAGCGACCGATGCCGCGCGAGCGCGAGGACGAAGCGGAGATCATCCCATTGCACCCGTGCAAATTTGCACGGCCGGTGGGCGAATTCAATCGATGCGTGAACGCGAACGAGCGTCCATGTTGGAGGTCGAGAGGTGCCCCCATGAGCCCCGATTCGAAGTCGCCCAAGCCTGACGACCCGCGCGCGCTGCTCTCGGCGCTCTGGGTCTTCGTGATGTTCAACTACCTCTACGCCGACGTGATCAGCCTGATGGACCCGATCCTCCTGCCCCAGTTCGTGCAGGGGCAGGTCGGCCCGATCCACATCACCCGGTCGTTCCTCCTCGCGGCCGGCGCCATGATGGAGGTCCCGATCGCGATGACGCTCCTGGCGAAGGTGCTCGCGCCTCGACCGAACCGCGTCGCGAACCTCGCCGCCGCGCTGTTCAAGACCTTGGTCGTCGCGGCGTCGCTCACCGTGGGCACGCCGAGCATGCACTACCTGTTCTTCGCGAGCATCGAGCTCGCCACCACGATCGCCATCGCCGTGATCGCGTGGCGATGGCGGACGAATCGGGACCGGCGCTCGGCCGAGCCGGGCGCAGTTCACTCCGGACGGTCGGTGCCATCGTGAGCTCGCTTCCACGCGCCGGCTGCGCGTTCGTCGGTGCGACCGCGCCGCAGCGCGGCGGCGAGGAAGTCCGAGACCACGCGGAGTCGTCGGCTCGTGCGCACCTCGCGGTGCGTGACCAACCACATCGGCACGACGATCGGGGGCAGGTCCTTCATCGCGCGACGCACGCTCGGCTCGGCATCGCCCACCTCGGCGATCATGATGCCTATGCCTGCTCCTTCGCGGACCAGCGCCCACTGGACGTGCTGGTTCGTGCAGATCAGCGGGAAGCTCTCGGGCGCGAGCGCGAGACCGAGCGCCGCGGCGAGGCCGTCGCGGAACTTGTCGGTCTGGTCGAAGCCGATGAAGCTCGCGCGTGAGAGGCTCTCGCGGGTGCGGCGCTTGCCGAGGGTCCGCAGGTACTTCGGCGTCGCGTACAGGTATGCATGGAGGTCCTCGAGCTTCCGCGCGATCAGGTCGGGCTCGCTCGGCCGGAAGTTGCGGATCGCGAGGTCGGCCTCGCGGCGGCGCAGATCCTGTGGCGCGTTCGAGGCCACGATCTCGATGGTGATGCCGGGATGGCGCGCGCGCAGCCTCGTGATGATCGGCGGCAGGAGGTAGGCCGCGACGACCTCGCTCGCGCTGATGCAGACCGGGCCCTCGAGCGAGACCGCCTGGCCGGCGGCGACACGCGCCACGCGAAGGGCGGCTTCGGACATCGTGCGCACGTGCTCGACGAGCTCGAGGCCCGTGGGCGTGAGCGCGAGCCCTCGACCGACGCGCTCGAAGAGGGTGACCCCGAGCTGCGCTTCGAGCGCCGCGATTTGACGACCGAGCGTGGGCTGTGCGCTGCCGAGCACGCGCGCGGCGGCCGAGAACGAGCCTTCGTCCGCGGTCACGAGGAACGCTCGCACATGGTTCCAGTCGAACTCGACCCGTCGCCAATCCATGCATTCCCGCATACCACGTCGGCGAACTTCGGCGAGGACTCGTGCGGCGGCGCATGGGAGTGTGACGTACCGGGCGTCGGGGACGACGCCTTCGCGGATGGAGCGCGCCTTGACGAACGAACCGAGCCACATCGCTCCCGTGCGCCTCGCGAGGATCGCCGGGCTCCTGTACCTGATCCCCACGTTCTGCGGGCCGTTCAGCATGATGTACGTCCCGTCGGTGATCGTCGTGCCCGGCGACGCCGGAGCGACGGCCGACCGACTGCTCTCGTCGGAGACGCTGTTCCGCCTGGGCCTGGTGAGCGACTCCGCGATCGTGCTCTCCGAGCTCGCGCTCACCGCCGCGCTCTACGTGTTGCTGAAGCGGGTCAGCAGGCCGATCGCGCTCACGGCTGCCTTCGCGAGGCTCGCGATGGCCGTCGTCCAGGCCGTCAACTTGCTCCCCGCGCTCGCCGCGCTGCATCTGCTCCGGGCGGCGCCGGCGGGGCTCGAAGCCGTCCAGGTGCGCGCGCTCGCGCTCTCCGCGCTCGAGGTCAAAGCCCTCGGCGTGCACGTCTGGGAGGTGCTCTTCGCGCTTCACTGCGCGCTGCTCGGCGTGCTGCTCTATCGCTCCGGTACCTTCCCGCGCGCGCTGGGCGTCCTGATGCTGCTCGCATCAGCCGGTTACGGGCTGAACGGCGTCGGCAACCTGCTGCTTCCGGCCGGCGCGAAGCTCTTCGCAGCGATAGTCGCCGTCGCGGCGATCGGGGGGGAGGTGCCGTTCGTGCTCTGGCTGCTGTTCGGCCGTGACGGCCGCGATCTCGTCCTGAGCCGTGGCGGGCGCCGACTTCGAGATGTTCGCCGTGTCGTCACAGCCGATGGAAACCACGTACGAGCCAGCGGCGAGCGCGATCGCCGCGAAGGCGGCGTAGTGGGTCTTCAGCATGGTCGGGGAGGGCGCGCTTCGTGGTGAGCCACCGGTGGTGACCATCGCGCGCGATGCACTCGAGCCTACGGCGCGTAGCGCGCGCACTCGGTGCCTTCCTCGTGACGTTCTCGTAAACGGGCGGCCATGCGTCGCCTCGATTTCGTCGAGGCTCGGGCGGCCGGCGCCCCGGCATCTCAGCGGCGGTATCATCACGGTTTCGTCACGCGCGCGTAACGGCCGAGCGGTACGCCACCCTGAGGTGGCGCGTCTTCTCATCGTCCTCCCGAAGGCAGATCAACGACAGGTGCTCGAGCCGCTGCGGGCGGAGGGGTACGACGTGAGCTGGGTCAGCGACGGCGCGACCGCGCTGAGCGCCGCCTCCGCAGTCGCACATGATCTCGTCATCCTCGATGCGAAGCTACCGGATCGAAACGCGTTGGCCGTGTGCCGCGAGTTGAGATCGATCCAGGCAGGTGGTGACGTCCCGGTCGTCTTCGTCTCGGCGAGCAACGCCGAGTCCGATCGCGTCCTGTGCCTCGAGCAGGGTGCGGAGGACTACGTCGTCCGTCCATTCAGCACACGCGAGCTGCTTCTCCGGATCCGCGCCATCCTCCGGCGTCGACAGCCGCGCGCGAGGCCGCTGCCCGAGGCCGAGGAGTGGGGCGGACTCCGGCTCGAACGGGACGCGCATCGCCTCTGGGTCGAGGGCCGCGAGGTCGCGCTCACGGCCATGGAGTGGAAGGCCTTCGTCTACTTGTTCGACGGAAGGGAGCGCGTGCGCACGCGCGCGGAGCTTCTGCGCGACGTCTGGTCGAGGGACGAGGGAGAAGACACGCGCAGCGTCGACGTGATGATGGGCCGGCTGCGCACGAAGCTCCGCGCAGCGCGGGTTCGCCTCCGTACGGTCCGAGGCGTCGGCTTTCAACTGTCGCTGCCACCCTGTGGCTCGTCGTGAAGGGGCTCGCTCGAGCGCCTCGCCTCGGCACGGCGTGATGATGAAGGGGCGCCGTCGACTCGCGCGAGATCGCGCCGCCACATGGCCATCGTTCCCGCTTGGCGTCGTCGCGCGCACGCATCAGGGCACGAACGTCACCGTCTTCCCCGGCGTCTCGACCGTTGCCCCCGCCGGCCCCTGCACGATCGCCCGCAGGGCCCGGGGACCGGGCAGCGATAGCTTCGGCACGACGAAGCTGCCGTTCCACGCGTCTCCTTCGCCCTTGGTCAGCGGCTGGATCTCGTCTCCGAACGCGGAGCGCCAGACGATCTGCACCGCGTTGGCCACACCATTCACCGTGACGCGGACGGCGACCGTCTCTCCCCAGCGATAGATCTTCCCAGCGTCCGGTTGGACGAGCGTCGCCTCTAGCGTCGGCGCCGACGGCGTGCCGGTAGGGGCGGGCGGGATCGGCGCTCCGGTCGGTGGCGCGGGCGTCTTGCCGTCGTCGGACAGGCGCAGCTCGCGCTCTTCGGACACCGTCTGGTTGCCTTGCTTGTCGGTCGCGCGGATCGACCACGCGCGGGTGCCCTTGCCCGACGGGAGGCGGAACGCCCAGGTCCCGAACAGCGAGCTGCAGGTCACGCCAGCCGCCGGCGCGGCGCAATCGATCTGGGTCACCTCGGCGCCCATGCGCCAGCGGAGCACCACGCTGGCGACGCCGTCCGGATCCTCGACGCGCGCGAGCAGGAGGACCTGCGAGCCGCTCGCGAGCTGCGACCCAGCGGCGGGCGCGAGCAGCGAGACGTTCGGGCCCTTGCCGTCTCCCTTCTTCGGTGGTGTGCCGGTCGGCGCGGGCGGCGCGGTCGTCGTCGGAGCCGGTGGCGCGGTCGTCGTCGGAGCAGGCGGCATTGCGACGGGCGGCGTCGACGCCGAAGCGAGGCCGACGTTCTTGTCGAGCACCGCGACGGAGTTCTGCAGCGGCGCGCACGCGCACGGGCGGACCTTGCTCTCGCCGCACGCGACCGCCGAGTCGCGGAACACCTTGGCGCCGCACCCTTCGAGGTAGGTCATCGGGTCGGGGCAGTGGAGCTCGTGGTCGAGCCCGAGGACGTGACCGAGCTCGTGCGCGATCGTCTCGCACTCCGCCTGCTGCTCGCTCTTGCCGTAGGTCTTCGAGAACACGAACGCGACCGAGTCGTCGTTCACCGAGCAGTCGGAGACCATCAGCGCGACCCCGCCCACGCGCGCGTCCATCGCGAGCAACGACGGGTGCCCGCCGACCACGACCTCGACGTGCGAGCCCGTGCCGGGATCCTCCTCGGTGAGCTGCACGTTCCAACGCGTGAACTGCGCGCGCACGCAGGCGGCGACCTTCTTCCACGAAGCGTCGCCCTTCTCATACGGAGGGATGACGGTCGGCTTGTCGAGCAGCGAGGACTTGTTCGCGCTCGCGTTCGACGCGCCGGGCGTGAAGGCCCCGCCGTGTCGGTTGAGGAAGACGAGCCGCGGCCCCGAGACGAGCGACGCCTTCTGCATCATCGCCTCCGTCACCGACAGCGTGCGCGCGCGCGGCTCGATGCGCAGCACCTCGCGTCGCTTGGTGCCGAGCCACGGCAGCTCGAACGACAAGAGCGCGGGTGGCTGCGGCGTGAGCGCGATCGACGCGCTGATGGGCGACGGCGAGACGGGCGTGGTCGTGACCGTGGGCGTGACGGGCGTAGGCGACACGATCGTGGACGGCTCGCCCGTCGTCGCGAGCGCGGTCGAAGGCGACGCCGACGACTGTGCGACGCCCGCCGCGACCGACGAGGTCGGGGGAACGCCGGGCGGCGCGCCGCCGCGCAGTCTGGGCTCGCAGCCGTACGGCGCGAGCGCGGCAGACGTCACCAGGGCGAGGATCGTCGCGCTGCTCTTCCCCATCGGGACCCGATCGTCGGCGGAGGCGCGACGCAGCGCAAGCGCGAACGGGAGCGCTCAGGTGAACGCCGGCGAGCCGAGCGCGGCTTGCAGCGCATCGTCGATCGGCCGCAGCCGGCCGGCGCAGGCCTCGTACAGGCGCAGCGGCGAGGGGTGGTCCACCACCGCGTCGGCGACGAAGATGCGCGCGTCGTCTTCGGGACGGAGCCGATGGTCGCCGGAGCGGTGGATGTGCCCGCAGAGGACGTGCGCGTTGCGCCTCGCTCGGAGGATCGGCGTGACCTTGTCGACGTCGAGGAGCCCCTCGATGAAGCCGAGCCTGAGCCCCCACGGCATCGGCGGATGGTGCATGGCGACCACGGCGGCGCGACCGCGGCGCTCCTCGAGCGCCAGCACGTCGCCGAGCGTCGCGCGCTGGTCTTCGCCGACGCGGCCCGCAGCGCGGATCCAGTGCTGGTCGATCGTGGTCGCGACAGCGACGATCGTCGCGCCCTCGATCTCGACGACGGTCCCGGGCGCGCTCGTCCGGCGGTATGGCGCCAACGGACCCTCGAGCGCACGGCTCCACGCGTCTGCGAGCTGGTAGGCGTCGTGATTGCCGGGGACGAGGGTTACCTCGTCGGGCGACCAGCGAGACTCGGCGAGCACCTCGGCGAGCACCTCGAACTGCGCAGGGGCTCCGTCCTCGGTCAGATCGCCCGAAATCACGAGGTGCTCGGCGCGAGCCGCACGCGCCTTGCGCAGTGCCGCGGCGAAGCGGACACGATGGAGCTCGGCGTCGATCGGCCGACCCAGCGTCAAGAAGGAGAGCCGCAGCCGGTCGCGCGCGTCGCGATCACCGGGTGCGCGCTCGAGCAGGTGCAGATCGGTGAGGTGGGCGATCCGGGTCACGCGAGCTCCGTCCAGGTGATCATGGTCAGGTACATGGCGCCGGACGCGGCGACCGCGCTCATGGCGGCCAGTTCGATCGGATCTGTCATGCGCGAAGTGTTGGTCGCGCAAGGGGCAGGCGGATGACGCGCCCGCGACCTCACGGTGAATTCTCGCGAGGCGCGCGGGAGGCGGGTCAGCGAGCGGCGACGTCGGCGCGTCCGGCCTCGCCGGAGCGCTCGGCTGCCTGCGTGCCGGCGAAGGCAGCGATCAACGCCCACACCACGACGATCCAGAGGCCGAGGTCGGAGCTGGCGAAGCGGTCGTCACGAGCCATGTCGAAGCGTGACCGCCGCGTGTGAATTCCGCGTGCCACAGACGTGAACTCCGCGCGCCCCGTCGTGGGTTCGGCGGCGACGCTACTCCATGGGCTCGTCCGGCGACTCAGCGAACCGATACCCGATCCCCCGCACCGTCCGGATGTAGCTCGCCGCCGGCCCGAGCTTCTCGCGCAGGCGCTTCACGTGCGTGTCGACCGTGCGGCTCTCGATCGGGGTGTTCAGCTGCCAGACGTCGATCAGCAGCGTGTCGCGCGACTGCGTGCGGTTCTTCCGCTCCTGGAGCGTGGTCAAGAGGCGCAGCTCCAAGGCGGTCAGCTGCACCTCCTGATCGTGGACGAACACGCGGTGCGCGGCGCGGTCGATCTTCAGGCAGCCGAACTCCACGACGTCGGCCGTCGGAGGGCCGCCCTCGGCGCGCCTGAGGATCGCGCGCACGCGCAGCACCAGCTCGCGGACGCTGAACGGCTTGACCACGTAGTCGTCGGCGCCGAGCTCGAGGCCGACGACGCGATCGACCTCTTCGCCGCGCGCGGACGCGATGAGGATCGGGAGGTCGCGGGTCGCCGCGTTCGCCTTCAAGCGACGGCACACCTCGAGCCCGCTGATGTCGGGGAGGTTGAGATCGAGCACCACCAGGTCGAGGCGCCGCGACGTCGCCTCGCGGAGCGCGGCCTCTCCGTTCTCGGCGACGATCACGTCGAGCCCCTCGGCGCGCAGGTTGTACGCGACGACGGTGGCGAGATCCTTCTCGTCCTCGACGACCAACACGCGCTGGGCCATGGGCGTGACCCATCGTAGCGCGCCTCGGTGACGGTCGTGTGACGAGGCGGTGCCGCCCAGGCGTCACACGACCGAGGTGCGCGACTCGCGCGCCGGGAAGCTCGTCAGCGTGTCGCGCGGGACATTGTGCGCGGACGCCTCGACCGTCGGCAGCGCCGACTCGCGGTCGGACACGTCCCTCGCCTCGAGCCCCTTGGCGGCCGGCCCGTTGAGGGCCGCGCCCGTGCGCGCGTCGAAGCGCGAGCCGTGGCACGGGCAGTCCCACGACGACTCGGCGCCGTTCCAGTGCACGAGGCAGCCCATGTGCGTGCACACCGGCGAGAACGCGTGAACCTCGCCCGACGCCTCGCGGAAGACCGCGAGCTTCTCCTTGCCGAAGCGCACGATCTTCCCCTCGTCGGGGCCGACGTCGCGGAGGCGATCGGTGCCCGCCTTCTTCAGGCGATCGGAGACCAGGTGCATCGGGAAGTCGACGTTCTCGCGCACGTAGTCCTTGATCGACGCCATCAGGTCGAGCCGCTTCGGATCGTAGAGGCGCGCGATCGCGCTCCGCTCGTCGAGGATCTCGTCGGAGAGCAGCATCGCGGCCATGGTGCCGTTGGTCATGCCGTCGCCGGAGAAGCCGGTCGCGACCCACACGTGCTCGTCGTGCTTGCCGACGTACGGCAACCCGTCGGCCGGCTCGAGGATCTGCCCCGACCACTGCGCGGCGATCTCGGAGGCGGCGAAGCGGCCGCGCGTCCACCCTTCGATGCGGCGCCACGCGCTCGTCGATTCGTCCTGCTGCACGTCGGCCTTCGCCTCGTTCTCCCGCGCGCCGACCTTGTGATCCTCGGCGCCGACGATGAGGAACGTCGCGTCGCCGGCGTGGTGCACGCGGATGTAGTGATACGGATCGGCGGTGTCCCACATCAGCGCGAGCGGCGCCGACGCCGGATCGACGCGGAAGGCCATCGCGTAGGTGCGGTAGGCGGCGATGCGCGTGATCAGCAGCCCCACCGCGTTGACCGGCGAGTTGGTCGCGAGGATCACGTCGCGGCAGTCGATGGTCCCGCGATCGGTCTGCACGCGGCACGGCGCGCCGGAGTCGATCGACAGCGCGCGGGTGTGCTCGAACACGTGCGAGCCGTTGCCGTCGACCCGATCGGCCATCGCAGCGAGGTACTGGAGCGGGTGGAACTGCGCCTGGTTCGCGAAACGGATGGCGCCGCGCACCGGGAACGGCGCCGGTACGCGCTCCACCCACTCGGCGTTCATTCCGAGCCGCTGACAGGCGGCGATCTCTTCGCGGAGGTCGCGCTCGCCGGAGCCGTCCTCCGCGAAGAGGTAGGCCGGCACGCGCTCGTAGGCGCAGACGATGTTCTCGTCGGCGACGAACGACTCGATCTGCGCGATCGCCGCGCGCCGCGACTCGAGGATCATCCGCGCGTCGTCCTCGCCGTACTTCTCGATGGTGTCCGAGTAGTAGAGATCGTGGTGGCTCGCGAGGTGCGCGGTCGTGTGGCCGGTCTCGCCGCCACCGACGCTCCGCGCGTCGATGACCGCGACCGTCTTGCCGGCCCGCTTCAACAGGCGCGCGGCGGTGATCCCGGTGATGCCGGCGCCGACCACGCAGACGTCGACGGAGAGGTCTCCGTGCAGCGGCGCGCGCGGCAGCGGGGGTGCGGTCTCGATCCACAGCGAGGGGTGCTTCGTCACGTGATCCATGGGTGATGGCGCCTTCCTGGTCGTCAGCGGAACTACGTACGGCCAAGCAAGTCGTTGGCCGGGATCCTGCGTGCACACCGGCACATGCACGCGCTCGTCTTCCACAAGCCGCACGACGTCCGCTTCGAGACGGTGCCCGACCCGAAGATCCAGGATCCGCGCGACGCCATCGTCCGCGTGACCTCGACCGCGATCTGCGGCTCCGATCTCCACATCTACAACGGCCTGCTTCCCCAGCCGAAGTCGATGGTGCTCGGCCACGAGTTCATGGGCATCGTGGAAGAGGTCGGCTCCGAGGTGACGAACCTGAAGAGGGGCGATCGAGTGGTCGTTCCGTTCCCGATCGCGTGCGGTCGTTGCTTCTTCTGCACCCACGATCTGCCCGTCGCCTGCGAGAGCTCCAACGAGAACTACGGACCCGAGGGCGGCCTCGTGCGCCAGAAGGGCGCCGGGCTCTTCGGGTACACCGATCTGTACGGCGGCTACGACGGCGGCCAGGCCGAGTACGCCCGCGTGCCCTTCGCCGACTTCGGTCCGCGCGTCGTGCCCGAGGAGCTGACCGACGAGCAGGCGCTGTTCCTCACCGACATCCTGCCGACCGGCTGGGCGGCGATCGACTGGGCCAGGCCCGAGGGCGGCGAGTCCTACGCGATCTTCGGCTGTGGACCGGTCGGGCTGATGGCGATGAAGAGCGCGTGGATGCGCGGCGCGTCGCAGGTCATCGGCGTCGACATCCAGCCGTATCGGCTCGCGATGGCCGAGCGGGCGGGCCACGCGAGCATGGTGATCGACGCCTCGAAGGAGGACGCGATCGAGCGCATCCGCGCGTTGACCGAGGGCCGGGGCGTCGACGTCGCCGTGGACGCGGTCGGCATGGAGGCCGACGAGTCGCGCCTCGCGCGCCTCGGCCACATGCTCAAGGCGCAGGCCGGCAACATCAAGGCGCTGGAGCTCGCCGTCCGCGCGGCGCGGCGCGGCGGCTTCGTGAGCGTCGTCGGCGTGTACGGCACCGACTACGATCGCTTCCCGCTCGGACAGATCATGGACAAGGGCCTGCAGCTGAAGGCCGCGCAGGCGCCGGTGCACGTCTACATCGACGAGCTCCTCGAGCACATCGCCCACGGACGCCTCGTCGCCAACGACATCATCACGCACGAGCTGCCGCTGCGCGGAGGTCCGCTCGGCTACGACGTGTTCAACCAGAAGCGCGACGACTGCGTGAAGGTCGTCCTCAAGCCGGAGTGGTCCTGAACGCGGCGGCGCGTGTCGCGACGCCGCTCCGAATCGGGGCGCCGGCCTGACGCGGCGCGCCTCGGGTGTGCGGCTCGAGCGAGCAGCGGCGACCACGCAGAAGGCGGCCGGCCTCGGGAGGGCGATGTCGATTCTGTCCCGATGAGAGCGCCGGCCGCGTCGAGGTCCCGCGTTGCACAGGCCGGTATGGCGCGCGGTCTGCAGCTTCCGCCGGGGAGAGGACGATGGCGATTGTCTCGGCGCACACCTCGATGCTCTCCCGCAAGCTCGGCCGACCGCCGCTGGCCCGAAGCGAGCGGCTCTGCGAGCGCAGTCCCCAACCGCCCGAGAGGTCATCATGAACGTCACGGATCCGAGGCCGGACGCCTCCACCACCGATCTCGTGCGCGAGGCGTTGGACGAGGCCCGGCAATTGGTGAAGCTCGAGGTCGAGCTCGCGAAGCAGGAGGTACGTGAGGAGCTGCACGAGGCCAAGCGCGCCGCGGTGATGTTCGGCATCGCCGCGGTCGCCGCGCTCCTCGCGGCCGCGATGTTGTTCGTCGCGCTGGCGCTCGCGATCTTCCCAGGCCCGGTCCCCGCGCTGGTCATCGGCGCGGTGCTCGTCGCCGCCGCCGCCGTCCTCGGCGTCGTGGCGTGGAGGACCGCGCCGAAGAAGCCGCTCGACCGCACGCGTCGGCGGCTCGAGACGGACAAGGACGTCATCAAGGAGGGTCTCGCATGAGCGAAGACGATCGTGCGCGCGAGCTCCTCGAGCGAAGCGCGAACCGAACCCGCGAGCGCCTGGTCGACACCCTGGCCGCGCTCGATCACCGACGCCACGAGGTCACCGATCACCCGACGGACCTCGTCAAATACGAGCTCCACGAACACGCCACCGCCGTCGCGATCGCCGCTTCTTCGATCATCCTCGGCATCGGCGGCGTGATCGGCCTGTCCGTCTATCGGCTCGCCACGCGCGACCGTCGCCGCAGCGAGGAGCGCTGGGACGCGCTGCGCCGCGTGTGGAAGCACCCGGAGCGCATCGCGCGCAGGAACCCGCCGAAGGGCTCGCTCGCGAGTGACCTCGGGCGGAAGGTGCTGATGTCCGCGCTGACCTACGTCGCGATCGAGATGACCAAGCGCACGTTGCAGCGCGTATTGCCTGCCGGAGAGCAGCCGGGCCACCCCCGCGTGGTCGTTCGGACCTTGCCTGCTTGAGACAACCCGCCTTCGCCCCCGCGAGATGCGCGAGGGGCTGGCCGAACAAGTACGGAGACGAAGATGGCTCAGAGCAAACGTGGATTCGCCGCGATGGACCCCGCCAAGCAGAAGGAGATCGCGAGCAAGGGCGGCAAGGCCGCCCACCAGAAGGGGACGGCGCACGAGTTCAGCGCCGACGAGGCGCGCGCCGCGGGCCGCAAGGGCGGCGAGGCCGTCAGCCGCGATCGCGACCACATGGCGCGCATCGGCCGCGCGGGCGGCGAGGCCGTCAGCCGCGATCGAGAGCACATGTCGCGCATCGGCCGTGAAGGCGGCGAGGCGCGCGGTTCCCGCGCGCGTCAGTCGCGAACGTCCGGTGCTCCGCAAGACGAGGAGGCCGGCCGAGAGAGCCGCCAGTGAGCGCCATGGCCGAGGTGCATCGTCTCTACCGCGTCGTGCGGGTGCCGGAGACGGGCGCGTGGCGCGTGCGAGCGGCGAACGGCTCGTTCGCCTCCCCTTCGCACGCGACACGCGACGCCGCCGAGGCGTACGCCAAGGGCCTCGCGCAAGGTCACGGCTGGGCGCGGATCATCCTTCACGGCGCGGACGGCTCGATCGAGCGCGAGTTCGTCTACGGTCGTGATCGACGCGAGCACGACGTCCCCGGCCGCGGCGCCGCCGCCGTCTTCCGGCCGTCGTACTACTGAGGCCGAGGGCTCGAGATCACCGTCGAATTCGCTGGGGGCATCGGTCCTCGGTCATCAGTCGTCAGTTCGAGAGGACGCCTCTTCTCCGACTGACGACTGACGACTGACGACTGGCGACTGACGACTTCACTCCGAGGCCTCCGGCTTGGCCTCTTCGGTCGCCGACGTGGAGACCGACGCCGGCAGCGCGGGCAGATCGCCGTCTCCCGCAACGGGCGCGGGCGTAGCGGGCGCCGGCGCGCTCGCCGGAGCCTTCGCCATCGGCACGTACACGATCACCGCCTCGCCCTTCGCGAGCACGTCGCTGCGCGGGCGCCGGTTGATCTTCTCCATCTTCGCGGGCGAGAGCCCGTGCTTCTTGCCGAGCTGCTCGAGGGTCTCGCCGCCCGCGGCCAGTACGGTCGCGCGCTTGCGCCCGTTGGCGGCTTCCTCGTGGTCGTAGAACTCGTCGCTGCCGACCGCGAGGATCTTCACCTCGCCTTCCTTCATGAAGACGACGCGGGACAGATCCGACGACTTCGTCGCGAAAACCTGCAGGGTCATGCCTTCCTGCAGCCGCGCAGTCGGCTCGATCGCGTTCCAGGTCTTCAGCTCGTCGACGCTGACGCCGAACGCGTCGGCGATCTCGCGCGGAGTGTCGCCGACGATCACGCGATAGAACAGGCGCTGACGGTCCGGGAACGCGAAGGCGACGCCGGGGACCAGGGCGATCGGCTTGCTCGCATCGGGCGCCGCGTAGGGGCTGGTCGGCGCGGAGAGCCCGGCGACCTGCGGCACGAGGAGCACCGTCCCGCCGCGCACCGCCTCGTCCTTGGCGATGCCGTTCAGCTCGACCAGCTTCTGCCTGGTGATCTTCCGCGCGGAGGCGATCTGGTCGAGCGTCTCGCCGAAGCGCACCACGTACTTCTCGAGCGCGCTGCCCTTCGGCGCGAGCTTCGCGGTCGCGTCCTTCACCGCGCCGCTCTTCCCGGTCGGAACGAGGATCGTGTACAGCGCCTCGTCTTTTGCGACGAGCTCCTTCTTCTCGAGGGCGGGCGGCGTGCGCCCGGCGCGCAGCTCGGGGTTCAGCGACTCGAGCTCCTTCAGCGTGCACCCGGCGACCTGCGAGACCGCCTTGAGCTCGGTGCCGGCCGGAACGTCGACCGGGTCGCCCTTGAGCGACGCCTCGGGGACGATCGCGTCGAGGCCGAAGACCTGCGGGTTCCGCGACACCACCGCCATCGCGATGATCTTCGGGACGTACAGCGTGGTCTCCCACGGCAGCCCGTTCTCGTACCGCGAGAGCTCCCAGTAGTCGTTCGAGTTGAAGCGCTTCACCGTGGCGAGCGCGCCGCCGTAGCCCATGTTGTACGCGGCGAGCGCGAGCTCCCACGTGCCGAACCGCTTCTTGAGGTCGGCGAGGTAGGCGATCGCCGCCGCGGTCGCGCGCAGCGGCGAGTGCCGGCCGTCGGCCCAGCGATCGACCGAGAGGCCGTAGATCCGCGCGGCGTCGGGCATGAACTGCCACAGCCCGGAGGCGCCGGCGGGAGACTTGATCGTCGGGTCGAAGCCGCTCTCGACCATCGCGACCCAGGCGAGGTCCTCGGGCATCGATCGCGCGCGCAGCGACTCCTGGATCAGCTCGCGGTAGCGGCCGCTGCGCTTCCACCAGACGGCGAGGATCTTCCGGCCGCGCGCGTCGTCGCGAAAGAACTCGAGGTACTTCACCACGCGCGCGTCCCACCGCACGGGGATGTCGGGCATCTTCAGCGTGCCGAGCCACGCGAGCGACTTGCCGCCGACCGCCGCCGGCGGCGCGGGAGCCCCGACCGGAGCCGGCGGCAGACCGCCCGAACCCGACGCCGCGAGCGGGCCTTTCGGCGCGCTCGGCAGATCGGAGGGCCACGGCGATCCGAGCGCCGGCGCCGCACCCGGCGCGAACAGATCGATCTCCGCCTCGCGCATCGCGCGCAGCTCGGGCGACTCGGGACCGGCGGCGGCCTCGCTCGGCGACGGCGCGCCGGCGATCGCCTTCTGCGCGCCGGGGCTCGGCGTGAGCCCTGGCTTGAACGGACTCGCGATCGGTTTGGGCGTCTTGGGCGCGGGCGGCTCCGCCTTCGCCGGTTCGGGCTTCGCCGGCGCAGCGGGCTTCGCGCTCTTGGGCGCCACGCTCGCTGCCGGCTTGGCGGTCGGCGCCTTCGCCGACGCGCTCGCTTTCGGCGACGCGCTCGGCGCCGGCTTCGCGCTCGACGCGGTCGCCGGCGGCTTGGCGCTCGGCGGCGGCGCGCTCGCGGACGGAGCGGCGCGCCCCATCCCCACGCCTCCGACGACGGCAAGGAAAGCGAAGGAGACGACGGCGGCCCCGCGACGACACTTCATGGGCGCCCCAGCGTGTCCCGCAACGGGGCTTGCGGGTCAACAAACCCGCCCGCGGGCACTGGCGATCCGTTCAGGCCTCTCCCTCGGCGTGCGTCGTCACGCCGCTCGGATTGCGGCCCCTCTCACCGCCGGCGCGTCGGGCGCCGCCGCGCAGGCACACTCGGCGGAGTCGGCGGGTTCGGCGCCGCTCGCGACGCGATCGCATCGAAGGCCGACACGAGGGCTGGATCTTCGACGATCGCCGCGAGCTCGACGATCCGCGCGCGCACACGGCCCACATCGACCATCGACACAACCAGTCGAAGGCCTCCGCCGGCTCACCGGGGCGGCCGCGAGAGCCCGCGCGACACCAGCGTCCATCCGATCAGCTTGTAGAGCAGCCGGGCGCCGACGTTCGCGTCCCACTCGTCGCCGTCGGGCCCGGGGGCGACCTCGTTGAGATCGAAGCCGACGATGCGGCGACCCGAGCGAACCACCGCCTCGAGGATCGCGGTCGCCTCGTGGAACTGCAGCCCGCCGGGGACCGGCGTGCCGGTGTGCGGGCAGAGCGCCGGGTCGAGCCCGTCGACGTCGAACGACACGTAGACCAGCTCGCCGAGCTCGGAGGCGATGCGCTCGGCGATCTCGCCGAAGGTCTCGCCGTGGCGCTGCGCGCGTTTGAGGTCGGCGTCGTAGAAGGCGACGATCTTCCCGTTCGAGCGCTCGATGCGCTGGAACTCCTCCTCGCTCAGATCGCGGATGCCGACCTGCACGAGGCGCGCGATGCCCGCGTGGCGGACGACGTTGTCCATGATCGACGCGTGCGACCAGGCGAAGCCCTCGTAGGCGGGCCGCAGGTCGGCGTGCGCGTCGAAGTGCAGCACCGAGAGGCCCGGGAACTCGGCGGCGTGCGCGCGGATGCAGCCGAACGGCACCGCGTGATCGCCGCCGACCAGCCCCACGATCTTGCCCGCCGAGAGCAGCCGCGCGGTCTCGCGCTCGACGAATTCGTTCAGGCGCGCGGAGAGCTCGTTCACCTTCGCGAGCGCGCCCTCGAGCTCTTGGTCGCCCTCGATGACGCCGGCGACCTCGAGGATCTTCGCCGAGAGCGCGTTGGCCTCTTCGTTCCAGCGACGCACCTCGTCGCTCTCTTCGAGCATGACGATGCCGGCCTCGTACGGGCGGCCCGTCTCCAGATCGAAGAGATCGACCTGCTTGCTCGCCTCGAGGATCGCGGCTGGACCCTTCGCCGCGCCCTTGCCGTAGCTGGTCGTCGCGTCGAAGGGCACGGGAAGCAGCACGACGGCCGCGTCGGACTCGGTGTTGGGCAGCCCGAAGGCGCCCGAGCCGGGCGCTGCAGCCGCGTTCGGATCGAAGCCCATGGGGCGCTTCGAACCACGCTCACCTGAGGAGCGCAAGGATCGCCGAGTTCACGACGGAGACGAGCACCGCCGCGATCGAGGCGACGAGGCACCCGCTGATCTCGACGCCGCGCACGACCTTCTGGGCGACGAGGAAGATGAGCCCGTTGATGATCAAGATGCCGATGCCGAGCGTGAACACCGAGAAGGTGACCGAGAAGATCGCGAGGAAGGTGTGCCACGCGAGCACGTTGAGCAACGCGGTGACGACGGCGAACAGGAACGCGTCGAAGAAGCCGCGCACCCGGAACCCGGGCATGACGGCGGCGACGATCATCACGCTGACGCCCGAGAGGACGAACTCGAGCAGGGTGCGCAGCGGGTGAGCCAGCATGGCGCCCCCAACATGCGCACGCCCGCGCGGCCCGCAACTCCCCATTCAGTCGTCAGTCGTCAGTCGTCAGTCGTCAGTCGTCAGTCGAGAGGAGAGAGGAGAGGAGAGAGCCAGAAGGCTCCGGTCTCCCGTCTCGGAGCTGACGACTGACGACTGAAGACTGATGACCGGGCCTGCGCGAGCGGCGACTCCGCGGACGTTCGAGACTGCGACCGCTCCTCTAGTACGCCGCGCCGGAACTTCGTTCCGGGTTCGGCTACGCCGAACACTCGGCTGCGCCGAGACGCGGGTACCAGACACTCACAAGGGGGCGCCGCACGCCCCCTCGCTCCTCGCTGCGCTCGTCGCTTCACCCCCTGCGAAAAGTCGCTCCGCGACTTTCCTAGTACGGCGCTCTAGCGTTGGGAGATGAACCAGCTACGAACGTCCAGTGCGCCGTACTAGGGGTGCAAGAGCGCCTGGATCTCGGCCGTGTCGACGTTGGCCTTGGTGACGAGCTTCGCGCCGGTGTCGATGCGCTTGTCGACCGGCTCCTTGCGCAGGTGCGCGGCCATCGTCTTCACCGAGAGGTAGCCGATCTTGAAGGGGTCCTGCACCACGAGGCCCTCGATCTCGCCTCTGCGCAGCGCCTCGACGAGCTTGTCGGACGCGTCGAAGCCGATGGGCTTCACCTTGCCGGCGAGGCCGGTGCGCTGCAGCGCGAGCAGCATGCCGAAGGTGGTGGACTCGTTAGGGGTGAACACGCCGTCGACGCCGCCCGCCCCGGCGTTCTGCGCGGCGAGCAGGCTCTCGGCCTTCGCGAGCGCCGACTCGGTCGTGGCGCCGCCGTACTGGTTGGTGCTGACGAGCTGCAGCTCGGGCGCCTTCTTCACCGCCTCCCCCCTCACGTACTCGAGGAAGCCGTCCTCGCGATGCGCGGTGCTCGCCGAGCCCTCCTGGTAGCGGAGCACCACGACCTTGCCCTTGCCGCCGAGGACCTTGACCAGGTGCTCGCCGGCGAGGCGACCGGCCGCGCGGTTGTCGGTCGCGACGAAGCTCGCGTGGTCGGAGCCGGCGAGATCGGAGTCGAAGATGACCACCGGGATGCCCTGCCCGACGGCCGCCTTCACCGAGCCGACCAGCGCCTTGTCGGAGAGCGGCGCGAGCACGATGCCGTTCACGCCTTGCGCGGTGAACGTCTGCACGACGTCGATCTGCGCCTTGAGATCGTCCTCCTTCAGCGGGCCCTTCCACACGATCTCGACGCCCGCCTCCTTGGCGGCCTTCTCGGCGCCGGCGTGGACCGCCTTCCAGAACTCGTGCGTCGTGCCCTTGGGGACGACGGCGATCTTCAGGGTGCCGCTGCCGCCCGTCTTCTTGCAGGCGACTGCAAGCGACAGCGTGGCGACGAACGCGCCGAGCTCGCGCCGATTCATCATGCGCGCATGGTACGTCACCCCTCCATCAGCGCGCGAGTACGTCACGCGCGCATCAGCGCGCGAGTACGTCACGCGCGCATCAGCGCGCGAGTACGTCACGCGCGCATCAGCGCGCGAGTACGTCACGCGCGCATCAGCGCGCGATAGGCGAGCTGATCGTCGTGCATGCGGAGGAACACGCGGTGCTTCCGGTCGTGGAAGGCGGCGATCTCGCCGCCGCTCGGCGCGATCACCCGGGCCGTCCGCGACATGGCCCGCATCGCCGCGACGATGCTCGGGTGCGCCCCGGCAGCCACGGCGCCGAGCATCGCCGCTCCGAGGACGACGCCCTCGGTCGCCGCCGGCAGCGCGATGCGACACCCGGTGACGTCGGCGTGCTCGCGGAGGAACACCGGGTTCTTGGCGTCGCCGCCGGAGGCGACGAGCGTGTCGATCGCGTAGCCGCTCCCGTTCATCGCCTCGAGGACGTGGCGCGTCCCGTGCGCGATCGCCTGGATGGTCGCGAGGTAGACGACGGCGAGCGCGTCGACGTCGTCCTGCAGCGACAGGCCGGAGATCATCCCGCGGAGCGACGCGTCGGCGCGCGGAGAGCGGTTTCCGTGGTGGTCGGGCAGGACGTGGAGGTCGCGCGCGAGCGCGGCGGGGAAGGGGACGCCCGCGGCGAGCGCGTCGAGCCGCTCGTCGAGGAGCTGATAGACGGTCGTGGCGCGGCGCTCCGCCTCGGCGCGCAGCTCGGCGCCGCGGGCGTGCGAGAAGATCACGTGGTCGATGAGCGCGCCGGTCGCCGACTGACCGCCCTCGGTCAGCCACAATCCCGGGATCATCGCCGATGCATAAGGACCCCATACACCGGGGACGAAGCGCGGCTGCCGCGAGACGGCCATGTGGCAGGTCGAGGTGCCGCCGATCAGCGCGACGCGGCGCTCGAGCGCCTGGTCGCCCTGCTCGCCCTCGCCCCGCTCGCTCTCGAGAGAGGCGCCGAGGGTGCCGATGCCGCCGGCGTGCGCGTCGATGATGGCGACGGCCACCGGAGTCCCCGGGCGCAGCCCGAGCTCCGCGGCGGCGCGGTCGTGGAGCACGCCGGCGCGCTCGCCCACCGGGCGCACCACCTCGCCGATGCGGGCGAAGCGCTCGTCCGCGAGATCGCCGAGGCCGACCGCGCGGAAGTAGCTCTCGTCCCAGCGGCCCTCGTGGCCTAGGTAGGTCCACTTGCAGACCGTGGTGCAGAGCGACCGCGCGTCGACGCCGGTCGCGCGGTACACGAGGAAATCGGGCAGATCGAGGAACCGCCGCGCGCGGCGCCAGGTCTCCTGCGCGTTCTCCTTCAGCCACAGGAGCTTCGGCGTCTGCATCTCCGGCGAGATGACGCCGCCGACGTACCGGAGGACCTCGTGGCCGGTCTCGTTGATGCGCCGGGCCTGCTCCTTGGCCCGGTGATCCATCCACACGACGACGTTCCAGTCGTCGTCGCCGGTGGGGCTGACGGTGACCGGGCG
The DNA here is from genome assembly GCA_016182965.1 of Deltaproteobacteria bacterium. Taxonomy (GTDB): domain Bacteria; phylum Myxococcota_A; class Polyangia; order Polyangiales; family JADJMO01; genus JALHOE01. The sequence continues at coordinate 47,467 of JACPFM010000044.1, read as the reverse complement.
ATCCTGCGCGTCGAGGACCACCAGCGAGCAGGTCGCGTCGAAGCCGATGCCCTCGACCTCCTCGGGCGACGCGCCGGCCGCCGCGAGCGCCGCGCGGGTGGCCGCCCCCGCCGCCTGCCAGATGTCCTCCGACGACTGCTCGACGAAGTCGTGTTGCGGCCGCCCGATGCGGATCGGGTGCACGCCGAGGCCGAGCATCTCGCCGCGCGCGTCGAACAGCGCTGCGCGGACGCTCCCGGTGCCGACGTCGACGCCGAGGAACATCAGAGGCTCCTGCCGAGGACGCGCACCTCGAACCCGAGCTCGCGCGAGAGCGCGACCATCTCGGCGAACACGTCGCCGTACGCGACGGCCACGTGGTTCGACTGGTAGTGCGCCATCAGCGTGTCGCGCGAGATGCCCATGTCGGCGGCCATGAACGGCCACTCGGGCGTGGTGCCGCTCCACCAGTCATCGCGGACCGCCGGCGGGAGCTTCACCACCTCGCCTTTGCCGACGTCCATCCACAGCTTGCCGCCCTTGATGTAGGCGCGCGCCCAGGTCATCGCGCCGGGCAGCGACTCGCCGGCGAAGGAGCCGCCGGGCGTCGGGAAGTAGAGGCGGGGCTGACGCCACGAGTGCGCGCCGCGCAGCGAGTCGGGATCGTGGTTGAAGGCGTAGGCGCCGCACGAGCCGGAGTTGAGGAGCACCCACAGGAAGCGACCGCTGCCGTCGCTGCGAGCAGCGCGGACGGGATCGGGCGCCTCGGCGCCCCAGCGCACGTCGTGGAACATCACCGCCTCGTGCAGGCCCTTCTTCTTCAGGAGGCGCTTGAGCATCTCCATCGGCAGCGCGTTGCCCTGATCGGCCTCGGTCGAGCAGACGATCGGCGCGCCGTTCGACTCCGGGCGGCACTTGGAGTTGAGCAGGCCCTCGGCCAGATCGCTCGGCGGCCGCAGCGGGATGAGCCCGAGCTGGTACTGCCAGCCGACGCAGTCGGCCTTGAACTCCTCGATCAGATCGAGCGCCACGAGGTAGTCGCGGAGCTGCTCCTTGCTCGCGCGCTCGTCGAAGTCGCCGGCGCCGCCCGCCCCCGCGCTCGACGGGCCCTCGCCCCAGTGGAACTCGAGGCCGCGATCGCAGACGAAGCGGAACGCGTCGTCGATGCGCTTCTGCTCGATGCGGCGACCGCGATCGACGATCCAGGCCTGATCGACCTTGTGCTCGGTGAACCCGTGCTGCGTGAGGAGCCGCGGGCCGAAGTAGCCGTTGATCATGCCCATCGACGTGTCGCCGAGCATGAGCAGGAGGACGCGCCTCTTGCGGATCTCGTCGGCGACCGAGCGCGCGAGCGCGATCGCGCCCTCGTCGATCGGCGCGGCGGCGTGCAGCTCGGACTCGTCGTAGGCGATGCGCCCGGTGGTGCACCACTCGTCGAGCCGCTCCATGAAGGCCGCGTCGGCGCTCATGTCGGGCGCTGACGTCCACGCGCGCGAGGACGCGCGCCCGAGGCTCTCGAGCGACGCGCCGGTGTTGAGCAGCCCGACCAGCCCCGGCCACTGCCCGGAGAAGTTGCTCGCGAGCAGGAGCGGGTTGTCCTTGCCGACGACGCCGTCGCAGGTGTGCGGCGCGTACAGCCAGTGGGTGCACACGGCGACCATCGGATCGTCGATCGGACCGAGCCGCTCGATCGCCTCGTGCGGCTTGGCGATGACGTCGCCGACACGGTACGTCGCGCGACCGAGCTTGGCGAAGGCCCGTTCGAGCTGCTCGGTGGCCGCGACGATGCCCGGCATGGCGAGCTCGTTCGGCTTCTGTCGCGCGTCTCCCGGCCAGAACAGGGCGATCTTCTTCGGCATGGTCCGTCGAGGAGATCACAGCGGCGCGCGTGGGTGTAGGGCTTTCCACTCGCGTTCAGCTGGCCGCTTCGGCCCCTGCCCGCGGGGGCTTCGCCTGGCTGCCGCGTCGTGACCGCAGATCACGACGCGGCGGCCCGGCACGGGTGAAACGCACGCACGCACGCGATCCATGCACGTGCACCGCATCGGATCGAGCGTCTGTCCGCACGTCGTCACACACCTCGCGCGACCGACCCGATTCCCGCTGCCGAGGCGACGCGAGTACGCGCCGCGCTCGCGAGGAGAGCTCCATGCGTAAAGCGCTGTCCATCTCGTTCTTCTTGGTCTCGACCGCCGCCGCGTCGAGCGCGTTCGCCGGCGTCGTCGCGGAGGAGAACAAGTACGAAGGTGATCAGTCGGCCTGGACGATCTCGAACGACGGCTCGGTCGCGAAGGCCGGCGTCATCGACGTCTATCCGTCGAAGTGGTCGGTCAAGACCGGCGAGTCGATCGCGCTGAAGATCCGCTCCACCAGCGGCTACACGGCCAAGGTGTTCCGCCTCGGCTGGTACGGCGGCGGCGGCGCCAAGCCGGTCGCCGAGAAGACCGGCGGCGCGAACCCGCAGCCGTACCCGTCGACGTCGACCGACGACTACACGAAGTACGGTCTGCTCCACGCCGGCTGGAGCGACAGCCTGACGTTCGACACCACCGGCTGGATGCCCGGCATGTACTGGGTCCGCCTCGACCAGAGCGGCGGCAAGCAGGCGGCGACGTACTTCGTCGTCCGCGAGAAGGACGGCGAGAAGATGCCGATCCTCGTGCTGATGCCGTTCGCCACCGAGGAGGCGTACAACGCCTGGCCCGGCAAGGAGCGCGGCGGCAAGAGCATCTACGCGTGGAACTCGAGCCCGAGCTGGCCGACCGAGACGATCGGCATGGCGCAGGCGGTGAAGGTCTCGTTCGACCGCCCGTTCCTCGTCGGCGCGGGCACCGGCGACTTCACCAACTACCAGTACCCGGGCCTGCGCTGGATGGAGCGTCAGGGCTACGACGTCGGCTACGCGACCGACATGGACGTCGACGCCGATCCGAGCGTGCTGCTCGGCCGCAAGGCGATCGTCCTCGTCGGCCACTCCGAGTACTGGACGCGCAAGGGGTACGACGCGGCGATCGCCGCGCGCGACAGCGGCGTCAGCCTGCTCTCGATGTCGGGCGACACCATCAACTGGCAGATCCGCTACGAGGACGCCTACAAGACGATGGTCGGCTTCAAGGAGAGCGCCGACAACTCCTGCCCGCGCGACATCGACGGCTGCGTGGTGAAGAACCCCGACGGCAGCTGCTCGATGCCGCTCGGCGAGTGCAAGCCCGAGTACTTCAAGTCGCAGACGAAGGACCCCGAGGCGGTGGCCGGTCACGACGCGCTGCTGGCCGGCAACCTCGAGGAGGCGAAGAGGCACCTCGCGCTCGTGACCAGCCACTGGAACGTCCTCTACAACAGCAAGTCAGCGGGCATCGACCTGCGCCGCCCGGGCCTGTTCCTCACCGGCGTGCAGACCGCGGGCATCATCATGCGGCCCGAGGGCTGGGGCTATCCGTGGACCGATTACGTCTTCTCCGGCCCGCGCTCGTGGTGGCTGTTCGAAGGCGTGACCTGCGACAAGATCCCCGGCGTCGGCGGCTACGAGATCGACTCCGCCGCGACCCTCGATCGCTACTACGATCCGTGGCGCCCGGTCGCCGGCGTCGGCGGCGTCGAGATCGGTCAGAAGCGCTTCGCCGCGCTGGTGCAGGGGTGGGACGGCAAGACCCGCGGCTCGACGGTGTACTACCGCATGAGGAACGGCGCCGAGATCGTGTCGATGAGCGCGATGGCCTTCACCTGGGCGCTCGACGACTTCGCCGCCCGGCAGAACGGCGTCACCACCTCGGTGAGCACGTGCGCGCAGCGCCTGATCCAGAACGTGCTCGACCGCTGGACGGGCGCCACCCCGGCTCCGACCCCGACGTTCCCCGACGCCGGTCCGGGTGGTGAGGACGTCGGCCCGGGCGAGATCGTCACCGACACCGGCCCGGTCATCGAGCCGGGCGACGCGGACGAGATCGTCGACGCGGGTGACGCGAGCATCGCGGACGCCAGCGTCGGCCCGCAGGCCGGTCCGACGGAGGACCCCGCTTCGACCTGCGGCTGTCGCGTCCCCGGCGCGAAGGCGGCCGGCACCGCGGCCATCGGGACGATGGGCGCCTTCGCGGCGCTGGCAGTCCTGCGGATGCGCCGCCGCCGGAAGTAGTCGTCAGTCGTCAGTCGTCAGTCATCAGTCATCAGTCGCTTGCCGTTGGAACGGCGGTGACCGGTGACTGATGGCTCTTGACCGTCACCGCGGTCACGACGACCGGTCTCCGCTCTCGGCTGACGACTGACAGCTGACGACTGACGACTCACGAGAGCGACAGCGCCGCCCCGAGCGCGCCGACCAGCTGCGGCTCCGAGAGCACCCGCACCTTCCGCCGCAGCGCCGCCTCGAGCGCCGCGACCATCGCCGCGTTCAGCGCGACGCCGCCGCTCATGAAGATCTCGGCGCCGTCGGGCAGCGCGCCGGCGAGCGAGGCGACGCGGGTGGCCAGCGAGTGGTGCAGGCCCTTGACGATGCCCTCCACCGGCTCGCCCTGGGCGACCAGCGAGATGACCTCGCTCTCGGCGAAGACCGTGCACGTGCTCGAGACCGCGATGGGCCGCTCGGCGCGCGCGGCGAGCGCGCCGACCTCGATCATCGGGACCTGCAGCCGGCCGAGGATCACCTCGAGGAACCGCCCGGTGCCCGCCGCGCACTTGTCGTTCATCGAGAAGTCGCGGACCTCGCCGGCGTCGCCGATGCGCACCACCTTGGTGTCCTGACCGCCCATGTCGACGAGCACGCCGCCGCGCCGCGCGAGGCGGAAGGCGCCCTTGGCGTGACAGGTGATCTCGGTGAGGGAGCGGGTCGCCTGCGGGACGCGCTTTCGTCCGTAGCCGGTCGCGCCGACGGGCGGCGCGCCGCCGACCTTGGCGCGCAGCTCGGCGATCAGGCGCTCGGCCTGCTGCTCGATGCGCGGGTGCGTCGGCTCGACGCGCCGCTCGAGGATCTCGCCCGCCGCGTCGACCGCGACGAGCTTGCAGGTGGTGCTCCCGACGTCGATGCCGATGGCGACGCAGGCGCTCACGAGAACCCCTCCATGAACGCGGTGAGGCGCCCTTCGCCCTGCTCCTTCGCGTAGGCCCGCGGGTCGCCGTGGTCGGCCTCGAGCACCAGCACGCGCATGTCGAGCTCCTTGGCCAGGCGCTGCTTGAGGTCGATCTGGCCGATCGAGTACGGCTTGCACGAGCGATCGCTGTGGAGCACCGCGCCGTCGACCGAGTAGTCGCGCGAGAGGCGGCGCATGGTGTCGAGGCGCTTGTTCAGATCCTGATTGAGGATGATGTCGGTGTACGCGACGACCGCCGAGCCGATCGGATCGGCGGGATCGATGCGGCTCCCCGCCTCGGCCCACGCGTTGGTGTAGGTGGTCACGACGAAGTTGAAGCCGCGCTCGGCCATCAGCGTGGAGAGGCCGCGCACGTCGAACCAGATCGGGAGGTTGTCCCACAGCAGCCGGTGACGCTCGTTGACGATGCCGCCGATGCCCTTGGCCACGCGATCGTTGAGCTCGTCGAGCAGCATGCGGTAGTAGGCGTTGCACTGCCTGGTGCCGCGCAGGGTGACGATCGGCGCGATGTGGAAGAAGCCGTCGATCCCCGTCCACGGCGCCGGCTTCGCGCGGCTCGCCGCGAGGCACTCGCCCCAGAGCCTCGTTCCGTCGCGCGCCACGCGCACGACCTCCTCGAGCTCCTCGGGATCGACGCGCTTGCCGCCGACGCGCTCGGCCACGTCGACCAGCTCCTCGAGCTGATCGCGCACGTACTGCCGGTGGTGCGGCTTGGCCTCGCCGTAGACGAACGGCGTGTCCATGAGCACCAGCGGCACGTTGAAGTGCGCCGCCAGCGCGCGGTACCAGTACAGCACCGTCTGGCAGATGTTCGTGCAGCAGAGCAGGACGTCGGGCTTCGGCAGCCTCCCGACCGGCGTCTTGCCGGTGACCACGCTCCCGATGTCGGTGCGGGCGTAGCTGCACAGATCGCGCGCGTAGCCCTCCTTCTCGACCGCGTCGGACAGCTCGGGGACGACGCGCTGCACCGAGCACAGCGCCGCGTGGTTCTCGGGGTAGACCGCGTGGAAGCCGAGCGGCCGCAGGATCTCGACGGGGAAGCCGCTGGTGACCCAGGCGACGGGCACCGCGCCGTCGGCGTAGCGGCCCTGCAGGTAGTGGGTGCCCATCAGCTCCTTGAGCTTGGACACGCACTCGAGCGGCGGGCCGAAGATCGCCGACTTGCGCGGACCCTTGCGCATCTTCTTCACGCGCTGCTGCCACGCCTCGAGCCGGAACAACGCCGGGCCCGCGAGGCGACCGGCGACCTCGTACTGCACACGCCGCGTGATCATGCCGCCCTCCGCGAGCTCTGGAGCATCTCCACGAACGCCTCGATGCGCGTCACCGTCTGCCCGGGGAGCTCCGCCTCGAGCTCGGTCTCGAGGTAGAGGAGCGGCACTTTGCGATCGGCGAACGTCTTCTTGATCGCCGGCACGTCGAACAGCTCCGGCTCGCAGAACTTCGGCTCGTGCACGATGACGCCCGCGGCGCCCGAGCGGTCGAAGAGGTCGAGGAGGTGCCGCATGCGCGCGCCCTGATCGGCGTGGCGCGTGGGGCAGGGGGGCGCCGCGTGGTAGAGGTCGACCAGCGCACGGAAGGGCTCGCCCGCCCGATCGAAGGTCTGCGCCCTGGTCACGCGCCGCCCGATCGCCGCCCAGTCGTCGACCGCGACGAACGCGCCGGCGTCGTCGATGGCGTCGAGGATGCCCATCGGCTCGGGCACGTACCCGGTGACCATCACCGGGACGCCGCGCTGCACCGGCGCGCTCTCGAGCCGGGCCTCGAGCGCGCGCAGCTCGGCGAGGTGCTCCTCCGGCCAGAGGAACTCGCCGCGGCGCAGCTGCTCGTAGAGCGCGCGATCGGCGAGGGGCAGCCGGGCGCGGCCGGCGAGGACCCGCGCCTTGGTGTCGTCGATCTCGCGGTGGAGGGCGATGGCGGCGCGCAGCCGCTCCGGCTCGAGCTCCTTGCCGGCGATGCCCTCGAGCGACGCGGCGAGGCTCCGCAGCTCGGCCTCGAGGTAGGTGCGTGCGCTGGGGCGGGACGGCCCCTTCGGGTGGAGGAAGGTGAGCGCCGGCTTCGCGCAGCCGCCGAAGTCGGGGATCAACGTGGCGAGCCCCTGGATCGAGTCGCAGGTGTGCGGGTAGAGGACCGCGTCGACCACGTCGGCGTGACCCGCCGCGAGGAACGCGAGCGCGTTGCGCGCGACCGCGCAGACGTACGACTGTACGCGCCCGACGTCCGGACCGCGCGGCGGCCCGGGCGGGCCCCACAGCTCCACCGACAGCAAGTCGAGCGCCGTGAGGAGCTCCTTCGGGTGATGCACCGGGAGCACCGCGACCGACTTGCGGCCGTGCTCGCCTCGCTGACGCTCGATGTACGCTCGCCTCATTCTTCGCCTCGATGACTCGCTCGGGTTCGCGACAGGGTGGAGCGAACGCGCCTCCGCCGACACGGACGAGCCGCCCCGACAGGACAAAGATCATGTTCGAGCCGCCGGTCGCATCGGGCGACTGGACGCTCCCGGCGTTCACGTCGTCGGGGGCGTCACGCGGAATCGATCGACCGACAGGGGCTGCATCGGCAGCCGCAGCGTGAGGATGCCCTTGCCGTCGTCGCGAACCTCGATGGTGCGCGCGCCGCTCGCGAAAGCCCGGGTCATCAGTCGTCAGAGACTGCGAATCTTTCGTCGAGCTTGGTCGATGGTCGAAAGGTCGAAGGTCGAACCAGGGGCCGAGCCCCTGGAACCCCGTGGAAATGGGCTCTCGATTCGACCTTCGACCTTCGACCTTCGACCTCGGAACCGCGCCGGTCCGATTGTTTCACATGGTCTCAGTCGTCAGTCGTCAGTTTCGAGACGAAAGGCCTCTCCGTCTCTCGATCTTCTTCTGCCTGACGACTGACGACTGACGACTGACGACTGACGACTGACGACCCGAAGCCATGCGCCACTCGATGCAGCGACACCGTTCAAGACAAGCGGTCAGCGTAGCGCCCGCGTCATATCTCGGAAGACGCGAGGTGCACCCAGTCGACCGGACCGCGCGCGGGGGGCACGCGCAGCGCGTACACCGTGCAACGCGCGCCCGGCTGAACGCGCTGCCCACGCAGCCAGCGGACCCGATCGTCGAGCCGCTCGTCGACCGCGAAGCACGCGCGGGCGGACGAGCCCGAGAGCGCCTCGCCGCACGCCTTGAGGTAGGCGCCGAACCCGCCGGCCTGCTGCGCCGGGCCGAGCGGCAGGTGCTCGAGCGCGAACGGCGATCCGCTCGACACGAGGCGCAGATCCTTGCGGCCCGCGGTGCTGACGATGCCCGGCCCTCGCGCGAGCGTCGACGCGTCGGGCGACAGATCGAGCCCGCGCCCGCGCGGCGGACCGGGCGCGTGGGCGAGGTCGAGCGCCGCGAGCCGCGCCGGATCGGCGAAGAACACCTCGAGCGAGGCGATCGGTCGCGTCAGCCGCATCACGCGCTTGAGGCCGCGCGCGCTGCGCATGAGATCGCCGCGCGCGCCGCGCATCGCCGCCCCGTAGAAGATGCGTGGCGCGCGAAGCTCCGGCTCGCGCAGCAGGGCGACGCAGCTCCAGATGATCGACGCGGCGACGCCGGTGCCCCGGTGCGACGCGCGGATCTTGTAGTCGGCGAGGTAGAGCGAGGGGACGAGCGCGTCGCCGAGGCGCGCGCGCCGCAGCACGCCGGCGAACGTCCCGACCAGGAGCTCGCCGTCGAACGCGAGCAGGAAGCCCGCGCGCTGCCCCATGGTGGAGAAGAACGGGTGGTAGTCGGGCCCGTGATCGATGAAGAAGTGCTCGGCGCCGTCGGCCAGCGGGTAGGTGATCGATCGCTCGAGCTCCCGCAGCTGCGCCACGTACGGCGCGAGCTCGTGCGACTCCTGGAGCAGGACGCGGTACCTCACACGCGGACTCCGACCTCGACGCGCTCGTAGAAGAGGCTGCGATCGCCGTCGCACAGCGCGCGGCCGAGCGCGCCGTCGAAGGTGAACGCGGGCGCGAAGAACGAGCGCAGGTCCCGGCGGTTGTTCAGCTGACGGAGCAGCACCACCGCGCCCGGCCTCGCGGCCCGGACGATCGCCGACGACCAGGCCGAGACGAGCGCGTCGTCCGACCAGTCGAAGACGTTCGACAGGCTGAGCAGATCGAAGCGCTCGAGCGCGGGGACGTCGAGCAGCGTCCCCTGCACGAGATCGATGGGCGCGACGATCGGCCGGGCCGCCCACGCGGGCGGCGTGCGCGGACGATCGAGGAACACGTGCTGGAGGAACGGGTTGTCGGCGGCGTCGTCGCGCGACAGCCCCCGCTCGAAGACCCGCTGGAAGTACGGCGGGTACGACCCCGGCGCGGCGTGCTGGGTCGCGGCAGGGCCGAACATCGCGTGGAGGAAGGGCTCGTTGAACGTGGTGGCGAACGCGGCCGGCCAGTAGGGCGACGCGACCATCCGCGCGACGATCGCCCGCCGGTCGCCGCCGCCGAAGAAGGCGGGGAGCTCCGGGGTGACGAGCTCCTCGACGAAGCGACGGAGCACGCGGAACAGGGCCTCGAACGCGCCCGACCGTTCGAGCGCGGCGAGCCCCTCGAGATCGCCCCGGTCGGCCGCCTCGCGCTTGCGCGTCAGGTGTGCGAGCTGCGCGGGGTTGAGATCGAACGCTGTGACCCGTTCGACGCCGCTGCGCGTGGCCAGCGTGAGCGCGGTGCAGCCGCCGGACGCGACGACCAGCGGCGACTTCAGCGCGAAGCGATCGATCAACGCCTCCTCGAGCCGCGGGTCCTCGCGCACGATGGCGAACTTCAAACCCTCGGTGATCACCGCCGCGGAGCATACCAGAGCGCGTTATCATCCCCGCGATGCGAACCTGGTTGGCCGCCCTCCGGGCGCGGCTCGACGCGAGCTCCACGCCCTACTTCCGCGCCCTCGCCGACGGCAGCCTGTCGCGCGCGGCGTTCGTCGAATCACAGGTGCAGTTCTTCCGCGCGGTCGCGCACTTCAACCGGCCCATGCTCGTCCTCGCGAGCCGCCTCGAACGGCTCGAAGATCGCCTGCCCCTGGTGCAGAACGCGTTCGACGAGCACGGCCGCGGTGAGCTCGCCGGCTCGCACGAGCGCACCTTCCTCGAGCTGCTCGCCCGGCTCGGGGTTGCGGAGCGCGAGGCGCGCGCGCGGCCGATCGGTCCGGCGGTGCGCGCCTTCAACGCGACGCTCGACGGCGTCTGCGGCGCCGGCGAGGCCTTCGGCGCGGTCGCCACGCTCGGGATCATCGAGGACCTCTTCGCCGTGCTGTCGGCGGAGCTCGGGCGCGGCATCGTCGCGCGCGGTTGGCTTCGCCGCGACGAGGTCGTCCACTACGCGACCCACGAGGTGCTCGACCTCGAGCACTCCGAGATGTTCCACCGCATCGTCGAGCCGCTCTGGGCGACCCGTCGCGACGAGATCGCCGCCGGCTTCGAGCTCGGCGCGCACGCCTTCCTCCAGCTGTTCGACGCGCTGCACGCCGCGGCGGCGGCGCGATAGCTCGTCCGCGTGCGCTGTAATCGCCGTGTGCGTTTCCTCGGCGGCGCGGCCGTTGCATCCCCACGACCGGGCGGGGGGAATTTCGATGGCGAGCTCGGGCGACGGGCCGGAGCGTGAACCCTCGAGCGAAGAGACGCTCGAGACGTTGTGCACGGATCGCGTCGCGACGATCGCGCACGTCGCGATGGTCACGTCGCGCGAGCTCGAGCTCGCGCGGATGATCGAGGTCACGCTCGATCAGGCGATCGAGAACCTCGGCGCGGCCGTCGCGTACGTGTGCACCGCCGCCGAGGATGGATCGACGCTGCTGCTCGCGGGTCAGCGTCACCTCCCGTCGCATGTCGCCGACCGCCTCGCGCACTGCGGCTTCGAGAAGAGCACGCTCGCCGGGCGCGCCGCGATCACGCGCGAGGTGCAGGTCGTCAACGAGGAAGACGAGGTGGACCCCGCGCTCGAGCACGTGCGAGACAGCCTCGAGGAGAGCGGCTGCGCGAGCATGGTCGCGGTCCCGCTGCTGTCCGGCTCCGAGCTGGTCGGCGTGCTCACCTACGGGCTGCGGGACCCCGCCGCGCTCTGCGCCGAGGACCACGCGGTGATCCGCATCGTCGCCGACATCCTCGCCACCGGGATCGCCAAGGCGCAGGCCTACGAGGCCGAGCGCGATCTGCGGACGCAGCTCGAGGGCCTGCGAGACGCCGCGCTGGCCATCGCGCAGGAGTTCGAGCTCCGAAGCGTGTTGCAGCAGATCGTCGATCAGGCACGCTCCGTGGCCGGCGCGCGCTACGCCGCGCTGGGCATCTGCCAGGAGGATCCGGAGGCGCCGTTCGATCCGTGGGTCTTCAGCGGCCTGAGCGAGGAGCGGGCCCGGGCGATCGGTCGCACGCCGCGGCCGGTGGGTCTGCTCGGCGCCGTCGCGCGCGAGCAGCAGACCATCCGCACGCCCGACCTGCAGAGCGACGCGCGGTTCTGCGGGTGGCCCGCGAACCACCCGCCGATGCGGAGCTTCCTCGGCGTCGGCATCCACGGCGGTCATCACCTCCTCGGCAACCTCTACGTTGCCGAAAAGATCGACGGGACGGACTTCACCGCGCACGAGGAGCGCGTCCTCGAGCTCTTCGCGCAGCACGCGGCGATCGCGATCGCGCACGCCCACGAGCACGACCTTGCCAGGAAGGAGCTTGCCGAGCGCACGCGCGCCGAGGCGGCCCTGCGCGAGAGCGAGTGGAGCCTGGCCTTCGCGCAGCGCGTCGCGGGCATCGGCAGCTGGGAGTGGAACCCGGCGACCGGCGAGGTGCGCTGGTCGGACGAGACCTACCGCATCTGCGGCCGCGCACGGGACGAGGGACCCTTGAGCTTCGACGAGTTCATGGCGATGGTGCACCCCGACGATCGCGAGGGGTTGCGGGAGAGCGCGCAGCGCGGGCTCGCGGGTCATCAGCCGCGCGACGCGGCCTACCCCCGCATCATCCGCCCCGACGGCGCCGAGCGCGTCGTGCGGCAGGTCGCGGAGGTCGTCTTCGACGAGGAGAAGAAGCCGGTCCGCGTCGTCGGCATCATCCAGGACGTCACCGAGCAGCGCCGCGCCGAGCTCGCCGCCTCCCGCCTCGCCGCGATCATCTCGTCCTCCGCGGACGGCATCGTCGGCAAGACCATGGACGGCGTGGTCACCGACTGGAACCGCGCCGCGGAGCGCCAGTTCGGCTGGACCGCCGCGGAGATGATCGGTCGCCCCAGCGCGGTCCTCCTCCCCGGCGGAGAGTCGACGATGCGCGCGCTGCTCGAACGGGTGCGCCGCGGGGAGACCATCGAGAGCTTCGAGACGCGCATGCTCCGCAAGGACGGCTCGCCGGTCGAGGTGTCGCTGACCATCTCGCCCATTCGCGACGCCGCGGGGGTGATCGAGGGCGTCTCCACGATCTCGCGCGACGTGGGCGCGCAGAAGCATGCGCGCGAGGCGCTCCGCCGCAGCGAGGAGCAGTTCCGGCTCACCTTCGAGGAGGCGCCCATCGGCGTCGCGCTGGTCGACCTCGACGGGCGCTGGCTCCGCGTGAACCACGCCCTCTGCGAGATGACCGGCTACGACGACGTGGAGCTCGTGCGCATGCGCGAGCAGGACCTCACCGACCCGGAGGATCTCGCGAGGGGCGCCCGCCTCAGCAGGACGGCGGGGCCGGAGCAGGTGCTGGCCAAGAGGTACCTCTGCAAGGACGGCTCGGCGCTCCCCGTCGAGGTGCACGCCACGGTCGTCCGCGACGCGCGCGGAGAGCCGGCGCACTTCGTCTGTCACATCGTCGACGTCAGCGCGCAGCGCGTCCTCGAGCGCCTGCGCGAGGAGTGGATCTCGATCATCGCCCACGACCTCCGCCAACCCGTCACGTCCATCTCGGTGTACGCCGGCATGCACGCGCGAAGGACGCAGGACGCGCACGTGAAGACCGCCTTCGAGCACATCCTCGCGAACGCGCACCGCCTCGACCGCATGATCGCCGACCTGCTCGACGTCTCGCGCGTCGAGTCCCAGCGGCTGGACCTGGAGCTGGCGGCCGTCGACCTCGCCGTCCTCGCGCACGAGTCGCTCGAGCGCATGACCGGCCAGACCCGCGGCGACGTGATCCGGCTGGTGATCCACGGGGAGGTGCCGCGGGTGCGCGTCGACCCGCAACGGTTCGAGCAGGTGCTCGGGAACCTCGTGTCGAACGCGGTGAAGTACGGCGAAGCCGGCGCGCCGATCGTGGTGGAGATCGAGCGCTCCGGCGAGGAGGTTCGCGTCTCGGTGATCAACCGTGGCGCGGGGATCCCGCAGCACGAGCTCGGCAACCTGTTCGAGCGGTTCGGGCGCACGCGCACCGCGCGGCGGCGCGGGATCGCCGGGCTCGGTCTCGGCCTCTACATCACGCGCGGCATCGTCGAGGCGCACGGCGGTCGCATCTGGGCCGAGAGCGAGCCCGGGGCGACGACGGCCTTCCGCTTCACCCTGCCGCTGGCCTCCGCGGCGGAGGCCGCGCGCGTCACGCGGGACGAGGCGCGCGACAGCCTGCACTGACCTGCCTATGCTGGGCGGCGGATGCACACTCCGCTGTTCCTCACCGGGCTCGCGAAGCTGACCTTCGGCGTCCTCGTCGGCGCGTTCGGGATCTTCTTCGGCCTGCGGGTCGTCACGCTCCTCTTGCGCCAGCCGGAGGGCGATCGCGCCCTCGCCGAAGGCAACGCGGCGCTCGGCGTGATGCAGGCGAGCTGTCTGGTCTCGCTCGGGCTGCTGGTGCAGCCTGCGGTGCAGGCGAGCTTCGACGCGATGGACCTCCTCTATCGCGGCCAGTCGCTCGCGCCGTCGATGTTGCTGCGCTTCCTCACCTACGCGGTGCTGCACGTGGGCAGCGCGCTGGTCGTCGGCGCGGCGGTGATCGCGCTCGGCATCCGCATCTTCGCGCGCCTCACGCGCAACGTCGACGAGCTCGACGAGATCCGCAAGGGCAACGTCGCGCCGGCCCTCGCCCTCGGCGCGGTGGTCGTCGTCATGGCGCTGCTCGCCGCCCCCGGCCTGCGCACGATCCTCGATGGTCTCCTGCCGCTCCCGGAGCTCCCGCGCGATGTCGTCCCGATGCCGAGCTGACGTCTTCCTGGCGCTCGCGCTGCTGTTCACGCCGCTCCTCGCCTGCGGCATCGATCTGTCGGCGCTCTCGGAGCCCGAGAAGAAGCCCAAGCCGGTCGAGCTCGATCCCGATCCGACCGACGACGAGGACGAGCCCGAGAAGGCGCCGAAGATGAAGCCCATCCCGGGCGCGAAGAAGGGCGCGGTCGATCTCGGCACCGCGATATACCCGGACGGCACGCCGAAGAAGGACGCGGTCAGCTTCACCTTCGACGTGCCGCCCAAGCACAAGCTCGGCTACGCGCTCGCCGCCGCCGAGCAGAAGGCGGTCGACGCCTTCTACGCGAGCTACGCGAGGTCGGTGCAGTTCAAGCGCATCGGCCCGAAGTCGTTCCAGTGGTCGCCGCCGCCGGGCTGCGCGGCCGACATGTCCTGCGTCTACAAGAAGCTGATCACGCGCACCGACGACGACGTGCGGGTCATCGCCAAGCGGTTCCGCGCGCGCGCCGACGCCGCGAAGCTCGACGCGGTGCAGCTCACCGACCTCGCGCTCTCGTACGTGCAGCAGATCCCCTACGAGATCCCCGAAGACCCGTTCGGTCTGCGCCCGCCGCCGCTGGTGATCAGCAAGCGCAAGGGCGACTGCGACTCCAAGGCGCTGCTCCTCTACATGATCCTCAACGAGCTCGGGATCGAGGCGGTGATCCTCAGCTCCAAGGCGCACGCGCACACGATGATCGGCGTGCCGCTGCCGACCAACGGCACCGCCTTCCGCTGGAAGAGCCGCAAGTACGCGTTCGCCGAGGTGACCGCCAAGGGCGCGCCGCTCGGGTATCTCCCGCCGGAGCTGTCGTCGCCGAACGACTGGGTGGTCGAGCTCGCGCCGTGAGAGCGACGGCGTGACCGCACGTGCCGGGCACGTGCCGGGCACGTGCCGGTGCTTCGATCGCGCAGAGCCCCGACCGCGGCACGACATTTCGACGTGTTGCGCGCGATCGGACGGCGGCGCGCCGCATGCACGGGGGCCGGCGTCCAGGAGGACTCATGAACCACGTTCTTCGCGCGTCGGCGCTCCTCGCCGTGGTCGGACTGATCGCCGCCCCCGCGAGCGCCGGAGTAGTGCCAGGTCCCTCTCCCACCCCGATCTACGTCCCGCCGACGTTCAGCTGCAGCGTCACCAACGTCTACCGGGGAGATCTGTTCACCACCGGGACGATCACGATCGTCAAGACGGGCGGCGCGGCGCTCTCGTCGACCGCCAATGTCGTCGCGACGATCAGCATCCCGAGCGGCAAGGCGACGACCAGCACTTGCGGCAGCAGCCTCACCGGCACGCCGAGGAAGGTCACTTTGAACGGGGTCATCGTGCCGCCGGACTCGACGAAGACGGCGATCTACACCTGCACCGCGGTCGTCTCGGGCACCTGCTCGAGCACCCCGCCGCCCCCGCCGCCGAAGTAGCGCTCGAGCCGACGCGAACGCATCACGAGCCGCGGTTGCGCGCGATCCACCGCCGCAGTTGGTTGCGGTGGATTCCGAGCTCGCGCGCAGCCTGGCTCACGTTGCCAGAGACCTCGCGCAGCACGCGCTCGATCGTGGCGTCATCCGTACGAGCGAGCGTCTTCTCGCCCTCGCTCGAGGTCGGCGCGGAGGAGATCTCGCGGCCGGCGTCCTCCGAGAGATCGGAAGGCTCGACGACGTCGCGACCAGCGGCGAGGGCCTCCTGCGCGGCGCGCGCGACCTCCGAACGCAGCTCGCGCACGTTGCCGGGCCAGCGCCGGAGCAGGCAGGTCTCGAGGAACAGCGGGTGCACCGACAGCTTGCCGGATCCGGCCTCGGCCACGGCGTCGGCGACCAGGAACGGGACCTCCTCGAGCCGATCGCGGAGCGGAGGGACGTTCACGTCGATCCCTCCGAGCCGGAAATACAGGTCGTCTCGGAACTCGCGCGCGGCTACCTGGCGACGAAGGTCGCGGTGGGTCGCGCACACGATGCGAAGGTCGAGCGCGCGCGGCTTCGACGAGCCGAGCGGGGTCACCTCGCGCGTCTCGAGGACGCGCAGCAGCTTCGCCTGTACGCCGAGATCGAGCTCGGCCACCTCGTCGAGGAACAGCGTGCCGCCGTGCGCCGCCTGGATCATGCCCTCGGAGTCGGCGGTCGCGCCGGAGTATGCGCCCTTCTGCGCGCCGAAGAGCAGGCGCTCGGCGATCGATTGGGGGATGGCCGCGCAGTTCACCGCGACGAAGGGCCCCCTCGCGCCCGGTCCGCTGCGATGGAACAACCGCGCGGCGAGCTCCTTTCCGGCGCCGCTCTCGCCCGTCACGACGAGGCTGTCCGACGCGCGCGCCACGCGCTCGACGCGGTCCCAGGCCTCGCGCAGGCGCGGACCGACGAGCGCCCCGTCGATGTGCGTCACGGAAACACCCTGATACGTCCCGACGTCGCGCACGAAGGAGAGCAAGGTGCGGCCGAGCCGCAGGACCCGGGGGGCCGCCACGAGCACCTCCCCGCGGACGCGCACGCCGTCGACGAAGGTCCCGTTGCGACTGGCCAGATCGCGGATGCGGTAACGCGATCCCTCCCAGGTGATCTCGGCGTGGCGCCGAGACATACGCTCGTCGTCCGCGCCCGAGCGTCCGAGGTCGGATCGACCGAGGAGCACCGCGTTGCTCAAGGAGAACGGCAGGTAGACCGGGCGCGCGGCGACCGCGACCATGACGAGACCGGGCGGGTGCTCCTCGTGGCCTCCGCCGTCCTCCTCGTCCTGCTCGGTGACGTCGAGCGTGGTCGTCGTCATGGACGAAAACAACCATACCGCGCCCGACGCGAAAGCGCGTGCGGCTTTCATCCGCTCTCATTATCTTTGGCCGCAAGGTGCAACCGGGCGCGATCATCGCCGGCCGCTGGGCGGTCGAGTCACTCGCCGGCGCCGGCGGGATGGGCACGGTCTTCCGCGCGCGCGACCTCGTCTCGCGCGCGCCGGTCGCCCTGAAGGTGCTCCGGTCGACCGGGCCCCGCGCCGCGCGCCGCTTCGTGCAGGAGGCGGAGCTGCTCGCGAGCCTCGAGCATCCGTGCATCGTCCGCTACCTCGCGCACGGGCCGCTGCGCGACGATTCGCTCTTCCTCGCCATCGAGTGGATCGACGGCGACTCCCTGCGCGACGTCCTCGGGCGCCGTGGGCTCCCGGTGCGGACGAGCCTCGACATCGCCCACCGCCTCGCCGGCGCGCTCTCGCTCGTGCACGCACGCGGGATCGTCCACGGCGACGTCAAGCCGAGCAACGTGCTGCTCCCCCGGGGGGCCGACGACCACCCGAAGCTGGTCGACTTCGGCATCGCGCGGCACGTCGCCGGTGACGCGTTCGCGTCGGCGGGCGCGGGCGTCGGCACGCCGGCGTGGATGCCTCCGGAGCAGGCGCGCGGCGGCGGCCAGATCGACGCGCGCGCCGACGTGTTCTCGCTCGGCGCCGTGCTCTTCACGTGCCTCACGGGGCGCCCCCCGTTCGACGCCGATCCCGGCCTCGCGGTGGCGAAGATGATGCTGGCCGAAGCGCCGCGTCTGCGCGATATCCGGCCCGATCTCCCGCCGAAGCTCGACGACCTGCTCGCGTCGATGCTCGCGCGCGATCCGTCGCGGCGCCCCGCCTCGGGCGCGGCGGCGGAGGCCGCGCTCGCCGAGATGCGCGACGTCGAAGGCGACGCGCCCGCGCCGCTGCTCGCCTTCTCGAGCCTGCAGGAGACGCAAGGCAGCACCGCCGCCATATGCGACGACTCGTTCGCCTCACGCGAGAGGTTGTGGTCGTGCGCGGTGCTCGGCGCCGGGCTCCGCGACGTCGACGCCGCGGCGATCGTCGCCGTCGCCGCGCGACACGGCGCGTCGCTCCATTGGCTCGGCGACGACTCCTTCGTCGCGATGACGCGCGGCGCGGGGAGCGCGACCGATCGCGCGAGCCGGGCGGCGCACCTCGCGCTCGATATCCGCCGGGCGATCCCCGCGGCCCGCGTCGCGCTCGTGACCGGCTCGATGGACGACGCGTGGTCCGCGCCGGCGGGCGATCGCGGCTTGATCGGCGACGCCGTCGCCGGTGTGCGCATCGATCGGGTCAGCGCCTCGTTGCTCGAGGGCCGCTTCGAGATCGCCGGCCGCGACGACGCGCTCCTGCTCACCGGCGAGCGCACCGCCGTCGACGCGCCGCGCATGCTGCTCGGGCGCCCCACGCCCTTCGTCGGGCGCTCGGGCGAGCTCCGCACGCTCGAGGAGTCGTTCCGCGACGGCATCGCGGAAGGCGAGGCGCGCGCGACGCTGGTGACCGGGCCTCCCGGCATCGGCAAGTCGCGGCTCCGACACGAGCTCCTCGCGCGCCTCCGCGCGTCGGTCCCGGCGCTCCGCACGTGGGTGGGCGCGGGAGATCCGATGCGCTTCGGCACCCCGTTCTCGCTCATCGCGCCGGTCGTGCGTCACCTGTCGGGGATCGACGACGCCGACGCCCCCGACGTCGGACGACAGAAGCTCGCGGCCCGGGTCGGACAGACCATCACCCCGGCGGAAGAGGCGACCGACGTCTCGGAGTTCCTCGGCGAGATCGCCGGCCTCCCCTTCCCCGGAGAGGGCAGGCCGCGCTTGATCGCGGCGCGCCAGTCACCGCTGGTCATGGCCGACCGGGTGCGCGAGGCGTTCCGCACCTTCCTCGCGGCGGAGCTCGCGCGCGGCCCCATCCTCCTCGTCCTCGAAGACGCGCACTGGGGCGATCTCCCGTCGCTCCGTCTCGTCGATCAGATGCTCGAGGCGTTCGCGCGCGCGCCCTTCCTCGTGCTGTCGATCGGGCGGGTCGAGATCGAGAAGCTCTTCCCCGCGCTGTGGGCCAGCCGCGGCGTGCGACGGTTGCGCCTCGCGGAGCTCGCGGCCGACGACGCCCGGGAGCTCGCGCGCGAGGTGCTCGGAGCGCGCGCCGACGCGGCCGTCATCGACGGCGTGGTGCGCCGCGCCGAGGGCAACGCGTTCTGCCTCGAAGAGGTCATCCGCGCGGTCGCCGAGGGGCGCGCCGACGAGCTGCCCGAGACGGTGCTCGCGATGGCGCAGTCCCGCCTCGACACGCTCTCTTCCGAGGCGCGGAGGGTGCTGCGCGCCTGCAGCGTCTTCGGCGACGGCGTCGTCCACGACGCGATCGCCGCGCTCCTCTCGCCGCAAGGCGCACCCGAGGTCGCGCTACGGCTCGACGATCTGGTCGAGCGCGAGGTGCTGGTGCGCCGCCAGGTCAGCGGTCGCGCTCGGTACTCCTTCCGTCACGCGCTGCTCCGCGACGGCGCGTATGCGACGTTCACCGACGCCGATCGCGCGCGCGCCCACCTGCTCGCGCTCGATTGGCTGCGCACCGACGACCGCGCCGAGCCGCTCGTCCTGGCGGAGCACGCCGAGCGCGCCGGCGATCGGGCGGTCGCCACCGACATGCTGCTCCGCGCGGCGCGCGAGGCGCTCGTCGCGAACGACTTCGCCGCCGCGATCACCCGCGCGGCGCGCGGCCTCGCGCACGGGGCGAGCGGCTCCGTGCGCGCAGACCTGCTGACCGTGCAGGGACAGGCGTACGCGTATCGCAACGAGTGGCCGAAGGTCGTGCAGAACGCGGTGGCGCTCGAGCTCGCGGCTCCGGGGAGCGCGACCTGGTGCACCGCCGCCGCGGGGCTCCTCTGGGCGCGCCTCGAGCTCAACCAGCCCGACGAGATCGCGCCGATCCTCATGATGCTTCGCGGCACCGAGCCCGACGCCGACGCGGGCCCGGTGCTCGCGTCCACGCTCGCGATCGTGGTGCCGCTGCTCGGCTGGCTCGGGCAGCACGTCATCGCCGCCGGGTTCCTCGAGCGGCTCGAGGAGGTCGCCGCGAAGCTCTCGGCCGACGATCTCCTCGCGCGCGGCTGGCTTCACCTGGCGCGCGCGCACCAGGCCAACTTCGAGCGGAACGACACCTATCGCGCCCTGATCGAGCTCCGGGCCTCGGTCGATTTCGCCACGCGCGGCGGCGATCGCGCCACGCTGATCCCGCTGTCGCTCGGCGCGCTCGGCGAGACGCTGCGCGCGCTCGGTCGCCCCGACGAGAGCGAGCGCCTGCAACGCGAGGTCCTCGACGACACCGCGCGCTCCCTCGAGTTCATCACCGGCTTCTCGCGCGGCTATCTCGCGAACGCGCAGCTCGCCCTCGGCGAGCTCTCCCAGGCGGCCGAGACGGCCAGCGACATCGTCGCAGCCTGCGGGCCGAACGATCGCTGGCGCGAGGGGGCGGCGCGCGCGATCCTCGCGCGCGTCGCGGAGCGCCGCGGCGATCTCGACGCCGCCGAGGACGAGGCGACCCGCTCGGTCGAGCTCCTCGATCAGGTCGCGTTCAACGAGGCGGGCAGCCGCGCCGCGCGCGCGTCCATCCGGCTCGCGCGCGGCGAGGTCGAGGGCGCGCTCTCCGACGCGCTCGCCGCGCATCAGACCCTCGACGCGATCGGCTGCCTCGGCGCCGAAGACGCGCGGGTGCGCCTGGTCTGCGCGCGCGCGCTCGACGCGTCGGGCGATCGGGCGCGCGCGAGGGAGGTCCTCGATCGAGCCGTGGCCACCCTCGATCGGCGGCGCGCGTCGATCGAAGACGCAGCCCTCCGGGAGTCGTTCGAGGCGATCCCCGAGCACGTCGAGACGCGCGCGCTCGCGGCCGCGTGGTCCGACTGACGGGTCACGGCGTCGTCACCGCGCACGGCGACGGCGCGCGAGGCCGAAGGCGACGACGAGCGCGGCGATCGCGGCGCCGAGCTCGGAGGTCGAGCGGCCGGCGGCGCCGACCGCGCAGCCCCCGTCGTCCTCGGGAAGCGCGGGCGTGGCGCACTGCTTCGTGCCGAGGTCGCATACGTGACCGGGGGCGCAGTCGCGGGTCGCGGTGCACGCGGTCATGCACGCGCCGAACGCCGGCTCGCAGCCGTACGCGCCGCAGTCGAAGGGCACCGCGTCGTCGGTCGAGCACGCCGCGCCCGGGGCGGAGCAGTAGGCGGGACCGATGCCGGTCGACGGGCCGGTGCAGCGGTTGCGCGCGCACTGCGTGCCGGTGCCGCTGCCGATGCACTCGCCGCCTGCGCCACAGGTGCCAAGACAGCTCAGCGCAGGTCCGCACTCGTTCTTCAGGTCGACGCCGATGGGCTCGAGCGTGCACACGCCCGGGCTGGTGAGGAGCGCGCACGAGTGGCAGCGATCCTGGCAGGCGCTGTTGCAGCACACGCCCTCGACGCAGAACCCGGTCGTGCACTCGCTGTTCTTGTTGCAGCGCTGGAAGCCCGAGACGGACGGGGTGTCGCCGGGCTTGGGGGCGCCGGTCTCGGCGATCGGGCGCGTATCTTCGACGCCGGAGTCGACGACGATCGTGCCGGTGTCGACCATGCCGGTGTCGACGACGCCGGTGTCAGCGATGCCGGTGTCGACCTCTCCTGTGTCCACGAGCCCCGTGTCCAGGAGCCCCGTGTCCACGAGCCCCGTGTCCAGGAGCCCCGTGTCGACCAGACCGGTATCGACTTCGCCGGTGTCCACGAGACCGGTGTCCACGAGCCCGGTGTCCACGAGCCCGGTGTCCACGAGCCCCGTGTCCACCACACCCGAATCGACCACCGCGACGCACGCGCCGGTCGTCGAGTCGCAGACGCCGCTCGTACAGTCGGCGTCGACCACGCAGCTCGTCTTGCACGCCGCCGCCGACGCGCAGGCGAGGTTGCCCGGGCAGGGCGCGGCCGCAGCAGGCGGGCACGCCGCCGTCACTCCGTCGCACGACGCCGAGGTCGCCACGCCGCCCGCGCAAACGACCGCGGAGCAGAGCGTCGTGCTCGACTTGTAGCTGCACGCGCCCGCCCTGCAGACGTCGGCGCACGGGCCCGTCGGACAGAGGCCGTGCGGGTCCGAGAAGCCGTCGGCGGCGGTGCACGCGCCGATCGATCCGGTGAGGTTGCACGCCTGGCACGCGCCGCTGCACGCCTTGTCGCAGCACACACCGTCGGCGCACGTTCCGCTTCCGCAGTCTCCGTTGCTCGTGCACGCCGCGCCGTTCGCCTTGCGCACCACGCACTTCGAGCCCGAGCAGCCGTAGCCGGTCGTACAGTCGGCGTCGCTGGCGCAGGCCGCGGAGCACGCGCCGGCGTTGCAGCTCGTATAGGGAGCGCAGCTGCGGAGGCCGTGCGGGGCGCCGGTCGCGACGTTGGTGCAGACCCCGAGCTTGCCGGGGAGGTCGCACGCCTGACACGAGGCGCTGCAGGCGGTGTCGCAGCAGTAGCCGTCGACGCAGTGATCGCTCTGGCACGCAGCGTCGCGGGTGCACGCGCTCCCCTGGCCGAGCGCCGTGATGCACGACCCGCCCACGCAATATCGGTTGGCCGCGCACTGCGCGTCGCCCGTGCACGTGCCGCTCGCGCAGGCGCCAGCCAGGCACGCGTAGCTGCCGCACGATCCGTGCGTGCCGTGCGGGTCGCCCGACGCGACGTCGACGCACGTCCCGACGCTCCCCGCGACGTCGCACGCTTGGCAGATCTTCGTGTTGCACGCCGTGCCGCAGCACACCGAGTCGACGCAGAAACCCGAGGTGCACTCGCCGTTGCGCGTGCAGCCCGCGGTCGTCGACTTGAGCGGGACGCATTGGCTGGTCGAGAGATCGCAGTAGTTGCCCGCGCTGCACCCGGCGTCGCTGCCGCAGGACTTCCCGCAGACACCCTGCCCGGTGACCGGATCGGCGCCCGCGCAGAGAAACGGCGCGCAGGTCGTCGTGCGTCCGCTCGGCGGCGGACCGACGACCGGCGTGCACACGCCGACGCGACCCGGCAGGTTGCACGCCTCGCACGTCCCCGTGCACGCGCGATCGCAGCAGTACCCGTCCGCGGCGATCCCCGACGGGCACCCGCTGCCGTCGGTCGAGGGGATCGGATCGGGCGTGTAGATCTCGGCCAGCGCGCAGCTGTTGCACGTGTCGGAGGTGCCGGCGTTGACGATGACGCGGCCGCCGGCGAGCGGCACGGCCGCGTGGTCGCGGTGCGGGTAGATCATGTTGGGACCCGCCGCGAACGTCTTGGTCACCGGATCGAACAGCTCGGTGGTCGAGAGCGTCGTCGCCGAGCCGCCGGCGGCGGGGTAGCCCTGACCTCCGGAGACGAGCACGCGTCCATCGGGCATCGCCGTGAGGACGTGGCTGTACATGCGGGCGTAGCCCATCTTCGCCGGCAGGAGCGGGAACTTGGCGAGCGTCGGGTCGTAGATCTCCGCGCTCGAAACGACCGCGGTCGGCTGACCGCCGACGACGAGGACCGATCCGTCGCCGAGCTTGATCGCCTTGTGGTACACCCGCGGCCCGCTGAGGGCTCCGGTCGTCGGGGTCCAGCTGCCGGTCGCCGGATCGAGCAGGTACGCCGCCGCGCTGTACGCGCCGCCGTAGGTGTTCCCGCCGGCGACCAGGACCTTGCCGCTGTCGAGCGCGGTCATCGAGAAGCGCCCGAGCGCCGGCGGGACCGTCGTGAGGACGGCCCAGGCCTTGGTGGCCGGATCGTAGATCTCGATGCTGCCGTTCGCGCCGGCGCCGCCGTTGGCCGATCCGAAGGCGACCACCTTGCCGCTCGGCAGCAGCACGAGCGAAGGCGAGTCGTGCACGTTCGCCATGTCGCCGACGCGCGTCGTGGCGCCGGTCGCGACGTTGTACGTGAACGTCAGGTTGACGGTGGTGCTGCCCGTGCCCCCCCCGAACATGTACGCGTTGGTGGCCGCGTACAGGATGGTCGTGGCGTCCGACAGCAGGATCGCCTGGGTGTACGCGGCGCTGCCCACGATCGCCTTGAGCGCCGAGAAAGCGCCCGTGCTGCCGGCGAACGGATCGAACGTCTCGACGCCGACGTTGCCGCCGGTGAAGACGACGCGTGACGCCGAGATGGGGAAGCCGAACGCCGGGAGGTGGTAGTTCGGCGGGGCCGGCACCGTCGGCGCCCAGCTCGGGTCGATGGTGATCGGGAAGACGCGCCCGCGCGCGTCGACGCGGGTCTCGAGCCTGAACCCGCCCTCGGCGTGCGACACGGTGATGGTCGTCGGGACCTCGGCGCCGTGAGCGTCGAAGGCGACGATCGGCTCGGAGACGATCGCGACCGCCTCGTCGGGTCCGACGACCTCGACGATCTTCCCGCGCGCCCGGACGTCCTTCACCGCGGCGCTGGGGACGATGCGATGACGGGTCGCGATCTCGTCGACGCGCGCCCGAACGACGCGGAGCTCCTCGACGCGCCCCCACTCGACGACGTGAACGACGTCGACGCCCGGCAGCGGGTCGCGGAAGGCGACGCTCCCCGCCTCGACCTGCGCCTCGCCGGCGGGGGCGGCCGCGAGGTCCTCGGCGACCACCTCGATGAAGACGCGCTCCTTGCCGTCACGGCCGACCACGCCGACGTGGACCGGGTCGGTGGAGCGCGCGGGCACGGTGGAGACGAAGTGGTCGACGCCGTATCGCTCGAACCGCCCTCTCGCGCCGCTCGGCTTCGGCGCGTATCCGTCGATTCGATACCCGGAGCCCACGCGCGCGAGGTGGACCTGCGGATCGAGGTGGGTGCGCACCGCGGGCAGCTGCCGGAGGTGATCGAGCGCAGACGCTGCCTCGGACGCCGCCGGCGCGCTCGCATCGGGCGCGCCTCCGACGCCGTCTTTCGGGCTGACGCACGCCGAGGAGATGCACGCGAAGAGGAGGGCGAACGATCGGGCGTCCGAGGATCGATGCATGGTGGCGAGGCGCGCATGGCACGAATCGGGCCACCGGCGGCGAACGCTGCACGCGAGCGATCATGCGGGAAATCTCGTTTGCCGTGCCTGGCACGTGCCAGGCACGTGCCTGGCCTCGGGTGCGTGGACCTCGTCGAGCCACGGCACGAGGATCGTCGAGTCAATCGATCGCGCCGACCTTCTCCAGCAGCTTGCGCAGCGCCGGCTTGTCCTTCACCTGGATCTTCAGCAGCTCCTCGGTGAGCACGCCGAGCGTCTCGGGATCCTTCGACATCACCGCGGCCACCTTCGGCGCCGAGCCGCGCATCGCGAGGTGGAAGCCCTCGGCGGCCGACGGGCGCTTCGCGGCGACCGCGATGGCGGCGCTGGTGACCGCGACGGTCGTCGCCTTCCGGTCGGCCTGGATGTCCGCCGCGATCGGCGCCGTCTTCTCGAGGGCGCGCGCGATGGCCAACCGCGCCTCCTTCTTGTCGGCCGCCGCGCGGAGCGTCTGCACCATCACCTGCTCCAGCGACGCCGGGTGCTCCGCCAACATCGCGGCCTGCTTCTTCGCGAGCTCCTCGTCGTGCAGGTCCTTGGTGGCGCCCTCGAGGAAGCGGTCGAAGGTCCGCGGATGGTTGCGCGCGATCGCGTAGAACTCGTCGACGTACTCGGGGTGCTCGTCGAGCATGCGCGCCGTGGCCTCGAAGGCGCTGCGCCGCTGGGTGTCGCTCGCCTCGGCACCGGCCTCGATCAGGTGCTTCTTCTGGGCGGTCCCGCACGCCGCCGCGATGAGCAAAGGCAGGACGGCGAGGCCGAGGAGCGTCTTCGATCGCGACATGCGGAGTCGTGCTGCAGCCGGTGTGCCGGCGGCGTCACTGCCGCGTCGAGATGCGATGCGGTCAGTAGGCCGGCGCGTCGCTCGCGGGGAACGACTCGATCGAGCCCTGTTCGACCGCGCCGTCGCGCGGCTGCGCGTCGGGCGGGAGCTGCGCGGCGCCGGCGACGAGCGGTTGCTCCTCGCGCGTGCCGGTGGCGCCGACGATGCGTCGAACGACGGAGGGGAGGATGCCGCCGTGGAGGAACTGCGCGGCCTCCTGCGGCGTGTCGACCCGCGCCTCGACGACGAAGGACACCTGGGTGCCGTCGTCGCGGCGCGCCACCACCTCGACCGAGCGACCCGCGGCGAAGCGGCTCTCGAGCGCGTCGGCGAAGCCGACCACGTCGATGATCTCGTGACCCGTGAGGCCGAGCGACTGCACGGTCTCGCCGGCGCGCAGCTGCAGGGGCAGCACGCCCATCCCGACCAGGTTGGTGCGGTGGATGCGCTCGAAGCTCTCGGCGATGACCGCGCGGACGCCGAGCAGCGCGGTGCCTTTGGCCGCCCAGTCGCGGCTCGATCCGGAGCCGTACTCGCGGCCGGCGAGGATCACGAGCGGCACGCCCTCGTCGCGGTAGCGCATGGCCGCGTCGTAGATCGGGAGCACCTCGCCGCTCGGCAGGTGCGTGGTGACGCCGCCCTCGGTGCCCGGGGCGAGCTGGTTCTTGATGCGCACGTTGGCGAACGTGCCGCGGATCATCACCTCGTGGTTTCCGCGGCGCGCGCCGTACGAGTTGAAGTCCTTCGGGTCGACGCCGACGCTCTGGAGGTAGAGGCCGGCGGGCGACTTCGCGCGGATGCTGCCGGCGGGCGAGATGTGATCGGTGGTGACGCTGTCGCCGAGCACCGCGAGCACCCGCGCGCCGCGCACGTCGGCGCAGCGCTCGGGCGGCGTGCGCGACATGCCTTCGAGGAACGACGGCTTGCGGACGTAGGTCGACGCGGGGGCCCACGCGAAGCGGCTGCCCTCGGCGACCGTGAGCGCGGTCCACCGCTCGTCGCCCTCGAACACGTGCGCATAGCGCTGCGAGAACATCTCCGGGCGCACGCACGACGCGACGCTCTGGGCGATCTCCTCGTCCGTCGGCCAGACGTCGCGCAGGTACACCGGCGCGCCGTCGGTCGCGAACCCCAGCGGCTCGTGGATCAGGTCGATGTCGAGGCGGCCGGCGATCGCGTACGCGACCACGAGCGGCGGCGACATGAGGTAGTTCGCGCGCACCAGCGAGTGGATGCGACCCTCGAAATTGCGATTGCCCGAGAGCACCGCGCACACCACCAGATCGTCGCGCTCGATCGCCTGGGCGACCGGCTCGGGCAGCGGGCCGGAGTTGCCGATGCACGTCGCGCACCCGTAGCCGACCACGTGGAAGCCGAGCTTCTCGAGGTGCGGGGTCAGCCCCGCGCGATCGAGGTAGTCGGTGACCACGCGTGAGCCGGGTGCGAGCGACGTCTTCACGTGCGGCATGGAGCGCAGGCCGCGCTCGGCCGCCTTCTTCGCGAGCAGCCCGGCGCCGATCATGACCGACGGGTTCGAGGTGTTGGTGCAGCTCGTGATCGCCGCGATGACCACCGCGCCGTGCTGCAGCCCGCCCTCCGGCCCCGCGAACTGCGGCGGCAGCGAGGTCTCGGGCGCCACCTGCTCGTCCTCGCCCCACACGCCGACCTTGGGGACGAGGGAGATCGAGTGCTCCTTGGTCGTCTCCGCGCGCCCCGCGCCGAAGGTCTCGAGCTCCCTCAAGAACCGGCTCTTCGCGTTGCGGAGCGGGACGCGATCCTGCGGGCGCCGCGGCCCCGCGATGCTCGGCTCGATGGCCGACAGATCGACGCGCAGCACGTCGGTGTAGGCGGCGACCTTCGCGTAGGGATCGTGGAACAGGCCCTGCTCGCGCGCGTAGGCCTCGACGAGCTCGAGGCGGCTCTGCGGGCGCCCGGTGAGGCGCAGGTAGTCGAGCGTCACCTGATCGATCGGGAAGACCGCGCAGGTGGCGCCGTACTCCGGCGACATGTTGCCGATCGTCGCGCGGTCGGCGACGGGCACGCTCGCGATCGACGGACCGTAGAACTCCACGAACTTGCCGACCACGCCGCGCTTTCGGAGCAGCTCGGCGATCGTCAGCACCAGATCGGTGGCGGTCACCCCGGGCGACAGGCGCCCGACCAGCTCGATGCCGATCACCTCCGGCACCATCATCGAGATCGCCTGGCCGAGCATCGCCGCCTCGGCCTCGATGCCTCCGACGCCCCAGCCGAGGACGCCGAGCCCGTTGACCATCGGCGTGTGCGAGTCGGTGCCGATGACGGTGTCCGGGTAGGCGCGCGGGATGCCCGGCGGCTTCTCGGCCGCGTTGTCGTGCGAGGTGAAGACGACGCGCGCGAGGTGCTCGAGGTTGATCTGGTGGCAGATCCCGGCGTCGGGCGGCGCCACCACGAAGTTCCGGAACGCCCGCTGACCCCACCGCAGGAACGCGTAGCGCTCGTGGTTGCGCTGGAACTGCACGTCGGCGTTGATCCGCAGCGCGTCGCGAGAGCCGTACGCGTCGACCTGCAGCGAGTGATCGATCACGAGCTCGACCGGCAGCGACGGGTCGACCATGGCCGGATCGCCGCCCAGCTCGGCGACCGCGTCGCGCATCGCCGCGAGATCGACGACCGCCGGCACGCCGGTGAAGTCCTGCAGGAGCACGCGCGCCGGGCGGAACGCCAGCTCGCGATGCGGCACCGCGTCGCCGCGGTAGCTCGCGAGCGCCTCGACGTCGGCGCCGGTGACCGACACCCCGTCTTCGTGGCGGAGCAGGTTCTCGAGCAGGATGCGGATGGTGTACGGGAGCGCCTCGACGTCGATGCCCGCCGAGGCCAGCGCGCGCAGGCTGAAGATCTCGAACGATCGATCGCGGATGCGCAGCACGCGGCGGGTTTCGATGTGGCGCTTCATGGTGAGGCCCTTTCGATGGTCGATGCGCGAGCCGAGTCGCGCCCCGACGCCCGGCGCGTGCGGAAACGATCGGAGCACCGCGCCATCGATCGATGGATGCGCCACGCGCTCCTGGTCGCGCTCTCGCTGCTGGCCTGCGGCAAG
Source organism: Deltaproteobacteria bacterium (assembly GCA_016182965.1). Classification (GTDB taxonomy): domain Bacteria; phylum Myxococcota_A; class Polyangia; order Polyangiales; family JADJMO01; genus JALHOE01. Next base: position 18,622 of record JACPFM010000044.1, on the reverse strand, counting down.
CCGCGCGGGTCGACCGGGCTCGCCGGCGAGCTCGCCGGGACGAGCGCGTCATGTGAGCTGAAGAAGGACCTCGGCGCCGACGGCGCGACGAAGCTGCAGGTCACGACCCTCGCCAGCGGCCTCGAGGTGCCGTGGTCGATCGCTTTCCTGCCGAGCGGCGACGCGCTGGTGGCCGAACGCCCCGGGCGCATCCGATGGCTCCGAAAGTCGCAGGCGTCGGCCAGCGTCGAGCTCGTGCCGGCGCCCGTCGCGACCATCGCCGTGCACCGCGAGAGCGAGGGCGGGCTGCTCGGGCTCGCCGTCGACCCGCAGTTCGCGAGCAACCGCCGCATCTACGTGTACTTCACCGCCAAGCGCGGCGACGGCACGGAGAACCGGGTCGAGCGGTGGATCGTCTCCGAGGACGGAGCGACCGCGAAGCTCGACCGACCGCTGCTCGAGGGCATCGCCGCCGCCAAATACCACGACGGCGGACGGCTGCGCTTCGGTCCGGACGGCATGCTGTGGATCGCGACCGGTGACGCGCGCGAGCCCGACCTCTCGCAGAAGCCTGAGTCGCCTTCGGGCAAGCTGCTGCGCGTGACGGTCGACGGCGCGCCCGCGCCCGGCAACCCGTGGCCCGGCAATCGCGCGGCGCTGATGGGCATCCGCAACCTGCAGGCGTTCGACTTCCTCGACGCGCAGACCATCGTGCTCGCCGATCACGGTCCGAGCGGAGAGCTCGGGCGCCGCGGCCACGACGAGATCTCCGTCGCCAGGCTCGGCGCCAACCTCGGATGGCCGACCATCTGGGGGTGCCAGGCCCGCGCCGGGATGATCGCGCCCCTGGTCGTCTTCGAAGATGCAGTGCCGCCCGGAGGCGGGGTGCTCTACCGCGCCGATCGCATCCCCGGATGGAAGGGCAGCTTCGTGGTCGCCGCGCTCGAGGCGAAGTCGCTGCATCGATTCGCGCTCGACGCCGCGGGCGCGCGCGTCCTCTCGCACGAGGTCTACCTGCGGAAGGCGCACGGGCGGCTGCGCGAGGTGGTCGTCGCGCCCGACGGCGCGTTGTGGGTGTCGACGAGCAACTGCGACAGCCGGGGCGACTGCGGCGACGAGAAGGACCGCATCCTCCGGCTGTCGCCGTGAGGCATGGCCGGGGGTGGGGTGATCAGAACCCGAACCCGGTCGCGAACCCGAAGCGGTTGTCGGCAGGGCCCGCGGCGAGCGTGGCCCGCTCGTAGTGCAGCTCGAGCTTGTTGAGCAGCGCGAGCGGCAGAACGAGGACGTTCGCCATGTCGTCCTTGCCGCTGAAGTCCATCTTCAGCACGGCGCGCGAGAGCGCCATGAAGTTCCACCCCAGCGTCACGCGCAGCCCGCGCAGCGCGAGGTCGTGCGCCCGGCCGTCCTGCAAGCTCAGGCGCGGCTCGGTGCCCTTCAAGAGCGGCGTGGCCCCGACGTAGACGAGGTGATCGGGCACGTGATGGTCTTCGTCGGTGCGGTGGGCGATGCCGACGCGCACGTGCACGCCGAGGCTGTAGCCGCTGCCGCAGCTGCTCGAGCTCGTCGCCGCCTTGCTATCGGACGCGTCGGACGCGTCGACGTACGCGCTCGCCGAGCGGCAGCCGACCGCCTTCGGATCGAACCCGCGGTAGGTGTACGCCGGGCCGGCGGCCAGGAGCAGGCCCGTGTTCTCTACGCCCCGGAAGCGGATGCCGTGCGCGTAGCCGAGGAACACGTTGACGTTCCCCGCGCTGTGCTCGCCGAAGGAGCCGCCGCCTGTGACCTCTCCCGTGACCGGGAACCAGTCGGGCCCAATCCCTCCGGGGACCGGGGCCGGCTCCGCGCGCGCCTCCAGCGAGAGGGCGACGGTGACCGCCGCGAAGGAGAGCGCGGCGCGCCTCATCGCGCCGGCTCGGGCGCGGGCGGCGTGCGCAGCGCCCGCACCCACTTCGACAGCGCGTCGAGGAAGATGAAGATCATGGCCGACATGGCCAGCGCGCAGAGCGTCGACAGCAGGTACCCCTGGAAGACCGCCTTGCCGTTCTTGATCATCTTCGGGATGAACGTCTGCGTGATCAGCTGGTAGCCGGCGGTCTCGGTCGCGGTGCCCACGAACAGCGCCGGGGTGAGCGTGACCCACGCGTACCGCGCCTTGCCGTTGTTGATGATCATCGTGGTCGCGATGCAGAGCGCGATCGACGCGAGCAGCTGGTTGGAGATGCCGAGCATCGGCCAGATGGTCGCGATCGAGCCGCTCCACACGAAGTAGCCCCAGCAGACGCAGACCAGGCCGGTCGAGATCACGGTGCCCGGGATCCAATCGGTCTTGCCGAACTGCGGGTGCGCGCGGCCGCCGAACTCCTGCACCAGGAACCGGGCGACGCGCGTCCCCGTGTCGACCGTGGTGAGGATGAACAGCGCCTCGAACATGATCGCGAAGTGGTACCAGTAGCTGATCAGGTGCTTGAACCCGGGGATGCCGGCGAAGATCTGGCTGATCCCCACGGCCAGCGACACCGCGCCGCCCGGGCGACCCTGCAGCCGCTCGCCGATCTGCTCGGCCAGCTCCGGCAGGTGATCCATCGACAGGCCGAGCGTGGCGAAGCGGTCGGGCGGGGTGTTGATCGCGAAGTAGTCGCCCTTGGTCAGCGACGAGGCGGCGATCAGCGCCACGATGCCGACGATGCCCTCGCACAGCATGGCGCCGTAGCCGATGGGCCGCGCGTGCGACTCGCGCTCGATCATCTTCGGCGTGGTGCCCGACCCGATGAGGCCGTGGAAGCCGCTGATCGCGCCGCAGGCGATGGTGATGAAGACGAAGGGGAACAGCTTGCCGGGGACCACCGGACCGCCGCCGGTGAACTCGCTCACCGGGGGCATCTTCAGCTCGGGGTTCACGAAGAGGATGCCGGCGATCAGCAGCAGGATGGTGCCGATCTTCATGTACGACGACAGGTAGTCGCGCGGGCAGAGGAGCATCCACACCGGGAGCACGCTGGCGACGAAGCCGTAGGCCCCGATGGCCAGCGTCAGCGCGTGCTCCGACAGCAGGAAATGCCGCCCGAAGGCCGAGGCGGCCACGTCCTTGCCGAAGACCACGGCGAGCAGCAGCAGCACCACGCCGATGCCCGTGGACTCGCCGCTCTTCCCGGGCCGCAGCCGGTACATGTAGAGGCCCATGAACAGCGCGATGGGGATGGTCACGCCGATGGTGAAGGTGCCCCACGCGCTCTCGGCGAGCGCGGTCACCACCACCTTGGCCATCGCGGCGATGGCGATGATTACGATGAAGAGCACCGCGAACCCGGCGATCACGCCGGAGGTGGGGCCGATCTCGTGCCGCGCGATCTCGGCCAGCGACTTGCCGTCGCGCCGCATCGACGCCGTGAGGATGACGAAGTCGTGGACCGCGCCCGCGAGCACCACGCCGACGAGGATCCACAGGTACCCCGGGAGGAACCCGAACTGCGCCGCGAGCACCGGCCCGACGAGCGGTCCGGCGCCGGTGATCGCCGCGAAGTGGTGCCCGAAGAGGACCCACTTGTTCGTCGGCACGTAGTTGTGGCCGTCGTAGAGGCGGTGCGCCGGCGTCTCGCGGGTGTCGTCGAGGACGAGCACCTTCGTCGCGATGAAGGCGCTGTAATAGCGGTACCCGATCGCGACCACGCACAGCGCGGCGATCATCAGCGGAAGCGCACGCATCACCGCATGCGTACCGCCGCGAGCGCGCAGCGGCAAACCCTCTGCGGGAGCGCGACGGAGGCGGCCTCGCGGCGCGTCGCCTAGTCGCGCCGGCCATTGCGCCGCACGGCGCCGCGCTATCCTTCGAGCGTGCGCGCGCTCGTTGGTCAAGCGAATGTTCTCGCGAATGTTCTCGCATGATCCGCGCCCTCCTCCTCGCCGCAGCGGTCGCCACCACCGGGTGCACCTGGGTGCAGTACCTCTCGCAGGCCGCCGAGGGGCAGCTCGAGATCCTGACCAGGCGCCGCCCGCTCGAGGAGGTGGTCACCGATCCGTCGACGCCGCCGCGCATCCGGCGGCTGCTCGCCGAGGTGCCGCGCATCAAGGGCTACGGCGAGACCGAGGGGCTGAAGCCGACCGACAACTACCGCACGTACGCCGATCTCCAGCGCGAGGCGGTGGTCTGGGTGGTCAGCGGCTGCGAGGAGCTGTCGTTCAAGCCGAAGAAATGGGCGTTCCCCGTCGTCGGCAGCGTGCCGTACCTCGGCTGGTTCCACCGCGCCGACGCCGACTGGTTCGCCTTCCAGCTGCGCGACGAGGGCTGGGAGGTCGACGTGCGCCCCGCCTCCGCGTACTCGACGCTCGGCTGGTTCGAGGATCCGGTGCTCTCGACCATGATCCACGAAGGCCCAGAGGCGCTCGGCGAGCTCGCCGACGTCGTGCTGCACGAGTCGATGCACGCGACCCACTACGTCGATGGGCAGACCGCCTTCGACGAGAGCATCGCCAACTTCGTCGGCGATCGCCTCGCGCTGCGCTGGCTCGCGCAGGTGGTCGGCCCAGACGCGGCCGAGACGCGCGCGTTCAACCAGGCCGAGCACGCGCGACTGCGGCGGGTGAACCTGATGCGCACCGCGTACCGCGAGCTCTCGAAGCTCTACGCGTCGGACGCGTCCGATCCGGTCAAGCGCGCAGAGAAGGCGATCATCCTCGGGCGGCTGCGCACCGAGATCGGCGCGCGACGCCCGATCAACAACGCCACGCTCTTCGAGCTCGAGAGCTACCGCGGAGGCGAGGAGGAGCTCGATCGGCTGCTGGTCGCCTGCAGCGGGAGCTTCCCGCGCCTCATCGCCGCGTTGAAGCGCATCTCGAAATACGATTTCGAGGAGCCGCAGCAGCGCGATCTGGCGAAGGTCATCCGGCCGCTGGTCAGCGCGGGCTGCCCGGGCTCATGACTCCCGGAACTAGGTCAGGCGGCGTGCGTGTGCTGCGCCTCGCCCGCGTCGCTCGCCCACACCTCGTCGAGGAACGCGCACAGCTCGCAGTCGAGCCGCGCCGGCGACAGGCGCCACTCGAGGATCGATCGCGCCTCGACCAGCCGCGCGCGGGGGAGATCGCGGGTCAGCACGTCGGCGTCGTCGAAGGGGTGGATCGGATCGCGCCGGTGGCCGACCAGGAGCGTCGGGTGCTGGATGCGCCGCCGCTCGGAGCCGGGCGGGGCGACGCGCCCGAAGGTCACGCCGTCGAGCACGGCGAGCGACGCGGCCGGATCGCGGCGCACGAAGTCGAGCATCAGATCGACCATGAAGGTGGTGCGCGGGATGCGGCGCATGAGCGACGAGACGACGCGCATCGCCGGCAGGCTCACGCGCAGGGCGAGGGCGAGAGGCACGAACGCCGCGGCCGCCGCCGCCAGCCCGTTCTCGAGGACCGGCATCTCGAGCACGAGCCCGCGCACGCGGTCCGGCGCGGCCACCGCCACTTCGAGCGAGATGTTCGCCCCGAGCGACGTGCCGCCGACGACCGCCTGCTCGATGCCGAGGTGATCGAGCACGGCGACCACGTCGCGACCGAACTGCGTCATCGAGTAGGAGGCCATGTCGTGCGGCTGGTCGGAGAAGCCGTGACCGAGCACGTCGATGGTCACCAGGCGGTAGGCACGTGCGACCAGCGCCGGCGCGAGCTTCGTGTACATGCGGCCGTCCATCAGGAGCCCGTGCGTGAGCACGATGACCCGCGGCCCCGTCCCGTGGACCCGATACGCGATGCGACGCCCCTCGTACACGCAGCTCCCGTCCATGCCCGATCCTCCTGACTCGTGACTGGTGAGATGCCCCAAAAGACGTGGTTCGATTCACCGCCCGGCCCGGCACACGGTCAGGGCCTCGGACGCCGCGCGGCAGGCGTCGGTCGGAAAGAGGAAGGCCATGGTGCCGGCGCGCTCGCAGCGCGCGTGCTCGGCCATGCAGCGCAACAGGTCGTCGCCCTTGCTCCGGCAGCGGCCCAGCTCCGCGGCGAGCTTCGTGCGCCCCTCGAGGCAGACGTCCATCTCGACGCCGGTGCACGCGCGCTCCTTCTCGCAATACGCCCTGTAGTCCGCTGCGGCGGGCGCGCGGTCGCACCCGATCAGCAGCACTAGCAGCGCCGGGCGGAGCACCCGGCGAGCGTAGTCGAGTCGCCCGGTGCAGACGAACATCGGGTGGTACGGCTCAGGTAGCCGAGGAGGGCTCACGATGGCCATCAACATTGTCAGGACGCGATCGCCCTGCCGCGGACACCGCGGTGCCGTAGATCCGCATGGCGGAGCGTCGCGTGCGATCGCAGTGCGCTTCCTGCCGGCGTTCTTCTTCGTGGCGATCAGCGGACCGCTCGTCCCCATGCTGCGAAGGTCGCCCGTCGCCGCGGCTTTCCTCGACGGCGTCAACGTCGCATCGCTCGCGCTGATGGCGGTCGTGACGGCGCAGCTCGGTCGAGCCGCCGTCGTCGACCTCGTGACGATCGGGATCGTCCTGACCTCTGCGCTGCTCCTCCTCCGCTACCGCGTGAACTCGAGCTGGCTGGTGCTGGGCGGTGCGGCAGTCGGCTGGCTCGCGCACGCCACCGGGCTGGTAAGGCTCGGCTGACGTCTTCGTCGTGGGACCTTGCGTCGGAGGAGTCGGTGCGTGCGCGAGCCCTCGCGAAGCCGTCCGCAAGACGCGCGCCCGTAGTTCAGTGCGGCCGTGTCGTTCCCGCCGGATCGGGCATAAGGCCGGCGAAAACACGCGTCAGTCGCTGAGTGAGAACCAGGTAAGCGGTTTAGGGGCGATTTCCGTCAGGCAGTCCGGTTGGCCAGAGCGCCGCCCTAGCTACGGTGAACACCATGTCGATCGCGCAGAGTTGCCCGCCTGGCTCCAGCGATCCGGCGAGGAGCGCGGCGGTCGAGGGACCGGAGCCGACGCTCGCGAAGATCGCGCGCGACTTCCACGACATCTTCGATCACGCCGCCGACGCGATGATCATCCACGACCTCGACGGGGCCCTCCTCGAGGTCAATCGGGCTGCGTGCGACCGGCTGGGGTACACGCGCGACGTGTTGTTGCAGAAGCGCGTCGCCGATCTTCTCGCCCCGGAGGCACTCGAGGGCTTCCTCCAGGGCGTCGAGCGGCTGCGCACGGACGGTTACGGCCAGATCGATAGCGACATCATCACGCGCGACGGCGGCCGGTTCACGGCGGAGGTCGCGGCGCGCGTCGTCGAGTTCTGCGGCGCCCCTGCGGTGCTCGCGATCGCGCGCGACATCGGCCGACACCGGGAGGCCGCCGAAGAGATCCGCCAGGCGCGCGACACGCAGGCGGCGATCGCCGCCATCCTGCGCCTCGCACTCGAGGATACCCCGCTCGACGAGCTGCTCGGAGGGGTCTTGCAGCTCATGATGTCGGTGCCCTGGCTGGGCGTCGAGCGACGCGGCGTGATCTTCCTCGCGAGTCGCGATGCGCCCGTGCTCGAGCGTCGAGCGAGCTACGGTCTCGAGCCGCCCTTGCGCGCCATGTGCGAGCGCGTCCCCTTCGGAAGGTGTCACTGCGGCCGCGCTGCTGCGAGCGGCGCGATGCACGTCGGCAAGGCTCTGCACGAGAACGTCTACGACGGCGTGCAGCCGCACGGTCACTGCACCGTGCCCATCCGTATGGGCGGTGTCACCCTCGGCGTGATCACCACGTATCTCGCGCCGAACCAGGAGCTGAAGCCCGAGCAGGTGGAGTTCCTGCGCGCGGTCTCCGACACGTTGGCGGGCGTGCTGGCTCGTCGCCGAGCCGAGGAGGAGCGCGAGCGCGCCGGCGAACAGCTGCGCCAGGCGCAGAAGCTCGATGCCCTCGGCCGCCTCGCCGGCGGCGTGGCGCACGATTTCAACAACGTCTTGTCGGTGATCCTCGGCACCGCGGAGGCGGCGTGCGCCGAGCTTCGGCCCGAAGACCCGCTGCGCGACGACCTCGACGAGATCCTGCGGTCCGGCAGGCGCGGCGCCGACCTGACCCGTCAGCTCCTCGCGTTTTGTCGCCGTGAGGTCTCGCGGCCGGAGATCCTCTGCGTGTCGGACGTCGTCTCAGGCCTGGAGCGAATGCTGGCGCGGTTGATCGGCGAGAACCTCACGCTCACGACGAAGCGAAGCGGCGACCTGCGCCCGGTGAGCATCGACCGCGCGCAGCTCGAACAGGTGATCGTGAACCTCGTGGTCAACGCGCGCGACGCCATACACGACAGCGGCGAGGTCACGATCGCCGTGAGCGACGGTGCGCCCGAATCCGGCCGCTCGGGTGTCGCTGGAGGCTCGCACCTGCGGCTCACCGTGACCGACACGGGTCGGGGAATCGCACCCGAGATCCTTCCGCATATCTTCGAGCCGTTCTTCACGACGAAGGAGAATGGAAAGGGCACTGGCCTCGGCCTCGCGATGGTGCACGGCATCGTCGAATCGGCGGGCGGCGAGATCGACGTCACCTCTTCGCCCGGCGTCGGCTCCACGTTCTGCGTGCGCTTGCCGTTCACGGAGGCCGGCGAGACCCCTCGTCCACCGAAGCGTCCTGCATCGATGCGAGCCCCGGTGAAGGCGACCGTCCTCATCGTCGATGACGAGCCCGGGCTCCGTCGCGTCGCGGCGCGCTTGCTCGCGCGAGCCGGATGGAACGTGCTCGAGGCCGTGGGCAAGGATGCGCTCGCCGTCAGCCGCGCCCATGCGGGATCCATCGAGCTCCTCCTGTCGGACGTCGTGATGCCGGACATCTCCGGCCCGCGGCTCGCCGAGGCGCTGCGTGCCGAGCGCCCAGGCCTTCGCGTGGTCCTCATGTCCGGCTACCCGGATCCCGCGCTCGCCGGACCGCAGGTGCTGCCGCCGGACGTTCCGCTGCTGCACAAGCCGTTCCGCAAGCAGGAGCTCCTCGCCGCGGCGGCGGCGGCGATCGGCTGAGGGCGCCCTCGTGCGCGGTCGGGCGCCCGGGGGCAATCGCGGCTCGCGTCGCCTTGCCCCGCGGTCCCGGCTCCCGAGTCGATCGTGCTCACCCTGCTACTCAGCGTGCCCGTAGTACAGTGCCAGCCGTGTCGTTCCCGGTGTTCGAGGCGGCTTGCGTCGTCGTGGTCGTCGCGACGCTGATCGCGATGTCGCGCGCGCGCGGCGCCGGCCCCGTGCTCCGCGACTACGCGGCCCTCGCCGTCGCGGGGTGGATCGGCGAGCAGACCTGCATCGAGCTCTACCGTTTCTACACGTACGCGGCGGGCTGGCACTTGCATGTCGGGCATGTGCCCATTCTGGTGCCGTTGATCTGGCCGCTGGTGATCCTGTCCGCGCGCGAGGTGGTCGACGGGCTGTGGCCCGGCCTGCGCGTGGCGAGGCCGCTCGCGGTCGCCGCGATCGTGGTGGTCGACGCCTCCCTCGTCGAGGTCGTCGCGGTCCGAGCCGGGCTCTGGTCGTGGGCCGAGCCGGGGCACCTGGCGGTGCCGGTGATCGGGATCCTCGGGTGGGGCTATTTCGCGGCCGGCGCCGAGCTCGCGCTGATGAAGGGGCGGCCGCTGGCCGCGCTGGTGGTCGGCCCCGTCGTCGCGCACGCGCTCATCCTCGGCACCTGGTGGGGGCTCTTCCGGTGGACGGTCCGCGGCGATCACGGCGTCGCCTCGTCGGTCGTGATCGCCCTCTTGTCGGCCGTCGCGGTCGTGGTGGTGGCTCGAGCTCGTCGCGAAGGGCGCGCGATGGCGCTCTCGACGGCCGCCCCGCGCATGATCGCGGCGTCGCTGTTCTTCACGCTCCTCGTCACGACGGCGCCGCGCGACCCGCGTCTTTGGGCGCACGTCGCCTCGGTCGCCGTACCGTACCTCGCGGCCACGCGCTTCAGGGGGGGAGGAACACGTTCGCCGGCAGCCCCGCGCGAAGCCACAGCGTAGTGCCGATGACGAACAGCGCGAGCTGCGCCGACCCGAGGTGGGTCAGGACGATGCAGTCGCGCGACGTCAGCCCGCGAAGGTAGCGCGGTCGATAGAACAGCAGCTGCGCGATCGGCGCGAAGACCATGAGCAGCTCGCGCACGCCGATGACGCGGGCGAGGAAGCCGGCGACGAGCACCAGCGTGGACGAGACGAGCAGCGCGTCGATGATTCGCCGCGCGCTCTCCATTCCGTGCACGACCGGGTAGGTGGGGATGCCCTCGGCGCGATCGCCCTCGAGATCGCGCATGTCGTAGAGGATCTCGTAGGTGAGCTCGAAGGGCACGAAGAACAGCGCGAGGACGATGATCGTCGACCAAGGCACCACGCGCTGGAACCCGTTGGCGGCCAGCGGGTAGACGAAGCAGGTCAGCACGAAGAGCACCGAGGAGCCGAAGTTCTTCAGGAAGTAGATCTCCTTGAAGCGCGACAGCCCCTTGGGCGTGGGGACGAGGTCGTAGTTGTACCCGAGGCCGATCACCTGCACGGCGACCCGGAACGGCGTGAGCATCGGCCACACCAGGTGCGTGACCGCGAACGAGCCGGCCATCAGCACCACCGACGCGATGGTCAGCGCGCGCTTGCGACGGGCCACGCGCTCGGTGCCGGGGATCCCGTTCTTCAGATCCTCTTCGATGTCGGTGATCCGGTTCATCAGGTTGATGAGGAACCAGTCGAGCGCGACCACGATGGTGAGCGCCCAGAACCGGTGGCCGGTCGCGATCCAGCCGAAGACCACCGCCGCGAACATCGCGACGAGCATGATGTGGTAGCGGGCGATCGAGAGCGCCTCGGAGACGAAGCTCGTCTCCTCCTTCGCTGCGTTCGTCGAGGGAGCGGCCGGGGTCACGTGACGCCTCCGTCGGGCCGGACGTCGCCGGTGATCGGGCCCGGGATCGGGGTGGGCTCGACGCGCGTTCCCGGATCGGACGAGGTCGGTCCCTCGTCCTCCGGCGGGATCTCCCCCGCGCGCGACAGCGCGCCGCGGAAGAGGATCGGCCCGAGCACCTCGTTGACGACGACGGTACCGAGGAGGATCGTTCCCACGGCTTCGCCCCACGGCTTGTAGCTCGACTTCACGCTGGTCGCGAGCGCCAACGCGATGCCCGCCTGCGGCAGCATGCTGAACGCGATGAACCGCCCGACGACGGGATCGCTGTCCGCGCGGCGGGCGCCGATCCGCGTGCCGACGAAGACGCCGATGGCGCGGGCGATCGCGGCCAGGACGCTGAACTTCACCACCGACATGAACGCGTGGACGTGCAGCTCGGCGCCGATGACGGCGAAGAACAGCGTGAAGGTCGGCATCGCCGCCGGCTCGGTCTCGTGCATGACCTCGTGGCCGCTGACCGGGCTGATGTTCTCGAGGAACAGCCCGGCGGTGAGGCCGATGAGCAGCGGATCGACGTGCGCCACCGGCGCCACCTCGGCGATCACGAACAGCGTGCCGAAGATGAACAGCGCGACGCGCTCCTTCACCCGCGTCAGGTAGACGGCGAACGCCGTTCCGAACACCAGCCCCGCGGCGATCGAGCCGAAGACGTGCCAGAGCAGCGCGCCGAGGCCGGAGGCCGACTGCTCGCTCGGGAACACGCCGTGCCCGACGGCCGTCGTCAGCGAGAACGTGATCACGATGATCAGATCGGCGACGACCACCAGCGGGACGCAGATCTCGGTCAACGGCCCGCGCGCGCGCGACTCGTTGATCACGCCGATGACCACCGGCGGCGAGAACGCGACCAGCGCGTTGGCGCAGATCAACGCGATGACCACCCGCTCCATGAGCGGGAGCTCGCGCGTCGCAGGCAGCAGGCTGATGACGGCGACGAAGGTAGCGAAGAGCACGACGACGCCGCCGCCCATCCCGGAGCCGGCGAAGATCGCGATGTTGCGCAGCTTGGGCTTCAGCGCGCGCAGGTTGAGCTCGCAGCCGGCGAGCAGACCGATCAAGCCGACGGCGACGCGCTTGAGCGGTCCGAGCGCCGCGACGCTCTCCGCGTCGATGAAGCCGAGCACCTCGGGGCCGACGATGGCGCCGCACAGGATGAAGCCGGTGAGGTGGGGGAGGCGCAGCGCGTGGAAGATGTGGCCCGTCTGCAGGGCGGCGATGAGGATGAACCCGAAGCCCAGCGCCGCGCCGGCGGTGCTCGCGCCGACGCCCGACGGCAGGAACGATCGCGCCGCGACCGTCAAGACGACGATGAACGCGAGGACGAGGGCCGGCCGGATCATGTCGTCGCTCCGATCACGCGCCGCCGCACGAAGAACGCGACGAGCTCGGACATCACGCCCGATACGATGACCGCGTTGACCAGCCACCCCGTCACCGGCGTGTCCGTCCCGAGGTCGAGCATCCCGGCGGCGACGATGATCACGACCGACACGGGGCTCTGCGGCAGGAGCGCGCTGAAGACGACCTCCTCGCGCGGCAGCCCCCGGACGGTGCGCGCCGCGAGCCGGCCGCCGAGCGCCTTGCCGTAGGCGCGGGCGACCATCAGCGTGACGCCGATCGCCCACCCCTGCCACGGGCGTGGATCCCACGACGCGCCGACGACGACCAGGAACACCAGGTAGAGCGGGCCCTCGAAATCGAGGATGATCTTCCGCAGGCCTTGATCGTCGGGCACCGGCAGGTTGGCGAGCAGCGCGCCGGCCATCGCGCAGGTCACCGGCACCGAGAGCGCGAGCGCGCCGGCCATGCCCGAGGCGAACGCCACGCCGCCGAGGAGCAAGGCGATGCGCTCGGACGCCTTGCGCGCGCCGCGCAGGAGCACGAACGCGACGATCCCGAGCAGCGCGCCGACGCCGAGCGCCACCAGCAGCCAGCCGCTCGGCGGGAGGTGCCAGTGCACGCCGACGTTCGGCGGCCGGAAGAAGACGGCGACGATGCCGAGCAGCGCCAGCGAGACCACCTCGTCCTGCTTGGTCACGTCGCGGAGGAACTTCGCGGCCGGTCCCGTGAGGGCGAAGGACTTGTCGAGGGGCGCGCTCGCGGCGGCGCACGCGCAGAGCACGATGAGGTTGCGGAAGAAGCCCTCGCCCGGGAACACCCTGAGCGCGAGGAGCACCGGACCGGCGGCCACCGCCACCGCGAGCATCGGTGCGATCACCTCGATGGCGACGGCGGAGGCGATCCCCTTGGGCAGCCGCTCGATGCGGCGCAGATCGAACTGCATCCCGACGGCGAAGCCGATCCAGCCGAGCCCGAACTCGAAGGCGGGGCGCAGGTGGCCGAGGACGGTCGGCGTGAGGATCCCGACCGCCTCGAGGTGGAAGACCGCCCCCAGGATCACGAAAGGTAGGCCGGTCGACGACACGGCGTGCATGCCGAGCCGGGCGCTCATTCGGCGCACCCGCGGCTGGTTCGCCAGGATCGCGAGGGCGAGGGTGGCGACCAGCCCGAGGACGATCCGTGCGACCGACCCGTGAGCCATCGCCGCGAGGGTATCAAAGCGCTCTATCCTGGGGGGCACCGTCTGCTCCCGACCATGAAGTCGCGCTCCCTCGAATCGCTGCCCGAAGACCTCGCACGACGCATCCGGCTCGCGTTCGTGCCGCCGCACCTGCGCGCGCTCGTGCAGAACCTCCCCTCACGGCTCGAGCTACGCGCGCGGCTCTCGCGGGTCCCAGGCCCGGGCGACGTCGTCGCGTGTCAGCTGCTCAAGCTCGCGACGCTCGGCCGTGGCATCGCCATCTCCGAGGTCGAGGCGGTCGATGGTCCGACGGAGCTCACCGTCACCGGCGGCGATCGCTCGCGGGTGCTGCGCGGCGACGATCTCTCGCGGTCGCTCGACGCCACGGTGCATCGCCTGCTGGTCGAGCTGCTCGACGCGAACGCGTTCGTCGCCGCGCTCGACGCCTTCGCCTCGCGATCGGCCAAGCTCGACGCCCTGCAGACGCTCACCAGCCACATGCTGCGCGCCGAGGACCTCGACCAGGCGCTCTTCACGATGCTGTCCGGGATCAGCTCCGGCTTCGGGCTCGGCTTCCACCGCGTGGCGCTGTTCCAGTACGACGAGCAGCGCGGCGGGTTCGTCGGCACCCGCGCCATCGGCCCGCTCGACGAGTCGGAGGCGCACCGCATCTGGGAGGCGATCGAGCTCGAGGAGAAGACCCTCGACGCGATCCTGTCGGACTACACCAAGCGGAACGTCGACGCCCGCTTCGAGCAGCACGTGCAGACCGTCACCCTCGCGCCCCACGACCCGCGCGACGAGGTCCAGCAGGCGCTCGACGCGCCGCAGCCGCAGCGCTTCGCCTCCGGCGCGATCGTGCACCGCGAGCTCCGCGCGCTCGCGCCGGCGCGCGAGTTCGTCCTCGCGGCGATCCGCTCGCACGGCAAGGTGCGCGGCCTGCTCTTCGCCGACGACCGCTACGGCGACGAGCGGGTCTCCGACGATCGGCTCGCGTTCGTCGGCTTCTTCATCGATCAGATGGCGCTGGTCTGGGAGAACCTCTCGCTGCTCCGCCGCGTGGAGCGCGAGGCGCGCTACGACGCGCTGACCGGCGTGTTCACCCGGCGCGCGTTCGAGGAGCGCCTCAACGAGGAGCAGGCGCGCTCCTCGCGCACCGGGAGCTCCTGCGGCCTGCTGGTGATCGACGTCGATCGCTTCAAGGAGATCAACGACACGCAGGGGCACGCCGCGGGCGACGCGGTCCTCCGCGCGCTCGGCGCGGTCCTCAAGCGCGATCTGCGCACGCACGACGTCGTCGGGCGACTCGGCGGCGACGAGTTCGTCGTCCTCCTGCCCGGCGCGTCGAGCGTCGAGAGCACCGCCGTCGCGCGTCGCATCGGCGGCTCGGCGAGGGCGCAGGGCGTCTCGCTCTCGATCGGCGGCGCGTGCTGGCCGCAGGACTGCCCGAACCCCGCCGACCTGCTCGCGATCGCCGACGCGCGCCTCTATCAGGCGAAGCGCGCCGGTCGCGGACGATCGAGCTTCGGCGCCGAGGCCTCGGCGTTCGACGATTGAACGATGGCGGGGGGATGGGCTCAGGTCTCGCTCGCCGCCTCGGCCGCCTCGGCCGCCGCGGCGAACGCCGCCTCGGCCGAAGACCCCTCGGCGCGCCGCATGCGCTCGGCGATCTCGATCAACCGACGCTCCACGCGCCCGAACACGCTGTTGGCGGGGAAGCGCCCGTTCTCGTCGCGCTGCCCCGCCGGGATGCCGGTGAGGACCTCGATGCCCTGCGTGACGTGGTTCACCCCGAAGAGGTGGAAGCGCCCGTCCTGGATCGCCGCCGCCACGTCGTCGCGCAGCACGAGGTGCGAGACGCACGACGTGGGGATGAGCACGCCCTGCCGGCCGTCGAGCCCGCGCGCGGCGCACAGATCGAAGAAGCCCTCGATCTTCGCGGTGACGCCGCCGATCGTCTGCACCTCGCCGAGCTGGTTGACCGAGCCGGTGACCGCGATGCCCTGCAGGATGGGGATCTCGGAGATGGCGGAGAGGATGGCGTACAGCTCGGTCGACGAGGCGCTGTCGCCCTCGACCTCGCCGTACGACTGCTCGAAGGCGATCTGCGCGCGCAGCGCGATGGGGCGCTCCTGCCCGAAGGTGCCGCTGAGGAACCCGCGCAGGATGGCCACGCCCTTGGTGTGGAGCGAGCCGCCGAGCGAGGCCTCGCGCTCGACGTCGATCAGGCCCTCGTTGCCGATCGACACCACCGCGGTGATGCGCATCGGGTGGCCGAACTGCACGTCGCCGGTGGTGAGCACCGACAGGCCGTTGACCACGCCGACGTGCTCGCCGGCGGTGGCCACCAGCACCTCGCCGGCGACGACCATCTCGCGCAGGTGCCGCTCGGTGCCCGCGGTGCGATCGCGCCGCTCCTGCCACGCGGCGTCGACGTCGGCGGCGCTGACCATCGGCGGCGGCTGCGAGGGGCTCGACGGCGGCGGCGGGACGAGGCTCTGCCGCCCCCGGGCTCCGCGCGGACCGGGCATCGCCGGCGGGGCCGCGTCGGGGTGCGACTGCTTGCCGGCGCGCTCGAACGCGCGCTCCTGCGCGATGACCGTGGAGAAGGCGAGCGCCTCCTCGATCGGCTGCAGGTAGAGCGCGAGCTTGCGGCCGTCCTCGGCGAGCCGACACGAGTAGTCGAGGGCGCGCGCGCGGGCGGTGCGATCGAGCGGACCCCACCCGCGGCGGTTGGCGATGCGCACGAGGTGCGCGTCGAGCGCGGCGATGCCCTCGGGGTTGCGATCGATCTCGGGCGGGATCTCGACCTTCACGCGGAAGAGCGACGCGAAATCGGGGTCGGCCTCGAGCAGCTGCGCGTACAGATCGTGGGTGCCGACCAGCACCACCTTCGTCTGGATGGGGCAGGGGCGCGGGCGCAGCGTGGTCGCATAGAGACCCAATGGACCGATGGGATCTTCGTGGCCGACCGCGCGCGCGCGGAGCACGCGCTTGAGCCGATCCCACGCGAGCGGATCGGCGAGCACGTCGATCGCGCGGAGGACGAGCACGCCGCCGGACGCCTTGTGCAGCGCACCGGCGCGGATGCGCGTGAAGTCGGAGACCAGCGCGCCGAGGCGCACCCGGCGCTCGAGGAACCCGAAGAGGTTGGCGAAGGTGGGGTTGTCCTCGTAGATGACCGGCAGCGCGGGGGAGATCTCGCTCGCGCGGCTCTCGCGCGCGCTCTCGGGCGTCAGCACGCGATCGAAGGGATCGTCCTGATCCTCCTCGAGGGCGACGTGCGTGACGAAGACGTTGACCACGAAGCGCTGCAGGCGGGTGGCGATCTCGGGATCGGTGCCGTCTTCTTCCTGGTCGGGGCGCTGCTGCTCCTTCGGCTTCTTCGGCGTGGCGGCGGCGACCAGATCGTCGAACGAGGCGACGAGCTCGTTGCACACGTCGTTCAGCCAGCCGCTCACCTCGGGCACGTCGGCGAAGCGCTCGAGGACCTGCGCGAACGCCTCGCCCACCAGGGTGCTCGCGATCTTCTCCTCGAGGGCGCGGCTCGCCTCCTCGAGGTCGCGCGTGCCGATGCGGACCTTCTCGGCGGCCTCTTCGATCGCCGACGACAGGCGCTCCTCGGCCTCGGTGAGCGACTTCTTGGTGCCCTCGTCGAGGATCTCGAACTGCTCGGCGCTGACCGGCTTGCCGTGCAGGATGGGGAACGTCTGCATCCCGCCGGCGATGCTCTTGATGCCGAAGCCGAGCCGCTTGGCGAGGCCCTCGAGCTCGCCGATCGCCGTCTTCTGCCGCTCCTTGAGCTCCTTGGCGAGCTGCGTGCGCGCGGCGCGGACCTCGTGGTCGGCCTCGAGCGCGGGGATGCGCTCCTTGATGCCGGAGATGGCGTCGGCCACGCCGCGCGCGAGCACCGGGCCGCTGCCCGCCGGGAGCACCAGCGGACGCGGCGCGGAGGGGGCGGTGAAGTCGTGGACGTAGGCGATGTCGTGCGGCGCGCCGCGGCCCTCGAGCCGACGGCGGGCGCGCGCGACGATCGCGCCGAGGACGTCGACGTCGGGCGGCGCCTCGACGAAGACGTGGAACCACGGATCGCTGGCGAGGATGCCGAGGTCGAAGGCGCGGCGCGGCGCCGCCGGCAGCAGCCGGAACAGATCGGGCTCGTCGCCGGCGCCGTCGACGTACTCGGGCAGCGCGTCGGGATCGTGGCTCACCGTCACGCGCGCCGGATCGACGCGCAGGGCCCACAGATGCGGGGGGAACGGGACCGTCTCCGCCACTGCTTGCGTGTACCACGGTTCGCGCCGAGATAGTGCATCGGCATGGATCGACGGGCGTTCCTCGGAGCACTGGGCGCGACCTGCGCGCTCGCGCCCCTTTCCAGGCGCGGGCGCGCGGCGCCGAAGATCGTGCCGGCGCACCCCGTCGACCCGCCGCCGTCGCTCCGGTTCTCGGTGATCACCGTCGCGGAGCCGATCCTCTACGGCAAGCCGACGCCGGCGGTCGTCGCCGCGCCGCGCGTCATCGCCCCCCTCGCGGGCGGCGCGAAGCTGCCCCTGGTGGTGCTGCTGCCCGGTGGCGAGCACACCATGCAGCGTCGCGAGCACGGCTGCTGGGGCTGGTGGAGCGACTTCGGGCTCGGCGACATGGTCGAGGGGCTGCGCGCCGCTGACCATCCCCTCCGCGACGGCGGCCTCGGCGGCTTCGCGAGCGCGGCGCAGCTCGCGGACCTGCGGGCGCGACTCCCGGTCCCGCTCGGCGACATGGTCCTCGTGACGCCGTTCATCCTGCGTCGCCAGACCGAGCTCGGCCCGCACGGCAAGATGAACCTGCCCTTCCTCCGCGCGCTGGTCGCGCGGGTGCGCAGGGAGTTCCCCGTCTCCTCCGATCGCGCCGCCACCGGCCTCGCCGGCGTGTCGGCGGGCGCGCTGTGGGCGCTGTGGCTCGGCGCGCAGCTCGACGATCTGTTCTCGACGGTCGTCGCGGTGCAGCCGTACACCGACGGCTACGAGAAGGCGCTGGCGAAGGTGATGAAGGCGCGCACGCGGCCGCAGCGCGTCCGCGTGATCACCTCGACCGGCGACCGCCTGCACGCGCCCGCGGTCGCCTTCGCCGACGACATGGTGAAGCGCGGCGTCGCCATCGAGCGCGCGTCCTACGCCGGCCCGCACGCGCCCGAGTTCGCGCGCGGCCCCGGCGCCGCCGAGGTGCTCGTCACGATGAACGAAGCACTCGCGCGCGAGCCCGCGCCCGCGCCCGCGCCCGCGCCCGCGCCCGCGCCCGCGCCCGCGCCCGCGCCTGCCCCCGCGTATCGGGCGCCG
>JACPFM010000043.1 GCA_016182965.1 Deltaproteobacteria bacterium | reverse complement strand
GAAGGGACCTGATCCGGTCGCGACGGACACGAGGACGCAGCTCGACACCTACCCTGCCGGCCGGGCCCTCGCGGATCTGTTCGCGACGACCGCGGCGATCGACGGTGAGCGCGCTCGGCTCGACGCGGTGTCCACCGGTGGCGCGCAGGATGCCAACGCCAAGAAGGCGCAGGAGCGCGCGGTGGTGAGCTTCCTCGAGGCCGCGGCGCTGTCGGAGATCCTGGCGAAGTGGGGCACGGTGCCCAAGTCGGTGGGCTCGAAGATGCTCGGCGTGCTGACGCCGATCGACGCCGGCTACACCGCGCTCCGCATGGGCGCCAACGTCTTCGGCGTGCCCGACGGCTTCATGCCGTTCGTCTTCCGTCCGGCCGACGTCGCGAAGGGCGCGACCAACTTCGAGCAGATGCTGGCGATGGCGGGCGACGACGTGAAGAGCGAGCAGACGCTCGAGAGCGCGTTCACTGCGAATCGCCGCGAGTACGACCGGAACTCGCTCTCTCTCGAGAAGGAGCTCGGCGGCTTGCGCACCGGCTTCGATTCGAAGCTGAAGGACTTCTGCGGCGAGGGCTTCGATCCGTCATCGATCGTGACCCCCGCGGATTGGTCGAAGTGCGGCGCCAGCTCGACCGGCGAGGTCGCGATGCTCAAGCTCGACATCGACGCGGCGAACGCGCGTATGAAGAGCGCGCAGAGCAGGCTCGAGGGCATCAAGAAGAAGGTCGAGATCGACATCAAGCGCCTGGCCGAGACGCAGGCGGTGCACGCCGACACGATCCACTACATCGACCAGACCGGGAAGGAGGTGCGCGGCCTGATGTTCATGCAGGGCGTGTACGACGCGATGATCGAGGCGACGAAGGTCGCGTCGAACGCGAGCCTGCTGAACTTCGGCGCGCCGGTGGCGGAAGGGGCCGCCGTCGGGGCGCTCACGGCGATGAAGGGCGCCCTCGAGCTCCAGAAGCACGAGCTCGAGACGGCGATGAAGATGAAGTACGAGGAGTCGGGCGCGAAGATCGAGAAGATCAACGCGATGGCGGAGATCCAGAAGCAGCTGGTCGACGCCGCGCAGGCCGCGGTCGACATCGACCAGGAGGTCATCGTCGTCCTGCAGGCGAACCTGAAGCTCCGCAACGCGCTCACGTCCGTGAAG
This sequence comes from Deltaproteobacteria bacterium, assembly GCA_016182965.1. Taxonomy (GTDB): domain Bacteria; phylum Myxococcota_A; class Polyangia; order Polyangiales; family JADJMO01; genus JALHOE01. Next base: position 32,619 of record JACPFM010000043.1, on the reverse strand, counting down.
AACCTCTTCGCCGAGCGCGAGAAGGCATACGCGCTCGTGAAGAAGGACCCGAGCAACGACCCGAGCTTCCGGATCTTGCGTGATCAGCAGGCGCTCGCGCTGCTGAAGGCGCGCGCCGACGCGCAGAGGTCGATGTTCCTCGCCGCGAGCGCGCTCACCTACGAGATCAACACCAAGGTGCCCGGGCTCGACGGCGCGGTGATGAACGCGAACAACGCGATCGCGCTCGACAGCCTCACGAGCTGCCTGAAGAAGATCTACAACAACTACCGGACGGCGTTCGGGACGCCGCAGGACTACGCGGCGACGGTGTCGGTCCGCAAGCTCCTCGGCATCACGGGCCCGCGCGTCGACGCCGTGACCGGCGCGACCCTGAGCGAGGGCGAGCAGTTCCGCAGGCTGCTGCTGCAGAACGCGAACCTCGACGGGCGCGGCGGCGTCGGGATCACGTTCAGCACCAACCTCTTGCCCGGCAACAGCCTGTGGTCGAGCGACGTGTGCGCCGACCGCATGTCCTCCGTCCAGGCCCAGATCGTCGGCGACTTCCTCGGCGACAACCAGGCGCAGATCAACCTCTCCCTCACCGGATCGAGCTTCATGCGTGCCTGCGACGGCGATCGCGTGGAGACGTGGACGCTCGGCAAGGCCGGATCGAGCGCGAGCAGCGCGTTCGCCGTCATCCAGGCGGGCGTGAACACGTTCGGTGACGTGCCGACGCCGAACACCTCGCTGTTCGGGCAGTCGGTGGCGCGCGCGAGTTGGCAGCTCGTCATCCCCGGGCCGGCGGCGGCGCCGACCAACTCGGATCTCGATCTCACCAAGATCGAAGACGTGGTCCTGAAGGTCGGGCACTCGGCGCTGCCGCGCAGGAGCGCCCCGATGTCGGTCGACCTCTCGTGTCTGGCCTCGATCGGAAAGTGAACGGAGTCGATCATGCGAACCATTGGCCTCTTCTCCCTGTACTTCGCGCTCGCCATCGGCTGTGGTGGCGGCGGCGCCGACCAGCAGCCCACCGCGAACGACTCGGGCACCGACAAGCCCGCAAGCGACGCTCTCCCCGGCAGCGACACCGGCGGTCCCACGCTGCCGACGACCGACTCGGGCGCGCCGACGACCGACGGCGCACCAGGCTGCGGCGCCGATGACGAGCCGGACGACGACGGAATCGACAGCAACTGCGACGGCGCGGACGGCAAGGTGGGCGTCGACGTGTACGTCGATCCCGCGACCGGCCTCGACACCAACGAGGGGACGCCGACCTCACCGAAGCGCAGCATCGCGATGGCGCTGCAGAAGGCGCGTGTCACCGGCGGCAGCGTGCTGCTGGCGGCCGGTGAGTACCCCGCCGACGGAGGCCCGCTCGAGTCGATCGACGAGCCTGGCAAATGGCGGATCATCGGCGGTTACGACAAGACGTTCCGCGGCAAGCCGATCCGCGAGCGCACGACGCTGAACGTGCCGGCGCTCGGTCTCTCGATCGGCGGGACGGGCGTCGAGGCCACGCTCCAGCACCTGCAGATCCTCGGTGCTGCTCCCGACAAGGATGAACAGCCGAGCGCGTACGCGGTCCGCGCGAAGGTCGAGCGGCTGCGCCTCGACGACGTGGTCATCGGCAGCGGCAACGCTCGCGACGGCAAGCCGGGCGAGCCGGGTGAGCCGGGCATCGCCGGCCTCGGTGGCAACGAGCAGTGGGTCGTCGATCCGGCGACGGGGCTCACCAAGCGCCAGACGTTCAAGTGCAGGCTGAAGGACTACCAGGAAGGCGCAGCGCCCGGCACGCCGAACGCCGAGGGCCGGCTGGCCGGTCGCCTGGACACGGCGGAGCCCGGGCAGAGGGGCTCGGACGGATTCAAGGGAGTCGACGGCGCGGACGCGTCCAAGACACCGACGCACGTCGACGGGTTGCTCACGTGGAGCAAGGGCTCGGACGGCACTGCGAACGGAACACCAGGGTACGGAGGCGCGGGCGGCGCGAACGCGCCCTACCTGGCGGGCGCGTACGGCGGCTGGGGCGGTTGCCCCGGCACGGCCGGCAAGGGCGCGACCAGCGGCGGTGGCTCGATGGCGATCGTGCTGCTGTCCGGCGAGCTCGAGATCGCGCGGTCGCTCATCCAGACCGGTTTTGGTGGCGGCGGCGGCGACGGTGGTGCTGGCGGCAAGGGCGGCGCGGGCGGCGTTGGCGGAGAGCCGGCGGACAAGGTCGGGACCATCTGCACGGTGAGCGGGCCGACGGAGACCAACTGTGGCCGCTGGGCAGGTGCCGGCGGAGCCGGTGGAGCCGGTGGACGCGGCGGCGGGGGCGCTGGTGGGTGGACGATCGGCGTGGTGAAGGTCGGTATCGCCAAGGCGACGATCGACACCGCGACGATCTTCAAGCTCGGCGCGCCCGGCGCCGGCGGCCTCGGGAAGAACGGCGGATACGCACCGAACGGCGACAAGCTCCGCGAGTACCTGATCGCGAAGTAGCGCCGGACCGCTCCGGACCGCCCCGGACCGCATCGGAGCAGGTCGGACCGGAGCGGACCGGGCTCGGTCCCCACGTGAACGAAAAGCACGGGTTTTCGCGCCGCTAGGCGCGAGCCCGCGGGCCGGCACGCCTCTTTCAATGGCCGGCCCCTCAACAGAGGTCCGCCATGCGCACGCGCCATCTCGTCCAAAGCTTCGTCGCCACTGCGTTCGTCTCGAGCCTGTTTCTCTCGTCGCGCCCCAGCGACGCGAAGGGGCTCGATGCGACGCGCATCTCGCTTCCGAAGGGACCGGGTAGCGTCGAGGGCCTCGGCAAGAACTTCACACCGTCGCTCGCGAGCGGAACCGCGTCCTACGGCGTCGACATCGCCGTGCCGCCGGCCGCCGCCGGGTTCGCGCCGAAGCTGTCGCTCGACTACGACTCGGGCGGCGGGATCTCCGATCTCGGCATCGGCTGGCAGCTCGGCGGCGTTGCCGAGATCCGGAGGCGTACCGAGAACGGCCTCCCGAAGCTCGACGGGACCGACGCGTTCGAGATCGCGGGCTTCGGCGCCCCGAGCGATCTGCTCGAGATCGCCACGAACGTGTTCCGGCCGCAGTACGAGTCGGGGTCGTTCGTGCGCGTGCAGCGGAGCACGGATGGCAAGACCTGCGCGAGCAGCTCGACGTCTACGGCCACTCTATCAAGTACACGTGGAAGACCGACGGCAGCCACGGCCGACTCGAACGCGTCGTCTACAACGACTTCTCGCCCGAGGCGCGCAACGAGCTCGTCTTCAAGTACGAGCCGCGGCCCGACGCGCACACGCGGTTCACGTCCGGCATCAAGGAGGAGTTCAAAGACCGCGTCACTTCGACCGACGTCCTCCACGGAGGCGCGCTCGTTCGTCGCTACGAGCTGACCTACAAGCCCGGACTCCACAGCCAGCTCGCGACCGTGACGCTCGTCGGCAGCGACGGCGTCACGAAGCTCCCGACGCTGACGCTCTCGTACGCCGAGCCGAAGCTCGCCGTCGACGCCGGCGGGCTCGTCGCGATGAAGTCGCCGCCCGGTCGCTCGCCGGCCGATGCGAACGTCGATCTCGCGGACCTGGACGGCGATGGCCTTCCCGACCTGCTGGTCACGAGCGCGGGCGCCTACCGCACGTACCTCAATCACGACGGCCTCTCGTGGAAGCCGCCGATGGACTGGGGCGCCTCGGCGAGCCCCTCGCTCGAGCTGTCGCAGATCGGCGTGCAGCTCGCCGATCTCGATGGCGACGGCGCGATCGATCTCGTGGCCAAGAGCGGCACCGCGTACTTCCGGTACTTCCCGGGGAAGAACGCGACGTCGCTCGCGTCGCCGGTCTCCATCAAGACCGTCCCGAACTTCACGTTCGAGGACGCCGACGTGCGCGTCGCAGATATGGATGGCGATCGACGCGCCGACGTCGTCGTCACCACCAGCGCTGGGATCGCGATCGGCTACAACAAGAGCGGGGTCGACTGGACCGAGCCGACCACGATCGGCGTCGTCGATCCGAAGCAGCCACTGCGCTTCAGCGACGGCAAGACGCAGCTCTGCGACGTCAACGGCGATCGCGTCCAGGACCTCTGCCACGTGCGCTCAGGGAGCCTGGTCTACTGGCTCGGTCGCGGACGCGGGAAGTTCGGGCCGGCGACGACCGCGACCGGCGTGCCCGAGTTCGACGCCACCTCGCCGTGGCAGCTGATCGATCTCGATGGCGACGGCTGGCTCGATCTCGTGCATGTGGGCGTCTCGAACGTGCAGGTGGCGCTGGCGACGGGCGAGGGCGTCTTCGGCACGGTGCAGACGATCTCCGGCACGCCGGCGAAGGGCCCGAGCGGCGTCGTGAAGTTCGCCGACATGAACGGTACCGGGACGACGGACATCGTCTGGATTGACGTCACGGGCTCGCCGGAGACCGCGTGGCGATACCTCGAGCTCTTTCCCGAGGGGCGCGGCGGGCTGCTGCGCACGATCGAGAACGGGCTCGGCAAGCGCGTGACGATCACGTACGGCGCCGCGTCCAAGGACGCGGCCGTCGCGCGCGATGCCGGTAAGCCGTGGTCGACCCGGATGAACACTGCGATGCCGGTCGTGAAGGCGATCGAGCTCGATGCGGGGCTCGGCGATCCGATCATTCGTACCGAGTATGTCTATCGGGACGGGACGTTCTCGCCGGCCGAGCGGACCTTCGCGGGGTTCGGCGGCGGCGTCGAGAAGGCCAGCGGCGACGACTTTACCCCGACCCTGCTCACAGAGTCGACCTTCGATGTCGGGCTCACCGATCGCACGCTCCGCGGGATGCTGCTCGCGACCGAGACCCGCGACGAGAAGGGGTACGTGTTCACGCGCGGCAAGGCCACGTGGATCACGCGCAAGCTCGACGCCGCGCTCGACGGCCGGTTCGTCAGCTACTCGTTCAAGAGCGCGGAGGAGGTGCACAACATCGAGGGCACCGACGCGTCGAAGGCGAAGATCACGCTGACCGAGTGGGAGCAGGATAACCTCGGGAACGTCACCGCGGAGAGGAAGTGGGGTCAGGTCGTCGGGGGCGACAAGCTCGCGGGCAACGACGAGGCGATCACGCTCCGCACGTTCGCGAACAACACGACCGACTGGATCATCGGGCGCGTCGCGACCGAGGAGCTGCAGGACGGCAAGGGCACGCGCGTGCGGCTTCGTCGCCTCTACTACGACGGCGCACCGTTCGAGGGCTTGCCGCTCGGGCAGGTCGCACGCGGCAACGTCGCGCGCGAGGAGGCGTGGGTGGGTCCCGCGGCCGACGCGTTCGAGCTGGTCACCGCGACCCGCTACGACGCCGATGGCAACCCCATCGAGACGAGGGATGCGCGAGGTGGCGGCCGCGTGTTCGAGTGGGACGCGCTCACGCACGCGTTCGTAGCCTCCGAGGGCGTGAAGACCGGCGCGCGCGTGCTCACGCAGCGCGCGACCTACGACGGGAAGCTCGGCACCGCGCTCTCCTTCACGAACTTCAGCGGCGCGGTATCCACCTTCCGGTACGACGCGCTCGGTCGCGTCACCGCGCTCGTCAAGCCCGGCGACTCGCTCGAGAAGCCGACGCTCCAGTACACCTACGAGGTCTCGGCGCCGCTCTCGCGCGTGACGACCGAGGCGCGCAAGTGGAGCGGCCACGACGAAGTCGAGCGCGCGTTCGCGCTCTTCGACGGCCTCGGGCGCAAGCGCGCCGACTTCGCCGACGACGGCGGCGGCCGGTGGACCGTGAGCGGGGTCGGCTACTTCGATGCACGCGGCAACACGCGACGTACGCTGCAGGCTTGGTTCGTCACCGGAGACGGCGTGAGCGCGGCGGTGCTGCGTCACGACGGCCCCGGCGACGAGAGCTTCCGCGACGCTCTCGGCCGCACCATCCGCACGCGCACCCAGCTCGGCATCGAGTCGCGGGCCGCCTACGAGCCGTTCGTCACCAAGAGCTGGGACGGGGCACAGGCCGATCCGAAGTCGCCCTACGAGCACACGCCCGTCGTCGAGACGAGCGACGGCCTTGGCCGGCTGGTCGCGACCACGCGCTTCGTCAAGGGCGCGGCGCTCACCTCGAGGCTTGGCTACGACGCCTCCGGCGCGCTCCTCGCGCGCACCGACGCCGAGAGTCACGTCGCGCGCTACGCCTACGACGGCCGCGGACGCCGCGTGCTCGTCGACGACCCCGACGCGGGCAAGCACGGGTTTCGCTACGACGCGGTCGGGAACCTCATCGCGCACGACTACCCCGACAAGAAGTCGGTGCGCTTCGGCTACGACCTCGCGGGGCGCACGATCGCGGAGGACTGGAACGGCGACGGCGCGCCCGACGTGTTCCGCACATACGACGAGGGCGGCGACGCCTACCTCGGCCTCTTGTCGAGCGTCACCGATCCGAGCGGCGGCGCGTCGTTCACCTACGACGCGCGCCAGCGAGTCGTCGAGACCGTCCTCACGATCCAAGGCAAGCAGTACAAGCTCGGCGCCGCGTACGACGCGCGCGATCGCAAGTACCTGCATCGCTACCCGGACGGCTCTTCGGTCCGGATCCACTACGGCGTGCGCGGCCTGATCCAGGGCTACGGCAACGACGCGGTGCGGTTCGCCTACGACGCCGATGGGCGCGAGGTCGACCGGCGCTTCAACACCGGCGTCGTCGAGGGCAATCGCTACGATGCCGACAGGAGGCGCGTCGAGCACAAGGTCATCGGCGCGGGCGGCGCGATCGTGCAGCACCTCGAGTGGGTGCTCGATCCCGTGGGCAACATCCTCGAGCTCCGCGACAAGCGCCCCGGCGTCGACCCGTCGAAGGATCGCTCCGAGGTCTACGGCTACGACAACCTCTACCGGCTCACGAGCAGCAAGGGCCGCTGGGGCGAGACGTCCTGGGGCTACTCGGCGAGCGGCAACATCCTCTCGCGCATCAGCACCGACGCGAACCAGCACGCGGGCGCGATGACGTACGGCAAGGCGGCTGGTCCGCACGCGCTCACCGGCTTCAAGGCGCGCTCGATCTCGTACGACGCACGTGGCCGAATGCTCGACGACGGCGAGCGCACCTACGCGTGGGACGAAGCCGACCACCTCGTCGCCGTCAGCGTGAAGGGCGGCGCATCGCAGGAGAGCGTCTACGACGCGGACGACGTGCGGCGCGTGCGCGTCGAGCGTGACGCCGCGGGGCACACGACGCACTTCATCGACGCGTGGAGCGAGGTCGTCGACGGCAAGCTCGCGCGCTTCATCGTGCACGGTGGACAGCGCATCCTGCGGCTGTCGGAGAGCAACGGAGTGCCAGCGGGTGGTACAAGCTCGTCGAGCGCGGCGCTGTCGTCGTCCGGCAACGGCGACGAGCCTCCACCGGGCGGCGGGCCGAAGCAGGCCTCGGCGCCCCGGCTCCCGGTCGACGCGGCGGGCTATTTCACGAGCGTGGCGCTGCTCGCGGCGCTTGCGACGCGCTACCGCCGACAGCTCATGCGCGCGCTCCCGGCCGCGCTCCCGATCATCGCCCTGTGGTTCGTCGCAGCGACCACGAGCGTCGGGTGCAAGGGCTCGGGTGACGATGATCCGAGGCAGCCGATCGAGGCGGGGACCGTGCTCTCGCTCGGCGAGGACGACGAGCTCCTCTTCGCCGACGCCATCGGCTCGCTCACCGAGACCACCAGCGGTTCGGGCAGGGGCAAGGCGTCCTCGGCGACGTTCGCGTATGGCATCACGCGCTACGACTCGTCGCGCGAATCACGGAAGTTCGCGAACACGCCGCGCGACGCGGGTGTCGGCCTCGATCAGATGGGCGCGCGCTCGTACGCGCCCGATCTCGGCGTGTGGACGAGCGTCGACCCGGTCGCGATCGACGATCCGACTCCACTGATCAGACGGTTCTCGTCGGCCGCCTACTCGTACGGCGGGCTCAACCCGATCGCGCGCGTCGATCGCGACGGCAACTTCGACATCGCAGCGCCCGTCATCTTCTTCACGGAGAAGGCCGCGGAGGCCGCAGTGGGTGCGGCGCTCACCGTCGGCACGTTCCTCGTATCGGTGACGGTGGGCGCAATCGCCGGAGGCGCGCTGGTGCCTGGCGACGTCGCCGTGAAGCCATACATTCCGCCGCCCATCCCGCCGAAGGTGTCGGACGGCGCGATGACCCCCGCGCCCTGGGCGCTCAGCTCGCCGGTACCCGCCGCTCCGGGAAGCGAGGACGCGTCGAAGAGCAAGGGCGACATTGTGAAGGAGAACAAAGCCAAGGGTGACGCACACGAAGATGCGATCGAGCCGAAGCTGAAGGAGACGCAGGACAACGTTCAGAAGCAGGTCACCATCAAGACGAAGAGCGGAACCAAGGTTCGCGTCGATTTCCTCGGCAAGGACAAAGAGACGGGCGAGATCAAGGCGACCGAGGGAAAGGGTTCGGATACGGCCGGGTTCACGAAGAACCAGAAGAAGGGCTACCCCGAAATCGAGACGGACGGCGGCGTGGTCGTCGGAAAGGGAAAGCCCGGCTATCCTCCCGGCACCAAGATCCCGTCGCAGAAGGTCGATGTCGTGCGTCCCAAGGACCTCTCGAGCATGAACTGGGGGTGCCAGCCGACGGGAGACCTCGGGATGAGCAGGTAAGAAGGTTCAAGAGATCCACGCGAGGCTCGCCAATGTCCGTCGACAATCCCGAAGTAATCGATTTCATCGGCGTCGAGCGCACGACGGGGAGCGTTGTTCTGACGATCTCCGATCACCTCGATTGGTCGCACGAGGCGACGCACATCGAGCTGCTGCAGGAGAAGCTGAACGGCTACATGCGGTTCATCGAGTCCGGAGAGATCCGCGAGACCTATCCGGACTCGGTCGGTAGACCCGTCGTCATCAGCATCGTCGGCTCACACCCGCTCAGCTCGATGGCTGAGGAGTTCCTCCAGCACGCGCGCTCACGAGTCGGTGAGCTGGGCGTCGAGCTTCGCTTCGAGATCAAGTGAGGCGCGACCAAGAATCATCCGGACGTGACCTGAAGCAAGACGACGAAGCGCGCCGGGTGGGCCTGCACCCGGCGTTGTCAGCCCCGCCCATGCTACAACTTGCGCATCAACCTGATCGAGTGACCATGCGTCTCCCCCACGCGCTCATCGTCTTCGCTATCTTCGCCGCGGCCCAACTCCTCGTCGCGTGCGTGAATCTCGACGCCCCCGGCGGCTGCGTGGCGGACGCAGTCCGATGCAACGCCGAAGATGGCGCGATCGAGCCAGATGCCATCGCCGCCGACGCCGGGACCGACGTGCCCGCAGAAGACGGGCCGGCCGATGCGACTCTGGACGCGGTGGTGGACTCCGATGCCGAAGACGCGGCGGCCGATGCCGCGGACGCAGTCGAGGACACGATAACCGCGGAAGATGCTCCTGATGCGGCTGACGCGGATGGGGCTGACGTATCCGCCGATGCGCTGCTGGATGCAGCTGACGCCACGCCAGATGCATGCGTGCCGACTGGCTCCTGCGGAGCCCGCGTGTGCGGTTCGGTACCGGATGGCTGCGGCGGAACGATCACCTGCGGGACCTGTGCTGCGGGCCAGACGTGCACCACCGCCGGCCAGTGCATCTGCGTGCCGACCGGCTCCTGCGGAACCCGCGTTTGCGGTTCGGTCCCGGATGGCTGCGGCGGGACGATCACCTGCGGCACCACTGGGACGTGTCCTGCGGGGCAGACGTGCACCTCGGCTGGCCAGTGCGTCTGCGTTCCGACGGGAACCTGCGGCACGAAAGGATGCGGCTCGGTCCCCGACGGTTGTGGAGGAACGATCTCGTGTGGCCCACCGACGTGCGCGTGCTCGCCGGGCGAGATGAAGTGCTCGGGGGCCGCGCTCCAGACCTGCAATGCCGCCCAGACAGGCTTCGATTCGAAGCCCTGCGGCGTCACGTGCGTGTCGAGCGCCTGCATCGACGTGGTGGACATCTCGGCTGGCGCGCTGCACGCGTGCGCCCTCTTGTCGGACGCGACGATTCGGTGCTGGGGGAACAACTCGTCCGGGCAGCTCGGGGCGACGCCGCCGAGCGCGGGGAAGCCGGTCACGGTCGGCGTCACGAATGTCAGCAAGGTTGCCGCCGGTGACGACCATACCTGCGCCGTTATCGGCACGGGTAAGGAGGTCTCGTGCTGGGGCGGCAACGTGAACGGCCAGCTCGGGATCGGATCGACAACTTCATCGTCCACGCCCGTCACGCTTACGTACGCGTCGAACGTGGTCGACCTCGCATCGAGCTACCGCGGCTCATGCCTCGTGATGACGAGCGGGCAGTCGCAGTGTTGGGGCCTCAACTCGAACGGTCAGGTTGGCGACGGCTCGACGGTCAATCGGCTCACGCCGACGAACGCGTTGCTCGACGGTGTCCAGGTCGCGCGCGGCGACTACCACACCTGCATGCGTACGACGTCCGCCTTCAAGTGCTGGGGCGCAAATTTCAACGGGCAGATCGGTGATGGAACCACCACGACGCCGCGCATCTCGCCGGTGACCGTCTCGATTCCCGCGGTGAAGTCGTTCGACGGCGGCGGCGAGAGCACGTGCGCTGTGCTGAACGACGGCACCGTATACTGTTGGGGGCGCAACGACGCCGGCCAGCTTGGTGATGGTACGACGACCCGCAAGCTGACGCCGACGCCCGTCCCTGGCTTGACCGGGGCGCTGCAGGTGGCTGTGGGGACGCGCCACGCGTGCGCGCTGCTGACGGACGGCACGGTGAAGTGTTGGGGCCTGAACGATCGCGGGCAGCTCGGGAACGGGGGAACGAGCTCGAGCTCCGTACCCGTGACGGTCTCCGGCTTGACTGGGGCCACGAGGATCGCGGCAGGTGACGCCTTCACCTGCGCCGTCGCTTCCGGCAGGGCGGTGTGCTGGGGCGCGAACACCAGCCTCCAGCTCGGCGACGGCAGCGGGGTCGACAAGCTCACGCCCGTCGCCGTGGTATGGTAGGGCGACATGCTTCGCCCCGGCCCCTGCTTGCTCCTCATCCCGCTGATCGTCTTCGCTGGCTGCTCGTCTCCACCCGCCGAGGCCGGAGGGGGCGATGGTGGCGGAACCGACGCCGAAATCGACACCGAGGCTGCGGACACCGCGGCTCCGCCGCCGGTTGATTCTGGCGCGCCTGACGTCTCGACGGACAGCGCGGACACGCCACCACCCGAACCGTGCACCCCGAGTGGGCGTGCGCCCGAGGAGCCCGCGGTCGTCGGAGTCTCGGCCGGTGCGCGCCATGCGTGCGCTCTCACCGACAAGGGCGCCGTGCTCTGCTGGGGCAACAACTCCGCGGGGCAGCTCGGATCCTGTGGCGTGCCGCTGGCCTACCCGGTCACGGTGGCCGGGATTTCTGGAGCGACACGTCTTTCAGCAGGCGAAGCGCACACGTGCGCGATAGCGGGTGCGAGCGTCTGGTGTTGGGGAAGCAACTACTCCGGCGAGCTGGGCAGGCCGTCTGGCCCGATCCGGTCTCCCGTCGCCAAGGAGGTCGCTGGACTCGCAGCCGCGGTCGATGTTCGCGCTGGCTATCGCGGAACGTGCGCGACGACCTCGACCGAGCTCCACTGCTGGGGGCTCAACGACTTCGGCCAGATTGGCAACGGCACGACCGCAAGCGCCGACTCGCCGATCACGGTGGTGAGCGGTGCGACGCGCATCACGCGCGGCGACTATCACACGTGCGCGGTCATTGCTGGTGCGCTGAAATGCTGGGGCGGCAACACCTACGGGCAGATTGGTGACGGATCGACGACGTCTCGACCGACGCCCGTGCCCGTCACGCTGTCTGGAGTCACGGACATTTCGGCCGGCGTCTACTCGTCGTGCGCCGTCACGACCGATGGCGCAGTGCGTTGCTGGGGGCGCAACGACGACGGCCAGCTGGGTGACGGAACGAAGACGAACCGTGCTGCGCCCGTCGTCGTCGGCGGCGTGTCTGGCGCCACGGCGGTTTCGGTGGGGGCTCGTCACGCGTGCGCGATCACGACGGGCGGCGCGATCTCGTGCTGGGGTGCGAACGATCACGGCCAGCTCGGGATTGGCTCCACGACCGACTCGCCGACGCCTGTCGGCGTGACTGGAATCGCCGGCGCCACCGCACTTGCGGCCGGGCGCGACTTCACTTGCGCGGTCGCGGCGTCGAAGGTGAGCTGTTGGGGCGCGAACGGCTCGATGCAACTCGGTGACGGCACGAACGTGGATCGATCGGCGCCGACGGCCATCGCGTGGTAGCCGGCGCCCCGTCTGGGTGAAAATTCCGGGCTCAGCGGGCCCCAAAGGGTTCTGGCGTGCTGTACCTTCAAGGGATCAGGAGATCGTTCCACAATGATTGTGCGGAAGGACCGGGGTGCGAGCGTCTCCCGTGTCGTTGCATGTTCGGTCGCGCTCATCGCGACGGGCTGCGGATCGGAGAATGCTCCTCCAGCGGCAGCGAACGATGCGCTGGTCGATACCGCGGTTGACGAGAGCGGTAGCGACGACACCGGCGGCGAATGGGATGTGGCGCAGCCCGATACGGCAAGGAGCGACGCGAAGCCAGACACGAAACCGAGCGACGTCGCAGCCGACGTACCGGCCTCCGTGAACTGGGACGAAGTGAACTGGGACGAAGTGAACTGGCAGTAGTCGGAGATCTGCAAGATGAAGTCTCTGTCCATCCGCATGAAGTTCATCCTCGGGGTCACGTTGGCGCTGCTTCCAGCCACGATCGTGTACGCGAGTGAGGTGGTTCTGCCCTTCAAGTTCGCTGCGGGCACGCCGATCAAGTCCTCCGACGTGAATGCCAATTTCGCCGCGCTCCGGGACGCAACGAACGCGCGCTTGGAGTCCAAGTACGGGCGGCTCGCGTACGCGACCTTCGGCAACTGCACGGCATCGCCGTGCCTCGTGTCTTCGAAGTTCAACTCCACTGGTGGTGCCGTCTCGGCCACCCGAACGTCCGTCGGAAACTACACGGTCATCTTCGGCGGGCTGGCCGCTGGGTTGGCGACGACGTACCAGCTCGGGTCCGTGGTGGTGAGCGACTACGGCGATACCTTCACGAGCTGCAAGCTCCAATCCTGGAGCGTCACCGGGACGGACGACGTCCGCGCGCTCGTCATGTGCAGCAAGGACGACCGCGTGATCGGTGGCTCGTACAGGTCGTACGACGCGAATTTCACCGTGCAGGCGATGTTCTGACGCGTGCGCGGCCCGACAGTCGCTTCCTGGACTCCGCGCATGTGCGCGGGTGGCGAGCCCGCGGGCATCTCGTTGGCCAAGAAATGACGAAAGGCCCGCTCCCTCCCGGGAGCGGGCCTTCTTCACGCGCTCATCGCCGCCGTCGGTCGTCAGCACGCGGCTTCGACAGCGCCGCGAGCGCTTGCGCCTGCTGCGCAACGTTGCCGCCGCCGCAGCCAGCGCGCGTTCGTTCGCTTCGAGGCGAAGCCCGAGACCGTGCAGCGCGACGTCGTGCCGGTGTGTCCTCGCGCTCGATGATGACCAAGCGCGCTTCGGTCGCCTTCTCCGCCTGCTCGCGCGCGGCGGATTCGCGCGCCAGATCCTTGGCGGTGCCGCGGATCATGATCGCGACGGTGACGACCGCGGTCTGCACCGCGAGGCCGACGCCGATCGCCGTGACGATCACCTGCGGCGTCAGCTCGACTTGCATGGCGTAGCCCCTTCTCGGCGCGCCCTTCGCGTCCTGATTTCGCGGCGCACGCCGACGAGATCCGCAGCCGCGCGCGCGAGCAACGCGGCCGGGAAGAGGAGCGCGGCCGCGAACGACAGAACGATTCCATTCGAGATCAGCACGACATACCTCCCTTCGAGGGAGACGGCGCCGGGTCCGGCGCGCGCGCGGCGGCTCGCGTTCGGAGGATGCGCAGGGCGGGCTCACGGGCCGCCTCGAAGCTGTAGAGAGACGCAGGCGTGCCGGCGTACCGGTCGAGGAACACCTCGAGATCGGCCGGCGTGAAGGCGCCGGGCGGATGGGAGGGGTGCTCGCGTCCGTACGTCACGCCGATGGGCCACACGGGCCGGACGCTCTTCGGGTTCGCGGCGTGGAGCTTCGCCCACGCGTCGTCCATGCGCGGCAGGTGATGCAGCGCGCCGCGGTTGTCGATCTCGGTCCAGTAGGCCTGGGGCATGCGGGCGTTCACGCGCGTGGCGAACTCCGCGAACGGGAACCCCGGATGGAAGTGCGGGTACGGCCACGGCGCATCGGCGACGAACGCGCCGGGGAGCGCCTTGTCGAGCGCCTCCATGTAGCGGAGCGCGGCAAGACGGCCTTGGCTCCGAGCTTGGTGCCGTCACCGAGCTTCCAGCTGGTGCCGAGGAGCTTGCCGAAGAGGACGACGATCAGCTTCTCGCAGACGGTGTGCGCCGCCTTCCACTTGCGGACGATCCGGCGTACCAGTTCGAGGAACGCCTTGTCGGGATGATCGAGCCCGAGGAGCTTCATCCCGAGCTTGGTGCCGTCGCCGAGCTTCCAGAGCGTGAAGCCGTGTGGGGGATCGACGACGATCCAGAACCGCCACCAACGTGAGTCGCTCGGGAACCAGACGTGGCTCTCGAAGATGCGCACGTGCGGGAGGCCGATGACGGCGAGCGCGGTGACGATGCCCTTGTTGGTCCCGGCGAGGCGCCACGTCTCGAAGGCTTGCAGCAGCCGCGCGCGGTAGAGATCGTCTGACTCGCCGGCCGCGCGCTCGATCTGCCGATCGGTGCCTGCATAGGGGAGCGCGTCGGCCGGGCCGTGCTTGATCAGGCGCGCCTTGACGGCCTGCATGGCGCCCTCGGCGACCATGTCCGTCGCGAGGCCGATGGTGCCGTTCCACACCTCGCCCCAGCGCCCGCGAAGCCACGGCGGCGCAAGCTCGATCACGTAGTGGCGGAACCTCACGTTGCTTTCCACTTGGTACCTCCTCCCCGACGCGCCCTCGCCGCGATCGAAGAGGCACGCCAGGCGATCGCCGCAGGCAGGCAGCTCGATGCGATGCTCGCCATCGGCCGGGCCGACGCCGAATACGGCGGGGCGCTGCAGGAGGCGCAGGCGCAGTTCCGCGCGGTGCTCGGACAGCTCGCGTCCATGATCACCGGCGAGATCCTGCCACAGGCGGGTCGCCGCGGGTTCCTCCACTGAGGCGTTGCATGACGCGGCCGCCATCGGCGACGTTGCGGGCGGCGTAGGCGACTCCGGACGCGGAGACCGACGCGACGCGGCGACCTAGGGTTGCGCATCGCCACGGGCTGCGCCGCGCAGGAACTCCGGCGCGGTCCGGCGCGGTCCGGCGCGGTCCGGTGTGCTCCGAGACCGCCGGACCGCGTCGGACCAACCGAGCGAGCCCGCATTGCGAGAACGCCCGCGAGATCCGAGGACCGCGAGCTCGGATCGCACGCGCCGCCGTCGTCTCGAGCCTTGGCACGTCGGCTGCTTTGGTCGCGCTCATACACGGTCGCTGCGGCCGCGGATGTCCCGCGCGCCCGCGACCGCCCGCACCGGGAGAACGTCATCATGCCGAAGTCGAAGTTCGATTGGTCCACCGAAATCGCGATGCTCACCTCCGACGAGTACCGCGTCAGCGCCCCGCTCTGGAGCATCCTCGGCGAGGCCAAGGACGTCGCGAAGTACTTCCGCGAGCACTACAAGGCCGACAAGAAGGCCGGCACCCCCGGCCTCGCCGACGCCGGGCTCGCCTCCTCGCTCGCCGATCAGATCGAGTCGCTGATCGCCGAGGCGAGCGCGGCGTCGAGCGCGTACCGCGTCACCGTCGATCCGAAGGCCGACACCAGCAAGCTCGAGCGCGCGCGCTTCCTCGTCAGCGAGATCGCCGCGGTGCTGGAGTTCTACCTCGACGACGGCGTCGAGGACGAGGACGACACTCGCCTCGCCAACGTCGTCAACGCGCACAAGGACGCGCCCGACAACGCCGACGCGCTCGCCTTGGCGCTCGAGGAGTACGCCGCCTTCGCGTCGATGCACGAGAAGGGGATCAAGGGCCTCGGCGGCTTCGACACCAACCTGATCGCCGAGGCGAAGGCGCTCGCGACCGAGCTCCGGGCGATGCCGAGCTCTGCGCCGTCGCCGGCGTCGGCCAAGGCGCTGGCGCGTCGCAACCGCGTCCTGCAGCTGCTCGACGCGCGCGTCCGCGAGGTGCGCGCCGCCGCGAAGTTCGTGTTCCGCGCGCAGCCGGAGATCGCCCGCGGCGCCTCGAGCCTCTACGAGCGCAAGCGCCGCATCGACCAGAAGCGCGCCGCGACCCGGAAGAAGAACCTGAAGCCCCAGCCCGCCCCGGCGCCGAATGCCTGAGCCGGCCGTACGCGAACCGGCGCGGCAGGCGTGCAGAACGCTGCCGCGTCGGCTCGCGGCCGCTCTCCCTTCCAGGAGGACGTCATGAGCGCAGCGACGGAGACGACACGTGGCGCGTTCGATTGGACGCGCGTCTTGCGGGAAGCGCGGAGGTTCGGGGTCGAGCGGTTCCGGCCCGGGCAGCGGGAGCTCATCGAGGCGGTGCTCGCCGGCCGCGACGCGATCGGCGTGCTGCCGACCGGCGGCGGCAAGTCGCTCTGCTACCAGCTGCCCGCGCTGCTGTTGCCCAAGCCGACGGTGGTGGTCTCGCCGCTGCTCGCGCTGGTGCAGGATCAGGTCGCGCACCTCGACGCGTGGCGCCTCGAGTCGTCGCGCCTCGATTCGTCGCTCTCGGCCGCCGAGGAGCGGCACAACGAGACCGAGATCCGCACCGGCATCTCGCCGCTCATCTACGTGACGCCCGAGCGGCTGCAGACGGAGGACTGCCTCGCGCTGCTCCGCCGCAACGGCGTCTCGCGCCTGGTGGTCGACGAGGCGCACTGCGTGTCGGAGTGGGGCCACGACTTCCGCCCCGCCTACCTCGGGATCGCCGAGGCCGCGCGCCGGCTCGGCAGCCCGCCGATCCTCGCGGTCACCGCCACCGCGACCGCCGAGACGACGCGCGATCTGGCCGCGCAGCTCCGCATGCAGAGCCCGCTGCTCGTGCGCCCCGGCCTCGCCCGCCCAAACCTCGCCTTCCGCGTGGTGCGCACCGTCAACGACGATCGCAAGCGCGAGGCGCTCCGCGCGGTGCTCGCCGCCGAGCCGGGTGCCGGCATCGTCTACGCCGCGACCATTGCGGTCGCCGAGGAGATCCACGCGTGGCTCGCGGGCGAGGGCGTGTCGGTCGGCCTCTATCACGGCAAGCGTCCGATGCACGCGCGCGAGGAGACGCAGCGGCGGTTCATGGCCGGCGAGCTCCGCGTGATGGTCGCGACCAAGGCGTTCGGGCTCGGGGTCGACAAGCCCGACGTGCGCTTCGTCGCGCACTGGACCTTCCCCGACTCGCTCGAGTCGTACGCGCAAGAGGCCGGGCGCGCGGGGCGCGACAGCAAGCCCGCGCAGGCGGTGCTCCTCTTCCGGCTCGAGGATCGGCGCATCCAGTCGTACTTCCTCGGCACGCGCTACCCGCGCCCCGCCGAGTGCCAGCGGCTTTGCGCGGTGCTGCCCCAGATCGCGTCGCCGCTCGCGCCCGACACGCTGGCCGACGCGGCGCAGATGCCAGTGCGGCGTCTGCGCGTGGTGCTCGAGCACCTCGAGCGTGACGGCGTCGTACGCGTGCGCGACGACGAGATCACCGTCGTGTCGCCGCGCGAGACCCCGCGGAGCCTCGCCGAGGTGGTCGCGAGCTACACCCGGCGGCGCGCCGGCGATCGCGCGCGGCTCGACGCGATGATGCGATACGCGGAGCGGCTCGAGTGCCGCGCGGCGCAGCTGCTCCGTTACTTCGGCGAGCCGGCCGCCGCGTGCGGCGCGTGCGACGTCTGCACTGCCAGCGGAGGCGCATCATGAGCGCGCGCTACTACGCCTTCGCCGGCACGTTCACCACCGCCGGCACCTCGCCCGACGGCGACACCATCCGCTTCCGACCCGATCACCGCCGCAACCTCGCCGCGCTCGCGGGCAGCGATCGCCTGCAGTGGTCGAAGCAGCGCACCGTGCAGGTGCGGCTCGAAGGCGTCGACGCCCCCGAGCTCCACTACGAGGGCGCGCGCCAGCGCCGGAGCGCCGCGGCCCGCACGCGGCTCTTGCAGCTCCTCGGCCTCTCGCGCGTCGAGCTCTACGCCGACTGGGTGCAGTCGACGGGCGAGCAGCGCGGCTGGATCGTCTCGCGCTCGGTCGACGTCCGCGGCCGGGTGATCGGCTTCGCCTACCGCACGCTCGATCGCGCCGAGGACGGCCCGATCGGGCTCGACGTCGCGACGCTCGGACACTCGGCCAACGCGGCGATGCTCGCGTGCGGCGCCGCCTACCCGCTCGCGTACGCGAGCCTCGAGGCGGACGTGCGCCGGCAGCTGTTCGCGATCGCCGGCGCCGCGCGCGACGCCCGGCGCGGCGTGTGGTCCGGCGACGCGACCCGGCGCTTCGCGCTCCGCGGCCCTGGCTCGATCGGCGCGCGCGGCGCGCTGGTGTTCCCCAAGCTGTTCCGGCGGTGCGTCTCGTTCTTCGGCGAGGCCGGCGGCGGCGCCCGGGACTTCCTCGCGTGGCTCCGCGCGGGGCCCGAGCACGACGATCTCGTGGAGATCGGGCGCCGCCGGGTCCGGTTGAGCGATCTGCTCTCGGCCAGGCGCGGGATGGTGCGGGTCGGGGTCGATCCGTTTGGGCTTTTGTTCGTCCCGCGCTGACCGGAGGGCGATCCGATTCGCGTCTTTTGGCTCCAGCGATTGTTCTTGGTCCTCCAGCGACTGTTCTTGTTGTTCCAGCGCCTGTTCCGTCTCGTCCAGCGACTGTTCTTGGTCCTCCAGCGACTGTTCTTGCTCTTCCAGCGACTGTTCTTCTCGCTCCAGGAGGCCTGGAGCTCGGAAACCACGCCATGGCGCGCCCGCTCAAGCTCCCGGTCCCGCTGCACCAGTTCCTGGCCGACGCAGACCGCGTCGCGGCGATGCTCGACCGCGACGGGGACCAGCTCGCCGCGGCGACGCAGGGCCGGATTCACCGCGGGATGGCCGACGAGATCCGGAAGTATGTCGAGGAGGTACGCCAGATCGAGGCCACCCGGGACCGATCACGCGTGGGATCGATAGCGGGGCTCAAGAGGGAGGCGATAAGCGTCGTCTCGCGCGTGGCCGCCGGCGTGCGGTGGGCGGCGAAGTCGAACCCGATGCTGGCGACGCGGCTTTCGCGCGTGCGACGGGAGTGCCCGGTGCGGTCGGTGTCGGTGGCGGCGATGGCGTTCGGGCTGGAGGGCTGGGCGGCGCTCATCCGGGAGCACCGGGCGGACTTGGAGCCGCTTCTCGGGCCTGACGTGGAGCGGAAGCTCGAGGAGCTGGCGCGGGCGCTGCGGGAGGCGCCGAGTGCGCGGAGGGACGAGAACGCGGCGCGGCGGGCGGAGGTGGCGGCGCGCAACGCGCTGGTCGAGAAGATCGCAGCGTCGGTAACTGGCGTCCGCGCGCTTGCGCGATTGGTGGTCCCGGTCGCGTGAACGGCTGCGATAGCGGAGGCGAGTCGAAACTCGAGGGCGACGGTGTCGTCGAACAGCCCCGGCGACTCCACGCCCAAGCGCTACATCGCACGTTTTGGGGACGTCCTGCAGGAGCGTCTTAGATCAGCGCATCGATGAGCTGCGTGCCGGTGACGATCTCGACGACCCGCAGCCGGTCGCCGCGGACCTGGAGTCGCAAGCGCAGTTCGGGCGGCACTGACCGCTTGGTTTGCCGCGAGACCCACTGCGCGAGACTCGCTGTGTCCCGCGACTGCCGTTGCCATCGCGCGATGATGTCGAGCAACACGTCCGCCGAGCCCGTGTCGCGCGCGCCGGTCTTGGCCGTCGTGCGACCACCACCCCACGGTGCATACACCACGCCGTCGAGGCTGATGAACGTCGTGATGCCGTGCGCCCAGGCCGATGCCCGATCCTCGTCGGTCCAGGGCTCCTGCTCGTCGCAGAGCGAATGGATCTGCGGGCAAGCGTGCGCCTCGATGAGATGCGGCCAGTTGCGCTTCAAGATCAGCGCGAGCGACCGCGCGCCGAATGCCTTGTGGTCGAGAATGTCCACTGCATGGAACGTGTCGTCGGTGACGAAAGCGAAGAGCAGTTCGGACGTGCCGGGCGCCTCGCGGCCGCCGGGCGGCCCGAGATGGAGGTGGTGCATCGACCACATGTCGAAGAGCGCGTCGGAGAAGTCAGCGTCGAGTCGTCTGCGGCTCAGATGAGGGTTGAGGTTGCGGCCTTCGACGACGACCTTCTCGATACGACGGAGAGCGCGCGCGACTTCCGGGTTCAGCGCACGGCCCTGGAGCTCACGGGAACGAACCAGACGACGAGGCCGGCGCTGGATGCGTCGGCGCCGGATGTTGCACCACCAACGCACCAGGTCGCGGAGCTCCGTGCCGGGCACGTTGTAGCCCTCACTCCGAAGCCGCATCAGGAGTTCGCTGCGGAGGTCTTCGGCGAAATCCGCGGTGACTGTCGGCGCGGGCCGCTTCATCGTCCCGTACGCGTTCATGGTCGATCTCCTCGGCTTGTAGGTCCCGCTCGGTTTTCACCGGCCAACTGCTCAACTTCGGCACGCCGTTGCCGGAGCGATCAACCGTGGGACGCCTTGATGCGCGCGAGGCTCTCCGGCGTGATGACTGGGTTGCTCAGCGGCGCCTTCGAATGCACCTGCGAGACGCGAGCCGGCGTCGGCGCGTCAGCACGCACGTACACGCTCGACCACCGCTCATTGGTGTACGTCGCGTCGATGATCATCGGGCCAAGCTTCTGCACGATCGCCTCGTGACGGGCGTCTCCGACCAAGCGGGCACGCCAGACGAGGCCGATCGCGCGCGCGATCGTGTCAGCGGCCTGAACGCCATGGTGCCATTCGGAGCGGACCAACATCGGGGTCTCCACGATTCGCCTGAACCCGATCCCGCCCGAGTACAGGTGGCTCTGGGTCCAGGCCAGGAGCGACACGTCGCTGTCTTCGTTGCGGCGATCCATCACGATAATCCCGCAGCCGTGCTGCTTACCGGCCCGAGCGCGGAGGTAGACCTCGAACGCGTTCAGTGTTCCCTGGGCCACCCCGCCATAGAGCCGCTCGATGCTGTGGCGAGCATCGGAGGCGTGCTGTTTGACCACGCCTCGAGCCATGAGGTGGCCGTCGTTATCGCGTATCAGCTGGATGACGTTCGCGGTGAACCTCGTGTCCCGCCGGTTCCGAAGCTCCTTCCACTCGAAACGCTCCGGGCGCTTGCCGTCGTTCCGTGCGCGCTCGATCTCGTAGCGGAACGCCTGAAGCTTCAGGCGGTAGTACGCGCGATCGAAGTCACGTGCCCTGTCAGCGGGAATCGCGAAGCCCGCCAACCCGAAGAGGGGGTGGCGACCATTGGTCTTGCCGTTCGGATCCCAGGGACCCTCGTGCCCGAACTCGTCGAGGTACAGGATGAACACAACGGCAGACCCCCGAAACGCGTAGGGCTCGCCTTGCGGCGAGCCCTCGGGGTGCTGCATAGGCCCCTCTCGGGGTTGCGGCAGCAGGTGAAAGGTACTTCCGCGGGCTGAGCTGTCAAGTAGCTTGGAAGGCTCAAGAGCGAGCCGGCTCCAGCTTGCGGACTCCCACGGGCAGGTGCAAGTCTGTACAGGTCACCCAAGCGTCCGTTCAGTACATGCTCCGGCTGGCCGCGTCGGGCACCCGCTACGGCGCCCAATCCGCAGCGAGCAGCTCCGCCTGCTTGAGGACCGTCTCCACCGCGCCCTCCGTCTTGTCCGGCGGGTACCCGTGCATCTTCAGCTTCCGCCGCACCAGCGTGCGAAGCTTCGCCCGGACCGTCTCCTTCACCGTCCAGTCGATCGTCACCGAGTTCCGAATCGTCTCGGTCAGCTCCCGCGCGATCCTTGCGAGCACCGCATCGCCCAGCACGGCAACGGCGGAGTCGTTCGTGCCGAGCGCGTCGTAGAACGCCATCTCGTCGTCGGTGAGGTTCAGCTCCTCGCCGCGCTTCTGCGCCGCCCTCATCTCCGTGGCGATCTTGATCAGCTCCTCGATCACCTGCGCCGTCTCGATCGCGCGATTGCGGTAGCGCGCGACCGTCTTCTCGAGCTTCTCTGAGAACGCCTCCGACTGGACGAGGTTTTTCCGCTTGCGGATCTTGAGCTCGTCGTTCAGCAGCTTCCGTAGCAGCTCCACCGCGAGGTTCCGCTGGGGCAGCGTCCGCACCTCGGCGAGGAAGTCCTCCGAGAGGATCGAGATGTCCGGTTTCTTCAGTCCGGCGGCGGCGAACACGTCGACGATGCCGTCGGTGACGATCGCCTTCGACACGATCTGCCGGATCGCGTGCTCCACGTCCACCTCGGTGCGCCCCGACGTCGAGAGCGACGACTTGACGATGACCGCCTTGACGGCCTGGAAGAACGCCACCTCGTCGCGAAGCGCGATCGCCTCCTCGTGGGGAACCGACAGCGCGAACGACTTGGTCAGCTCGGTCACTGCCTTCACGAGCCGATCGCGCCCGTCCTCGAGCGAGAACACGTGCTCCTGCGCGGCGGGCAACAGCTGCAGTCGCTCGATCGGGGTGCCCGTGAGGAACTTCGTGTAGTCGAAGCCGTGGAAGAGGGCGCGGCAGACCTCGACCTTCTCCAGCATGACCCCGACGGCTTCTTCCTGATCGATCGCCGTGCGGCCCTCGCCTCCGCTCTCTGTGTAGGTCGCGAGCGCCTTGCGCAGGCTGTCGGCCAGGCCGAGATAGTCGACCACCAGCCCACCGGGCTTGTCGCGGAACACGCGGTTGACGCGGGCGATCGCCTGCATCAGCCCGTGGCCCTGCATCGGCTTGTCGACGTACAGCGTGTGGAGCGCGGGCGCGTCGAAGCCGGTGAGCCACATGTCGCGCACGATCGCGATCTTCAGCTCGTCGTCGGGATCCTTGAGGCGCTCGGCGAGCGCGGCCCGGCGGGGCTTGTTGCGGATGTGCGGCTGCCAGTCCTTCGGATCGGACGCCGAGCCGGTCATCACGACCTTGATCGCGCCCTTCTTGTCGTCGTCGTCGTGCCACTCCGGTCGCAGCGCCCGGATCGCCTCGTACATCGCGACGCAGATCCGCCGCGACATGCAGACGATGATGGCCTTGCCCTTCATGGCGTCGAGCCGCGCCTCGAAGTGCTTCACGAGATCCTCGGCGATGAGGCGGGTCCGCTTCGGATCGCCGACGACCGCCTCGAGCGCGGCCCACTTCGACTTCAAGCGCTCGCGACGGCTCTCCTCTTCCTGCTCGGTCAGCTGCTCGAACTCGTCGTCGAGCACCTCCTTGAGCTCGTCGTTCAGCTCCAGCCGCGCGAGCCGGCTCTCATAGTAGATGGGCACGGTGGCGCCGTCGGCGACGGCGCGCTGGATGTCGTAGACGGAGATGTAGTCGCCGAAGACGCTCCGCGTGTTCTTGTCCTGGACCTCGATAGGCGTGCCGGTGAAGCCGATGAACGACGCGTGGGGCAGCGCGTCGCGCATGTGCTGCGCGAACCCGGCGACCAGGTGCGCGCCGTCGGCTGACTTCACGAGGCGGCTCTCGAAGCCGTACTGGCCCCGGTGCGCCTCGTCGGCGATCACGACGATGTTCCGCCGCACCGAGAGCTCGGCGAGCCGATCGCCCTTCTCCTCGGGGAGGAACTTCTGGATGGTCGTGAACACGACGCCGCCCGACGGGACGCGGAGCAGCTCGCGCAGGTGCGTGCGGTCGGCGGCTTGCACGGGCTTCTGCCGAAGCAGCTCGTGGCACCGCGCGAACGTGCCGAACAGCTGATCGTCGAGATCGTTGCGGTCGGTGATCACGACGACGGTCGGGTTCTCCATCGCGGGGTGCTGGACCACCTTGCCCGCGTAGAACGTCATGGTCAGCGACTTGCCCGAGCCCTGCGTGTGCCAGACGACGCCGACCTTCCGATCGCCGTCGGCGGCCGACGCGCGCACCGTCTCCCAGACGGCCCGCCGCACCGCGTGGAACTGGTGGTAGCCGGCGAGCTTCTTGATGACGCCTTTGTCGTCCTCCTCGAAGACGATGAAGCTCCGCACCAGATCGAGGAACCGCGCCTTGTCGAAGACGCCGGCGAGCAGCGTGGTCAGCTCCAGCACGCCGGGCGGCGCGATCTCCTTCCCGTCGGTCGTCCGCCATGGCGCGAACCGCTCCCACGACGCGGTGACCGTGCCTACGCGCGCCGACACGCCGTCGGAGATCACCAGCAGCTCGTTGAACTGGAACAGCGACGGGATCTGCGCCTTGTAGGTCTGGAGCTGGTGGTAGGCCGCCTGGATCGTCGCGTCCTCGTCGGCCGCGTTCTTGAGCTCGACGACGCCGAGCGGCAGCCCGTTGACGAAGACGAGGATGTCGGGCCGCCGGTTGGCCTGGCCTTCGACGATGGTGAACTGGTTGACCGCAAGCCAGTCGTTCTCGTGCGGATCGTCGAAGTCGAACAGCCGGAGCCGCTCGCCCCGGACCTCGCCGCCGGGCCGCACGACCTCGATCTCCACGCCGTCGCGGAGCAGGCGGTGGAAGCGGCGGTTGTTCTCGACGAGCGACGGCGCGTCCGCGAGGAGCACCATCCGAGTCGCCTCGCGGATCGCGGGCTCACCGGCGGTCGGGTTCAAGCGACGGATCGCCTCTTCCAGCCGGCCCTTCAGGACGACGTCGGCGTACGAATCGCGCTCGGCGGCGGGCTCGCCCGGTGCGATGTCGGGACCGTGAACGACCTCGTACCCGAGGTGCGCGAACACCTCGAGCGCGTGCTCCTCGACGTCCGACTCGGCGACGCCCGCAATGGTCACCCGTCCATGGTACGGCTCGCGCCGCCAAATGGAACCCGGTTACCCGGCGCTCGCAGCAAGCGTCACCTGCTGTCGGCTATGCGTGCGACGAACGCCCGCACGTCCTCATCGGTGATACCGGCCGGGTCCAGCGCGGCGATCGCACGGCGCAGATCTGCGCTCGTGACGCGCAGCGCCGAGACGTCTGCGGCGAAGACCCTCGCAGCGAGCTCGTCGAGCTGGGACTGCGACCAATCCAGGCTCCTGTGCAACCCGTTCGCCGCCGCGACGGGCGTGCCGCCTACGCTCGGGAGGAGGGGCCCGATCGCCGCAACGAGCTCCCGGTCCACCTCGAGGTAGTCGAGCGCGGCGTCGCTCGCGTTCTGGCACGCGCGAGCCGCGAGGACGAGCTGGCGATCCTCGTCGCACGTGACCTCGAACACCGATAGGCCGTCCGAGTCCACTGGCCGGCGCACGAAGTCCTTACGCGCGCGATCGAGGCTGCGCTCCTTGCCGCTCCACGCGCCTCGTTTCGCGACAAAGCGAAGGATCAGGGACATCGCGCCGGATCATCGGGATCGAAGCGACACGATGGCGTCATCGATCGACGCACGGACGAGATCGCTGGCCTCGTTGTTTCGGCGCTCCTCGAGTGGCGCGACGAGCTCGGGCCCGCCACGTCGAGCGATCGCAGTGACCGCTGCGTCTCGCACGTCTTCGCTGGCGTCGCTGATCGCGCGGGCGAGCGCTCGGGCCTCGTCGCGGTCGAGCGGGCCGTCGAGCGCGGCAAGCACACGTGCTAGCGCGAGCCGCACATCGGGAGATGCACGGAGGGCTGAGAGCCCCGGCAGGCCGATCGGCGCTCCCTCGAGGAGGCCCGCATAGAGATCCCGCTGCGCCGGGCCGGCGAGGCTCAAGACGCGAACGGCATCATCGATGACGTCCGCGCTCGGGTGCTCGACGACCGCCGCGAGCACCGCGCGAACGCCGTCGTCGAGCGAGGCGAGCAGCGATGAGAGCCGCCGTCGCCGGGGCCACGTCCAGACGGAGCTGGCGGCGCCGAGGAACGTGGCCAGCTTCTCGGCCAGCCCCTCGACACCTGCGCGCCGCAAGTCATCGATGTTGTCGAGCATGGCGTCACACTCGGGCTCGCTGCGTGGGATCGCGACCCTCGCGTCGTCGGTCCGGGGCGACCCGGAGGGAAGCGTGTTTCGCTGGACGTCGAGCGCCGAGAGAGACGGACCACGGATGGTCATCGAACACCTCCGAACCGATGCCATTCGGTCTCTGGGATGAGCGCGCGGAACGTCGCGTTCGCCATCTCGTTGAGCTCACTGAAGGTCGACCGCGGTTCGCCGCTCGAGGAGGCCACGATCCGCGTCTCGATCTGCACGCCGCGCACGAACGTCGACGTGACGACAGCGTTGTTGATCTGTACGTGGATCTCGCGGTCGCCTCGGGCCTCGAACATCTGCATCTGCAGCACGGGCTGGGGCGACTGGAGCACGCTGCGCAACCCGGACAGCGCGGGCACCACGCGGCCGAGATCGGTGAAGTCGCTCCAGTGGCGGCCCTGCTCCAACATGTCGATCTTGGCGAGCTCGAGGCCGGTGGGGGCTGGTCGCTTCCCGAGCTCCTCTTGGCAGAACGCCGAGAACTGCACGAACTCATCGAGGCACCGGTCGAGCACCCCTCGCTCTTCGTAGGTGTTGAAGTGAGGGTAGCGCGCGCCTCGGCCTCGCCAGTTGAAGTAGAAGCGATCCTGCTGGACCTGCACGACGTGCTCGCCGTTTTCGCTGACGAGCCAGGTGCGCAGCGGACCGAGGCCGAGGACGATGCCGGGCGCCTGCCCGACCGCCGGGTGCAGCTGCTTCGCCGGAAAGTCCTGCCTCCGGCGATGCCAGTAGAGGCCGATCGCGACAGGATCGAGCACTGCCATGGCGTCGAAGGAGAAGCCGCACACCACCTCGACGATGGGAGGCTCGCGCAGGTGCTTTCGCTCGGTCACCGGTCGCTCACGGGTATATCAACTTCCTCGACAAGTGGCGAGGCCGGAGCATTCCCGGTCGAGGCGGGATGCCGCCCCACCGCGGCGGCGTTCCGCCCGCTCACGTGGCGTTTCCGACCAGCTTCTCCGCGTCGCGGACGCGGACCTCGCCGGAGAGGAGCCTGGGGAGGAGGTAGTCGCGAAGGCGGGTGAGCGCGCCGTTCTCTTCGCGTGCGGCCACCACGCGATCATCAATTGGAGCCATTACCCGAGCGAACGCCGCCTGCACGGCGTGCGGAACCGCGAGCACAGGCGCTTGGCCGAGGATCTGGGTATTGAGGTTCGGCATCGTTGCGCCGACGGCCCTCGCGGCGATCCACGCTCGTGACGTGGGGAGGTCGAGCCAGAGCGATAGGAAATGGGGGTCAAGCTCGCTCCCAGGCCTGACGCGCAGGCAGCCGGTACCGCACAGCCATCCTTCTTCGGCCCGACCGACCAAAGCATGCTTCTCGACGTCGCCGCGCCGGCTGTAGATGACGTCGCCCAGCCGAACCCGGTGCACACGAAGCCTCTCGACATGAGCGTCAGATACCCGAGCGATGTCGGTCTCGTCGACGCGACGGTTGGCGACATTCGTCGGCATCACGACCGGTGTTCCAACCGACTGGTAGTCGCTCGCGTGTAGTTGGCTGCCGAACGGCCCAGTCTGAATCTCGCCTGATCCTCTGCTGAGGATCGCCTTGAGCGGTTCAACCGACCAACCCTTCGGCATCTCGGCGAACTCCGAGTCCTCGAACCCGTCCGGGAAGAGGGCCGCCGTCGCCGCATCCATGCCGACCGGCCTTCGGCCTTCAGCCTTCGCCCGGACGGGATCGAAGTCGACGAACCATGACTTGAAGAGGACACGCGCCGTCTCTTCGAGCGTCTCGTTCATCCGGCGGTTGAGGTCGATCTTGCCGTCCACGGCACCGAGGACGGCGGCGATGGCGCGCTGCTCGAGGATGGGAGGAAGGGCGAATCGGAACGCTTCAATCCGTGACGGCGCGGTGTGGACGATCTTCGTCCCCGATGCCGTGGCACAGAGTGCTTGGTTGAACTCCCTACTCAGGAAGAGCCAGTACAAGAACCCCGTGTCAATCAGGTCGGCACGTTGGACGTCGACCTTCCCGAGCCGCTGGTTGTGCAGGTACGTCGTGCCATCGTCGGGAATGCGACCCGGAATCCCAAGGATCTCGCCTCCCTCGGTCTGGCATGTCATCACGAGCAGGACATCTCCCGGCCTGAGCGTGTATTCGTTCGGGTACTCGCCGGTGTACTCCTTCACCGTGGTCGACTCGAAGCGAAACCCGCCAGTATACCGGAAGTTGCCGATCCCGACGACGACAGGTCGGCCACGTCGCTCTTCCGAGAAGAACTCGCTCTTGAACGGCCATCCATGTCGGATCGACACGAGCTCGCCAAGCCGCACCTCTCGACGTTCAATCCGCATGCGTCAGCCTCGCGAGATTGCGCCGGATCTCTGCGTCGAGATCGAAGCTCGCTGCAAACTGCGCCTCTAGCTTCGTTACGAGCTTCGGGAACTTCACCTCGAACGGTTCGTCCTCGTCCTCCACATCCTCGGCCCCGACGTATCGCCCCGGCGTCAGCACATGCTGATGCGCGCGGATCTCCTCGAGCGTGGCGCTCTTGCAGAAACCGGCCATGTCCTCGTACTTCCCCGCGCCTTTGTCGCCTCTCCAGGCGTGGTACGTCGCCGCGATCCGCGCGACATCTTCGTCCGTCAGCTCCCGCTGCACCCGATCGATCATCCGCCCGAGCTTCCGCGCGTCGATGAACAGCACGTGACCCCGGCGATCGCGGAAGCGCCCGTTCCGTTTGTCGCGCGCGAGGAACCACAGGCACGCCGGGATCTGTGTGGAGTAGAACAGCTGCCCGGGCAGCGCGACCATGCAGTCCACGAGGTCGGCCTCGACGAGCGCCTTGCGGATCTCGCCCTCGCCGGACTGGTTCGACGACATCGAGCCGTTCGCGAGGACGAACCCGGCCTGCCCCGCTGGCGCGAGGTGGTGGATGAAGTGCTGCACCCACGCGAAGTTCGCGTTGCGCGCCGGCGGCACGCCGTACTTCCAGCGAACGTCTTCGCGCAAGCGATCGCCGCCCCAATCGGAGTCGTTGAAGGGCGGGTTCGCCAGCACGTAGTCGGCCTTGAGGTCGGGGTGCTGGTCGCGGTGGAAGGTGTCGGCGTTGTCGGAGCCGAGGTTCGCCTCGATGCCGCGGATCGCGAGGTTCATCTTGGCGAGGCGCCAGGTCGTCGGGTTCGACTCCTGGCCGTACACGCTGATGTCGCCGATACGCCCGCCGTGGCTCTCGATGAACTTCTCCGACTGCACGAACATCCCCCCGGAGCCGCAGCACGGGTCGTACACGCGGCCCTTGTACGGTGCGAGCATCTCGACCAGCACGCGCACGACGGAGCCCGGGGTGTAGAACTGGCCACCCTTCTTGCCCTCGGCGAGCGCGAACTCGCCGAGGAAGTACTCGTAGACCCGACCGAGGATGTCCTTGCTCTGGTTCTCCCTCGAGCCGAAGCCGATAGTGCCGATCAGATCGACCAGCTCGCCGAGCCGCTGCTTGTCGAGCGTGGGCCGCCCGTAGTTCTTCGGGAGGACGCCCTTCAGCGACGGGTTGTCCCGCTCGATGGCGACCATCGCGTCGTCGAGCGTCTGTCCGACGTTCGCCTGCTTCGCCTGCGCTTGGATGTACTTCCAGCGCGACTCCTTCGGCACCCAGAACACCCGCTCGGCGCGGTACTCGTCGCGGTCCTCGGGATCGGCGCCCTGCTCGGACTGCTCGACGAGCTTCGCGTGGATCTCCTCGAACGCGTCCGAGATGTACTTGAGGAACACCAGGCCGAGGACGACGTGCTTGTACTCCGCGGCGTCCATGTTGTTGCGCATCTTGTCGGCGGCGAGGAACAGCTTCCTCTCGAAGCCGAGATCGCCGCCGCCGCTCTTCGGCTCGCTCGGGCGCGAACGGCGGGGCGACGGCGGCGGAGATGAAGGCGCAGGCGGCGGCGGCTCGGGCTCCGCCGTGGTGCCCGTCGGTTTCGCGCCGAGGAGCCGCTCGATCAATAGGGCCTTCTCCCGACCGCCGTCGTCGAGATCGAGCGCGCGGCACAGCTCCTTGAGCCGCTCGCGCGCGAGATCGCCGAGGATCGGCGCCAGCTGGACCTTCCGCGACGCGGCCAGCGCGCCGACGAGATCGTCCTTCACGCGGCGGTCGGCGACCTCCACGTCGAAGCGGGTGACGAGCTCCTGCAGCTCGGGGCGGGTCAGGTGTTCGAGAACGGCACGCTTGGTCGGCATCGGCGACGCAAGCGTACGACGGACGTTCGCGGGACGGCACGCCGTTCCACCATTCCCCGCCGCTCGCATGTGACTGCCCGGATCTGGCCAGGGAGGTGGCCGGATCCGACCACCACGCCGCCGCTCGCGTGCCTCCCCCCACGATGGCGCCGCGACCACGTGCGCGCACGGCTGCGGTTGAAGTGGACCGTCGCGAGGACCGGTGGTCCGATTCGCATGATCCATGTCGTCGCCCTCCACGCTCAATCGGCTGTTCCTCTACGCGAAGGCGACGGGCGCCGAGGCACGCGAGAACTTCACGACCGAGGCTCTGGCGGGCGCTATCCGAGCGGAGCCCACGCCGTTGCTCCTGGCGCTACGGCGTGCCGGGCTGATCGACGACGGCACGTTCGAGTCGGTCGGCACGCAGGTGCCGCTCGCGGCCATCGGTCCCGCGCGCAAGCTCGATCTCGTCGTTACACTGCGCGACGGCACGCGCCGCCGTTCGTTGTGGTTCGAGGTCAAGGTCCTGCACGACGTCAGCGGCGACCAGCTCGTCGCCTATCGCAGCTACATCGAGAGCCTCCGGGAAAATGAGCGGCCCACGCTGATCGCGCTCGGGCCGAAGCGCCTGTCACCCGAGCTGCCCTGGCTCTCTTGGCAGCAGATCCGCCGCGCCGCGATCGAATCGAGCACCTCGAGCCCCGCGTGGGGGGACCTCAAGACCTATCTGGAGGAGATTGGAATGGCCGACGCTCACTCCGAACCGTTCCAGGCAGCCGAGCTCGGGAGCGTGAAGGCGACGCACGCGCTGCTGTGGAAGCTCGCTCGGCTGCTGACGCCGTTCGCCGAGCAGGCCGTCGTCATCTGGAAGGACTCGAACTGGCCGACCGCCGAGAAGAAGGTCCGCGAGACGCTCGCCAAGTTCCTCCTCTCGCACGGGGCGCCGTCGATCAACAGCAACACTCGGTTCCGTGCAGGGGTGAGCGCCGGCGTCTACCACGAGCCGACCACCAACGACGCGTGGCTCGGCGTCTGGGTGTGGGCGAAGCCGTCGTGGTTTGCGGATCGGGAGCGGATTTTTCGGCAAGCCGAGACCGGTGCTCTCGGCATCGAGTGGGAGCGCTGCCCATCGGACTGGGAACTGCTGGGACGCTACCGGCGGCTCGCCGACTTCGCCTCGCATGAGGAGGCCACAGCTTGGCTCGTCGATCGTCTGCGGGAGCTTTCGGATGCTGGGCTGCTCGCCGTGTTGCCCAAGCTCGGCGAGCTGACGCCCGCGGAAGCGGCTGAAGTGGAAGACGGCGAATAGGGGGGCGTGATCATGGCCAGCAAGCGGCTCCCGGCGAAGACGGTCCACGCGATCGACTTCTCGACCATCTCGGGCAACGAGTTCGAGCGTCTGGTGCTGGCGTTCGCAGTCCGCCGATGGCCATGGGACCGGCTCGATTGGTTTGGGCAGAAGGGCAACGATGGTGGTCGCGATCTTAGCGGCGTCCGGCCCGATGTGGCGGGCCACCCGCAGAGCGTCGTCATTGCGTGCGCGAACTGGGGCAACCTGACCATCACGAAGGCGAAGGGGGATCTCGCGAAGATCGCCAGCGCGTGTGACCCCTTGCCCGAGCACGTCCTCGTCATTGCGGGCGGCGCCGTACCGGCCTCGGTCAGGTCGAAGGTCGAGGAGGCCGCCACGCGCCTGAAGATCGACTCGCTCGAGGTCTGGTCGGGTGTGGAGTTCGAAGAGCAACTTCGCCATCACGCCCGCCCCGTGCTGGAACGGTTCTTCGCGGGCGAGGAACTGCCCGATGATCCCGACCTTGCACGCGCACCAGATCGGGTCCCGCCTGCGATGGAGGCCCCGGCCCTCGCGCAGTACCGAGCCCTCTTCGAGCGGCCCGCGTTCGAGACGCCCTTCCGATCGGAGAGCAACCTGCCGAACTTCCGACGTGCCCTCACCGACGTGATCGAGGCGCTCAACACGGGCATCGCACGCGCGCGTGACGGCACGGTCGTCCAGCGGATCCCCTGCAGATTCGCATTCGAGTCACGCGCCACGTGCGAGGCGTTGGCGGACGTTGTTCGTTCCGTGAATGACCTGCGTGCCGCGTTCGACGAGCATCATCGAGCCGGCGCCGTGCGCCCTTGCGGCTGCGGGAAGGGGGACTGCCCAGTCTTCATGATCGATGCTGCCGCGTCGCGCGATCTCGATGCGCGGCGGCGATCGATCCTGGCAAGGATGAGCAAGCTCGTCGGGGCGCCGGTCGGTCGCGCGCCGTGACGCCACTCTGGTCCACGCGGTCCCCTTTCATGACGCACCGTGACGCCGCGCACCAGAGCACGACGCCGGTGACGTAGGCCGACAAGGCGGGGAAGGGTGCCCTCGTGCGTGCGCTGATCGAGTTGAACGCGAGGGTGGCGAGGGCGTCATCGACGGGCGATCGTGCGTGCGAGCTGACTCGGGCCTCTAGCGGCGTCCGGTCCGCGTGCGCCTCCGCGTTCGCGTCCGCGTCCGCGTCCGCGTTCGCGTTCGCGTCCGCGTCCGCGTCCGCGTTCGCGT
>JACPFM010000217.1 GCA_016182965.1 Deltaproteobacteria bacterium | reverse complement strand
TCGATGGTCTGATCGTGCGGCTGCGACTCGGGCACGGGCTCCTCCGGGAGCGTCCAGTCCGGGCGCGTGCGCGGGATCTCGTACCGGATGATCACGCGGGCCGAGTCAGACATGGACGTCATCGTACCGCCCCCTCGACAGCGCGCACCCGCCGGTTGCGCGCGCACGAAACGCCAGCCGGACCCGAGGGACGACGAAGCGGCAGCGCCCTTGGCGGATTCCAGGGAGCCCTCGGGTGTGTCTTCGGCGAGCGTGGCGAGCTGCCGCGCGAATGCCCCTGCCGCCAGGGCTGAACCGGGACTCGAACCTCCCTGTGGGCGATCGTCCACTGCATCGCATGATCATGCGGTGGACGAGCACCCATGCGCCTGCGAGACGATCGCCTGCCGAATCGTGGGAGGAGGTCGAGATGATCGAATCGAGAGGTGCGTGGGTCGCTGTGGTGGTCTCGTTCGCGGCGCTTTCGGGGTGCGGCGGCGACAGTCAGTTCAGAGCGAAGTCGCCGCGCGGTGAGTCGTGGGAGGATCTGACGTCTTCGCTCTCGAAGGGGGCGAGCGCGAAGGACTGCAAGTCCGAGCTGCGAGGCGGGAGCAACTTCACGGTGACCTGCTTCGAGCCCGAGTACCGGAGCGTCATGATCAGCAAGGGGTCGTCCGGCGAGCTCCTTTGGACGTGTACCGGCATGGGCGAGTCGGCTTGCCGCAAGTTCGTCGACGAGCTCATCGCCGCCGCGAATTGAGTCGTGGCGGTCGGCGTGGGGGCGCCGGTCACATCATCGACAGCGGATCGACGTCGACCACGACGCGCACGTCGCGCCCGACCCCCTCGAGCGCCCGCTTCAGCGCGCGCGCGACCGCCCGCAGCTCCGGGCGCGGACCGCGCAAGAGCACGCGATAGCGGAACCTCCCGCGGATGCGCGGCAGCGGCGCCGGGCTCGGACCGCGCACCTCCACCTTCCCGCTCTTCACCTCGGGCGTCTCCTCGGCGAGCGCGGCGAGCTGCTGCGCGATCTCGACCACCCGCGGCTCCTTGTCGCCGTCGAGCCGGAGGAGCACGAGGCGCGAGAACGGCGGATAGCCGAGCTCCTCGCGGTCCAAGAGCTCGCGCTCGAGGAACGCGTCGACGTCGTGCCGCGCGGCGCACGCGATCGCGGGGTGCTCGGGCGATCGCGTCTGGATGAGCACCGTGCCCTTCGCGTCGCCGCGACCGGCGCGACCGGCGACCTGCACGAGGAGCTGGAAGGTGCGCTCGCCGGCGCGGAAGTCCGGCATCGAGATGGCGCCGTCGGCGTTGATCACCCCGACCAGCGTGACGTGGGGGAGATCGTGCCCCTTGGTCACCATCTGCGTTCCGACCAGCAGATCGATCTCCCGCCCGCGCATGCGGCGGAGGATCCCCTCCACCTCGCGGCCGGAGGCGACGTCGCGGTCGAGGCGCGCGATGCGCGCGGTGGGGAAGGCGACGGCCAGGACGTCCTCGAGCCGCTCGGTGCCCACACCCTCGAGCGCGAGCGTGCCCTGGCACTTCGGGCAGCGCCCCGGCAGATCCTCCACGCGATCGCAGTAGTGACAGCGCAGCCCCGCCCGCACCGCCTCGACGGTGCCGTCACGGAGCGCGCGCGCGCCGGCCTTCTGGTGAAGCGTGAGCGACACGTCGCAGTCGGGGCAGCGCCGGAGCTCGCCGCACTTCTCGCAGATCACCGCCGGCGCGAACCCGCGCCGGTTGAGGAACAGGATCGCCTGCTCGTGCGCGGCCAACGTGGCCTCGATCGCGCGGTGCAGCGGCAGGGAGATCTTCGGGTTGCCGCTCGGGCCCGGGCCGACGTGGCGGAGATCGACGATCTCCACCTTCGGCAGCGGCTGCGCGCGCGCGCGCTGGTGGAGCCGCAGGTGGCCGAGCTTGCCGCGACGCGCGAGATCGATCGACTCGAGCGACGGCGTGGCGCTCCCGAGCACCGAGACGGCGCCGGCGCGGTGCGCGCGGAGGATGGCGCAGTCGCGCGCGTGATAGCGCACGCCCTCTTCCTGCTTGAACGACGAGTCGTGCTCCTCGTCGACGATCACCAGGCCGAGCGCGGGCACCGGCGCGAACAGCGCCGAGCGCGCGCCGATGGCGACGCGCAGCTCTCCGGCGTGCAGCCTCCGCCACATCGCGTGGCGCGCCGCCGGATCGAGCGCGCTGTGCACCACCGCGACCTCGTCGCCGAAGCGCGCGCGGAAGCGGGCGACCAGCTGCGGCGTCAGGGCGATCTCCGGCACGAGCATCAGCGCGCCGCGGCCGCGGGCGAGGGCCTTCGCGATCGCGCGGAGGTACACCTCGGTCTTGCCGGAGCCGGTCACGCCCTGCAGGAGGAAGCCGCGCGTGGCGGCGCTCGCGGATGGGGCGGCGTCGATGGCGGCGCCGATCGCCGCGACCGCCGTCGCCTGCTCGTCGGTGAGCTCGGGCGGTACGTCGCGCTCCTCGGGGCGATCGAACGCGGAGGTCGGGATGGCGCGCTCCTCCTGCACGACGAGGCCGAGGGCCTCGAGCCGCTTCACCGCCTCGCGCGCGTTCGGCCAGCGCTCGACCAGCTCCGCGAGCTTCGCCTCGGACGCGCCCTGCACGTGCTCGAGGATCGCGCGCTGCGCCGGTCCGAGCCGCTTGCCGTCGGGCGGCGCCGCGGCGAGGCCGAGCTTCACCCACTTCTCGCTGCGCAGCGGCGCGACCCGTGACACCGTGGGCGGGGCGATCCCCTCCTTGCGCAGCCGGATGATCGACTTGCGCTCCACCGCGGGCAGGGCGAGCGCCAGCATCTCACCGAGCGGCGAAAGGTAGTAGCTCGCGACCTCGCGCAGGAACGACAGGAGCTCCGGCGGAAGCACCGGCGTCTTGTCGACGATCGCCGCCACGTCCTTGAGCCGCCGCTCCTCCTCCTTGCGCGCACGCACCTCGACGACCACGCCGAGCAGCCGGCGGCTGCCGAACGGGACGAGCACGCGCGATCCGGGCTCCACCGCGCTCGCCAGCGCCGGGGGCAGCGCGTAGGTGAACGGTCGATCGACCGGGACGGGCACGGCGACCTCCGCGACGGGGCCCAAGGCGTCCTCGGCCGGGTCGTGCCCCGCCGTATCGTCGCCGAACAGCGACCGCGTCGCGCCCTTCGGCGCGCTGTCGGGGATGCTCATCGCGGCGCGCGCGCCGTGCCTTCGAGCGTCGAGAGCCCGAGGAGCTCGCGGGCGAGCTGCGGATCGGCGACCTTGCGGCCCATCTGCTCGGCGTACTGCACGAGACGCACGACGAGCGGCGCGCTGCCCTCGGCGAGCACGCCCTTGTCGAGGTAGATGTTGTCCTCGAGGCCGACGCGCGCGTGGCCGCCCATGCGCACGGCGAGCTCGGTCAGCGCGCGCTGGTGACGGCCGACGGCGGCGACGCCCCAGGAGTGCGCGATGCCCGAGGCCTCGAGCTCCTGCACCATGAAGCGCAGCGTCGACTCGCGCGCGCCCATCGCGCCGGGCACGCCGAGCACGAACTGCACGTGCAGCGGCGGCGCGAGGCGGTTCTCGCGGTGGAGGGCGATCGCCTCGTCGAGGTGGCCGACCTCGTAGACCTCGCACTCGGGCACGGCGCCCGACTCGAAGATGCGCGCCGCCACGTCGCGGATCTCTTTGCGGGTGTTGACGAAGATGTCGTCGCCGAAGTTGATGGTGCCGCAGTTGAGCGTCGCCATCTCCGGCGCGGGGCGGAGCAACAGCGGCTGGCAGCGCTCGTCGATCGGCATGCCGACCGCGCCGCCGGTGGAGACCTGCACCACCACGTCGGTGCGCGCGCGGATCGCCTCGATGATCGCGCGGAAGCGCGCCTGGTCCTGCGTGGGGCGGCCGTCGTCGGTGCGCGCGTGCAGGTGGATGACCGACGCGCCGGCCTCGCGGCAGCGGCGTGCCTCCTCGGCGATCTCCTCGGGCGTGTAGGGCACGTGCGGGTTCTGCGCCCGGGTGACCTCGGCGCCCACGATCGCGGCGGTGACGATCAGCGGCCGATCCTGCACGTGCGGCGGCAGGGCGCGCACGGCCGGCTGACCGAGGCGCGGCGGAGCGCCGCCCTCGATCTGCTGCGGCGGCTTGCGCTGAAGATCGAGCGGAACGACGCAGGTGCCCAACGCGCGGGTGACGACGATCGGCGGGTCGTAGAGCTCGGAGGCGCTCGCCGGCACACCCGGCTTGCGCACGTTGCCGGCGACCTTGCGCGCCTCGAAGCGCATCTTGCGCGACGTGCGGCCGACCTCGACGATCTCGCCGTACGCCTCGATGTAGTCGCCCGCGAAGACCGGCGCGAGGAACTCGATGCTCTCGTAGGCGCGGAAGAGCCCCTCGTCGCCGTCGTGACGAATGAGGAGCTCGGTCGCGACGTCGCCGAAGAGCGCGAGCATCCGGGCGCCGTCGACCAGCTCGCCTGCGTAGTGCGCGTCGTGGGAGGACATGCGCAGCCTGATCGTGCAGGAGCGCGAGGAGTGGGAGCCGGTGTTGGAGGTCATGAGGTACCGTTCGAGGGCGCGAGGCGCCCGCCGCCGGGGACGATATACTCGCGGGAGACCTTCGTCAGTACACCCATGCCGCGCGATCCCCAGAGTCACCGCACGCAGCCCGCGCCGGCGCATCCGGCAGGGCTCGAGGCGATCGACGACGGGCCCGCGTACCTGGCGCCGCCGGTCGACGTCCGACCGAGCTCGCCGGCCCGGACGAGCCTGCCGCCGCCCCCGCCGAGCGAGCCCGGCCGGCGTCTCGGGCAGGATGTACACTTCGGGCTGCCGCTCCCTGCCGAGGAGCGGAAGAGCTCGATGCCGCCGCCCGCGATCCACGACGACGAAGCTCCCCCTTCGGCCGCTCCCGACACCGTCGACTGGGAGCGCGCCTCGCGCCGCTCCGACGCGCCCCGCGGGCCGCTCGTCACGATCGACACGGCGGCCGACGAGGCCGAGAAGACCGCGCTCGCCCGCGACCTCTCCGCCATCGGCTCGCTCGACGAGCGGCCCGATCGCGGGATCGATCGCGCCGTCGCCCAGCGCACCACCCTCGCGCGCGCGAGAGCGCTGCGCTTTCGCCTGGCGCTGCTCCAGGCCTGGGCTGGCGGCCCGCCGCCGCCCGCCGACCCGTCGGGGCGGGGGCGCGTGCTGCACCTCGACCTCACCATCGACGCGATGCTGATCGCCTCCATCGCCGACGGCGCACCGGCGATCTTCGGGCCGACGAGCCCGCTGCCGGTCGCCGGCGTCATGGTCGAGGCGCTGCGTTCGCTCCGGCCCGATCTCCCGCGGATGGCGCTCCGTGACCGCGCGGCCGCCTCCATCGCGCGCCTGACGATCGTCGGATGGAAGGGGGCCCTCGACGCCCTCGCCCGCGCGGCGGCGGCCATTCCGGCCGACGCACGCGCCCTCGCGCTCGAGCTCGCCGCGCGGGCCGCGCTGGTTCCCGCGATCGACGAGCACCGCCTCGGTGCCCTGCACGATCTCGAGAAGGCGCTCGGGCTGCCGACCGGCAGCGTCGCGCCGGCGATCGAGGCGGCGCGCCGCGCGCTCGGCGGCCGCGCTCGCAGCGTCCGCTGACCGCCAGCCTCCGGCGTGCTAAGCGGCTGCTCGCGATGAGCGCTCAGGGTCCGAAGGTACGCATCCTCGTGGCGAAGCCCGGCCTCGACGGCCACGACCGCGGAGCGAAGGTGGTCGCCCGCGCCCTGCGCGACGCAGGGTTCGAGGTCATCTACACCGGGCTGCACCAGACGCCCGAGATGATCGCCGCGGCCGCCGTTCAAGAGGACGTCGACGCCGTCGGTCTCTCCATCATGAGCGGCGCGCACAACACGCTCTTCCCCGCGGTGATCGACGCGCTGAAGAACAAGGGCGGCGAGGGCATCGTGGTGTTCGGCGGCGGGATCATCCCCGACGACGACCTGGCCCGTCTGCGCAGCGCCGGCGTGAAGGGCCTGTTCACGCCGGGCACCCCGCTCTCCGATATCGTCGACTGGGTCCGCACGAACGTCGCGCCGGCCACGCGCTGACGCGCCGCGAGCGCCTGCGAAGTTGCGGTTCCGCGACCCGCGGGGCCACAATCACGGCATGGCTCGCCCGCTGGCATTGGCTGCGATCGTCGCGTCGTTCTTCCTCGTCGCATGCGGCGGCGCGACCTCTCCGGAGGCCGAAATCGGCGACGGCGGCGGCGACGCCACCCTCGACACCGGTGACACCGGTGACACCGGGGGAGGCGGCGGCGCGCTGTGCCCCAACGCCGGCGATCTGCGCTGCCCCGACGGCAGCTGCGTCGACCCGAAGGTCGATCCGAAGAACTGCGGCGGCTGCGGCGTCGCGTGCAAGACGGGCGAGGTGTGCAACCTCGGTACGTGCAGCGCCACGGGGTGCTCCACGGGGCTCACCGACTGCAGCGGCGCGTGCGTCGACTTGAAGAGCGATCCGGAGCACTGCGGCGCGTGCGCCGCGAAGTGTCGCACCGATCAGATCTGCGCCGCCGGCGCGACGGCGAGCGCCTGCACCTGCGATCTCGGCAAGAACGACTGCGGCGGCGCGTGCGTCGATCTCGGCAGCGATCCGAAGAACTGCGGCGCGTGCGGCACCGCCTGCGCGGCCGGCTCGGTGTGCTCCGCGGGCAAGTGCTCCTCGAGCGGATGCGGCGCCGGCCTCTCCGACTGCGCCGGATCGTGCGTCGATCTGAAATCGGACAACGCGAACTGCGGCGCCTGCGGCACGGCGTGCACGGGCGGCCAGACCTGCGTCTCCGGCAGCTGCGCGTGCCCCACCGGGACGACGGTCTGCGGCGGGTCGTGCGTCGACACGTCGAGCGATCCCGCCAACTGCGGCGCGTGCGGCAACAAGTGCGGGCCCGGCGCGAAGTGCACGCTGGGCGCGTGCGCGACCGAGGGCTGCCCGACGACCTTCACCGACTGCGGCGGCGCGTGCGTGAAGCTCGACAAGGACGTCAACCACTGCGGCGCGTGCGGCGTGAAGTGCACCGGCGGAAAGATCTGCGACGCGGGCGCGTGCCGCTGCGTCACGGGCGCGACCGACTGCACCGGCGTCTGTGTCGACCTCACCGTCGATCCGACCAACTGCGGCGCCTGCGGAGCCAAATGCACGCCGCCGCAGCTGTGCGGGGCGAGCGCGTGCGTCGCGAGCTGCCCGGCGACGACCACCGCGTGCGCCGGCTCCTGCGTCGACACCAAGACCGACGAGCTGAACTGCGGCGGCTGCGGCATCGCTTGCACCGGCGGCAAGACCTGCGTCGCCGGCGCGTGCGCGTGCGTCGCGCCGACCGCCGAGTGCTCGGGCGTCTGCGTCAACACCAACAACGATCGGAACCACTGCGCCGGCTGCGGCAACGTCTGCCCGGCCGGCGATGTGTGCAAGGACGCGAAGTGCGACTGCGCGATGGGCACGAAGTGCTCCGGCGTCTGCGCCAACACCCAGAACGACTCGAACAACTGCGGCGGCTGCGGCGTCGTCTGCACGGCGCCGCAGAAGTGCGCCGGCGGCACCTGCAAGTAGTCTGGCATTGCGGGTCCGCGCTCGATTCTCGGGCCGCCGCCCCATCGCTGCTCGCGCGCGATGGGTCATCAGTCGTCAGTCGTCAGTCGTCAGCTCGAGACGGTGAGCCGTCTGTCTCTCGCAAAGCCATCAGTCGTCAGTCGACCGCCGCCCCATCGCTGCTCGCGCGCGATGGGTCGTCAGTCGCTGACGACTCACAGCGCGGGCGGCGACCAGTCGTCTCGCGACAGCTGCTCGAGCCCCTTTCCGTATGCCCCGACGATCGACGGCGGGAGCGTGCCGTAGCCGAGCGTCTGCGCGTCTTTCTGTCCGGTGGTCAGCGCCCACGAGAGGAACTTCGCGAGCCCCTGCACGCGCGGCGCCGCGAGCCGCGCCTCGTCGAACACGACGTAGACGAACATCGCGAGCGGGTAAGCGGCCGGATCGGGGCGGCGGAGCAGCGACGGCGGCGGCTCGTGCAGCGGCCAGGTGGCGCCCGCAGCGGCGGCGGTGAGGCTCGCCGCATCGGGGACGACGAAGCGGCCGGCGGGGTTCTGCAGCGCGGCGACGTGTAGACCGGCGGCCACCGCCGCGTTGAGCGGCACGAGGCCGATCGTGCCCGGCGACGACTTCACCGCGGCGACGACCCCGTCGGTCCCCTCGACGTCGCGGCCGACCGGCCACTTCAGCGTGAGGCCACGACCGACCCGCTCGCGCCACTCGACGCTGATCTCCGACGCGAGCTCCGCGAACACCGCCGCCGTCCCGCTCGGATCGCCGCGGTGCACCACGTCGACCTTGGTGGCGGGGAGCTTGGCGTTGCCGTCGATGGCGGCGAGCTTCGGATCGTCCCAGGACGCGATCTTCCCGGCGAACAGATCGACGAGCGCCTCGGTCGTCAGACGGAGCGGCGGATCACCTGCTAGGTGGTAGACGACCGCGACGCCGCCGACCGCGACCGGCACGACCACCGGCCGCGAGGCGAGATCGGGCTGTCCGACGAGCGGTACCGGCCCTTCGGTGATGAAGAAGTGGGCCGACTTCTCGGTGAGGCGACGGCGCGCGCTCTCGTGGGCGCCGAGCGGCACCGCCTCGATGACCGCGGAGGGATCGCGCCCGTGGTAGCTCGCCAGCAGCTTGCCCACCAGCGGCTGCGCGAGCGTCGAGGTCAGCCCCTCGACCTTCCACGGGCCGCGCTCGCGACATCCGGCGACCGATACGGTCGCGAAGCAGCAGGCGAGCAGTGCAGCGGAGAATGCCAGTCGTCCAAGCGATCGCATGGCCATCACCTCGGGATCAGCGACTCGGCCGCATCGTTCGTACGGGGCGAGGGCGGGCACAAGCGACGCCGCTGCGACGCGCGCGCCTCGCGCGGGGGGGTGACGCGGCACGACGCACGAGCCCGCCGGCCGCCCGCGACGCTGCTCAGGTGAACAGGCGCTGATTTCCGGCAGCTCGCGTGATCCGTCGACGGAGTCCGAAACGACAAATTCTTTGCACGATCGCCCCGCAGGCATTAACCCATAGATGTTCGTCGCGCAGGTGCATGCGCGCGGGCGGGCCTCGAGAGCGCACAGTCTCATCGGGGCCCACGATTTTTTGTCGCGGGCTTTCAGGGCGGGGCGAGGCGGCCCTTGCACTCGCCCGCGTCGCACACGCAGGAATAGTGCATCGGCGTCGACTGGCACTTGATGTCGACGATCGCGCACTTTCGCGCGCGCGAGGCGTGCACGCACTCCTCGGGTGCGCGCGCCGGGCAGCAGGTCTTGCTCCAGCAGTCGTCGTCGTTCGCGCACGCCGGCGGAGGGCCGGAGGGCTCCGCCTCGGGCGCCGGCTTCGAGGTCGACATGCCCAGGCCGGGCAGCAGCATCGTCGGCACCGGCGCGGGGGAGGGCGCCGTGGTGCTCGAGGCCTTGGCCACCGACGCCGCCGGCGCGCTCGACGTGGAGGGCGGCGGCGGCGGCTGCGACGCGGCGCACGCGACGACGACGCCGCCGGCGACGATCGCCAGCGCGGAGAGTCGGGGCACAAGGTCGGGGACCATGGACTCCTCTGGTTGGAGGCTCGGCCCGGGCGATGGTCGCACGAGCGCGCCTCGACGGGGCCTCGACAAAAACACGTCGGCGCGCCCTTGGAGAGCGCGCCGACAGTGCCGGGCCAGGATCAGGCGGCTTCGATGAGGCCGGCGGCGCCCATGCCGCCACCGATGCACATCGACACGATGGCGCGCTTGCCGCCGCGGCGACGGAGCTCCTGAACCGCCGTCGCGACGAGCTTCGCGCCGGTGCACCCGAGCGGGTGGCCGAGGGCGATGGCGCCGCCGTTCACGTTGAGGCGATCCTTCGGGATCCCGAGCTCACGCTGGCAGTACACCGACTGGCTCGCGAACGCCTCGTTGACCTCGAAGAGGTCGATGTCCGAGAGCGCCAGGCCCGTCCTCTGCAGCAGCTTGCGGATCGCCGGGACCGGGCCGATTCCCATGATCGCCGGGTCGACGCCGACGCTGACGAAGGAGCGGAACCACGCGACGGGCTTGACGCCGAGCTTCTCGGCGGTCGCCTTGGTGGCGAGCATCGTGGCGGCGGCGCCGTCGGACAGCGGCGAGCTGTTGCCGGCGGTGACCGAGCCGGTCGTCGAGAAGACGGGCTTCAGCTGCGCGAGGCCCTCGAGCGTCGTCTCGGCGCGGATCAGCTCGTCCTGCTTGAACTCGAAGGTGATCTTCTCGTTGCCCTGGTAGCGGATGCCGGTGACCGGGACGATCTCGTCGTCGAACTTGCGCGCCTCGCGCGCGGCCGACGCCTTCTTCTGGCTCTCGAACGCGAACTGATCCTGATCCTCGCGCGCGACGTTGAACTTCTTGGCGACGTTCTCCGCCGTGATGCCCATCGGCGTGTAGACGCTCGCCACTCGCTCCATCGCCTCGGGGGAGGCCGAGAGCTTGTTGCCGGTCATCGGCACCATGCTCATCGACTCGACGCCGCCGGCGACGACCAGATCGGCGCTGCCCATGAGGATCGAACCCGCACCGAGCGCGATGGCCTGCAGGCCGCTCGAGCAGAAGCGGTTGATCGTCATGGCGGCCGATTCGACGGGGAGCCCGCCGAGGAGACCCGCGACGCGCGCGATGTTGAGGCCCTGCTCACCTTCGGGCATCGCGCAGCCGAGGATCAGATCTTCGATCTGTTCGGGCTTCACCTGCGGCACGCGCGCGAGGAGGCCTCGGATGACCTCTCCTGCGAGCTCGTCAGGGCGACGGAGGGCGAGCGAGCCCTTACCGCCGCGACCCACCGCGGAACGGACGGATGCGAGGATGGCGATATCGGTCATGCCCGCCTCCTACCACGAA
The DNA here is from genome assembly GCA_016182965.1 of Deltaproteobacteria bacterium. Taxonomy (GTDB): domain Bacteria; phylum Myxococcota_A; class Polyangia; order Polyangiales; family JADJMO01; genus JALHOE01. The sequence continues at coordinate 9,735 of JACPFM010000217.1, read as the reverse complement.
GCGGCGACGGAAGCGCCAGTGCAGCATGACATCGGATCGGTCAGCTCGAGCAGCTCAGCCGCGTCGTCGTGCGGGAGGCCGAACTGCACCAGGGCGCAGAACGCCTCGCAATCGGAGCCGGCCAGTGCCCGTCTCAGCGCGGGTGGGAGCGAGGGCGACGCGGACAACATGGCGCGGAACGCGAACATTCGACTCCTCTCCGGGCGATCCTCGGGCATTTTCTCCAGAAGGAGATGCCGTTGGGAGCCGACGGTCACGGGCCCGGGTTCGGGAGCCTCTCTCCGGAGCGACGCCGACACCGCCGCCACGCGCGGGCGCGAAGCCGAGCCGGCCCGGTTGGTGCTTTGCCCGTTGCCATCCGAACGTCGTCGCGCTGAGAGTCGCCGTCCGCGAGAGGCGAGGAGGAGAGCTTTGGGCGCACTGAAGGGGGCGATCACCTACGCAAAATTCCAGGTGGACGGCGCGGTGCCGGACGACGTGCACCAGAAGTACATGGCGCGCATCCGCACGCGGACGTTCAAGCCGCTGCAGCCCGAGGACGAGGGCGACGTCGCGGTCGGCTGGGTGCCGATCGAGCGCCCGTTCGACGACGAGATCTCCTTCCGCACCGACGGCGTGTTCTTCGGCTCGTACCTCAACCTGGCGCTGCGCATGGATCGCTGGCGCTTTCCGAGCTCGCTCGTGAAGGCGAAGATGGCGGCGGCCGAGCGACAGTGGCGGCAGAAGACGGGCAAGGACCGCATGTCGCGCACCGAGAAGGCGGAGCTGCGCGAGCTCGTCGATCGGCGGCTGCGCCGCGAGGGCGTCCCCGTCTCCAAGGCGGTGGACCTCTCGTGGAACATGGCCTCCGGCGAGCTGCGGCTGTTCGGCAAATCGAAGGTGATCGTCGAGCACTTCCTCGAGCTGTTCGAGAAGACCTTCTCGCTGCGCCTGGTCCCGGCGGCGCCCTACACCATCGCCAAGGCGCTCCGGCTGCCGAAGGATCTCGATCAGCGGCTCGCGACCGTCGAGCCGACCGCGCTGCACCTGGGTTGAGGGATCATGAGCGAAGACAAGCAAGAAGGTCCGTCGATCGGCGAGCTGATCGAGACGCGTCGCTTCCTCGGGCGCGAGTTCCTGGCGTGGCTGTGGTTCGAGAGCGAGGTGTTCGAGGAGCGGTTCTCGATCGAAGGGTTCGGCGAGTGCGAGCTGCACCTCGAGAAGCAGCTGACCCTCGAGTCGGGGCCGGACTTCGATCAGAGCCGCGAGAAGGAGCAGAGCAAGCTCACCGGCTTCGCCCCGAGCGGCACGCCTGAGGCGCGTGAGGCGCTGCGCCGCGGCAAGCTCCCGACCAAGGCGAAGATCGTGGTGCGCCGCGACGAGCAGGACTTCGCGCTCGTGCTCGACGCCGACTCTCTCGCGCTCTCGGGCGTGAAGATCCCCGCGCTGATCAAGGGCGAGGGGGAGGACCCGTTCTACGAGCGCATCCAGCTGATCGAGGAGATCGAGGGGGCGATCGAGGCGCTCTTCCGGGCGTTCCTCGTCGTGCGGCTCGACGCCGCGTGGGCGCGCGAGGTGGTCCCGGCGATGAAGGCCTGGATTCGCGAAGAGGACGACGCGCGGCCGCTCGAGTCCTATCGCCGCACCCGCGGGCGGCTCGGCGAGCGCCCGAGCGACGTGTCCGAGGAGCCGGCGCGCGCGCCGCGCAAGTCAACGACGCGCGCGCTGGTGGTGCAGAAGAAGGCGCGCGAAGGCTAGCGGCTCACGGCCTCCGTCTATCAGGGGCGGAGAGCATCCCGCGTCTACGGCGCGTCCCACAGCTCGAAGAACGCGTCGTGTCCCGGAGCGTGTAGCCGTCGGGCGAGTAGGCGAGCCACTCGAGCGTGCCGAGCGTACGCAGCACCCGCTTCGCCGTACCCGTCGCGAGATCGAACGAACGCACCGTGCGATCTTGCGCGCTCAGCGAGACGACGCCGCGCGAAGAGACGGCGAACGCGCGGCCGGAGAACGTCGGCGTCGCGATCTCGCGGAGCGGCTTGCCCGTCGTCGGATCCCACATGACGATCTTGTCGCCGACCGCCGTCAGCAGGTCGCGACCGAACCAGCCGGCGTGGCGCGCGTTCGCCACGTCGAAGCGAAGCCGCCGCTGGAACCCCGGGACGCCGAGGACGTCGAGGCGCGACGAGAGCCCCTCGAGGCCCAGCGTCGCGACCATGGAGCCGTCGGGCGAGAAGACGAAGAAGCCGTGCTGATCGAGCGTGGCGATTTCGACGCCGGTGTCGGCCGCGAACACGCGGACCCGCGTCTTGCCGGGCACGGACGTGACGGCGGCCATCATCGATCCGTCGGGCGAGAAGCTCAGCGAGCTCGCACCTCGTCGAAGGGACCGTAGGGAACCCTGCGCAGCGTCTTCTCGACGACGCCGGTCTCGGGGTCGAAGATCTCGATGGCCGAGCTACGCGTCAGCGCGGCCCGCGCGCCGCCCGGCGCCCAGGCGATGCGGTTGCCTCCGTTCTCGACGGCGCGCAGCGGATCGGTCGAAGGCAGCGCCCAGAACCGCATCGAGTGATCGCCGTACACGTCGGTCGAGGTCGTCACCAGACGATCACCCGACGGCGAGACGGCGACGAACTGCACCCGCGACCAATGTCCGGCGCGCTCGTCGCGATCGATCTCGCTGCCGGTGTCGACGTCGTAGAGGTGGATGCCGTTGCCGGCGGAGGTCGCGAGCACCTTGCCGTCGGGCGAAAACGAGAGCGAGTGCAGCTGGTACCGCGCGCCGGTCACCTTGAACCGGAGCGCGCCGGTCGCGACGTCGATCACCGAAGCGCCGCTGTGGCTGCCGTGCACGTCGCGCTCGGTGGCGAGCGCGACGAGGCGCGAGTCGGCCGAGAAGGCATGCGAACGGCAGTCGCCCCCGAACGGCGCACGCGCGCGCTCGGCGAACGTGCTCGAATCCCACAGCACGTGCTCGATGCCGGAGGCGACGAGCGCCTTCCCGTCGGGTGAGTACGCGAGCGCCGACGCCTCGAGTCCGTCGATCGTCTTGACCACCACGCCGCTCGCGACGTCGAGCACGGTCATCGTCGCCGCGGAGTAACCGCCCGACCCGTGCAGCGCGGGGATGAAATCGCGCGAGAGCGCGGCCACGGTCGCGCCGTCGGGGCGGATCGCGACCGTGGTCGCGGTGGGAGCGAACCCCGAGCCGAGGTCTCTCGTCAGCAGCGTGTCGCCGCTCGCCGTGTCGACCACCCGCACCCTGCGCGAGAAGGCGAGCGCGAGGCGCTTTCCGTCGGCCGAGAGATCGAGCGCACGCACGTCGGACGCTGCGAGCCCGGCGACGACCTTCCCGTCGTCGACGCGCACGACCTGCACCCCGGAGCCCGAGGTCCACGCGAACACGCTGCGATCGGCGGAGACGGCGAGCGTCTTGATCGACACGTTCTTCGCCTGCACGTCGGGCAACGCCGCGCCGGTGGACGTGTCCCAGGCACCGACGAACGGCACGTGCAGCCGCTTGCCGTCGCGGGAGAAGATGAACGGCGGAGTCTTGCACGGCGCGTCGAACGAGCGCCGCGTGGTGCCGGCGAGCTCGATCTCCTCGCGGCGCGACGCCACGTTCCACAGATGCAGGCCCCGGCGACCGAGCGTGGCGAGCGCGCGTCCGTCGGGCGAGAAGCCGAGGTGACCGCTGCCGTCGTGATCCTGCAGCCGCGCGCCGAGGCCGAAGCGAAGCGTGCCGAATCGTCCGAGCGCACCGGCCGGCAGGGGATCGCCGTAGCGATCCGATCGCGTCGGGAGCGCGGCGACGATCGGGGCGCTCGCGACGGTCGCGGCGCTCGTCGACGGAGCGACGCTGCCCGCGGGCGGCGGCGCCGTGATCGGCGGTCTCGGGGGGATCGCGCGCACGACCCGCACGGCGCCGAGGACCGCGGGAGGGATCGAAAGGAGCGCGCCGGCACGGAGGAGGACTCGCCGCACGCGCTGCTCTGGATCGCGCTCGACGAGGGCGGCGACGACGATGCCGAGGAGCAAGACCCACGCGAGGGGCGCCGGGCGCGCCCAGTACGGCAGTCGATCGACGCGCGCGAACGTGAGCGCGTCGGCGGCGACGAGCGAGGCGAGCCCGCGACGCGCGACCAGCGTCGCGATCGGCGCGCTCGCCGCGTACGCGATCGGCAACAACGCGAGCAGCCACCACCTTCGCGCGCGCAACGACCACGCGATCGCGAGGCAGAGCAGCGACACCGATGCGAGGGCGAGGTGCACGGTCGAGAGGGGACGTCCGAGCAGCGACGGCTCCGCGTCGAGCGGCCGGAGCGCCATCGGCAAGGCGAGCAACGCCGCGACCGCCGCCGAGATCGCGAGCGCCCGCGCGAAGCCCCTCATCGATGCGGAATGATACGTGACTTCTCCGAACGCCATCTGCAGGCGGTCGAGGAGCCTCCTGTCCGGTCGGTGCCGGCGCCGCTAGTACGGCGCACTGGAAGTTCGCACCTGGATCCTTCCCGAACGTTGGGGCGCCGTACTAGCGAAGTCGCGGAAGCGACTTATCGCAGGGGGTGAAGCGACGAGCGGAGCGAGGAGCGAGGGGGCGCGCGGCGCCCCCTTGTGAGCGTCCAAGTACCCGCGGCTCGGCGCAGCCGAGCGTTCGGCGGCAGCCGAACCCGGAACGAAGTTCCGGCGCGGCGTACTAGTCGAGCTTCGAGCGGGACGCCGAGCGCGGCTCGCGACCCGCGCGCACCAGCGACTCCATCAGGAAGCCGCGGGCGATCTCCCGCTCATCGTCGTCGTCGGCCAGCCGGACGTGCTCCTCGCGCATGTGAAGCGCGTCATCGGTGCGGCCGACGTCCTCGTACGCGATGGCGAGCAGCTGCGGGATCATGTGGACGGCGCGCGCGGTGTCGTCGGCGCCGCGCATCGCGCGCTCCGCGTGGGCGATGGCGTCGTGGGCGCGCCCCGCGTCGAGCAGCGCGGTCGCGAGCTCGACCAGCGCAGCCGTCGGGTCGAGGTCGTGGCGCTCCGCGACCGAGAGCGCTCTGCGCGCGTGCTCGATCGCCTCGTCGCTCGCCGATCCGGTCATGCTCTCGGCGACGAGCAGCAGGAGATCGAACAGCTCCGGCGCGTCGTCGCCGTGCAGGCGCTCGGCCATCTCGAGCGCCGCGACGAACAGCGCGCGCGCCTCGTCGGCGCCCGTGTGGTCGAGCGGGAGCGACGCCCGGCCGAGGCGCTCGAGCGCGGCGATGGTCGCAAGACCTCCGTCCTCGCCCTCGAGCGCGCGCGCGGCGTCGAGCGCCACGGCGCTCCACTCGCGACGCCGGGTGATCTCGTCGGCGTCGCCGTCGAGGTCGAGGTACGCGTCGGCGAGCGCGGAGGCGAGATCGACGACGGCGTCCCACTGGCCCGCGGCGAGCGCCTCGGGCACCTCGCGCTCTCCGGCGGCGATCGCGCGACGGCGCTCCTCGTGCGGCGAGTCCCACGACAGGGAGCGGAGGCGCATCAGCGCGTCGTCGTCCATCGAGGCATCGTCGCATCCTTCGCGGCGCGTTGCGTAGCGACGACGTCGCGGGAGGTGATCGCGAGCACGCGCGCAAGGTCGCACCTGAACGCGCGCGACGGCATTTGCATCCACGGACGCTCGGCGCCGCCGCGGCGACACGGCGGCGCTTGACGACGGTCGCGTTCTGCGCCGATCAGGAGCGCTTCTTCAGCAGGCGCTCGATCTCGGCGAGCTGCTCCGGCGGCAGCGTACCCTCGAGGTCCTTCGCCAGCTCTGCGAGCTGCGCCGGGTCGACGTTCGCGAGATCGATCGGCAGCTCGGGGAACCCGCCAAGCGGCTCGCGCGGCGCGCTCGCGCCGATCGCGCCGACGAGCTGCGTGGCGAGCGCCTCGAGCGCGTCTTCGCCGCCGAGCGCGGCTGCCATCTTCTGCTGCAGCCGCGCCATCGCGGCGTAGTCGCCGCTGGCGATCGCCCGCTGGATCTCGGCGAGGTTCTCGCCGCCGAGCGCCTGCATCGCCTGCCCCATCATCGCCTCGAAGCTGCCCGCCGCCGCGCCGGTGAGCGCCACGGGCACCTCGCCGGCGGCCGGCAGCTGCACCCACTCGCCCGCCTCGCCGACCTCCGCGATCACGTCGTCGTAGGTCTTGGCCTTCGGCGCGACGACGTCGGGTAGCACGAACACGCCGCGCGGATCGTCGTGGCGATAGAGCGCGTCGCCGACGCTGGTGCGGACGCCATACGCGAGCATCTCGAGATCGGAGCCGAACGCGACGCCGGTGTGGACCAGCGTGGCGTCGTCGAGCTTCTGCGCGCGCAGGCGCTCGGGGAGGGGGAGGTCGTTGCCTTTGAGGAGCGCGATCGCGTCGATGCCCATGAGGGGGCGGAGCGTAGCCTGACGGGAGGCGAAGCACAGGTGGACGCGAGAGCGCGAACGCGAACCCGGACGCGAACGAGATCGTCGAAGCGCGACGGGCCCGGCCGAAGCCGAGCCCGTCGACGGTGCTCTCAGCGAACGTTGATCAGTAGACGATCAGTAGACGAACTCGACGCCGGGGCAGTTCGCCTTGATCGACTCGGCGGCCTTGCAGAGCGGCGCCACGTCGGGCGACACGATCGGCATGCAGTTGATGACGCCGGGCTTGGGGCACGCGAGGCACGTCGGCATGGGCGGACACGGCGCCTTGATGCACTCGACCGGGAGCTCGGCGCAGTACTCGCCGCTCGCGCACGAGGCGTCCTTGCAGGTCGGGACCGCGATGCAGGTGCCGGCGCCCGTCTCGTCCTCGTAGCAGATGGTGCCTTCGGCGCAGAGCATCGCCGCGCAGCCGACGACCGGCTCGAACACGCGCTTGGGCACGAAGAACGCCGTCTCGCCCCACACGCCCGGGAGGCCCTTGATCTTGCCCTCGCCGTCGATGTCGACGCCGAACCAGTGGATCTTGCCGACGGTGCTGCGCAGCTGGAGGAAGTACTTGCCGGTGAACAGGCTGCGATAGACCGTCCAGCGACCGGTCTCGCCGGAGGGGCAGGGCGTGGTGATGCAGCGGATGCCCGTGTCCCAGGTGTACGTGCGGGCCCAGGCGCTCGATGCGAGGTTCAGCGTCGGGTACTTCAGCCCGTCGGCGGAGACGTAGTCGCCGACCAGCAGCGTGTAGATCGACGAAGCGGTGACGGCCTCCTCGGTGACGCTGGCCCTCTCGTCGTCCTGATCGGGCTGCGAGTTGACCGCGCAGCCGGTGGTGGTCAGCGCGCCGACGAAGAAGAGTCCCGCGATCCAAGTGCTACGCATGTTCGCCATCTCCTGCTGGGGAGCGGCCCGTCAGTTCGGGTCGGTCGCACGGGGTGCTACACCCGACGGGCACCACGTACAAGGTGCGATGCTTGACGCCGCGCAATGGCCGGCTTTTTCGGTTTCGTCGTTTCAGCTCCCGCCGGGCATTCGGGAGCTCGCAGCCCCCGGGCCCTCAGGGCTGGACGACGAACGTGAAGTGGTCGACACCGAGCTTCCGCGTCTTGCCGACCTCCGACCCGAGGTCGACGAAGAACCTCGTGTGGCCCTCCACGGGCACGGTCCATTCGACGGCCACGAGCTTCCAACTGCCGTCGGCCGGCAGCGTGAACGCGCTGAAGTTGTTATCGCCGCCGGCGATGCCGACCATGATCCGCAGCCCGGCGTTCTGGGCGTCGAGCGTTCGGACCCACGCGGTGGCCACGATCTTCGCGCCCTTCGGCGGCGCGGTGTCCACGACGAACTCCTGCCCCCAATAGAACGTCGCGGTCTCCGCCGCAGGCATTTGGATCTCGGCCCAATGCTCGCAATGCGCGGCGCCGCCCTTGCGCTGAACCAGCGAGTCGATCGGATCGGCCAACCACCCGGTCAGCAGACCCGCCGTGTTGACGATCTCGAAAGACGGGTTCGGGACGAGGTTGCCGGGCACCGGCGCACAGTCGCTCGCATCGCCGGGGGCGACGTCGGCGGAGATGTCCCCCGTGATGTCGCCAGTGGTGTCGCCAGTGGTGTCGCCAGTGGTGTCGCCAGTGGTGTCGGTAGAGGCGTCGCCAGTGGTGTCGGTAGAGGCGTCGCCACTGGTGTCGGTAGAGGCGTCGGTCGCGGCAGGGGTCTCGACCACTTCTCCGCGGCAGCCCATCAACCAGAGCGCGCACGAAAGGGACGAAAGGGCTCGACGCATCGGGCTCCGCCATACTACCAGCGATGGTTCAGATGGTGCCGCTGCGATCGCGGGCGCGTCCCGGGCGACGAGTCGTCGTGCTGACCGGCGCGGGAATTTCCGTCGCGTCCGGGCTGCCGACCTATCGTGGCGCGGGCGGGTTGTGGACCGCGAACCCCGAGCTCGAGGAGGCGCTGAGCGCCGGCGCTTCCCCCGAGGTGGTCTGGCGCGGGCTCGCGCCGCTGCGCGCGGCGGTGTCGAAGGCCGAGCCGAACGCCGCGCACGTCGCGCTCGCCGCATGGGAACGGCGTGTCGTCGATCAGGGCGGCTCGTGCACGCTCGTCACGCAGAACGTCGATGGGCTGCACACGCGCGCCGGAAGCTCGAACGTCATCGAGTACCACGGAGCGTTGCGGCGCAGCCGCTGCAGCGACGGGGGCTGTCCGTCGAGGCCGTTCGAAGACGATCGCGGGTCGGACACGCCTCCGCCGTGCGCCACGTGCGGCGCCCCCCTCCGGCCGGATGTCGTCCTCTTCGGCGAGATGATCGGCGCGCGCGAGGAGGTCGAGAGCAAGCGCGCGCTGCGCGACTGCGATCTGTTCGTCGCGATCGGGACGAGCGGCACGGTGTGGCCGGCGTCGAGCTTCGTGCGCGCCGCGCAGTACGCGGGCGCCCACACGATCCTGGTGAACCTCGAGCCGATCGACGACTCGCCGTACGACGAGGTGATCGTCGGCGCCGCCGAGACGGTCGTTCCGGCGCTCGTGGGGTGAACCGTGGGTCGCCCGGCGCACCAGGACGTCATCCGAGCCCGTGCTCGACGGGCGCATCGTTTAGGTCGCCAGGGCCGCCGCTCCTCGAGTGCCGCCAGGTGACGCGGCGCGGCCCACCCGCACGCTGTCCGTCGCCGCTAGCGAGTCGTCGAACGTGAGGTCCGAGTCGAACGAGCGCGCTGGCGAACACCTCGGAGAGCGTCAGCCGTGCCGCACCGTCGAGATCGGACCGTGGCGGAGCCAGCCCGCCCTGAGCAGCCACGACCGCGGCCGCGCAACCGGCGGCGGCCCCGCGCCGCTCGGGCGTCTCACCGGCGCCCCCGGTTCAGACGCGAAGTGCTCGAACGTGGTGCCGGACGAGAACGGATCGACCGCGAGGCCGACGCGGCCGGCTTGCGCGCTGTGCTTCAGATGATTGAGCAACACGTACGCGATCGCCCGGTGCACCTCGCGCGCGGTGCCGAGCACGCGAGCGTGGTAGCGGTCGCCGAGCACGCGGCCGCGGCGGCGGCCCATCATCGCGTTCACGCGCTTGGCGAAGCGGATGCCGAAGCCCTGCATGCGGCGCGAGAGCGTGCCGCGATCGTCGGCCTCGACGATCAGGTGCAGGTGGTTTCCCTGCACCGAGAAGTGCACGACGCGTAGGGTGCGGAGCGCTCGCTCGGCCTTCAGGGCGTGCTCGACGCACGAGTAGCCGCGCTGGCTGCGGAGGTTCCACACACCCTTCGCCATGCGCAGCGTGACGTGCAGCGGCGTGCGGGTGCCGTCGAACCGCGGACGGGCGGCGTGCGTGACCCTCGTCGAGGTCCGCGGC
>JACPFM010000216.1 GCA_016182965.1 Deltaproteobacteria bacterium | reverse complement strand
GGCCTCGCGGCGCATCTCGGCGATGCGCTGCGCGGAGGGCTCGCGCGACAGGAGCTCGAGGGCGTGCTTGGCGTCGGCCATGACGGGTGACTCTCTCGCGAGGGAGTCTAGCGCGCGCTCGTTCTCGAAGCGAAGGAACCGCGCCCAGCGCTGCAGCTCGGCGCCTTCGCCTTCAGTGGCTGCCTGCTCGAGACGCGGCAGGTGCAGCACGTGCACGGCGAGCACGTCGGAGAGCGCGGAGTGGTCGTGCACCTCGCGCACCTCGTAGGTCGCGTGGAAGCGGCTCGCGTCCGAGCGCGCGGCCAGGAACACGATGCACACCACCGGCTCGAGACGTTCGTAGTCGTCGCCGCGGCGCAGTCGGCTCGAGAAGAGCCGCGCCCAGTGATACAGCCATCGCGCGCCGTGCCCTCCCCGGAAATCGCACTGCATCTCGACGTCGACGAGCTTGCCGCCTTCGAGCTCGACGAGCACGTCGAGCCGGACGCCGCGATCCGAGGCGAGGTCCTTGGGTAGCTACGGGCTCAGCGGGCCGCGCCGACGAGCGCGCGCTAGACTCCTCGGAAGGAACTATCGTCATGGCCGACGCGAAGCACCCCGTCTATGCCCTGTCGCGTGAGCCCTCGGCTGAGCGCATCGCCGAGATGCGCCGCGAGGCCGATTTCGAACGCAGGCTCGACCGCGCCGAGGACCTCGCCGAGGGGCGTGAGCAGGGTCTCGCCGAGGCGCGAGACCGCCTGCGGGTGTCGCTGCGCGACATCGTGGTGTCGTTCTGCACCGCCTTCGACATCGAGCTCGACGACGAGCGTCGCGCCAAGATCGCGTCGCTCGACGAAGCCGGACTCTCTGCGCTGCTCGACGCACTGTTCGTGCGACGCGCGTGGCCGTGACGCGCCGAACGCGCACCGTGAGCGCACATGCCACGCGGCGTACTCTCGAACCGATGGCGGCGCGGTTGCTCGTCTTGGCCTCGATCGCGCTCTCGTGCCGGCAGGAGGACGCTGCACCGATCCGCGCCGATCGCGTCTTCGACTCGTCGCGCGTGGAGGAGCCGATCGCGCCCGCACCGGCACCATCGTCCACGAGATGCTCGGCGACGGGTCCGACCACGCCGGACATCGACAAGATGTGTCTGAAGGCGACCATCTCGTCGGCCGACGCCGTCGCCCAGGCGAGCTGTGGCGCCACCGTCACTACGAAGGTCACGCTGACGTTCGCGCCCGCCGGGACGGTCGCGGCCGTCGCCTTGGACCCGCCGGTGGCACCCGCCGTGGCGTCGTGCCTGCGCGCGACGTTCGAGAAGTGCCGGGTGCCTCCGTTCGCGGCTTCGTCCGCATGGGTCCGCTGGCGCTATCCGGGCAAGCCTTGAAGCGGTGCTGGCGTTCACCACGAAAGACCGTCTCGTCGCGCACGAGCCGCAGCGCTTGGGTCACCAGTGTTACCGGGAGCACGATGACGCAGCTGCGCCCCGCGCGCGAGGCCGACTACGACGACTTCGCGCGGCTCTTCGCCGAGCTCGGCGCGCCCGACCCGCCGCCGACGCGCGACAAGTGGCGCGACGAGATGGCGCCCGCATCGGTGATGGCGGTCCGCGATGAACGCGTCGTCGGGTGCTGCTACGCGCAGGTGTTCGACGACACCGGGTACGTGCGCATCCTCGTGACCGATGCGTCGGCGCGCCGCACCGGCGTCGGGCGGACGTTGATGGCCAACGCCGCGACGAGCTTCCGCGCCGCCGGCTGCACGAAGTGGTGCCTCAACGTGCGGCCCGACAACGTCCCGGCGGTCACGCTCTATCGCTCGCTCGACATGGAGGTCACGCACACGCGGGCCGCGCTGGCGATCGACTGGGCGGCGGTCGAGCGACTGCCCGCGTCGGATCGCGACACCCGCGTCGTGCTCGACGCGTCGTTCGATGCGCAGACCGAGGCGCGCTTCTCGCTGCACCGAGGACAGCTCGGCGTGGCGCGCACGCTCCCCGGGCGCGTGATCGTCACGCTCCTCGCAGCGACCTCGGACGAGGTGGTCGCCGTCGCCGTGTTCGACCGGAGCTTCCCGTGCGCGGCCGAGTTCCGTGTCGCCGCGCCGGAGCTCGCGCGTCCGCTGCTACAGGCCATCCGCCCGCACGCGCGGCCCGGTGACTTGCAGGCGAAGATGGTCCTCTTCGATCGCGAAGGCGCCGAGGCGGCGCTCGTCGCCGCGGGCGGCGTCGTGCGGATGCGGACGCTGCACTTGGTCGGACCGCTTGGCTGACGTGCCACGAGAGACGCTCGCCGCGCACGAACATGGCGACGCGGTGTCTGCGACAGGTGCCGCAGCTTGGGGGTCGCCTTCTGCCGCGGCACCAGCAACTGCGCGACAGCCTCGATGCTACACTCGTCGCGTGTCGCTGGTGGCAGTTCTCCTCCTCGCGGCGAGCGCCAGCGCGCAGCCCGCGCCGCGGCAGTGGACGGAGCATCTGGGTACGGTGCGCGTCGGTGCACGGGCCGAAGTCGCCGCATTGAGGTACGGGATATTCGGCCCCTCGCTCGATCTCGGGTACCGCGCCCGGCCGTGGTTCCTATTGGGAGTGGGCGCCGGCGCGCGCGATCGGATCACCGGGTCCGACTGCTACGGCGACCGCTGCAACGAACGATGGTTGGCCCTCGACGGGTGGGTGGAGGTCCACACGTTCCCGCGAAGTGTGGTGGTGCCCTGGGTGCGGGCGAGCATCGGGAACTACCAGGCGAACCCCTACTTCGGAACGGACATCGGGCTGGAGCTTCGCCTCGGCATCTTGGGGTTTGGCGGCTGGGCCGGCGGCCGCGCCGTCCTGGATCGAGAGCCGATTGGCTACAGCGCCGGATTGCGACTGAGCGTCGAGCTCGGCAACGCGGATGATTGAAGCCGCTCTCGGGCGATTCACTCTGCGATGAAGGCACCGCGCCAGCCCCGATACAGATCGGAGAGACGTCGCGCCCTCTTCGTCCTTCGCGAGAGAGGAGACGGTGATTCGGCTCCTACCCCCGTGCAGCGACTCCGCCACACGTGGCGCAAATCCACCTCAGCTCCAGGATCGCGATCGCGAAACGACGCCTCGTCGCGTTAGTCATGGCCGACCCTGATCGGGTCTGTCTCGCCGCGGCGAATCGTCTTCGCCCTGCCGTTGGAACGCGGGGTGCTACCGTGCGTTGCGACGCATGTCCGCCGTCGCTGTTCGCAGCCTCGCGCTCGCCGCCTGCCTCGCCACTTGCACGGCGTCGTCCGTCGGTGGCGCACGCGAGGTGCGCGCTGGCGGTCGCGCCTGGGCAGGCCTGTCGACTATCGACAGTTTCTCTGCTGTCTTTGCGCTGGCGTTGGGGGCAACGGTCGATGCCCACGTGAGCTCGCGCGTCGCCGTGGGCGGGTTTCTGGATGTCCCCGTGCGTACCGCCGTCCCTCGTGGCGAGAGCTGCTACTACGACGCGCTCGCCTGCGAGGTCGGCTTCGCGCGCACCGGCGCGCGTGCGCGGTTCGATGCGCTTCCGCCCTCCCATTCCGTCGCACTATGGGCGGCACCGGCCGCCGGTGTACAGGTCTTCTGGCGCGAGCGTGAGACGTCCTCGAGTGATGGTCGGACCGCGCGTGAGCTCGAGCTGACGCCGCGGTTCTTCGTCGAGCAGAGCGCCGGAATCGACGTGCGTTCCGGGCGAGTGACGTTCGGGCCGTACGCCTTCGTCGGGTACGGCTTCGGCAGTGGGCCCCTCGGTGGGTTTGGGCTTCACGTGACGGCGCTCCTCTGAATCGCGGAAGCGCATGCCGCGTGCGCGCACGGCTTCGCAAGCACGTCTGCTGCGGGTTGGGTACGGGGCGCGGCCCTTCGACCGCGGCGCGCGTCAGAAGATCGCCGTCAGCGCGAATGTGCCACCGTGGCCCGTCGGCTGAACCGAAGGGATGACGGGGAGCTTCCGCCACGCAGCGTGCGGCTCGTCGACGTACGCCCACTTGAGGTCGACGATGCTCGAGATCGTCGCCGCGGCCGTCAGCGCCATGATGCTCCAGAGCGGAATGCACAAGCTCTCGCCGCGCGAGCACGAAACGTCTGCCTGGAACGCGGCGAACGCGCCGCCGTACAGCGCGGTGCGAAGCCCGAGCGATGCGAGAGCCGTCTTGCCGTTTCCGTACAGCGCGTGGACGAGCGGCATCGCCACGACCACCGGCGCGCCATAGGGCAGCACCTCGTTCGCCGGCGCGTCGCGCTTCGCCAGCCATCCGATCTCCGCGGTGAACACGCCGGCGAGCTCGAGCGGCAGCACCCAACCGTAGTACCGGTGTCGCTGGGTCGGCGGCTCCGTCGCTTCGGCGAGCCCCTTCGGGCGGGGCGGCTCTGTGGCAGCCGCGCTGCTCGCCGCCGCCACACCGGGTGCGCGCGGCGCCGGCAACGGCGTCGGCGCGGTCGCCTGCGCGCAGCCCGCGAGGACAACGCTGATGCTAGCGGAAACGAATCGCACGACCGCTCCCTTGCAGCTCGTATCCGGTGAAGAATCCGGGGCCCGGCTCGCCGAATCGCACGAGAACGATCGCGTGCGCACCCAGCCTCGCCGCTCGGACACGAAGCTCGTTCTCGACGTCGGCCCTCGTAGGTTCCGCGCCGAACGCCGTCTCCTGTCGCATGGCGACGTGGATGTCCGCGAGGACGACGTACGGCACGTCGAGCTCGTCTTCGAAGAGCTTCAGGTCGCGCGGATCGGTCTGCCGCATGGCGCGGCCGACGGCGTAATGCAGGTCGTAGCGAGCCTCCGCCGACGGCGCGCACGCGGCGAGGAGGAGCGGTACGAGCCAGCCCGGTCGCACGTGTCCAATGATACCCCGCCCGCCTCGCGCCGCACGCGGTGACGAGGGTCGGGCGGGTTCGGGTCGCGTGCGCGTCGACTTCGATCGCCAGCGCGCGCTGCTCGACGAGGCCGTTCTCCTCGTCGAGCGTCGACGCGAACGAGGGCGACGATCACAGTCGCAGCCAGCCGCCGGCCGTCAAGACCACGCCGCCGATGCCGGCGCCCTCGACGCCTTTGGCGCCGACGCCGAACAGACCGGCGCGGACGAAGACGTCGGGCTGCTTCCATGAGATGTCGGCCGCAAGCTCGAACAGGCAGGCGGACGCCGTGCGATCGGAGAGCTCGGGGCTGAGGCTGCTCACGCTCTCCGATCCAGCTTCCGCCACATGATCACGCACGCGGCGTTCACCGGCGCGCGTACGTGTAGCGGAGGGTCGGCGCGGAGCCGTCGATCGGCATCAGCAGGAGCTTCGAGCCATCACTGGTGTAGGCCCACTCGCTCGTCTCGCCAGCTGCATACCCACAGGTGCGTGTACGCGTCAGACGTGTGCCAGCGGTTGCCAGATTGCCGGCCCACTGCCAGTCCGTCGTCGACACGGTCGGCTCGCGATCACTCTCAGCCCACGTGGTCGCTCCCAACAACAGCGTCCTCATGTACTTGCGCGTACCTGGCGCCGGATCGCCCATCAGCTCGACTTTCGCGAGCTGATAGCGACCGGCTACGAGCGGACCGCCCGCGGCGTCTTCGAAGGGAGTCGCTCGCCACTCGATCGCCACCACGGGGGCGTCGTTGTACGGGGCTCCGCAGACCCTTGCCGTCTCGTCGGGGTCCGGAACGGCGTCCGTGGGCAGGTCGCCGTCGCCGATCGCCGAACCATCGCTCCGGTCGGACGTGGCGACGGCGCCTCCGCAGCCCAGCATGGCTGGCGTCGAGACGAGCGCTACACCGACGAGGATCTTCCAGGCCTCGATCGTTCGTCGGACGCCGCCGACGGCTGCGAAGTAGCGACTCGACCACGGCCTGGTCATGCGCCCAACCGTCGCCGATGGCTCAACGAACGGGGAGGCGCTCACGCGCAGCAGCGTACCGTGTGCGCTGGTCCCGGACGACGCCTGGTCGCGAGGGTCGCGTCGGCATCTCCGACGAGCACGGAGCAGCGCTCACCGTGCGGAAGACTCGAGGCCAACAGCACCGAGGAATGCGCCACGCACGCCTGGTCGTTCAGGCTGGCCATGAAGTGGTTCCCTCGCGATCGCGCGGCGCCGCTCGGCAGGGGCCATGGGCCATGAACGCCGCGGTCCGTGCCGCGCGGCCCGCGCTGCTGACCGCGCTCTGGATGTCGCTCGTCACGTCCTGCAACCGGCGTGAGCAGCTCTCCGCGCGCCGAGATCCGTGGGACACGAACGGCCTGGATGGATCCATCTTCGACGGCGACGGTCCCGACCACGGAAGCGACGTGGCCGCCGACGCGGACGAAGTGGACGTCCCACCCGCGGATGCCTGCGCGTCATCCTCGCTGGTCCCTTCGCCATGGACGCCGATGCTGAAGGTGTCCGCCGCAGACCACGGCATCGATGGTTGGCTCGAGGCCTTCTTCGCGAAAGGGTCGGGGGATGTCGCGGTTCGACTCCGTCCCTCGGCCGCGGCGCAGAGCGTGGTCATGTTCGGCGAGGCTTACGCGATGGAAGAGCGCGCCCCTCGTCTGCGAACGCTCCGGTTCGGCGACTCGCCGAGGACCGGCGTGCTCGTGAGGTTCGCCAAGCCCGTCGGCTGGAACTTCATCGCGACCGTCTACGCAGCTGCGGAGATCGATGGCGGCAAGCTGACGCGCGCACGCGCGCGACACGTGGCCTCCACTGCCACGCGCGACGTGCAGGTGTGGGATCTCGATACCGGTGTCGGCAGGCTCGAAGCAGCCGAGGTGAGGCCGAGCAGTCACTGTGGCTACGAGCTCGTGCAGGTGGACTGCTCGTCGTGGTTCCCCGACGTGAAGAAGAAGCCCGCCGGCCGGTGCGAGTCGAGGAACCGGATCTTCTTCGTGCACGGCGCGAAGTGGTGGTGGGCGGAGAAGCTCGGCATGAGCTGCGTGCCCAAGGACAACGGCTACTGCTACCCGCCATCGCCGCTGCCGGGCCCGTCGGAGTTCCCTGCGGCGATCGCCCCGACGGCGGCCTCCGAGTGGTAGGGCGCGCCGCCGGGGGCCGACCTCGGGATGCGGACGTCGACTCAGTCCGGCTCGCCGCACATGCCGTAGTGAGACCGCAGGCGCGACCAGAAGCCCGCCTCGTCGAACGTCCGAATGACCTTGGTGCCTTGCTGGGCGAAGACGACGGACTCGAATGTGTCCGGCCCGACCTGACGCACGCCGCTGATGACGCCGTCGCGCCGCCCGATGCACCACAGGTCGCCGCCGGCCGACGCGTGCGCGAGCAGCTCTCGCGAGGGCTTGCCCGGCGCGTCCTCGATCAGCGAGAAGACGTCCGGTCCACGATCCGGCTCGGCGAGGACGACGTCGACGATGCCGTCGTCCTTCAGCACGTAGCCCGCCGCGTTCTCGCGCGTCACCTCGCGCCACGCTCCCTTCTCGCCGATCTCGACGGGCGCGCGCACCCATGCACGCGGGTTCGGTCGGTCGCGAGGTCCGTAGTCCGCGAACATCGCCGTGCCGTCCCAGCGCATCTCGAAATCGTCAGGAGTGAGCGCGGCGTCGATCCGAATCTCGGCTTCGGCCGCCCACGCGCCGTTCGAGCTCGACGCGTAGAGCGTGGTTCGAGCGAACGGTTCGGCGCATGACAGCACCATCAACCCGGAGGCGTACGTCAGGAAACGCGGATGGCAGCTGCTGGGGATCGGGACGGCCGTCACGCTGCGCGTCGAGCCAGGATCGGGATGGGTGTCGGTGACGAACACGGCATGCGGCGCGCGCACAAGCACGGGGTCGTCGGGACATTTCGCCGACCCTGGCGCTGCCGCGCAGATCGCATCGTGCAGCAGGAACGCGCTCGTCTTCGACCATCGCGGCGGTGGCTGGCGCCAGTTGCGCAGGCACCCGAGGGCCTCGCAGATGGTGTTCACCTCATAGCCCTTCACGACGTACTTCACGACTGCAACGGTCGGCCAATCCGTCGTGCACTTCTTCTGCGCCGGGAACTTCGGCAGGGAGGGGCTCGGCGGAACGAGGTCGTCGCGCCACGGCTCGCGGACCCGGGGAACGGCGCCGAGCTCGGTGGTGGCGACGAACAGCCGGCGAACGCGCTCGTTCGACGACGTCGATAGAGGGCTCGGGACGACGACCCAGGTCCGTCCATCGCTCGCCAGGGCGGTCCACGCCCTCTCCTTTCCCGAGCAGCTGTCGTAGCCGAAGATCGAGTCGCCCACGCGACCGAGGTGGTCGACGGGCACCGTCTTCGAGAACGTCTTGCCGCGATCGTTGGAGACGAGCGTCGCAGAACCACCGGCCCCGGTGACGTTTGCGACGAGCACGTCATCCGAGCGCGTCGCCAGGGACTCGACGACGACCCCGAGACCAAGCGTCGTCTTTCGCCACGTCGCCCCATCGTCGATCGACGTGAGCACCATGTCGGCATCGAAGCTCGCGAGGATGGAACCCCCAGCTCGAAGACGGCCGGCTCGCGGCGCGGTGCCCGACTGCTCGAGCGGCGACCACGTCCCGTCCGGCTGGCGGCGAGCGCGGAACAAGGCGCCGCTCTCCCGCGCGACGTAGAGCGTGGCACCGCCGCCGAAGACCGCCGAAGCGACTTCGCCCATGGCGTAGGGGCCCGAGATGCCGTGCTCGGCGTCGACGACGAACCAGCCGTACTGACCATCTCGTACGAGGGCGGCACCCTGCGCCGCGGTCATGACCTTCGGGTAGATCTCCGGCGGATGGCCGAATCCGTGGGCGAAGTCTCCAGAATAGGCGCGAAACTCGAGCGGTGGCTCCCTCCAGCCCGGTGCCTTCTTCTGCGTGTGCGCGGGTGCGGCCGGCCCCGCCGGGACGGCAGCAGCTCGCGGTTGGACCAGCGTGTCGTGCCGACACGCGCCGAGCGAGAGCGCCAGCACCATCGCGGTGGTTCGCATCACGGGTCCGACGCACGATGGTCGCCGAGCTTGGCGCACGGCGCCATCGCGGAGGCTGCCTCAGAGTAGGGCGCGGCGCGGCGCCCACATCGTGGGGCCGCGAGCAGCCATCGGGCCCCCGCGAACACGCGAGAATCGCTGCGCGCGCCGATTGCAAGCTGGCGTGGCACCTGGCGCGACCCAGCGCCTGCCCAAAAGCCATGCTCCGAACCTCGCACTGCGTTTCCTCCGTCTCGCGCTTGGCCGTCGCTGCCGGCGTCCTGTTGCTTCCGATCGCTGCCTGGACGCTCGGCTCTCGGACGCGCCCCGAGCGCGTGGTGACGCTGCCGCCGATGGAGCTGAGCGCACGCCATGCGACACCGGAGGTCGAGCCCCCGCACGTCTTCGTCGAGAAGCTCTGGGACGCCGAGGCCGAGCTGCCCGCCGAGCTCCGCGACGCGCCGCCGTTCGGGAACTCCGTCAAGCGCGCGACGTGCGGGACGCGCACCTCCTGCAAGGTCATGCGCGAGAAGCCCGCCGGCAAGGACGCGAGCGGGCGCGCGCTGTCGGTGGTCGTGCTCGAGCTCTACGAGACGGACGGTATGAGCGCGCGTGAGTACTGGGGGCTCGTCCGCGATCGAGGGAAGCTCGTCGCGCGCGCGCGCATCGCCCAAGAGTCGGTCGGGCTCTCGTACTCCGCCGAGCAGACGTTGAAGGTCGCGGCGAACCAGTTGACCACCTGGTACGACTGGTGGCCGACCAGCAACTGGCAGTCGTACCCGGTACGGACGTTCCAGCTGTGGCCTCCGCGCATGATCGGCTTCTCGGACACGCCGCACCACCGCGGCGGCGAGGCCGTCTCGGGCGCCAACGACCTGAAGCTCGCCGACGGCTCCGGCCAGGGCTGGTACCTGTGCGACGGCCGGCGCGGCGACTACGCGCCGATCCCCGCTGCGAAGCTCGCCGATGGACTCGATCCAGCAAAGGGGCTCGGGCGCTGCGCCGTGCGTGTCGATGGCAGCAAACGGCACGGGTTCATGCTCGCGGGCGCGCCGGAGCCGTCGAGCGGTCACCTCCTGGTCGCCAAGCTCGACGCGCTGTACGTCGAGCTGCACGACGACCGATGGACGCCGGGCGACGCGATCGAGGTCCACGTCGGCAGGCCGGCGGGGTTCATGCAGTGCTTCGATGAGCTCGTCCCCGCTGTCGTCCACGTCATTGCCGGCGATGGCACGACGACCTCCCCCGCGGGAGCCGCGCGCCCGAAGGTCGACCGCGTGCGCGACGCCGACGGTGTGCGTGTGTTCCGCATCGACGAGCTGCCGACGCTGACCGGCATCACCGTCGTGCAGCGTGACGACGACGGCGACGGCCGGCCGATGCGGCGAATCGCGACCTCACCGCTCGAGGCGTCCCAGGAGCTCGGCGACGTCGTGCACACCGGCGCGGTCTGCGCGAAGACGGAGGACGGGCCGGCGCTGCTGCCTCTCTTCGAGCAGTGAGCGGCTCGGGCGGCGGCGGATCGGAGTCGCGCGATCGACGCATCTGCGCGGGTTGGCCATGCATACGGTGTAAGCGCAGCCCGGACTGGTCTACTCAGGTGATGGCGCTCCTGTGACGATACCCCCGAACCCGCACCACAGCGTCGGCACGACTCGGCGCACCATCGAACGCGCGTTCCGCGCGTTGGTCGAGGCCGGAATCGGCCAGTGGGCCGACGGCGAACCGGCAGACGACCGTCTGGGTGATGGCGTGTTTCGGTTCGCAAACGAAGCAGTGGAGATTGTGGTCTACGAGCACGGCATCCGCCGCCGTTCCGCAGAGGGTCTGAACAGCTGGCGGTGGACGGAGATCGACGAGGTCCGGCTCCCGAATCTCCGCGAGCTCGTCCGAGTGCGTGGTGCCGATGCGCCGGTTTCAATCCACCTCACCGTCGCCGGCGAACCGCACGTCGTCACCGTTCCGTACATGATCTTCAGTGCGCTCGGCCCGGCCATGCACCAGCTGGTGTCGGCGACGCGTCTCCCGGGACCAATGATCACCGTGCTGAGCAGCGCCACGGGGAGCGTTCGGTTGCAGACCGGCGCGAATGGTCGGTGCGAGGTGACCCTGCACTCGGGCGACCACGCGTTCGCGCTCGGTGCCGATGACCAGAAGCTCATTGTCGAGCGGCTCGGTCATGCGCTCGGCGACAACCTCGCGGGCAGCGTCGCCGGAGAGCTCGCCGGGACAGCCGTGCGGTGGGTGCTCAGCCTGTCCGAGCGTCACGCCACGATCTACGCCGGCGATGCGGAGGGAGTGCGGCGTCTGTTCATCCAGGACGCCGACGGGAAGGTGATCGCGGTCTTGGACCTCTCGCCAGACAAGCGACGGGAGTGGCTAGCGATCCTTCGCTGCGCCGGGTGAAGCGGCGGGGACAGCACCCGCGGCTCGACGTGGCGTGGCGCTCAGACGCGAAGGTCGCGCACCATCCTGCCGTTCGCCGGATCGAACGCGATCACCCGGCCAAGATCGTCCCAGACGACGATCATCCCCTCCTGCGCCCGCACGCCGCCGCGCATGGCGCCCTCGAGGAAGAGCTCTTGCGTGACGCTGAGCGACTCGCGCGCGAGGACCAACACGCGTAGACCGTTCATGCTCACGAGCGCGCAGCTGACGTAGGTCTCATCGATGGCCAGGTCGCACGGTTGCTCCCCCAGGGCGCCGAGAGGCAGACCACCCTCCGGCGTCCTGTTCGCGTGAAGCGCGACGCGCCCTTCCTCCGCCATCGGCATCAGCAGCGCAGCGAACGCGCCGCCCGGGCTCGCGGCCCAGCGGACGCCGGGGCGGGGCGCGCTCGGCAGCACGCCGCGCGCCTGCAGTTGGTACGACGGCAGCGCGAACAGGCTGCGCTCCACGGGAGCGAAGATCTCCGCTGCGAGGATTGCGCACGACCGCTCGCTGCGCGCGATCGCTATGGGCTCAGTGCTGCCGAGCTCGCGCAACGCAGTGAGTCTGGCCGCGAACACGTCTACGAGGACGGCGCGGCCGCCGCCGTCGAGGACCTCGCCGGCGACCCAGCTCGTCCCGTCGAAGTCGCGCGCGAACGCGCCGAGCGGAGCTTCGCACCACGGCTCCGAGCGGCGGCCGCACACATCGATGCGCGCGAGCCGCGACACCTGTCCCCGCTTCGCGACGGCGATGGCCCGATCGCCGCGATCGGAGATCACGAGGCGATCCGCGGGTTGATCGAACTGGGCGACGACGCGCCCGGCGCGCGACAGCAGGCGCACGCCCGACTCACCGAGCGCGATCAGCGTGCGGCCGTCCGGCAGCAGCGCGGCGTCGGAGATCGAGACCGACCCCGCGTCAAACCGCGCGACGTCCCGCCGGGTGCTTCGGCTCATCGGCGCCACCGGCGGCCACGTCGGCTGATCGGCACGCAGCGCGGCGTCATCTGTGAGCTCGAGGACGTCACGAATGAGCGGCCGGAGCGTGCCGTCGTCGTTACGCTCGACATCGGCGTACAGCGCACGAAGCGCGGCGCGGGCCACCACTCGCACGAGCGGCGTGCGCTCCTGCTGAAGGAGCGCGCGCGCAAAGGCGCGGCGCTCCGAAGCTCCGTCG
This sequence comes from Deltaproteobacteria bacterium, assembly GCA_016182965.1. Lineage (GTDB taxonomy): Bacteria > Myxococcota_A > Polyangia > Polyangiales > JADJMO01 > JALHOE01. Next base: position 9,050 of record JACPFM010000216.1, on the reverse strand, counting down.
GACGCGGTCGTCAGCTGCTGGATGCGATCCAGCAAGTCATCGGCGGGCTCTGGCGTCAGCGCGACTTTGTGGGCCAGCATGCGCGCTCCGACGACCCCGCCGAGCTCGATTCCGAGATCGATCCACCGCAGGGCGACGGCGCGCGCGGGCTGCACGGGCCAGATCGCTGAGACGGCAGCCGGGTAATCTCCGCCTGCCGCGAGGAGATCGGCCCACTCGAGGCGCAGGGCGGTCGCGGCCTCGTGCAGGTTCGAGCGCTCCAGACGCTGGATGGCTCCGCCGAAGGCGCCATGGGCGCGCGCGAGCGCGATCGCGTGTGCGCGATCGCCGGCGAGGAATCGCTGCCGGACCCGCAGGTCGGGTGGCAGGTTGCGGGCGTCGGCGATGTCGGCGGCGAGCCGATATCGATCATGTCGTTCCAGGAACGCGACCGCCTCCTCGTCCTGCTGGAGCAGCTCCGCGAGGACGAAGGCCGCTTCGTCGATCCGGCCCTCGTCCTCGAGGCGTTGCAGCGCCGCGCGGTAGGTCCGTCGCAGCGCATCGAAGAGATCTTCGCCGACCCCAAGCGTGCCGCCGGCAGCCTGCCGCTCCAGATGGATCGCGAGATCGGCGCGCGGATTGGGCACGCCCAGCGCAGGGACGGCGTCGCCCCGGCTCTGGCCATCGAGAGGGATCGCGCGTCGCAACGCCTGGTCGAGCTCGCCCCGCTCGAAGAGCTCGAACAGGTTCTCGACGTACGCGGCCTGACGCCGCCCGACGAGCTGCGCGAGCCTCGTCGTGAGCAGGAGGCGTGCGACCAACGTCTGCAGCCGCGCGATGATCCAATCGAGAGCGCTGGGACCGCGTGGAGCGCTCGGCCTCACCGCCAGACCACGGGCGCCATCGCGCGCGCCGCCGGCCGTCTGCCCATGGCCGGCGCTCTGCGCACGTCCTCGCGTCGCGGCCGCCGCGATCATCGCGAGGAGCCGTGCGGCGAAGACCGCGAACCGGCCGACGGGTCTTGGAGCGGTCGGTTCCTGACGCAGCGCCGCCAGAATCGCCGCGCGCTCGACGGGCGGTGCCCCAACGATGCCTTCGAAGACCTCGCGCGTGGGCTTCGGCTCGGGCACGGCGAAGTGCGCCGCCGTCGGCGGATCACCGAGCGGCTCGAGCTCGACCACGCTCCAATCCTCGACGTCGATCCACGTCGATGGGTCGATCGGCTGGGCCTCTAGCGAGAGCGCCCGTGCCTCGCCGCCCCGCACCAGCACCCACGAACCATCGACGAACGCTTCGAACTCGTCGGTCGTGAGCGGGGCCGACGCGAACGCCTTCCCGCCACGAAGCGCCACGAAGGGGATCGCGCCGGCGCGCTCGACGTCCATCCGGCGCGCGCACGGAAAGCGCAACAGAAGCCCGCCTGCCGCGCGATGGATGGAGGCGCCGGGCTCCCATAGGGACAGGACGCGTGCGCGTGCGCGCTCGGCGTCGAGAAGGTCGTCGACGAGGAGCGCGACGACGTCGATCGATCCGCGGTGCTGGAAGCGTCGCGGCCGCATCAGCGCGGGCTCCGGAACTCGAACGTGTGGAGCAGCTCGTGGCGCGCGAGTGAGTAGAGGACGAGGCGCGACTCCTTCGTCAGCACCGCGATGGTCGAAGCCGTCGTGTCGACCGCAGCGGAGGTGATCTCGCCGGGTGCGCGAAAGAGCTCGACGTCGGCCGAGAGTGCGATCGAGCTCACGACCCTCCGCGTCGCATCGATGGTCAACAGCGCGGGCCCGTTCGCATCCATGCGGTGGACGCCGATCACGCGTGCGCCGATCGGCGCGCTCAGCTCCCTGCACGCCCCCCCGCCGGAGATGACATAGGGACGAGCGGGAACACCGAGGGCCACGAGCGGCGGCGCCATGCCCACCATGGTGAGGAACGCCTCGGAGACGACGCCGTGCTCGAGCTCGCGCCTGGTGGTCGAGTCGCCGATGACGGTGCACACCTGCAGAGGCGCGAACGCGTCGTCCTCTCCGCCTCGCCCAGGCTCCACTTGTCGACCGACGAAGGCGTAACCGCCGCCTCTGATGGGGATCGCGATCTTGACGAACCGCGCGACGAGCGCCGTGGGGGGCGCAGCGACCGCCGCCGCGGACGCATCGATCTCGAAGAGGAGCCCGCGCGCGTCGACGAAGCCGACCGTCTCGCCGCGGACCAGCAACGGTCGAAGCGCATCACGCTCGGACGGTGGCCACGGCGCAGTCTCTTCGGGATCGCGTTCGCTGGTAGACAGGCCAAGGGGGGCGACGCGTCCGCCGCGCAGCGCGAGTCTGCCGTTGCTCGTGGCAACGAGCATCGTCGGTCGCTTGTGCACGCGCCCGATCGCAGCGATGACGTCCGGCGAGCGCAGCAGCTTGGGCTGGCCGACGCCCGCACGCGCGGAGTTCGGGATGGGAATCGCGAGCACGCCGTCGCTCGTCCGCGCGAAGAGTTTGGACGCATTGTCCGAGAACAGCAGGTTGGCAGTCGGGGCGTCGGTCGCGTCCGCGCGCGTGGGTGCGGTCTGGCCCGCGCCGAACGGATCCCGCAGCAGCCGGGCCGTGATCGGCTCGGGCGGCAGGTCGAGTGTCGCGCCGCGCGGCGGCGCGTGCGGCGCGCGGACTTCGAGGGTCACGGCCCGTCGGTGCAGTGAAAGGACGTCACGGACGAGCACGCGGCTCGCGGCACCGGCGCCAGCCGTCGCGTCTTCGCCGCCGACGATCCAGACGTCGTCCGACGTGGACTCCAGCCAGCTCGCGACGGTGCCGCGATCGATGGTACGCACGGTGCTCGCGCTGACGAAGGACAACAGGCTCGCGCGCGTCACGTCGTCGCGCAGCGTGCGCTCCGGAGACTGGAGGATGCCCCAGCGAAATGTCGCGTTCCCGGCGGCGGCGCGCCGTGCGAGCACGATCAACAACGCGATGTGCACCAAACGCGGCGAGCCGAGCTGCGACGGACCGGCGTCGAAGAGGGCGATCGAGGTGCGCGCATGCGACGGTCCGCGTCGCGCTGGCCGCAGGAACATGTGCTCGCCGACGGCCGCACGGCGGGTGAACTCGTCCGGCAGCTCGTCGGCCAGGAGCCACTCCGACAGAAGCAGTCGCTCGTAGGAGCCGCGCCGATCGAGCCCGTCGAAGCCGCTGCCGTCGGCCACCGCGATGGAGCGTTCGGTCCTCATCGGGCCGACGAGCTGCGCCAGCCTGCGCACGACGCCGCCGAGTGCGACCGCGATCTCGGGCGGGAAGATCGCGAGCTCGGCCGCCCACGGCTTCAGTGCAGGGGGGAGCTCCATCACCCCATCCAGCGCGAAAGGTGCGCGCGCGTGAGCGGCCGAGCGCCGTCGACCGGGATCAGCAAGTGCTGCGACGGGATCACGGCCAACACGCCGTCGCGAGCCACCCGTCGGAGCAGCGCGCGCTCGACGAGCGGCAGCGCAAGATCCGGTCGCAGCGTCGTCGGCAGCAGCAACGACGGCGCGGCGGCGTCTTGGCCGAGGTAGAGGGCGCCGTCGGCCCACGGCAGCGCCTCTTCCTCACCGAGCACCACGATCCCCGCCTCGGCTCCGACGGCTCGTAGCGCGTGAAGCTCCGCGTCCGCGCGCCGGCCGACGGAGGCCGCCAACGCGCGGGCGGCGGGCCCGAACGCGGCGACCGCGCGCGCCGACAGCGGATGCTCGCGTGAGCGCCACGTGAAGGTCACGGTGCTCCGAGCAGCTCCACGACCCGGGCGCGCAGCGCGCCCAGGCTCTCGGGCAACGCGTCGGCGGCGAAGCCAGCGTCGATCGTGCGGGCGATGCCCTCGAGCCGCAGCCGCCACGCCTCCGTCGCCTGGCGATCGTCGGAAGACGGCTTGGCCTCGAAGAGTGCGCGCGCGGCCTCTTCGACCTGGCGCGCGCGCGCCAGCGGTCCGAGTGAAGTCTCGGCCGCCGCCACGCTGAGGGCGGCGTTGTCGGTGCGGGCGAGCAAGTCGCGGAGGACGTCGCGCGCGAGCGCCTGGGCCTCGCGCGTGGGCACCGCGGTGACGATCGGCCAGAGATCGGCCTCGCTCGGAGCGGCGCGCCCGGCGAGCACCCCCGCGGCAGCGACGAGCTGCTGCACCTTGACGACGCGACGGTCGGAGAGGGAGATCCCGGCGCGGCGCAGCAGGCGGACGGCTTGGGCGAGCTGCGGGCGCACCGTCGTCATGTCGGCGCGCCGTGCCGCTTCGGCGAGGAGATCGAGCTGCACGAGGCTCGCGCGCGCCGCAGGTTTCGTCGACGCGAGCGTCCACCCTCCCTCGAGCAGCTCCTCGAGGCGTTCGTCCGGGATCGGATCGAGGTACACGCGGACGAGGAACCGATCGGCGAACGCGGCGAGCTGCTCGTCGTCGGGGAGGTGGTTGGTCGCGCCGACGCACACGCGCAGCGGGCAGTCGACGCGCGTGTGGCCCCGCCGGAAGACCCGCTCGTTGAGCAGCCCGAGCAGCGTGTTGAGGATGGCGGTCGACCCGAGGAACACCTCGTCGAGGAACGCGATCTCCGCCTCGGGCAGCATGCCGGTGGTCTCGGTCTCGACCACGCCGGCCTTCAGTTTGCGCAGATCGACCGGCCCGAAGATCTCGCTCGGCTCGGTGAACCGACCGAGCAGGTACTCGAAGTACTTCCCGGACGTCGCCTGGGCGACCCGCCGGACCGCCTCGCTCTTGGCGGTGCCTGGCGGCCCGACGACCAACACGTGCTCGCGCGCGACGGTGGCGAGCGCGATGAGCTCGAGGAGCGCCTCGCGGTCGACGAGGCCGCGAGAGGCATCGGCCAGCGCCTCGCGGACGACCTTCGCTGCGTCGGTCAGCGCGGCGGTGTGCGACATGCGGGGCAGGATAGGGCAGGGCTTCACGCGCGAGAACCCGGCGGATGCGGCAGAGCCCGGTGGTCCGTGCGCGAACATGCGACCGAATGTGCCGGAGGACGCTGCGTGGGCGACGGCGGTTAGTCACGCAGCCCGGCGGTGTGGGTCCTTGCCGAACAAGCGAAGTCGGTGTTCCCATCGAGGGCGTCATGCGCTCTGCATCGCCTTCTCTGGAGTTGGCCGGCGCGGAAGGCGTTCCATGCGACGCACCGTGACGTGCCAGGACCGGCTGCCACACCCGAGGTGAAGCTCGCCGTGTAGGTCTTCGCGACCGATGCGCCGTCGGAGGCGCCATCGTCTGCGAGACCGGTGTCCGGGGCTGCGGTGTCGGTCGGCGAGTCGGCGGTCGAATCGATGGGGAGCTGCCACATCTCGCGGCGTGGCCCTCGCGGCGCGCGCGTTCGTCACCCGAGAAGCCTCCGACGAAGCGCAGCCAGTCCGCGGGTACCCGTGGCAACATGACTCGATGAGCGTTCGCTGCCTTGCGCTGGTGCTCTCGATGGTCGGATGCGCTGCGGATGAGCAGCCGAGCGATCCGAACGCGCTCCATACCTGCGGTCAGGACACGCCGGCCGCCGCGTTGATGCACCTGCAGTCGGGTCACCTCGACGGGCACATCGCCACGACGACGGTCTCGATGGACATCGTCGAGCAGAACCGAAATTACCCCGCGGGCACGTGCACCGCCTGGCCGATGGGGTTCTTCCAGGTTCCCGGCGAGGTCTCCTACAGCGTCGCGTGCGATCGGCGCGCGCCGCTGGCGATCTCGTTCGAGTTCCGTGGTCCCGATCCCCGCACGCTGGCGATCGGCACGGTGGCCGGCATCGGGCTGACCGCACGCGTCGAGAGCCCGTGCAACCGGCCGGGCGATCCCTGCCAGAAGTGCGATCTCGACGTAAGCGACGCCACCGTGGAGCTCGTCGCCCGCGACGCCTCCGGGGCGTCGGCTCCCGACCCGAAGCTCGTCACCCCTGACTATCGCCGTGCATGGGACGTGGTCGTCCATGTGCCGTCGCGCGCGGCCGCGCGTGGCACCGGCTTCTGCCAGGACGTCGCCTTCGACGTGACGCTCGCGATCGCCCAGAGCGCCGACGACTACCGCTGGGAGCCGGCGCGCGCTCAGGCCTGCAGCTACTGAGTGGTCCCAACAGTCCTCGTCACCGCGTCAGCACGGGCCGCACGCCGCCGCGATCTCACTGCCGCCCCGGCAAGCACCGCACGTCATTCCGGTCGGCGAGCCGTGCTGGCGGCGGAGACTCGACGTGCCCGCGCTGGTCCGGAGGGTTTCGGCTGGTGCCTGGAATGACGCAGGGCGCGCGCTACCATGAGCGCCATGGTTGCGAGAGTCGTCATCATCGCCTCGCTCATCGGGCTGCTGTCGTGCGGCTCGAATGCCGCCGGCGTCGCGCCGAGCGACGCGGCCGGGGTGGACGACACGGCGCCGGGTGACACGACGCCGGCCGGCGACGGCGACGCGCCCGACGGTGGTCGACGGCATCCGGTCCTCGACCAGAGCTGCGCCCCCTCCGAGAGCACGGTGGCGTGCGACAAGTGCTCCGAGGAGCGTTGCTGCGAGACGCGCGCCGCGTGCGATGCCGACTGCGTCGCGGTGTTCTCCTGCATCGAGTCGTGCACCGCCGGCGCGGCTGCCTGCGTGGAGAAGTGCCTGACCGAGAACCCGGCGGGCGCCGCGGCGTACTCGGCCCAGAACGCGTGCGTGAACCTCTACTGCACGACGCCGTGCTCCGGGAAGGCCGACGCGTGTCGCGACTGTCGGCTCGAGAACTGCGCGCTCGAGCACGTCACGTGCTTCGCCGATCCGGAGTGCCGCAGGTACGGGTACTGCTACGAGGCTTGCACCGACGCCGCGTGCGATGACACCTGCCGCGCCAAGACCACCGCTGCCGTCATCAAGACCTACGACGCGTATGACACCTGCCTGAACAAGCGCTGCCGCGCGTCGTGCTGGTGAGCGGCGCGATGGGGATCCGCAGGAGCATCGGAACGCTGCGCGCGCCGTCGCGCGATGAAGCACAGAGCTCTCGCCGAACGAGTGTGTCCATTAGGCAGTCAACCGCGCGGGACACTGAGGCAGAGGTGGAGCGGCCGCGCCTCGCGCGAGCCGTCTGGCCGGTGGCGCTCGGGGTCTGTGTCGCCATGGGGTGCGGCGGACGCATTTCTGACGAACGGCAGCCGGCCGATGACCCGGCGTCGGGTGCGGCCGATACCGGCGTCACGTACGAGGCGACGTACGAGGCGATTTCCAACTCACGCGTTCACGTCGTAGCGCGCGATCACGTCCGCGACGTGGCCACGCATCTGGTGCTGACTCTCGAGCTCGAAGGCCACCCCGCGGGCTACGCGTATTCCGGCGTGGATACCTGTGGCTGGACGCTCCACGGTGTCCAGCGCTGTCGCGGCGCCGCGGTGAAGTACCCGACCGGCTGCGAGGCCGCGACAACGGTCAGTGGCAGCGTCCTCGTCAGGCCCAACGTCGTCGAGCTGCGTCTCGACCTGGAGTTCCCGTCGTTCGAGCTCGGTCCGCGCGTTGCGCAACTGCGCGGAACGGTGCCGTGGGTCATGCTCTAGAACCGCGCGCGCAGCGAGTCGTCGGGCGCCAACCGGGCGGCACCCACGCCGTACAAGACGAGCTGGGCGGAGCCCTCTTCTTGGAACTTCCGACACTGGGTCACGCGCGCGGCCTGGCCGGCCCTTGCCTGAGGAGGCGCCGCGCGCGTTGACGCTGACGCTGCGTGCCGCGTTTCGCGGCAACGATCTCTTCGAGACGGCTCCGGATGGTCGGCGACGCGCCGACCACCTCGATCCAGTCGAGCGCCCGGTCAATCCAGTATGCGGACATCGACAGCCCCACGTCTGCGATCGCCGCGTACGGAAACGAGGCCTCGAGCTCAGGCGATAGGCCGGCTCGCTCGAGCCCCTTTCGCAGCGCGGCCTGCACCTCGCGTGCGTCTTCCTCGAGGCACGCGACGAACGGCAGCATGGCCTTCTCGCCGTCAACGCGGAACAGCGTCGCGTCGCGCTCGGCGGACCACACGCCCCCATCGAGGCTGATCCTGCAACGCGCGCGCGCAAAATCGGCGACGGCGATCATCTCCCACGCGCTCCGCCTGCGACGACGACGTCGGCGAAAAGCGAGCCGGGCGGTACGTCTTCCACGAGGGAATGGTAACCGACGGGACGGCCAGGGCTCGGCGTCCGGCAGCAATCACCGGCAACCAGTGTCTTGCGGACCTGCGATATCGTTTGGTGCGTGGCCCCGCTCGTGCTGCTCCTCCCCGACAAACCCGACGTCGAGCGCGACGCGGTCGCCGACGCCTGGGTGCGCGCCGGCGGCACCGTCGTGAAGGTCGCCCGGTTCTGGGATCCTCCCGAGGTCGACCGCGCATCGGTGCGTGTGTACGGCAACGACTCGTTCTGCCTCGTGCTCGCCGAGAAGCTGGGTCTCGAGCTCGTCTCGCCGTCCGACGACGTGCTGGTCCACGCGCCAGACCACCTGTTGCACCGGCGCGTTCGGATCGTGCTGCTCGGAGGCGTCGACGCGCGTGGATTCCCCCTCTTCGTGAAGCCGGTCTCCCCGAAGCAGTTCCGCGGAGCCGTGTACCCTTCTACCGAAGCGCTCGCCGAAGAGACTCGCGGTCTCCCGCCGGACACGCAGGTGATCGTGTCGGAGGTGGTTTCGATCGTCGCCGAGGCGCGCGCGTTCGTCCTCGGACCGACCGTGAAGACGTGCGCCATCTACGAGGGCACCGGCGACGTCAATCAAGCCGCGAAGTTCGCCGAGCGCGTCGTGCAGGCGCTCGATCTGCCTCGGACCTGTGTCGTCGACGTCGGACTGCTCTCCGATGGACGCTGGGCGCTCGTCGAGTGCAATGCCACGTGGGGCGCAGGGCTCAACGGCTGCGATCCCGAGCGGGCGATCGCCTGCATCGCGGAAGCGTCCGGACCGCGCTGACACACCGGCTCTCTTCCCGTCACCGATCGGACCGATAGCGTAGGTACCTGCGTTTGTCAACCAGCTGTCGTTCGGAAACGGCGGACGGCGTGAGGTGCCTGCTCACGGAGTGACCTGACAGCTGCCGTTCCTCCTCGGCTCGGCGCGATCGCGCCCGGCGCGACTGCGCGAGCGCTGCGACGGGG
>JACPFM010000214.1 GCA_016182965.1 Deltaproteobacteria bacterium | reverse complement strand
GGAGTTCCTCACGCAACGCCGCATTCTCGCGTCGCAGCTCTTCGATGATCCGCTCGTAGGCGGCGCGCTCCATTTCCGGCACGCGTGTGCAGGTGCACTGGCCGCGCGAGCAGGGGCAAGTTTCCCGCTAAACACGTACAACTCCTCGACGTCGGCATTGGGCATATGCAATCTCCACATGTCGATGGTTGCCATCGCTACTGCTTCGGCCGGTAGCGCGCTGCCGACGGGACGGCGAGGCGTCACCTGTGCGGCCGCGCAGCGTCGGCCTCCAGGCACCTGCAACGGGATGTTCCGCAGCCTTCGTCCTTCATGGGTTTCCTGCCGCTCCGGGCGCTCCGCCATGTTCTCGACCTCTCGGATGGGCCAGCTTGCTACACGAGGATCGGAACAGCGTGCAGGTGGCCCGCGGCGACCACGCGCGAGATGTACTCGGACAGCACGCGATCCATCGTTCCAGGCGGCAACCGCGTCTCGGCGATGACCGCGCCACACTCCCGCTCGACAGCGATGAACCAGTCATGACAAGACGCCACACGGAGGCAAATCACCCCAACACGCCCGGTCGCGGCAGCGCCGACCTCATCCAACACGAATTCATCTCGTCTCCACGTCGGACCCTCGGCTGCGGCCCTGGCAGCGACATCAGGTCCCTCGTGCGGCGGGGCCATCCCGTAGAATCGCCCGGACAACAACCAGAACACCTGCGCTGCGGGCAACGAATCGAGGTCGCGACACGCTCGTCGCGGACTGGCTCTCAAGAAGACCGAAGCCCAGCGTGCGCTCGCTGCGAGGTCAATACCCTCCGTCGGGTCGCCGACAGTGCGACCATCCACAAGCCACTTGAACGTACCGAAGAGAAACCGATCACACGGTTCGACGACTGACCAGGAAATCGCAAGTCCCCGGTCTGGCCTAGCCATGATGCACCCGCCAAGGGAGGACTGCCTTGCGCACGGACGGTCACTTGAACCGATCTTTCGTCGGTACACCAGAGGCCATCACCGCCGCCGGCGCAGCTCGTCGAGCTCGACCCCGACGCGCGCGAACTCGGCCTCGGCGGCCTCCCCCGCCTCGCGCTCGGCGCCCTCAGCCGCCGCATCGCCTCGCTATCCAGCCTCGAACACGGCCGGAGTGGCTCAGCGCGGTCGTCGCCGGACGAGTCCAGGCCGACTGAAACTCGTCTCGGCGCGCAGGTTGCTCCGAGCCTCATCATGAACGACCCCGCACTCGCTCTGCTGATCCAGGCCGCGCGCGACCTCGGCTGGCCGCTGCCTTCGCCCGAGTCGATCGACTCGATCGAGGCGTTCGAGCGGGCATGCTTCGCACGACTCGACCACATCAAGGGCGGGCAGGACCGCGCGCACGCGAAGAACGGCGTGCGCAGCGCGATCACCGCTGCGCACGAGGGCAACGCCGAGTACGCGCGCGCCGGCCTGTGGGAGGCCGCGAAGGTCATCCACCTCGAGGAGTACGATCGCGACGTGATGCGCCTGTCGAGGCCGAGCCACGCCGCTTGATCGTCGGTCGTCCCGTCGTGCCCTCCCGCCAGCTCGCCGCCCGCGCCGCGTGATCAGCGGTACGTCGCAGCGTCGCGTCGCCACACGTCGGCGCGATCGCGCACGTACTCCGCGAGCGTGCGCGGCGCCCGACCGAGCACCTGCGCCAGCGTCGGATCGACGACCGCCGCCTGTCCGAAGCGGAGGCCCACGTGCAGGATGGTCTGAACGAGCGCCTGCAGGGGCGGCAGGCCGCGCCGGCGCAGGTGCAGGCCGTAGCCGAGGATCGACGCAGGCTCGTAGCGGATCATCCGGCCGAGCGCCGCCGACAGCAGCTCGGCTGCGCGCGCGAACGACACCGCCTCCGGACCGGTGAGCGTGTACGCCTTCTCGCGGTGCTGCTCCGGCGCGGTCAGGGCCATCGCGGCCACCTCGCCAACGTCGCGCACGTCGACGAACGTGACTACGCCGTCGCCGGCCGGCACGTAGACGCGGTCGTCGTCGCGGACGTCGCGGAGGTAGGCGTCCTCGAAGTTCTGCGCGAAGAAACCCGGCCGCAGGATCGTCCAGTCGCGTGGGCCCGCCTGCAGGTGCCCCTCGACGCCGTGGTGCGGCACCGCGCGGTTCTTGCCCGCTCCGGCGACCGACAGGAACACGATGCTCGCGACCGACGCCTCGCGCGCCCGATCGACGAGCGCGTTCAGCGTCGCCTTCACGTCCTGGATCGGCGGCGGCCGCATGAGGAACAGCGCGTCGCAACCGCGGACGGCGCCCCGGAACGTGGCGGGCTCGAAGAAGTCGAAGGGGACCGGCTCCACCTCGCCGCCGCACGCGGCGCGCACGCGATCGGCGCTGCGCTCGGCCACCCGCACCTTCGCGCCGCGAACCAGCAGCGCTGACACCACCTCGCGACCGACGTTGCCGGTCGCGCCCGTCACCAGGACCCGCGCCATCGCTGCGACGATCGGCGCGTGCGACGGCGACGGCAAGCCGCACCCTCGGTCCGCGCAGCAGGGCACCGATCGCCTCCGCGCTCCAGACGCGCGCCGATCTCGGAGAAGGCGCCGCCTGGTCGGAGCACTGACCATTCGTCACCTCGGCGTGACGAACGGGGCCGGCACTTCGCGAGCTGGTGCGCTGGGCACGCGCGTCAGGCCCCGGCGGTCGCGCCGGCAAGCGCCTAAGCTCACCACATGGCGCGGGGGGTCGGCTACGTGTCGGGATGGCCGGCCGTGTATTGGGTCGCCGGCCTCGGCGCGGCGCTCCTGATCGGTGCGGGCATCTGCTACCTGCGGTCGCGCTCCTTCACCGACGGCACGCCCGAAGCTCCTGGTTATCGCAGCGAGGGGCGTGCCGGCGCCGGCGTCGCCGAGACGTTGCGCGGGCTCGCCGTAATCCTCGCGCTGTTGTTCGCGATCTCGCAGTTGCTCTACGTTTGGATGTACGTCGAGCTCGCGCAATGGCTCGCCGGAAGTGCGTTCCCGCCACGGATCGTGTTCGATCTCTTCTTCTGGGTGTTGCTGATCTGCGGAACGTTTCTCGGTGCGTGCATCTACTGCGCGATCAAGCCGCCGGAGATCTGAGCCAACCGGCCAGCCGGCCAATCGAGCTTCGTTGAGGGCCGATCGCTGCGGGACGACGACGTCGCCGCGTGCGTGAGCAGACGAACGTCGTGAGCGAACGCGGACGTCGTCGAGGCGCGTCCGCCGTCTAGGACGCTAGCAGGTCGATTGCGTGCGACGAGCTGGGCGGAACGCGCCTCATCGGAGCCGGAAAGCGAGCCTGAGGCCAGACCTGCTCAGCCCTCGAACGCCGCGTCGGTGATCTCGAGCCCGCGATCGATGATCGCGAAGCCCTCGCGCAGCTGCTCCTCGGTGATGCAGAGCGGCGGGTTGCACGTGAAGCTCGCCCAGCGGACGAACGTGAACAGGCCGTTGTCCTTGAAGAACTTCGCGAGCGCGTTCATCGCCGGGTGCGCGCCGTTGTAGGGCGCGAGCGGCTCGTTCTTCGAGTTCTTGCGGACGTCGATCATGCCGAACAGACCGACGTTGCGCCCCTCGGCCATCGACGGGTGCTTCTTCTGCAGCCGGTCCATCTCGTCGCGCATCACGCGGCCCATCTTGGCCGCGTTCTCGATCATGCCCTCGTCCATCATCACGCGGACGACGGCCTCGGCCGTCGCCAGGCCGACGGGGTGCGAGTTGTACGTGAGGCCGCCCCAGAACACGTTCTTGCGGAAGTGGTCGGCGATCTTGTCGCGGAGGCCGACGGCGCCGAGCGGGAAGTAGCTGCTGGTGAGCCCCTTGGCGAGCGTGACCAGGTCGGGGATCACGTCGTAGTGCTCGAACGCGTACATCTTGCCGGTGCGGCCCATGCCGGCCATCACCTCGTCGAGGATGAGGAGGATGCCGTACTTGTCGCAGAGCGCGCGCACGCCGCGCAGCCAGCCCTGCGTCGGCGCGAGGAGCCCGTTGGTGCCGGTCACCGTCTCCTTGATGAGGGCGGCGATGGTGCTCGGCCCCTCCATCAGGATCGTCTCTTCGAGGTAGGCGAGGTGGTTCCTCGTGATCTCCTCCTCGCTCTGGCCGAACGAGTAGTCGTAGGGCCGCGGATCCATGAAGTGCACGATCCCGGGCGAGGCCGGCTCGTTCGGCCAGCGGCGCGGATCGCCGGTGAGGCCCATCGTGAGGTTCGTGCCGCCGTGGTAGCTGCGGTAGCTCGCGAGGATCTTCTGGCGGCCGGTGTACAGGCGCGCGGCCTTCACCGCGTTCTCGTTCGCCTCGGCGCCGCCGAGGGTGAAGAAGAAGGTGTTGATGTCGCCCGGCGTGACCTCGGCGAGCAGCTTGCCGACGCGCGCGCGCACCTGCGTGGCCGTCTGCGGGTAGACGAAGATCAGCTCGTCGAGCTGGTGCTTCATCGCCGCGATCACCTTCGGGTGCGCGTGGCCGATGAGGACGCTCATCAGCTGCGAGTTGAAGTCGAGGATCCGCTGGCCTTCCGGCGTGAACAGGTACACGCCCTCGGCGCGCGCGATCGGCAGCGGCGCGACGGCGTCGGTCGCCGACCAGGTATAGAGCGTGTGCTTCTTGCAGAGCTCGACCATCTTCTCGGTCGACATGGGCTCTTCTGCGAAGGTGTGCGGGTAGCCGAGGTATTCGCTGGCCATTCTCTCAACTCCTCTGGAACGAGGAGCCCAGTAGAGCAGGCGCCCGAGGGAATCCAAGGGTTTCGAGGCAGCCGGGCCGGCTGGACCTTCGCTGTTCGTGCAGCGCCCAGCTGCCTGCATGAGGCCTGTCAGAGGCCTGCAGAGGAACGGCCGCCGGCGGATACGCCGCTCCGCCGGCCCGTTGCCCGCGCAAGCGCGCGAAATCGCTCGCGCGGTGCGACGGCGAGCGACGTGCTCCACGCCGGGCATGCCCCGATCGCCGTGGTACGCTCCTTCGTTCGAAATGCCCGAGTCGCGCGGTCCCTTTCGGCCCGATCACGTCCAAGACGGCGATCGATACGAGATCTCGCGTGGCCATCCCGTCTACGTCGCGCCCGCCGGCAGCCGGCACGGCAGGGAGCACCTCGTCGGCGCCGTCCCGCTCGCGACCGATCCCGCCGTGCGCGAGGCCGGTATCGACGTAGGCTACGCGCTCGACGACCACACGCTGCGTGCGCCCGACATCTCCATCGGCAACGTGCCCGACGCGCCCGGGTGGGCCGACGGCGCGCCGCGCCTCGCCGTCGAGTACGCGGATCGAGGCACCAACGAAGACGATCTGCAGGCGAAGGTCGCCGAGCTGCTCGCCGCCGGCACCGAGCTCGTGTGGATCGTTCGCCTGCGCGGCCCTCGCCGCGTCGACGTGCACGCAAGGGCCGAGGCCCCGCGCACCGTGCCCGGCGGTGCGATGCTCGAGGCCCCCGGCATCTTGTCGCGTCCGCTGCCCGTCGACGCGCTCTTCGATCACCATCGCGCCGACGAGGTCGCGCTCGAAAACCTCCTCGCGAGGCACGGTCACGCCTCGCTCGACGCCGTGCGCGCCGAGGCACGAGAGCAGGGACGAGCAGAGGCGCTGATCCGCGCGATCGAAGTGCTATGCGCCGGCTTCGAGATTCCGCTCGGCGAGCCGCGCCGCGCCGAGCTCGCCCACGCCGACCCCCAAGCGCTCGAAGCGCTGCTCGCACACCTCGCGCGCCATCGCGCGTGGCCGTAGCCGCGGTGCCCGACGGGAGCCTCCGCGACCCGCTACAATCCCTGCATGGCCGCCCGCACCTCCACACCACCGAGCCCGGGCCCGCCCCGCGCCCCGGCGCAGGCCGAGTGGGACGCGCTCACCCCTGAGCAGCGCGCCGCCGTGGTCGAGTCGCTGCCCGCACGCATGACCGACGCCGAGCTGCGACCGTCCGAAGGCGACGCCCACCTCGACGCGAAGGTCGGTGCGCGCGACGTGCTCCGCGCGTTCTTCGAGAAGGCGGGGCGACGCGTCTACGTCGCCTCGGAGCTCGCCGTCTATTACCCCGCAGAGCCTCGCTTCGCGCCAGATCTTCTCGCCGTAACCGACGTCGAGGTGCGCGAGCGCAGCCGCTGGGTCGTCTCGGCCGAGGGCAAGGGCCTCGACCTCGTGATGGCGGTGCACGTCAGCGGCGACGCCCGGAAGGACCTCGAAGACAACGTCGCGCGCTACGCGCGGCTCGGTATTCAGGAGTACTTCATCTACGACCGTGGCCGTTCGCGCCTGACGGGCTATCGGCTCCCCGCCGCCGGCGCACGCAAGTACGAGCCCCTCCGCGCGTTCGGCGGCCGCGTCGCGTCATCGGTGCTGGGCCTCGATCTCGTCATCGAGGAGGGTCGGCTGCGCTTCTACCAGGGCAACGCGCAGCTCCTCGAGGCGCGTGAGCTCGTCGAGCGCCTCGAGCGCATGATCTCCGAGTCCGAGGCGAAGGCCGACGCACGCGCCAAGGAGCTCGAGGAGACCGCGCTGCGAGAGAAGGCGCGCGCAGACGCCGAGGCCGAACGCGCGCGCGTCGCCGAGGAGGAGGCGGCGAGCCTGAAGCTCGAGCTCGAGCGGCTGCGGCGCGGCGGGGCGTGACGGGCGCGAGCCCACGTTCAACGTTGGCAGATGGACCGGGTGCGAACCTCTGGTGCGCCGTACTAGGATCGAACCGATGGTAGACACGCAACCGCTCGCCGACGCCACCGTGCTCGATCTCTCCGGCCGCGCGCATCCGCTCGGCGAACATTTCCGCGAGCGCCCCGCGGCGCTGCTGTTCGTCCGCCACTTCGGGTGACTGTTCTGCCGCGAGGAGGTCGCGCGGTCGCGCGACGTGGCCCCGACCGTTCGGGCGATGGGAGGCGAGCTGGTGATCGTCGGCTCCGGCACGCCCGATCAGGCGAGGCGGTTCGCCGACGAGGAGCAGGTGATCGGGACGATGGTCACCGATCCGACGCTCGAGGCGTACCGCATCGGTGGCATGCGCCGCGGCGTGCTCACCGTCATGAACGCCAAGGCCGCGCGGCACGCGGTGCGCGCGTGGCGCGAAGGGCATAGGCAGCGTCGCACGCAGGGCGATCCGTGGCAGCAGGGCGGCGTCGTCGTGGTCGAGGCGCTCAGCCGCGGCGGCCGCATCGCGCTGCACCACGCCGCGAGCGAGGCGGGCGATCCCACCGACTTCTCCGGCATCGTCCGCGCGCTCGAGTCACTTGCTCGCGGCGCCTGACGGGACCACGTTCGCCCCCAGAAGATGTCCGCGTCCCGATCCTCCAGCCGCACGGCGTTCCGCGAGAAGGTGCGACGCCGTCTCGGCTCGGAGGCCGGCGCCCTCGGCAACGAGGGAGCCTTCCCGGTCGCGCTCGTCTATCCGTCGCCGTACCGCACCGGCATGTCCTCGCTCGGCTTCCAGCGCATCTACCGCGCGCTGCAGGAGGCGCCCGGGCTCGGCGCCGAGCGCGCGTTCCTCGACGACGACGCCAAGGCCGGAGAGCCGCATCCGCAGCTGCTCACCTACGAGTCGCTGCGCCCCGTGGGCGATTTCCCCGTGTTCGCCGTCAGCGTCGCCTACGAGATCGAGATCGGCGGGCTCGTGCAGACGCTCGACGGCGCGGGCGTCCCCGTCTTCCGCGAGGACCGCGACGATCGGCACCCCTTCGTGCTCGGCGGCGGTCCGCTGACGTTCTCCAACCCGACGCCGCTCTCGCCCTACTGCGACGCGGTGGTGATGGGAGAAGCGGAGACGCTCGTCGTCGACGTGGTGAACACCCTCGCGTCGACCCCCGGGCGCGCCGCCCGCCTCGCCGCGCTCGCGAAGATGGACCACGTGTGGGTCCCCGCGATCCACGGCGAGCAGCTGCCGTCGCTCGCGCAGATCGACGACGCGCTGCTCCCCGCGTGGGGGCCGCTGCAGGCGCAGGAGACCGAGCTCGCGGGCATGTTCCTCGTCGAGACCTCGCGCGGCTGCTCGCGCGGCTGCCGGTACTGCGTGATGCGCCGCTCGACCAACGGCGGCATGCGCATCGTGCCGAAGGAGACGATCCTCGACGCCATCCCCGGCGAGGCGAAGCGCGTCGGGCTGGTCGGCGCGGCGGTCAGCGATCACCCTCACATCGTCGAGATCGTCCGCACGCTCACGGAGCGGGGCGCCTCGGTCGGCCTCTCCTCGCTGCGCCCCGACAAGCTGAAGCTCGAGTTCGTGCAGACGCTGAAGGCCGCCGGTTACCGCACCCTCACCACCGCGATGGACGGGCCGAGCGAGCGCATGCGGCAACGGCTCGATCGCCGCGCGGAGGTCCGTCACCTGCTGATGGCGGCCGAGAACGCGCGCGCGGTGCGCATGGAGCGGCTGAAGCTCTACTTGATGATCGGGCTGCCGGGCGAGACCGACGACGACATCGACGAGTGCGTGCGGTTCACCACCGAGCTGTCGAAGATCTCGCCCGTCGCGCTCGGGATCGCGCCCTTCTGCCCCAAGCGCAACACGCCGATGGTCGACGAGGAGTTCGCCGGCATCCAGGTCGTCGAGCATCGGCTCGATCGGCTGCGGCGCGGGCTCAAGGGCCGCGCCGACGTGCGCTCGATCAGCGCCAAGTGGGCGTGGGTCGAGGCGGTGCTCGCCCATGGCGGCGACGCCGAAGGCCGCGCAGTGCGCGATGCGATCGCGAACGGCGGCTCGTTCGCCGCGTGGAAGCGCGCGTTCGCGCCGTTCGCGGACGCGAAGCCGAAGAAGAAGGGCGCGCTGCCGATCGTCGCGTGAAGGCCGGGCTTCAGTCCTGGCGCGACTGCTCTTCGGCCCGCCGATCGACGACGTCGAGGTAGCTCTCCTCGGCGAGCGGGTGCGGCGCGAAGTGGAACCACTGCGTGGGGAAGCGCCGCACGAAGCGCTCCACCGCGCCCATCGCCGACGCGATCGCGGCGTCGAGCTCGGCGGACGACGCGCGTCGCGGCACGAAGATCGGCCCCTCGCTCTTCACCAGGTGGTGCGCGTAGTCGAGCCGGGCGGTGAACACCGGGATGAGCGGCGCGCCGGTGACCTGCGCGAGCTGGAAGGGGCCGAGCGGCACCAGCCACGGCTTGCCGAAGAACGTCGTCGCGCGGCTGCGCATGCCCGGCGGCACGCGGTCGATCTGCAGGGCGACCGCGCCGCCCTTGCGGACGTGCTGCGCGAGCGGCAGCGCGGAGAGCGGATCTTCGCCGACGTGGAAGACCTTCACGCCGACCCGCGCGCGCGCCTCGTCGCTGATGCGACGCGCCTTCTCGTCGCGCTCGGGCGCCATCGCGATCGCGAGGTCGAACCCGCGCAGGTTCATCACCCCGCCCGCGACGTCCCACGAGCCCGCGTGCGCAGTGACGAGGATCGCGCCCTCTCCCGCGTCGCGCGCGCGCAGCAGGTTCTCGCGACCCTCGACGGTGTAGCGGAACACCGGCGGATCGTCGGACGCCGCGGCGAAGCCCTCGGCGAGGCAGTGGCCGTAGTTGGCGAGCGTGCTCGCGGTGTCGAGCGCCTCGACGACCGCCGATCGCTGACCGTGCACCAGCCGCAGGTTCTCGCGCACGAGATCGCGCACGCGCTCCTGAGCGACGCCGATGCCCACGCCGATCGGCCCCGGCGACCAGCGGAGCCACCACCGCGGCAGCCTCGACGCGCCCCACCTGGCGGTCGCGCGCCAGAAACCAGCGTCATAGCGGGGTATGCGAAGAACGGGCTTCATCGATGGTCCGACCGGCCGAGCGGCCGGGCCGAGCGGCGCAGTCTGGTCGTTCGCCGCCACGCTGTCACCCACGACCGACACACAATCACGCGCCTGCTGGCCACATGGGCTGACCGCCAGCTGGCCGCAGGGGCTGACCGCCAGCTGGCCGCAGGGGCTGACCGCCAGCTGGCCGCAGGGGCTGAGCGCCGGGGG
>JACPFM010000054.1:7317-39530 GCA_016182965.1 Deltaproteobacteria bacterium | reverse complement strand
GGTACCTCGCGCGGTCAGCGCACCGGGCCCGACAACGCCTGGAGCCGGAGCCGTGGAGAGGAGCCGAGCGACGCAGCCGGGCTGTCCCATCATGAGGCTGAAGCGGGCTCCTCGCACACTGCGCACGCAACCGGCGCCGGGCCCCCGGTCGATGCCGGGCATGCTCGGCGCCCATAGCGACACGCTTCTGCTGGTTCATCTCATCTGGTCGACCTCCGAGCGTCAGCCGGTCTTCGCGCCTGCGGACGACGTTGAACGTGCCGACGGAGTCGACGATCGCCGGAGCTCGCACTCGCTAGATTCCGCAGCCACAGCAGCGCGCCAGCGCCCGCGCTCGCTCCGCTGCAGACGGCCGAGTTTTCCGCTTCCGCGCATTCCCCGCCTTTCCCGCGCACAGCGCGAGGAGCCTGCGAAGCAGGCTTACGAAGCTTTCGGTGCCCCGGGATTCATCCCGGGGGTTCTCATTCGGCTCGCTGCAGCTGCCCGCTCCCCTTCCCGAGCGGTGTACGCTCCCTTCGTGGGCAAGCAGCAGCCGATCCGGTGCGCGACCTGCGGGCGCCTCTACAACCCGACGCTGCCTGGTTGCCCCTTCTGCGCGAGGGCCGAGCAGACCTACCGGGCCGGTCCGGGACCGGCTTCGACGAGCTCCGCGCACGAGGAGTTCCGCGCCGCGCGGCGCGCCGTCGAGGAGGCGGAGGAGCGCGGGACGCGCGCGGTGTGGATCGCGCTGTTGTCGGGCGGCGGCTGCGTGCTCATGGCCATCACGCTGTCGGCGCGCACTTTCACCTTCGAGCACGGTCACGTCGTCCCGATCGGCGCGATCGCCATCGTCGGCGGCGCGCTGCTCGCGACCTTCGCGCAGCGGCTGTTCGCGCACCGCCTGCCCGGTGAGGCCCTCGGTCGCTGGCTCGGCGTCTTCCTCTTCGGGACGTTCTCGTTCATCGCGCTCGTCTACATCGTGACGATGATCCTCAACTCGGCGATGGCGGGTCCCCCCGTGTCGGTCGTCTGCGAGGTGTCGCGCTTCACGTACGCCAAGCGTGGCGGCGCCCGCGCCAGCGCGCACCTCGCCTGCACGCTCCCGGACGGCCGCACGGTCGGCGCGATCGAGGCGGCGGCGAAGTTCGATTTCAAGGAGCGGCAGCCGTTCGCGATGGCGGTGCGACGCGGCGGGCTCGGCATCTGGACCTTCGATCCGGAGAGCGCACGCTCGCTGCACCCGGTGTGGCCGCCGCCGGTGATCCCCAAGTACCCCTCGCAGTGACGACCGACGACCGAGGGGCCGTGGGACATCGGACCGGCACGGTTCCCTGGTCGAAGGTCGAAGGTCGAAGGTCGAAGGTTGAATCGAGAGCCCATTTCCACGGGGTTTCCGGGGCTCCGCCCCTGGTTCGACCCTCGACCTTTCGACCTTCGACCACGCCGGCGAGAGATGCACACTGACGACTGACCACTGACGACTGACGACTGACGACTGACGACTGACGACTCACTTCACCGGGGCAGGCCCTCGATCCAGCTCTTGACCTTGGCGGCAGCGACCTCGTCGACCACCTCGCTGCCGACCGGCGGCATCGCCCAGAAATCGCGCTTGGTGATGCGCTGGTAGAGGTGGCTGCGGCTCGGATCGCCGGGCACGACGCCGATGAAGGGCTCGCCGTCGGTGTCGCTGTGCGACATCGGCACGTTGATGGTGGTGAGGTAGGTCGGCGTCTTCGCCGGATCGCTGATCGCGAAGAGCAATCGCAGGCGGACACCGCGCGCCGTCGACCAGCGGCCGACGTCGGAGTGGCAGTAGCCGCAGTTGCCGTGGAGGTAGCCGAGGACCTCCTGCACCACGCCCGTGCCGGGGACCCGGTACTCCGCGGGGACGGCCGGGAGGAGCCCGAGGCTCGTGAAGCTCGCGAGGGTCTTGCCGTCGCTCAACTGCACGTTGCCGACGCCGATGATCCCGTCGCGGGTGCCGCTGTGGCACTGCTCGCACGCGGCCTGGTCGGGGATGTCGTGGGTCGTGCCGAGGGCGTCGCGCACGCCTCCCGGCGCGGCGACGGCGGTCGCCTGATCTTCGCTCCACGCGTAGGCGACGTACCGCCAGCCGATCGGCGGCTCGCCGGTCTTCTCGACGTAGCGCGTCTCGATCAGCTTGCCGCCGACGCGGAACTCCTTCCACGCCTTGGTGCCGGCGGGAAACGCCCAGTGATCCGGGTCGGCGATGTCGATCGTCTTGCCGGCAGGGACGTAGAGGTAGCGCTGCTTCTCGGCGCCGTCGGACCACAGCGGCCAGCGCACGTCGAACGCGACGACGCCCTTGGACAGCCGCTTCGCGGCGAAGTCCTCGTAGAGGCCCGTCTCGGCCAGCGTCGGCGGCACCGGCGGCGGAGGCGGATCTTCGCGGACGCCGCCGGCGTCGCGCGCGTCGCGCACGTCAGAGGTGGCGTCGCCGCCCGCGTCCGGCGCGAGCGTCGTGCTCGCCGAGGAGGCGCACGCGATGAGACCTGCGCCGGAGAGGGCGACGACCGCTGCTCGCATCGTCATCAAGCGCGCCGCTTCAGCTCGTCGTCGAGGCGCCGCGCGCGCGGCTCGCTGGGGAGGGCGCGGAGCACCGCGTCGAGCTCGCTTCGCGCGCGCCGGACCAGGCCGGCGTCGAAGTAGACCTCGGCCAGCGTCAGGCGCGCGCGCGGATCGTCGGGGAGCAGCCGCGCCGCCGTCTCGGCGAAGCGCGCCGCCTTGTGCAGATCGCCGCCGGCGAGGCGCAGCGCGTTGGCCGCGCGCTCGGCGACGTGCGGATCGTTCGGACGCGCCTCGGCGGCCTTGCTCCAGGAGATCGCCGCCGGGACCCAGCGCTGCTCCAGCTCCTCGTACTGCGCCTGCTTCACGTAGGCGTCGGCCATCGCGCCGAGCGCGCGGCGGCGCAGCTCCTCGGCCTCGCCCGCGAGCGCGGGATCGAGCTTGGCCGCGAGGCGCATGCGGGTGGACGCGTTGACCCAGTCGCCGGCGGCCGCGGCGTTGCGCGCGGAGGCGACGATCGCGTCGACGCCGAGCTGCCGCGGTGTGGGCGTGGGTATCGACGAGTACGCTGGGCGCACGCCCGACCCGGTGGGGGAGGGCGTCGGCCGCGCGTTGGGCGACGCCGCGGGCATCGATGGGACCGACGACGTTCGCACGGGCGGCGCGCCGCTGCCGTGCGACCCGCCCTTCGAGCCGAGCAGGCGACGCGCGAGCGCCTCGCGCCGGAGACGCTCCGCCTCGGGCGACAGCGGTTGCGCCGGCGGGGTGGGGACGGTCTGCGCGACGGGGCGTGTCGTCGTGGTCGGTGGCGCAGCGCCGATCACGACCTCGCTGCGCGGAGCGGGAGCGGCGCGGTCGTCGCCGGTCTCGGTCGAGAGCGCGCGCTCGAACGCGGCGATGCGTTCGCGCTCGGTGAGGTAGGCGTCGTAGGGCGCCCGCTTCTGCGGATTGGCGAGCGTGTCGTGGGCGATGGTCATGCGCCCGAAGAGCACCTCCATCTTCGCCTTGTACGGACCGAGGCGCTTGCCGAAGTGGCGATCGGGATGGATGCGGGCCGCGTGGCCGTAATAGGCCGATTTGATGGCCTTGCGATCGGCGTCGCGCGACACGCCGAGCAGGGCGTAGTGGTCCAGCTCGTCGAGCCGGGAGCTCGTCGAGTCGATCTCCCGGCGCAGCCCCGGGTCGAGATCGATGTCTTCGGACATCGATCGAACCCTAGCACCGGGTATCAGCGGCAGTGCCATCGATCGACGTCGAGCTGCGGCTCCGCATACGCACCTTCGGTCGAGCCCTCCTTTGCCATGCCGACGGCGACCACGACACGACCCGTCAGGTACAGGGGGCCTGAGCAGTGCGGGAGCGTCGCGACGTGCGCCGCGATCTCGAGGTGTGACCCCTCCACCTCGACGAAGACCGGCGACTTGCCCGGACGCGACGCGGCAAGGCGCGGTCTCGGCTTCGCGACCACCGTGCCGGTGATCGTCACCTCCTCGCCTACGTGGCCGACCAGCGTCGTGACGATCGCGCTCGGCGCCGGGGCCGGCTGCTCGCGCGGGAGCTCGCGCTCTGGGGCCGCCTTGATCTCCACGGCGCGCTCGCGACAGCCGCCGACCAACAAGAGCAGGACCCACGGGGCGGAGCGCACGCCCACCCAGCATGACCGACGGCGGCGACAATCGGCAAACTCCAAGGTGAGGGCAGGTGTAAGGTCGGGGCTCCGGCTCCGTTTCTCCGCGACAAAGACCGACCGCCCGCGGTCGGTGGCTTTGGAGGACCCCATGCGCCGCTCGATCTACTCGCTTGCCTTCCTCCTCGTCCTCCAGGCGTGCAGCGCCAGCCGGAGCGCCGGCGTCGCGCGCGTGCAGGCTGCGTCCGCGCCTCCGCCGCCGTCCTACCCGAGCTACGGGCCGACGAGCGTGCCGGGCAGCGCGGGCGCGGCGACAGGCGCGGTCTACGGCGGCGCGCCGGCGCCAGCCAGCGGCGACTACGACAAGAGCGTCGCCAAGGAAGAGTCCGTCTCCGAGGTCGTGACCGTGTCGACCAGCGACACCTCGGGCGGCGGATCGGCCCCGACGCCGGCGGCCGCCGCGCCCTCGGCCGTCGAGCCTCAACCGAACGCGCAGGAGATGTTCGACATCGAGGCGCGCATCTCGATCGAGGTCGAGAAGGTCGGCGACGCCGCCGCCAAGGTCCGCGAGATCGTGAAGAAGCACGGCGGCCAGGTGGTCTCCGACACGGTCAACGACCAGTCCGGATCGTCGGCCGCTTCGTTCACGATGCGAGTGCCCTCACGCGGCTCCGAGAAGTTCCTCGACGAGATCGGCGGCATCGGCATCGTGCGCAACCGGCAGGTGACCGCGCGCGACATCGGCAAGGAGTTCCACGACGCGCAGATCTACCTCAACAACCTGATGGTCACCCTGAAGCGCTACGAGGAGATCCTCGCCAAGGCGCACGACGTCAACTCGATCCTCCAGATCGAGCGCGAGATGACCCGCATCCGCGGCGAGATCGATCGCGTCAAGGGCGACCTGCGCTTCATGAAGGATCGCGCGGCGCGGGCGACCATCTACCTCACGCTGTTCACCCAGCAGGCCGACACCACGCCCACCTTCGATCCCAAGGCGAAGGTCTACCCCGGTGCGCGCGCGCTGCACTTCGCCGACTTCCGCGGCAGCAAGGGCGACTACGGGTTCCTCGGGTTCGGCCTCTCGATCGCCGCGTCGCGCTACTTCAGCGTCGACGTCGACGGCATGCGACGGATGTCGTCGCCGGGCCAGGGGCTCGACGCGTTCTTCGTCACCATCGGCGGCGAGTTCTACTCGGACTTCCTCGGCGCGGGACGTCGTACGTTCATGAACCCGTACATCGGCTGGCGGCTCGGCTACGCGCGTATCGCGACCGACGGCAGCGCGAAGGACGAGATGCTCGTCGGCGGCACGCTCGGCTTCGAGCTGTACAAGACGAAGTTCTTCCGCTTCGACGCGCAGACGCGCCTCATGGGGCTGTTCGGCAACAAGGACGTCGGCGGACACTTCGGCGTGCAGTCGGGCCTGCAAGTGCACGTCGCGTTCTGACGGCTACCGGCGTTCGAGTCGCCGCACCTCTTCCTGCAGCAGGGCGCGCGAGAACGCGCTCGCTGCCTGGGTCGCGAACGTCTCGAGGAACCGCTCGAGCTCCGGGCGCTCGAGGTCGTAGGGGCGAACCCGGACGCGCAACTCGCCGAGCTTCCGACCCGCGACCCAGAGCGGAAAGACCAGCGTGTCTCCGCTCGCGGGCGCCGCGGGACCGGCGCGAAACGACGGCAGCGCGCCGTCGGTCGGCGACACGCTGGCCGTCTGGTCCGAGACATCGAGCTCCACCGCGACGAGGTCGAGGTGCTCGCGCAACGTCATCGCGAGGCGCGTGGCGAAGGTCTGCACGTCGACGGCCTCGGTCGAGAGGACCGCGAGCCGGTGGAGCACCGACAGCTCACGAATGCGGCGGCGGAGCGCCTCCTCGGCCGAGCGCCGCGCGGTGATGTCGTGCTTGATGGCGACGTAGTGCGTGATCGCGCCCGAGGTGGCGCGGACCGGCGCGATGGTCTGCTCCTCGACGTACAGCGAGCCGTCCTTGCGGCGGTTCACCGTCTCGCCGTGCCACACGTCGCCTCTGGTGATCGTCGCCCACAGGTGCCCATAGAACGACGCGTCGTGCCTGCCCGACTTGAGGAGACGCGTGGACTGGCCGATCACCTCCTCCGCGCGGAACCCGGTCAGCTTCGTGAACGCCTCGTTGACGTAGACGAAGTTGCCGGCGGCGTCGGTGATGGCGATGCCGTTCGCCGCCGCGCCGACGGCGACCTCGAAGATGTGCGCGCGCTCGTCGGCGGTCGGCCGCGCGGAGACGTCGCGCACGACCGCCATCGTGGCTTCATCCTCGCCCTTGCGCTGATCTGCAGCGTGACCGCGGCGCCGTCGCGCCGGACCGCGCGGACGTCGCGCAGCTGCTCCATGGGCCGTGACTGCGGCGCCTCCAGGTAGGCCTGCCGGTGCTCGCGATGCCTGCCGCGGAGATCGTCCGGCAGCAGCGCGTCGACGCGCGTGCCGACCATCGAGCCGCGCGGGTACCCGAAGATCGCCTCGGCGCGCCGGTTGGCGAAGCGGATGCGGCCTTCGTCGTCGACGAGGAGGAGGCCGTCGGGGATCTGCTCCAACAACGAGGCCGAGATCATCCCTCCGCGGATGCTCGCGCCCGCCGATCGGTCGCGCCGGCCCTGGAACGTCCATGTTCGGGACGGCCGTCGGGCGCCCGCTGCACACTCCGGCCCGACCGGCTCAGACCGCGCCCTCGGCGATGAGCGCCATCGCGCGGCGACAGGTGCGGTGGAACGCGTCGGCGGCCATGCGGAGGTGCGCCTCGGGCGTGTCCTCCTCCTTGGTGTGGCTCAAGCCGCCGATCGACGAGGCGAAGATCATCACCGTGGGGATCACGCGCGCGATCTCGCTCGCGTCATGGAGCGCGCCGCTCGGCAGCTCGACGTCGTGACCCTCGACCTCCTTCACGCTGGCGCGCGCCGCGTCGAGGAGCTTGGGGTGGAAGGGCATCGGCGGGATGCGGAAGATCGGCTCGAAGCCGACCGTGCAGCCCTCGGCGGCGGCAGCGTCGTGGGCCGCCTGCTTCATCTCGGCGTACATCGCGGCGAGCGACTCGGCGGAGATGTGCCGCATGTCCATGGTCACGCGGGTCTCGCCGGGCACCGCGGTGACCACGCCCGGCCAGCACTGCACATGACCGGTGGTGGTCACGCCCTGGTGACGACGGCCGATCTCGGCGAGGGCGAGCGCGTAGCGGGAGACGGCGAGGAGGGTGTCGCGGCGCATCTCCATCGGCATGGTGCCCGCGTGCGCGGCCTGACCGCGGAACACCAGGCGCTCGCGCTCGATGCCCTTGGTGCCGGTGACCGTGCAGATGCCGAGGCCCTTCGACTCGAGGATCGGCCCCTGCTCGATGTGCAGCTCGACGTAGGCCTTCACGTTCTGCAGCCGACTGCTCGAGCGCCAGATGGTCGCGAGATCGACGCCGTGCTCCGCCACCGTCTGATCGAGGCGGTGGCCCTCCTTGTCGACGAGGCTCCTGGCCGCCTCGACGTCGAGCGTGCCGACGACCGCCGCCGAGCCGAAGAGGCTGCGACCGAAGCGCGCGCCCTCTTCGTCGGCCCAGTCGACCACGGCGACGGTGATCGGCGGCGTGCCCTCGGCGGCCAACGCGCGCAGCAGCTCGACGCCGGCCATGACGCCGAGCGCGCCGTCGAGCCAACCTCCCTTGGGCACGCTGTCGAGGTGGGAGCCGACGACGAGGGTCTCCGGGCGTGCACCGCGGAGGTACGCCCAGAGGTTGCCCGCCTCGTCGGTCTCGATCTCGACCGGCAAATCGCTGAGCGCCGCGCGGAACTGCGCGCGCGCCTTCAGCCACTCCGGCGTCCAACAGAGTCGACGACTGCCTTCGGCGCCGCCGGTGTTCTCGGCGAGGGCGCGCAGGTCTGCGACCACGCGCGCGGGGACGTAGGAGGAGGAGCTCGACGTCATGCGACGACGGTATCGCGCGCGTCGGCGGCCGGGAAGTACGGCGCGAGCGAGCCGCGTCGGTCATCGGCGTCGCCGTCACGTCGGGCGGCGAACCGAGCGTGCGAGGCTGCGTCGAGGCGAAGCGACGGGGCACGTCAGTCTCCGCAGCCCGGCGGCGACCACTCCTTGCACTTGCCGCCGGCGATCTTGACGCAGGTGCACGCGTCCTTCGGCTCGGCGGCCGTGTCCTTCGGCACGAAGGTGTCTTCGGCGACGAAGGTGTCGCCGAACGTATCCGCGGGCGCAGAGGTGTCCGCCGACGACGCGAGCGCGGCGTCTGCGGGATCGCTCGCGTCGGCGGCCGTGTCGAACACGCCGCTGTCGCGCGGCGCCGAGGTCTCGTCCTCGCTGCCCGCGCCTTCGTCGCCTCCGTCGGGTGGGGCGGCTGGATCGGGCGCGGTGTCGCGCCGGGCGTTGGTGGCGAGCCCTCCGTCGGTCTTTTGCGGGAGGTAGTCGTCGAACGGGTACGTGCATCCCCCGATCACCACCGCGACGGAGGCGGGCGTGGCGATTCTTCGCAGCGCGCGCATGTTCTCCGTCAGCTTGATCCCTGCGGCGGGCTCTGCCGCTGACGCCCGTCAACGATCCGGCGTTTCCGCGCGGGGCGCCGGTTCGTGACGATGTGGTGCCATGCACGTGGCTGTCCGCGGCTGCGCTTGCCGCGCGTCGCGCGAACGACGAATCATCGATGAAGCCGTGCTCCTCTTCCAGAAGCCGTTCCACCAGGGGCTCGTCGACGGCACCATCCGCCTGACGTTCCGCCGCTGGGACAAGCCGCGCGTGCGCGCCGGCGGCCGCTATCGTTGCCACCCGATCGGCGTCCTCGTGGTCGACGCGATCGAGCGCGTGCGCGTCGGCGACATCGACGACGACGACGCGCGCCTCGCCGGCTTCTCCTCGCGCGAGGCCTTGCTCGACTACATGACCGCGTACATGGCCGGCCGCGAGCCGGTCGACGGCGCCACCGAGGTCTTCCGCGTCGCGCTCCACCATGGCGGCGAGGCCGATCGGGTCGAGGCCGCGTTCGACGACGCGCTGACGCTCGAGGACGTGAAGGCGCTGCGCGAGAAGCTCGCCCGCATGGACGCGCGCGAGCCCTGGACGCGCAAGACGCTGCGCCTGATCGAGCGGCACCCGCGCGTCGCCGCCTCGAGGCTCGCGGCGAAGCTCGGGCGCGACACCAAGCCGTTCAAGGCCGACGTGGTCCGGCTGAAGAAGCTCGGCCTCACGCAGAGCTTCGAGGTCGGCTACGACCTCACCCCGCGCGGCCGCGCGTTCCTCGCCGCCCTTCGCAAGAAGCGGTGATCGTCGGTCTTCAGTCCTGGGGGAGCTTCCGACACGTCTTCAGCGGACGAGCACGAACCCGAACGTGGCCGTGCTGCGATCGCCCTCGACCGAGCCGCACGATCCGACGTTGCCGGTGGTGACCGGCGTGGCGCCGCCGAGGCAGGCGACCGGTCCCGCGCCGAAGCCGAGGAGCGAGTCGGGCGAGCCGCAGTCGTTCTCCTGGTTTCCGAGGATGCCGATGCGCACGCGCGCGTAGGTGCTGATCGCGTTGTTGGTGCCCTCCTGCCCGCAGTAGGGCTGGAGCGTCGGCGACGCGACGAGCGAACGCCACGCCGCGCGGCCGGCGGAGGTCGCGAGGAACCCGCTCGCCGCGAAGCGGCTCTGCAGCGAGGTGCCCGCCGCCGTGACGTTGATCCAGCGGATCACGCCCGCGTCGCGCATGCCCAGTCGCAGCTGCGTGAACGGGATCGCGTTGAACGAGCTCAGCTTCGCCTCGGTCAGCGAGAGATCGGTCGACGTCGGGTTGAGCAGCGTGGTGTTGGTCCAGATGGCGTTGTCGTACGCGAACGTGGGCTTGGTGCCATCGAGCTTGAGCGCGAGCGTCCACCCCTCGGCGCCGATCATCTCGCACCACACCGAAAACGGAGCGCTCGGGCCTGCGCCGTCGGGATCGATGGTGTACGTGCCGCTCGCCGCCGTCGGGACGGTCGTGCGCAGCGCCTGACACGTCGTCGGCACGTAGCAGGTGCCCGCGTTGCAGAGCGCGCCGACCGGGCAGACGTTGCCGCACGCCCCGCAGTGGTTGCGGTCGGTGGCGGAGTTCACCTCGCAGCCGTCCGCCGTCAGGGCGTTGCAGTTGCGGTACGTCCCGGTGCAGGCCGCGATCCCGCACAAGCTCGCGGCGCAGCCGGCGGTGCCGTTGGCGACCGCGGGGCACGCGTTGCCACACGCGCCGCAGTGGCTCGCATTGCTCGTGGTGTTCGTCTCGCAGCCGTTGCTCGAGTTGCCGTCGCAGTTGGCGAAGCCGACGTTGCAGCTGCCGATACCGCAGGTGCTCGCGGTGCAGGCCCGCGTCCCGTTCGCGGGGAGCGGACACGAGCTGCCGCACGCGCCGCAGTGGCTCGGATCGTTCGAGGTGTTGGTCTCGCAGCCGTCGGCGTAGCTCGCGTTGCAGTCGCCGAACGAGCCGGTGCAGGAGCCGACGGCGCACGTGCCGGCGACGCACGCGGCCACGCCGTTCGCCGCGGCGCAGGTCTTCCCGCACATCCCGCAGTTGCCGACCGAGTTGTTCAGATCGACCTCGCACCCGTTCGCCGCGTTGCCGTCGCAGTCGGCGAAGCCGGCGTTGCAGGTGAACCCGCACGTCCCGCTGCTGCACGTCGCCGCCGCGTTCGCGGGGGAGGGGCACGCGTTGCCGCAGCTGCCGCAGCTCGCGGTGTCGCTCGCGACGCTCTTCTCGCAGCCGTTCGCCTTGTTGCCGTCGCAGTCGGCGAAGAGCGCGTCGCACGCGGCGTAGCCGCAAGCGCCGGCGGCGCACGACGCGCCGGTCGCGTTCGTGGGCTCGCACTTGGTGCCGCACGCGCCGCAGCTCGTCAGGGACGTCGCGGTGTCGACCTCGCAGCCGTTGGTGTAGTCCTTGTCGCAATCGGCGAGCGTGCCGCTACAGCTCGCGACCGCGCACGCGCTCGCCTCGCACTTGGCGGTCCCGCTGGTGACGGCGCACTTCTCGCCGCACTTGCCGCAGTGGTCGAGGTTCGTGGTCACGTCGACGCACGCGCCGGTGCAGCAGGTCTCGCCGGTCGGACAGGGCTTGGTGGTGCTGCAGCCCTTGCTGCAGACGTTGCCCGCGCAGAGGAAGCCGGGGGCGCAGTGGTCGTCCTTCGTGCACTCGACGCAGGTGTTCGTCGCGACGTCGCACCGCGTCTTGCTCGACGTGCCGCCCTCCGCGGCGTCGCCGGCGGCGTCGTCGGCGGCGTCGGCGTCGGCGCCGGCGTCGCCCGCCGCGGGCGCGCACCCCTCGTCGCTCTTGCAGCCGGCGACGCACTTCATCGTCGTGGGATCGCAGTGCTCGCTCGGCGCGCACACGTCGCTCGTCGCGGTGCACGGTACGCACTTGCCGCTCGCGACGTCGCACACCTTGCCCGCGGCGCTCGCCGCGCAGTCGCCATCGGCCTTGCAGGGGACGAAGCCGTCGCCGGCGTCGGCGTCGGGCGCGACGGAGGTGTCGACGGCGCCCGTGTCGTCGAGCGTGTCGGCGACGGCGGAGTCGACGCCGTTCTCGGTGACCTCGCCGCTCGAACCCGAGCAGCCGACGAACATGGACCAGGCGATCGCGAAGAAAGCGTGACGGCGCATCCGGTGAATTCTCGCCGCCAGCAGCGGAAACGCAACGTCGGATTCCGAGAAGACCTGGCCGCACCGGTCGCGGCGTGATCTCGCTGCGGGATCGCCGACCGCCTGGATCGACGCCTCTCTCGCCCGACGCGGATCGTCACCTCGCAGCTCTTCGATCACGCCGCGGGCCTTCGTTCGAGATCGCCGCTGTCGCCGCTGACCGTTGTCAGCGGGAGGAGCTCAGCCGCGAACCATCTTCGCCGCGGGACGGCTCTCGCCCCTGATGCCTCCGACCCGCGCCGGTCCGAACCGCGCGCCCGCGAAGCGGCCAGCTGCGCCGCTCGCGCGCGTGCGGAAGTGGGCCGGCGGCCTGCTCACCGACCTCGAGTACCGGCTGCGCGTGTCGCGACCGTTCACGCACGGCAGCGGCGCGCCCCGCGTGTTCTACCCCGGTTGCTCGCTCACCGCCGCTGATCCCGCGCTGGTGATGCGCGCGTACAAGTGGCTGCGCGCGCGCGATCCCACCGTGGTGCTGTGGTCGGACTGCTGCGGCATGCCGCTCGAGAAGTTCTCGTCCCCGCGCGCCGCCGAGCGCGGGCGCGATCGGACGCGAAGGCTCCTCCGCGAGTCGGGCACGACCGAGATCATCACCGCCTGCGGCAACTGCACCGTGCAGTTCCAGCGCCTGGGCGTCGACGGGCTGCGCCTGACCTCTCTGTACGGTCTCCTCGCCGAGGAGGACTGGGGCCCGCGTCCGAGCGTCGCGCCGACGGTGGTGCACCATCCCTGCTCCGCGCGCACGGACAAGTCGCAGCAGACGCACTTTCGCAGGCTCGCCGACCGTCTGCACCTCGATGTCGT
This sequence comes from Deltaproteobacteria bacterium, assembly GCA_016182965.1. Classification (GTDB taxonomy): domain Bacteria; phylum Myxococcota_A; class Polyangia; order Polyangiales; family JADJMO01; genus JALHOE01. The sequence continues at coordinate 26,934 of JACPFM010000054.1, read as the reverse complement.
CAACGCCGGCGACGCGAAGCACCAGCTGTCGTGCTGCCTGATCGAGTCACCGGCCGCGAAGGCGAAGCGCGCGGCGCTCGCGGACAAGCAGCTGATCACCTACTGCGCGCACTGCACGATGGGGTTCCAGAAGGACATCCCCACGCGGCACGTGCTGCAGGAGATCTTCGGCGCGCCCGACGAGCGCTGGGCGCCGCAGGGCAAGGTCGCGCGCTTTGGTCGCTATCGTTCGTTCGCGCGCATGGCGTCGGGCGCGCCGCGCCGCGAACCTCGCTGGGCGCTCGGCGCAGTCCTCGCGGTGCTTGCGGCGACGGTCATCGTGCTCCTCGCCCGTCACGGCGATCTCGCCCGGCGCGCGCTGCAGCTGGTGTCGTGGAGTCGCGACGCCGGCGCGTTCGGTGCGCTGGTCTACGGCGTCGCCTACGTCCTCTCCGCGGTGCTGCTCCTCCCGGGATCGGTCCTGACGCTCGGGGCCGGGTTCGCGTGGGGGCCGGTGCTCGGGGTGATCATCGTCTCGCCGGTGAGCGTCCTCGCGGCCACCGCCGCGTTCGTCCTCGGGCGCACGCTCCTGCGCGCCAGGGTCGAGCGACGGATCGGCCGCGACCCGCGCCTGCGGGCGATCGATCGGGCGATCGCCGAGCACGGGATGAAGCTCGTGCTGCTGCTCCGGTTGTCGCCGGTGCTGCCGTTCAACGCGCTCAACTATGCCCTGGCCCTGACGCGGGTGCGGTTGCGCGACTACGTCATCGGATCGGCGCTCGGCATGTTCCCGGCGACCGTGCTCTACGTGTATCTCGGCACGCTGGTGACCAGCGGCTCGGAGCTGCTCGCCGGCAAGCGCTCGGCCGCGGGGACGCCCGGCATGGTCCTCTACTGGGGAGGCCTGCTCGCGACGGTGCTCGTCGTCGTGCAGATCACCCGCATCGCACGCGCGGAGCTGGATCGGCTCCTCGCGCAGCCCGACACATGACCGCGACGTCTGCACGCGTGCCGGTGTGCGTCTTCGCGAAGCCGCCGGTCATCGGTGCGGCGAAGACCCGGCTCTCGCCGCAGATCGGCGCCCTCGCCGCGGCGCGGCTCGCGCAGGCGTTCTTCGAGGACACGTGGGCCACCGTCCGCGCCCTCTCGTGGGCGAGGCCGATCCTCGCGACGACCACCCGCGACGCGACCGCGTTCGGGCTGCCGCCCGACGTCGAGCTGTGGGATCAGGGCTCCGGCGATCTCGGCGCGCGCATGGAGCGGATCCTCGCGCGCGCGGTGGCGGAGGCCGGCCGCGCGATCGTGCTCGGGGCCGATCTCCCCGGGCTGCCCGGTCATCACCTCGAGGTCGCGCGCATGGCGCTCGCGAACCACGATGCGGTGCTCGGGCCGGCCGACGACGGTGGCTTCTACCTGCTCGGGCTCGCGCGCGTGCCTCCCGGTCTGCTCGCGGATCTGCCCTGGAGCAGCTCCGAGACGCTGCACCGGACCGAGCAGCGCTTGCGGTCGGCGGGGCTGACGACGACGCGCGCGCCGTACTGGTTCGACGTCGACGAGCCGCGCGATCTCGTGCGGCTGCGCAGCCTGCTGGCGCGCCACCCGGTGCGCGCTCCGCGGACGCACGCCGCGCTCTCGAGGCTCTCTTCACGAACGGGCGGAGGCGTCTGATGCGCACGTCGGTGATCATCCCGGTCCTCGACGAGGAGCGGGTCATCGAGGACCGGATCGCGGAGCTCGACGCGCTCGCGATCGACGAGATCGTCGTCGTCGACGGCGGCAGCGGCGACGGCACCGTCGCGGCGGTCGCCCGGCATCCGCACGTGCGGCTCGTGCGCGCGCCGCGGGGACGCGCCGCGCAGATGAACGCCGGCGCGGCGCTGGCGACCGGCGAGGTCCTCGTCTTCCTCCACGCCGACGTCGCCCTCCCGTACGACGCGCGCGTACAGATCGCTCGCGCGCTCGACGATCCGCGCGTGATCGCCGGCGCGTTCCGCACGTGGACCGTCGCCGACCGTCCGACGCGCCTCGGTCCGCTCCTCCACCTCGCGGATCTGCGCTCGCGGTACTCGTCTCTGCCCTACGGCGATCAGGCGCTGTTCGTGCGCGCGCCCGTGTTCCGGGCGATCGGCGGGTTCCCGCCGATCGCGTTGATGGAGGACCTCGCGCTCGGTCGACGACTCCGCGAGGCCGGCGGGGTGCGCATCGTGCCGGCGCGGGTGCGCGTCTCGGGCCGCCGCTTCATCGAGCGGCCGCTGACCTACACGCTGCTCATGAACCTGTACCCCGCGCTATTCCGGCTGGGCGTGTCGCCGGCGCTCCTGTCGCGATTCTACGGAGCGGTGCGCTGACGTGACGGATCGCAGTCCCCTCGTCACGCCCCCCCGGCTCCAAGGGCCCATGGTGCTCTCCGATTGGCTGGCCAACCTTCCTTGGAGCTTCGTCATCTTCGCGTGCCTGACCCTGGGCCTCGCCCCGTTCTCGCCGCCGCACATCGTCGAGAAGCTCGGAATGCTCTTCGCCGGGAAGCTGGTGAAACCCATCGACTGGTTCGACCTCTTCTTCCACGGCGCGCCCTGGCTCGTGCTCCTCGCGAAGGCCGCCTTCACGTTCTTCGCGGTGAGCAGGCCGGCGTAGTCAAGGAGTCTTGCGCATGGGTTTCTCCTCGGAGAGCGTGCTGCACACGCCGGCGCTGACCCGCTGGCAAACGGCCGACGACATCCACCTCGCCCTCGACGAGGACGGCCCCAACTGGATCGCCACCGATCCGCGAGGCGCCCGCGTCCTCGATCTGATCGACGGCCGACGTACGCTCGCCGACGTCACCGCGCTCGCGCGACTCTACCCCGAACCGGCGCGGAGCCTGCAGCACGTCATGTCGTTCGCGCAGGCGCTCTTGCGTGCGGGCATCGCGCGGCTCCAGCCGTTCGCGCGGCGTCCCTACGCGGGGCGCGCCGAGCGCCTGACCGAGTGGAACCTCCGCGAGATGTGGCTCCACACGAACAACTCCTGCAACCTCGCCTGCGAGCACTGCCTCGTGTCCTCCGGCCCGGCCGAAGGGCGGGGGCTCTCGACCGGCGCGCTCCTGTCGGCGATCGATCAGGCCGCGGAGCTCGGGGCCGAGCGCTTCTTCTTCACGGGCGGCGAGCCGTTCCTCCGCGGCGATCTCCGCGCGCTCGCCGAGCGCGTGACCGTCGAGCACGGGCGCGAGCTCGTCGTCCTCACCAACGCGATCCTCCTCGACAAGCCGGCGCACCGCGCGCTGCTCGAAGCGCTCGATCGATCGCGCGTCCGCTTCCAGGTGTCGATCGACGGCGCGCGCGCCGAGGACAACGACGCGATCCGCGGCGAGGGGACCTTCGCCCGGGCCGCATCGGGCCTCGCGCTGCTCTCCGCGATGGGCTTCGAGACGTCGCTCACTGTCGTGCCGTGTCGGCGCAACCTGCGGGCGCTGCCCGAGATACCCGCGCTCGCCAAGCGGCTCGGCGCCGCGTCGGTCCACCTGATGTGGGCGCACCGCCGGGGCCGCGGGCTGTCGATGCTCGACGAGCTCCCGCGCGTCGACGAGCTGCTGCCCGTCGTGCGCACGGTCCGCGATGCGGCGCGCCACGTCGGTGTCCGGCTGGACAACCTCGAGAGCCTCGCGCTGCGGGTCAACGCGGTGCCCGAGGTGAAGCACGACCTCGGGATGGCCGGCGTCGAGTCGCTGTGCCTCTTCTCCGACGGCGTGCTCTATCCCTCCGCGGCCATCGCGGGGCACCCGGAGCTCGCGATCGGGCGGCTCGATCGTCCGCTCCTCGAGGTGTGGCAGGCGTCGACGCTCGCGCGTGAGCTGCGCGCGTTGTCGCTGGCGAAGAGCCCAGCGCAATTGGCCGATCCGCTGCGCTTCATCAGCGGTGGTGGCGATCTGGAGCACGCCTTCCTCTGGAGCGGCAGCTTCCTCGGCGGCGATCCGTACTTGCCTCTGATGGCCGAGCTCGCGCGCGATCTGATGGCCGACCTCGCGCGGGCCGGGCGCGCGCGCGCGCTTCGGCGCGCCGGCCGTGACACGCCGGTCGTCTATCACGCGATGGGCGAGGGCGCGCTCGCGTGCGGCGACGAGGTCCCGGGCGCGGTGCGCACCGTGCACTCCAACTGCGTCCTCGCTTTCGACGTCGATCGACCGCGCTCGCTGATGCGCGCCTTCTATGGCGAGGCCGCCGTCGAGCCGAAGCAGGACCTGTGCTGTCCGGTGCGTCCCTCGGCCGAGGACCTCCGGCACATCCCGGCCGACGTCGTCGAGCGCTTCTACGGCTGCGGCTCTCCGGTGCAGGACGCGGCGCTCGCCGTCGGCGAGACGCACCTCGATCTCGGCTCCGGCGCCGGCATCGACGTGTTCGTCGCCGCCCGCTACGTCGGCAGCAGCGGTCGCTCCATCGGCGTCGACATGACCGAGCCGATGCTCGCCGTGGCGCGCGAGAACCAGCCGATCGTCGCGAAGAACCTCGGGTTCGACGTGGTCACGTTCCACCAGGGGCTCCTCGAGCAGGTCCCGCTGCCCGACCGCCACGTCGACTGCGTGACCTCCAACTGCGTGATCAACCTCTCGCCCGACAAGCGCGCGGTCTTCTCCGAGATCTGGCGGGTGCTGAAGGACCACGGCCGGGTCGTGCTGTCGGATATCGTCAGCGAGCACGCCGTCCCGCCGCACCTGCGGGTGAACCCCGAGCTGTGGGGCGAGTGCCTCTCGGGAGCGCTCACCGCCGACGAGCTGCTGGCGGAGCTGGAGCGCGCGGGCTTCCACGGCGTCGAGGTCCTGAGACGCGCGTTCTGGCGGAAGGTCCAGGGCCACACCTTCTCGACCGTCACCGTCCGCGCGTACAAGCACGAGGCCGCGGCGCGCGAGGTCTTCGTCGGCCACCGCGCCGTGTACCTCGGCCCGTACAAGAGCGTCACCGACGAGGACGGTCTCCTCTTCCGTCGCGACGAGCCGGTAGAGGTCTCGACCGACACGGCTGCGAAGCTCGCGCACGCGCCCTACGCCGCGTCCTTCGCCGTGTACGAGCCGGCGCAGACGCCCAGGCCCATCGCGCGACGGCTCGCGATCGCCGGCGGCGGCGCTACCGGCTGCTGCTCCTGAGCTTCGCGGCGCGTCGAACGCCGGCACCGGCGGGCGCGTTCTGCGCGGGCGAACGGCGCTGTATCGTTTCCTCGCGATGCCCGACGACGCCTCCCAGCGAGAGCCCGAGGTCCACCTCGAGCAAAGCTCTCCGCGCGTGGCGCGCGTCGGGCTGATCTCGGGGATCGTGCTCGCCGTGGCTGCCTTCCACGTCGGCCCGCCGCTCGGGCTCTCGCGCGACGCGACGTGGGTCTTCGCGCTGCTCGCGGTGATGGCGACATGGTGGGTCACCCTCGCGATCGATCCGGCGGTCACCGGGCTGCTCCCGCTCTTCGCGCTCGCGGTGCTCGGCATCGGCAAGCCGGCGGAGATCACCGCGCCCTACGCGAACGACGTGATCTTCCTGTTCGGCGGCGGGTCGCTGCTCGCCCACGCGCTCGATCGCACGGGCGTCTCGCCACGCTTCGCCTCCGCGCTCGTTCGGCTCGCCGGGACGTCGCCGCTGCGCGTGCTCGGCGCGCTGATGGTCGCGACGACGCTGCTCAGCGCCTTCGTGTCGAACACCGCGTCGGCCGCCACCATGCTGCCGCTCGCCGTGGCGCTCGGCGACCGCGCGCTGCACGGGACCACGACCGACGACGGACGCGCTGCGGCCGGACGGTTCGCCACGTCGCTGCTCCTCGGCGTCGCGTTCTCGTCGAGCATCGGCGGCGCGCTCACGCCGGTCGGCAGCCCGCCGAATCCGATCGGCGTGGAGTGGCTCGCGAAGAACGGGGTGCAGATGGACTTCGCGCGCTGGCTGCGGTTCAGCGTGCCCGCGACGGCGGTCTTCCTGCCGATCGCGGTCCTCGTGCTCGGCGTGTGGCTCTTCCCCACCCGCGGGCTGACCGTGCCGCGCGCCGAGGAGAGCCAGCAGCGGATCGACCGGGACGGCTGGAGCACCGTCGCCATCTTCGCGCTGGCGGTCGGGGCGTGGGTGACCCAGCCGCTCTACGCGCGGAGCCTCCCCGCGATGAAAGACGGCACGATCGCGGTCGGCGCGTCGTTGCTCCTGTTCGTCGCGCCGAGCGTGCGGCGCGAGGGCGGGATCCTCGACGGCGCGGCGTTCACCAAGGTCCCGTGGCGCGTCCTGGTCCTCTTCGGCGGAGGCCTCTCGCTCGCCGACGCGATGCAACGCACCGGGCTCTCCGCGTCGCTCAGCCGCGTGATCAAGGGCGCCGGGGCGCTGCCGTCGATCGCGCTCCTCGCCCTGCTCGTCTCGGTGCTCGTCTTCGCGAGCGAGATCGCCTCGAACACCGCGTTGGCCGCGATGGCCGTGCCGATCGTCGGCGCGATGGCCCCCGGCCTCGGCGTGCGCCCCGAGACGCTGGTCATCCCGGCGGTGTTCGCCGCGAGCTGGGCGTTCGCGTTGCCGGTCGGCACGCCGCCGAACGCGCTGGTCTTCGCGACGGGCGGGGTGCGCACGCAGGACATGATGCGCGCCGGGCTCGTGCTCGACGTCGTGGCGATCGTCGTCATCGTGGTGATGGCCCGCCTGCTGTTGTGATCTCGGGACCTCGTGATCGGCGCAGCGAGGCTCACGCGGGCGGCGCTTCGGCCGTCTCCTGCCCGCCGGGCTCGCGGAGGGCGTCGGTGAGGAACGCGCGCAGCTCGTACATCTGCTCGGAGCCGATGCCCTGACCGACGTAGGCCGCGCCGTAGGCGAAGCCGCCGCCGAACAGCATCAGCCCGAGGATCCCGAGCCCGAGGCGCAGGTCGTGACCGAGGCTCCAGATGCTGAGCACCCACACCGCGGCGCCGAGCGAGAGGAGACCGAACGCCAGCTGCACGCCGACGAACGCCGTCCACACGTGCGGGTGCGGCGAGAACATCGCCGAGAGGTGCGTGCCGCCGCCCTTCGCCTCCTCGAGCTGGACGTCGAGGTGCGGGGACCAGAAGTGCGTGTCCTCCTCGCAGACCGTGAGCACGATCGTGCGGCGGAACACCGTGCCGGTGACCTTCCCGCCGCTCTTCGCGAGGTGCGCGCGCACCCGCTCGGTCACCTCGTCGGGCGGAGCGGACAGCTCGAGCGTGAACCGCGGTCGCGCGCGCGGCCGTTTCGCCGACATCGACTCAGCGAGCCCACGCCAGCGAGTCGCCGTGATCGTCTCCGAGCCTGCGGATGCGCGTCGGGTTCGCGAGCGGGAGGACGTAGAGGCCCGGAGACTTCGCGTTCGCGCCGGTCGAGAAGAACGCGATCAGGCGGCCGTCGGGGCTGCACGCCGGATACGCGTTGCTGCCGTGACCCTGCGTGAGGCGACGGAGGTTGCCGCCGCTCGTGTCGGTGGCGACCAGATCGGCGCCGGCGCCCACGCCGACGGTGAACACCACCACGAGCCCCTGCGGCGAGTCGCAGAAGGTCGGCGCCGACGCGTGGAAGCCCGCCGGCGACACCGGGTGCCCCTCGCCGCCCTTGTCGACGTCGCGCACGAACACGCGCTGCGTGCCGCTGCTCGCGACGTAGGCGAGCTTGCCGAGCGGGCCGAGGACCGGCCGGTTGGGGAGCTTTGCGGTCTCGAGCTTCGTCAGCCCGGTGCCGTCGGCGTTGCCGATCATCAGCTTGCTCGCCTCGTCGCGCATGACCGAGATGGCCAGGCGCGACCGGTCCGGAGAGAACGACACCGAGAGCACCGAGCCCGGCTCGGCGATCGGCAGCTCCTTGGCGGAGGGGCCGTGCACGAGGCGGAACGGATCGAAGCTCTTGCTGATGGTGAACCAAACGTCGCCGCCCGGGCCGAACGTGGGCGAGAGCGCGGTGTCGTCGGCGTTGCCGTGGGCGACCTTGCCCTGTCCGTCGACGTCGCTGAGGAAGACCTGCCGCCCCTTCTTGGTGCGGAGCGTGAACGCGAGCCGGCTCTGGAACGGGCCGGCGCGCCCGGTCAGCGCGGAGATGACCTGATCGGCGAGCCCGTGCGCCGCGCGGCGCGCGTCTTTGTCGGTGCCGATCGGGATCGAGGGCTTGGCGATGGGATCGTCGCCCTTGGCGAGGATCCACGTCTCGCCGATCAGCGCGTCGCCCTCGCGGTGCGCGCGGACCACGATGGGGACGCCCTTGCCCTTCCACGCCTTGACGTCGAGCGCGTCGTCCTTGGCGAACGGGCCTTCGGGCATCGACTTCTCGTCGACGACCTCCCACACGCCGAGCCGATCGAGATCCTTCTTCAGGATCGCGGTCGCCTCGGCGTCGTCGCCGCCGAGCGGGACGACCGCGAGCTTCGGCAGACCGACCGCCGCGGCGCCGGTCACCTCGACGGTGCCGAGCGCGCCATCGTTCGCAGGGGTAGGGGCAGGGGGAGCGGGCTGTGCCTTTCCGACGCCGCCCTGCACGAGGACGAGCGCGGAGAGCAGCCACGCAGGGCGACGCGGGATCACTCGCATGCGGCCTTCACGGTACACCGGAACACGAGCTTGAGCTTGGTGCCGAGGATGTCGGGGTAGTTCTCCGGCGGTGGCGGCAGCACCGCGCCGCTGACCTGCACCTTGGCGAGATCGCGGAAGAGCTGATCGTCGAACACGTCGTCGCCGCTGCCGGGGAAGACGTCGTAGCCGCCGACGCGCCGGTCGGGGGTGACGTCGATGGTCACCGTGGCCTTCAGCGTCTTCAGCTTCTCGAAGGGGATCTTCCCGCGGATGTGGAAGCGCGCCGAGAACCACGCGTCGAGCTGCGCGCGGTACTGATCGACCGCGTGCGCCTTGAGCGGATCGGCCTCGGTGCCCATCTTCGACCCGGCCGCCGAGCCCGGCGTCTGCGAGACCGGATCGGTCGCCGCGTCGCCGGCGATCGGATCGAGGGACGCGGCGTCGCTGGGCGGGCCCGCGTCGCTCGGGTTGGCCGGCGCGTGCTCGGTGTCGGCCTTCGTCGACGGGGTGCTCTCGCCCTCCTTCTTGGCCTCCTTGGGTGAGGCCTTCGGCTTCTGCCACATGTCCGGGAGCTTGCCGGGGACCTGCTGCCCGCCGAGCTTCAGCAGCGGCAGATCGTCGGGCACCGGGGTGATCGCCACCGACACCGGCCGGGCGTTCTCGTCGCTGAGGTCGACGAGCACCGGCTTGGGCTCGCCGCGCGACAAGAGCACGACGAACGCTCCCTGCACCAGGACGGCGATCGCGAAGGCGACCGCGACGTCGGAGCGGGGGAACGTCGGGATCATCACGGCTTTCCGACCTCCGGATCGACCAGGAGGTTCAGCGAGGTCACCCCGGCGGCCCGCGCCGCGGCGACCGCGCGGGCGACGACCCGGTAGCGCGCCTCGCGATCGGCGCGGATGTACAGCTCGTGCTCGCTCTGGACGCGCGGGTTCGTCGCCAGGATCTGCTCGACGTTGGCGGTGACGTCCTGCTCGCTGAAGAAGATCTTCTCGTTCTTGTCGATCGAGAGCACGAGCTTCGCGTCTTTGATCGGCTGGTTGGACGCCTGCACCTCCGGCAGCTCGATGCGCAGGCTGGTCGAGAGCAGCGGCGCGGTGACCATGAACACGATGAGCAGCACCAGCATGACGTCGACCAGCGGCGTCACGTTGATGTCGGCGAAGCCTCCGCGGCGCCGGCCGCGCGACACGGAGATGGCCACTACGCCCTCCGTTCGCGCGGCGCGTACGCGGTGTGGGCGAGCCGCGGATCGTAGTGCGTGTCGGGCGCGGTGTCGGGCCGCGACTCCGCGACGACCAGCACCCACTCCTCGGCCGACGCCTCGAGCGCGCTCTCGAGGTCACCGAGCCGCTTGTCGATGATGTTGTAGAACACGACGGCGGGGATGGCGGCGGCGAGGCCGATGGCGGTCGCGAAGAGCGCCTCGCCGATGGCCGGCGCGACGACCGGGAGCGACGCCGACTTCTCGGCGCCGATGCGGACGAACGCGTCGATGATGCCGTAGACGGTGCCGAACAGCCCGACGAACGGCGACACCGCCGCGATGGTGCCGAGCGTCGGCATGAACGTCGACGCGCGCTGGCGCTCGTTGACGATGGCGCGCTCCACGATGGCGCGGAGGCGATCGACGCTGCCGGGCGCGCCGCGCATGGCGAGCCACGACACGATGCGGCCGCCCGGCGCCGAGCGGTGCCTGCCGGCGATCTCGAAGAGCTCGGTGCCGGTGGTCGCGCGGACGGCCTCGTCCTCGAACTTCGCGTGCGCCGAGCGCATCCTCGCGAGCTGGAGGAACTTGAGCACCGCGATCACCCACACCAGGGTGGAGGCGAGGATGAGCAGCGCGACGGTGAGCTTGACCGGACCGGACGCGTGCGTGAGCAGCGTGATCGGGTCGAGCTGGATGGTCTTCGTGTCTTCGGGTGCGAGGAGCATCGTCGGGTGGGATCACTCGGCGAGCACGACGTCGACGCGCCGATCGAGCGCCCAGCTGGACTCGTCGGAGGTGGTGGTGGCCTGCTTCTTCTCGAGGCCCTTGTCGTTCAGGTACTTGCCGACCGAGTCGGCGCGCGCGAGGCCGAGCTGCACGTTGTAGTCGCTGTCGCCGCGCGGATCGGCGTGGCCGACGAGCTTCATCACGCGACCCTTCATCGGGCCGGTCTTGAAGCACTCGGCGAGCTTGTCGAGCGGGCCGGCGGTCTGGATCTTCGCGGAGTCGAACGCGAAGTACGCCTCGGTCTCGGTGATGCCGCAGGCCTTGGCGATCTCGTCGGAGATCTTCACGCCGCTGGCGGTCGGAGTGTTCGGCACCGTCGTCGCGTCGGGCTTCGGCGGCGCCTCTTCTTTGGGCGAGGCGATCGTGCTCTTGCCGACCGGCTCCTCCGCAGGCTTCTGGCTGCCTCCGCACCCGAACGCGACGACGGTCGTGGCAACGGCAAGGGCGAGCATCAGCTTGTGCATGGGTACCTCCATGGCTTCGACGGGGTGAAGTGGAGGGGGTATGTCCTATCCGGGGAGGCCGCAAGCTCGGGCGTGCGCGCCTCAACCGATCGATTGCGGCGCCTTTCGGTGCGCGACGTAGAAGCGCTGACCGCGATGCTCGATGACGCGCAACGCGCCGCTCTCGAGCAGCGGGTCGAGCGCGCTCTTCTCCGCGCCCGACGCGCGCAGCAGCGCTTCGACCTCCACCTCGCGCAGCGGGTGCACCGCCGCGATCGCGCGCAGCTCGGAGGCGACGTCGCCCGACCTCGCGAGCTGCGGCGTCGGATCGCTCGCGAGCACCTCCACGCTGGGGATGCCGGCGGCGACGAAGATCTCCCACGCGCGGACCAGCGTGGCGTCGTCTGGCGCGCGCACGCCCTCCTCGGCCGGTGGGCGCGTCGGCACGCCGAGGTAGGCGGTGGCCGGTCTCAGCTTCGCGATGAACGCGGCGGTGTCGCGGAGATCGTCGGGCGCGTCGTTGATGCCGGAGACGAGCATGGTCTCGGTGACCAGCGTCCCCTGGTACTCGCCCGCGAAGCAGCGCACGCCCTCGAGCACGTCGGGCAGCTGCAGACGCGGATCGGGCCGATCGATCGCGCGCCACGGCCGCTCGTGCACGGAGTCGATCTTGACCGACACCCACTGCGCGCGCGCGACGTCGGCGCGCACCTCCGGATCCGTCAGCAGCGAGCCGTTGGTGACCACCGCGACCGGCACCCCGAGCGGCCGGAGCGCCTCGATCGTCGCGCCGAGCCGCCGATCGAGCGTGGGCTCGCCCTCCGGCACGAACGTGAGCACGTCGACGTCGTCGCCGTTGCGACGCAGCTCCTCGATGCGCTCGGCGACCACGCGTGCGATCTGCTCCGGCGTGCGGAACGAGCGGCGCTCGATGTGCGTGCGCTCGGTCGGTCCGAGCTGGCAGTAGACGCACCCGTAGGAGCACGTCTTGCGCGCGACATCGTTGATCCCGAGGCTTCGACCGAGCCGGCGGGAGGGGATCGGGCCGAAGATCAGCGACATCCCGGAAGGCTACTCCGCACTGGCCGCGTCGCCACGCACGTTGATCGTCGGCAGATGGACGCGCCTGCGCTCGTGCGGCTGCCGGACGTGCTTGTCGAGCGCGGGCATGCGCGTGGCGCGGCCGTGGCTGCACGCCTCGTGCACGTCGTAGGCGAAGCGATCGACCGCCTCGGTGTCGAGCGGATCGCCGTTGAACCCGAGCGAGAGGTACGGGAGCTTCATGTCCTCGGCCGCCTTGCCGTACTGCGCCTCGGCGATCTTGCAGGGCATGCACTCGTGCGGCCCGACGATGACGGCGCCGTGGATGAGGCCCTCGTGGAGCTCGTGCACCGGGCCGCCGACCGTGAGCACCGCCTCGCCGACCAGCTCGCCGTGCACGTAGGGCTTCGCGGCCTCGAGCGTGTCGGCCATCGCCGGGCGCGGTCCCCAGCCGAGCGGCTTGGCGCAGACGTCGTAGAGGATCTGCAGCGTCGTCCGCTGCACGAGCCCGGAGAGCCCGATCGAGATCGGGTTGTCGTCGCGGCGCATCGCGCCGTCGATCACGCGCTTCTCGGCGAGGAACGCGGTGTACTCGAGCCACTCGACGAACGGCGCGAGCCGAACGCGGAGACCCCGGGCCTCGAGCTTCTCGACGATGAAGTCGTTGGCGAACGGATCGAGCCGCACGTAGATCTCGCCGACGACCGCGACCGTGGGCACGTTCTTCTTCGGGTCCTTGGCGCGCGCGAACTCGTCTGCCGCGCCGCGGAGGACGGCGCGCGTGCCCCACAGCCCGCCGAACAGCTCGCGGGTGACGTTGACGGCGGTGCAGGGCGGCGGGTTCTCCATCGCCCTCATCAGCTCGCGGTTCCAACGGTCGTAGATGGCGTTGGCCTCGCCGCGTTCGCGCTCCACCGGTCGCACGTCGAGCAGCATGCTCTGCAACATGTCGCGGGCGACGAAGCCGAGCCACACGCGGAGCGAGAAGTCGGCGGACATGTCCTTGAAGTAGTCGCTGTCGTCGGGCGAGACGATCTTCACCCGGTCCGACCAGCCGGTCTCCTCGAGGACGATCTTGTGCAGCGAGTGGTAGACGCCGAAGCGGCACGGCCCCTTCGCCGTCGGCATGAAGAAGACGTACTTCTGGTCCGGCGGATCGGTGGTCTTGCCCTTCTCGAGCCGCTCGAGGAGCGTGCCGAGGGTGAGCATCATCGGCACGCACTCCTTGCCGGAGGTGTACCGGCGGCCGGTGCGCACGTCCTCGCGCGTCGAGAGGCGCAGCGTCTCGGCCTGGAAGCCCTCGCCGCGCAGCGCCGCCGAGGCCATGTCCGCCGACGGACCCATGCGCGGCAGCAGCATCAGCGCCTGCGAGCGCTTCACCTCGCCCATCGTGACGCTCTGGCGATCGAGCCGCGCGAAGTCGGTGCGCGGCGCCTGGAGCGACGCGCCCGACTCGAGATCGGCGTCGACGCAGAACAGGAACGCCTCCATGCGCGTGCGCGTGCCGGCGTCGCCCGAGTGGCCGTCGGTCTCGATCACCGCCGACGGCTTGCCCTGCATCATGTAGCTGTAGAACCGCAGCGTGAAGCTGTCGGGGCCGCACGCGTAGTTGCTGCAGAACACCGAGTAGAGGCCCGGGGTGCGCCGCACCTGATCGGCCGCGCGGAGGTTGCGCTGCGTGTAGCCCCAGTACTGCGCGTCGTAGATCGGCAGATCGTCGGACACCGGCAGGCAGTCGACCGGGATGGGCAGCGCGCCGAGGCTGCGGAGGATGCTCGGCACGTTGGAGTTCAGGACGTCGTTGTAGATGGTGTACGGGCGACCGAGGATCGCCACCGGCACCACGCCCTCGCGGTCGCAGAAGGCGAGCGCCCGCTTGCCCGCCTCGAGGCAGGCGGCGTCGAACGCGCGCTGCGCGGCGACCGCGTCGGCGAGGGCGGCCTCGAAGCGATCCTCCGCGCCGAGCTCTCGCGCCAGCTCGCGCATCGACACGACGAAGCGACCGCCGTCGTAGCCGGACTCGTCGAACTTGATCGTCGGGCGCAGCACCTTGCCGACGCCGCCGTGCGCCTCGACGAGGCTGCCCACCAGATCGGGGCTCGCCTGCACGATCGGACAGAGCACCGCGTGCTCCTCGCCGCCGACGCGCGGCAGCTCGATGACCATCGGCAAGAGCGCGAAGTCGGGCTTCTTGTCGGCGATCTCGAAGAACACGCCGTGGTACATCTGCATCGGCGCGCAGTAGGGCACGCGCGCACCCTCGATGCCCTTGCGGAGCGCGGCGGCGCCGGCGTGCCGCTTCACGTCGCAGCGGAAGCCGAGGCGGCCGAGGAAGGTGACGAAGAGCGGCAGCATGCCCTTGAGGGCGAACTCGTCGGTCAGCGCGACGACCTTGGCGCCCTCCGGGCCCTGCGCCCGCGCGATCACCGCGTCGACGAGCTCCTCGCGCTCGCGGAAGACGTCGGGCGACTGATCGGGGAGCTTCTTGCGACCGGCGCCCTTGTCGTAGAGCGAGCAGTTGCCGCCCCAGAGGAACTTCTGCGACTTGCCGGCGACGTCGGTGGTCAGCCGATCGATGCGGCACTTGTTGCCCGGCTCGCCGCACCCCTTCTTGGAGTGGCAGACGATCGTCTCCTTCTTCATCACCCGCGCGCCGAGGAACCGCTGCGGATCGAGCGGCTCGCTGACGTTGCGCAGGCGATCGCGCGCGAGGAGCGCGATGCCGAGCGCGCCGATCGTGCCGGGGCTCGGCGGCACGACCACGTCGCGGCCGGTCTGCCGCGCGACGGCGGCGGCGAGCGCGTCGGCGCTGAAGGGCATGCCCTGACAGAAGACGCGCTTGCCGACGCTGCGCGGCCCCTTCACGCGGTTGAGGTAGTTCTGGATGATCGAGTCGTAGAGGCCGGCGATGATCGTGTCGCGGGCGACGCCCTGGGCGATCGCCTCGTCGATGACCTCCGCCATGAACACCGAGCAGTGCTGCCCGAGCGACACGCCCTCGCACGCGTCGAGCGCGATGTTCCCGAGCTTCGCGACGTCGTCGCCGACGCCGTCGAACTTGGTGCCCTGCTCGGCGATGAACGACCCGGTCCCGGCGCTGCACGCCTCGTTCATCGCCGCGTCGACGACCCGGCCCTCCT
Source organism: Deltaproteobacteria bacterium (assembly GCA_016182965.1). Taxonomy (GTDB): domain Bacteria; phylum Myxococcota_A; class Polyangia; order Polyangiales; family JADJMO01; genus JALHOE01. The sequence continues at coordinate 11,838 of JACPFM010000054.1, read as the reverse complement.
CGAGGCGGATGTACTTCGCGTCCTGGCCGCCGATCTCGAAGATGGTGTCGACGTCCGGATCGATCGAGGTCGCGCCGCGCGCGTGGGCGGCGATCTCGTTGAGGATGAAGACCCCCTCGTTGCCGTAGCAGGTGCGCAGGAGCGAGCCGGCGACCTCGCGGCCGGAGCCGGTCACCCCGAAGCCGAGGACGGCCGCGTGGGTGCCTCTGCTCGTCGTGACCCAGCGCTCGACGAGGCGCTGCGTCGCGTGGACCGGCGCGCCCTCGGTGTTCAGGTACGTCTCCCACACCGCGACGCCGCTCGTCGCGTCGATGGCGACGGCCTTCGAGCCGGTGGAGCCGATGTCGAGGCCGATGAGGACGCGCGAGTCGTCGGCGAGCGGCGCGGGCGCCGGCTTGGGGATGCGCCGCACGCCGGTGAGGCCGTCGCGCAGCGGCGGGACGCGCTCGAGCTCCGAGTCGTGCGCGCGGGCGAAGAGGTCGTCGATCGAGCAAACGTCCGACGGGTGATCGAACGCGTGCGTCGCGGCGCCGATCGCCTCGAGGTACTCGTCGTGCTCGTGGGCGGTGACGAGGTGCATGCCGCGGGCGTGCAGCCACTTCGCGATGGTTCGGCGCACGCGCGCCGAGCGCGCCACGCCGCCGATGAGCACCACGTCGCGCGGGGCCAGTCGCGAGCGGACCAGGGTCAGCACGTTGTCGCAGACGGCGTCGTAGAGGCCGGCGACGATGCGCGCGCGGTCCTCGCCCTTGTTGGCGAGGTGCGTCATGTCCGTCTTGAGGATGACCGGGCAGCGCCCCGAGAGGTGCGCAGGGTCGTCGACGCCGTCGGCGAGGGTGGCCGCCTCTTCGACCGTCAGCCCGAATCGCTGGACCAGCTGCGAGAGGAAGTTGCCGGTCCCCTGCGAGCACCGTGAGTTCTGCTGGAACCACTCCTCGCCCTGCGCCCCGACCTCGAGCACCGAGAAGCCGTGCGCGCCGATGGACAGCACGGTCATCGCCGGGTGCTCGGCGTGCAGCAGGCGCACGCCGCGGCGCATCGCCGCCTTCGTCGGGACGGCTTGGGCGTGCAGCACGCCGGCGAGCCGCCCGGTCGCCGCGATGCCGCGCGCGTTGCGCAGATCGAGCTCCGAGTCGAGCTCCGAGAGCATCGCGCGCAAGGCCGCGTGCGGGTCTTTCGGGTGCGAGCGCCGCGCCTCGTGCACGACGTCGAGCGCGCCGTCGTGAAGGCGGAGCGCCGCGACTTTGACCGATTCGGCGCCGACGTCGATGCCCAGATAGAACGGACCCATCGAGCAGTGGTACCGGCAACTGACACGCGTGTCAGTTTGCGGCGGGGCTCACTACGAGGAGGACATGCGGAAAATCATGCCGCTTGCGGTCCGTTTGGGACGGTCGGTGAACACGGCGTCACCCTTCGGTGAACGCGGTGTCAGCTTTGTGGTGCGGAGCAGCCTCGCGAGCTTCGCCGCTGCGCGTCAGAGGGTGTTCCACAGAAAAGCCCGTCGCGAGGCCCATCAGACGGGTGCAGATGCGGGTGACCCGGCGGCGCGGACACCGGAGGCGTACTGGAAGTACGCCGAGGATTCCGCGCCGAGGAAGCGCCCGCAGATGCGCCCGGATGATGGGCCGCAGCAGGGCGCTTTCTGTGGAACACCCTCTCAGGGCGGCGGCGCGCGCCGCTTCTTGCCCGTGCCGGTGCCGCGAAGGATCGCCAGTCGGTTCGCTGGCGCGTCGGGCGACAGGAAGTCGGGGATCGTCGTCGGCGTCCGGCGCGGACGCCGGAGGAGCGCGACCGACCACTCCGTGACGCGCCGCTCGCGGACGTGGACGTACCGGCCCTCCTCGGGCTCGTCCAAGTACTCCTCCTGCAGCACGAGGGCGATGGGCGCGTCCGCCCCTTCGGTGCGCTTGGCGAACTCCGCCGCGTCGGCGTAGGTCGCGAACGCGCGGTAGTGCCATTTGCCTTCGTCCTCGCCTTCGGCACCGCGCTCGGCACGAGACCACACGCGGTACTCGAGGACCTCGTCCCAGACGTAGCCACCGCCTGCGTTCGCGAGCGCGGGGTAGGTGCCCACGAGCTCGGGATGGACCGCGGCGGGATACGGGTGGGCCTTCATCGAGGCGTTGTCACACGGCCCCGAGGACGCGCCAATGGTCCGACTCGGCGGACGCACTCATCAATGCGCTCCTCGCTCACTCCACAAGCGCCGAGAGGCCCGCCGGCAGCAGCCCCTTCGCCTCCCCCTTGCTGATCTCCGCCGTAGGCCCGCCCATCACGTACGGAGCGACCTCGTACGGATCGAACTCCACCGCCAGGCCGCCGCCTTCGGCGAGGCAGACGTCGGTGTTCGCGTCGACCTTGATCTCGTCTTCGAAGAAGCCAGCTTCGGAGAGCTTGGTGACGCCGTGCTCTGCCTGGAGCTTCTTCATCACGAGCGCGGAGAGCTTCTCGCGCGCCTCGGGCGTCAGCTTGCTCGCGAGCGAGAAGAGCTCGCCGGTCTCGGTGTCGGCGACCTTGCAGGTGGAGCTCCAGTTCGGGTGCGCGCCGCCGGTGTTCCAGTAGTTGTGGAACGTGATGCCGAAGTACGGGAGCTTCGACTTCTGCACGTGGTAGCTGCCCTCGGTGACGTAGGGGATCTCGGCGCTCGCGCCGTCGCAGTCGTCCTTCGTCATGTGCGCGCCGCCGTGCTTGCGCAGCTCCGCGTTCAACGCGGCCTTGCCCTTGCCGCCCTCGATCACCGGGTAGAGCAGCGAGCTCGTGCAGTACTTGGCGACGTCTTTGTACTCCTCTTGCGGCGCGATCTTCACCCCGCCGAGGTCGACGATCTCGGGGTAGCTCTCGCTCGGTTCGAGGAGGAGCGACATCGTCTTGGACTTGTCGGGCGAGTACCAGCGACCGACGACGAGGGACGGCGAGAGCACGAAGCCCTCGATGCGCCCCGTGTCCTTGCCGGCCTTGGTCTTCTCGCTCAGCACGATCTCTCCCTCGCCGTCGATGGTGCCGGTGAGGGTGAGGTCCTCCTTGCTCTTGGCGTAGCGATACACGCCATCGACGGTGCCGCCCTTGCGCGCGAGCTTCGCGCGGATGCGGAGCTTGCCGCCGAGCGCGCCGGCGTAGGTGGCGGTGAACGGCTCGCTCCCGAGCTTCAGCGTCTCGGTGACGAAGACCTGCGGCTTCTTGGTCTTGCCGTCGGTGTAGGTGCCCCTGAGCAGGCCGCCGCGGAACCAGCCGTCGAACACGCCGGCGGGCTTGCCCTTCTCGGCGGCCTCGCGGAGCTCGAACTTCTCGTCGCCCTTCATCTTGCCGCTGAGCGCGACGTCGCCGTAGCCCGAGTCGCTCACGTACATGCCGGTGAGCTCGTCGCCCTTGCGCTCGAGGTAGATGCGGATCTTCTGGTCCTTGCCGATGGTGCCGGCGAACGCGTGGATGGTGCGGTCCTCCACCACCTTCTTCGGCGCGACCGACGCGCTCGGCGCGGGCGCAGGCTCGTCGCCCTTCACCGCCGGCTTGGTCGCCGGCTTCGTCGGGGCGGAGCCAGTGGGATCCGGCGGCGGCTCCTTCTTCTCACAACCGACGATCGCGACGAGCCCGAGGACGGCGAGGAAGCGCATCCCGTTTCGCTAGAATCGCGGCCTCGGCTCGGCAAGGCCCATCGCCTCAGACGGCGTCGCGCCGTCCCAGCCGGAACACGATCGCGCACTCGTGCCCCGCCGGCCGGAACATGCAGGAGACGTCGCCGTCCTCGGACGCGACGAACACCACCGCCCCCGGGTGCTCGGCGGCGAAGGTCGCGCTGGCGCGGTGGCGCGTCCCGCGGCAGGCGAGGTCTCCTTCCGTGAGCGACGAAGCCTCCGGATTGACCGCGAACGAGACGCGGATGTCATGGGCCACCGGCAGGATCACCCCGAACGCCTGCAGCGCGAGGTTGCGATCGAGCACCGTCGCGCCGTCGATCGCGGTCATCACGCCGATCTCCCAGCTCCGCCCCGTCGATCGCCTGCACGACCTCGGCTCCGAGGCGGCGGAGCGCCTGCGCGACCGTGCGCAGGAGGTCGGGATCGTCATCCGCGACGAGGATGCGCGCGCGAGGGATCATGTCGAGGCGCATCGCAAGCGACATGCCACGAAGCCGCCCCCAGCGCGCGCTTCGTTCACTTCTTCTTCCCCGCGTACCTCTTCGTGACGAGCACCGTCGGATCGACGCTCCCGTCGCCGCGGAAAAGGTTGGCCCCGCCCACGGGAAGCTGGTGGACGCCCCAACGTCCGGCCGGCACGAGGATCTCCCCTCCGTCGAAGAGCACGTTGCCCTGCCAGAAGCGGAAGAACGCCCTGGCCTCGGGCCGCGCCGGGTTGGTCATGTCGACCATCAAGAGGCCGCCGGGGATCTCGAGCAGCAGCTTGTGGAGGGTCGCCTGCACGAGGCTCGCCCACTCCATCGTGAGGCGCTCGTCGTAGGCCACGGTGAAGTCGTCCTTGCCCGCGCCGCGCGGCGTCGTAAGGATCGTCAGCCGGCGATCG
>JACPFM010000054.1:0-7269 GCA_016182965.1 Deltaproteobacteria bacterium | reverse complement strand
GCGCGGTGCTCGTCGACGGTCACGCCCTCGACGGGGCGATCGGGGAAGAGCATCAGGTTGCGAAGCCAGGCGACGGCCCCGCTCAGCGTCGATCGCGCCACCGCCGTCTCGATGTACTGCCGGCCCCACACGCGGTCGCGGCTGAAGAGCGTCTTGCCCTGGACGTCGATGGCCTCGCCGGGCACGTTGATGCGCGCGCCGACCTCCGGCTTCGTCGGGTCCTGCAGCCCGACGCGCCGCAGGTAGTAGCGAGCGTAGGGGCGCGGATCGTCCGGCACGTCGGCCGGCTGCTTGACCGTGACGAACACGTCGTGACCGGTGGCGAGCGCGCTGACACCGTGCTCGTCGGCCGGCAGCGGAACGGCGGGTCCCATCACCGGAGCGGCCGGCGCCGAGAGGTCGACGACTCGGAGCTCGAGCTGCAGCCAGGTGCGCTCGCCCTCCCAGCTCTGGCAGCTGCGCCGCGTCGGCGGCGTCAGGCCGGTCTCCTCGGCCGGCGTGCAGGTCGTCGCGGCGTTTTCGTGCTCGGTGCAGCGCGCGAAGCCGCCGTCGCAGAACTGCGGTCGACCGTCGATGCTGCGGCACCTCCGTGTGCCCGCCCAGTACGTGCAGCCCTCGCGGTCCTCCTCGAAGCGGCAGCTCGGGTAGCTGCTCGGGTACTGGTAGCAGTCGCGCAGCTTGCTGGTCTCGCCGGTGCGCTCGGTCGAGCGCACGAAGGCGAGCGCGCTCGGCGTCGCCAGCACGGTCGAGAGGTACCGATCGTCGAACCAGGTGCCGTGCATCGACGGCAGCTGCGCGCTGACGAGCGGACGGCCCGCGCGTGGCGCCTTCGGGTCCGACAGATCGACCGCGTGGATGGTCGTGATGATCGTGGGCCAGCGCTCGATGCGGTTGGTGACCGTCACCAGCTGGTCGCCCACCTTGAAATACCTGCCGAAGATCGGGACCTGGAACCGCGCGACCGGCGCGGCCGTGTCGACGACGGCCTTCGCCGGGATCACCTCCGCCTCGGCGGTCAGATCGGGGTTCTCGAAGTCCTCCCAGTAGCGCTCGGGGTTCTTGATGCGCACGCGGTAGTCGCCGAACGCGAAGATGCCCACGTAGTCGGGCGCGAGCTCGAGGCGACCACGCTCCACCGGCGCGTCGAGATCGCTCTGGTCGAAGATGCTCAGCGACGTGTCGGAGATGTTTGCGCCGTTGTTGCCGCCGGGGCCGCCGAGCCGGAAGGTGCGCCGCACCGGGGAGCCGTGATCCATGACGCCCCGCCGCGTCAGCGTGCCGCTCGAGTAGGTGAAGATCTGGACCGCCGACGTGAACACCGAGCGTCGCCCGTCGAAGCGCGAGCTGTTGAACGGCAGCAGCACGAGACCACGCTCGACCGCGCCGCCCGGCCCCTTCACGCTCACGGCGTCGTCGAGGACGGCGAACGCACGGTGATCCCAGCTCGCCTCGGACCAGCTCCACCCGTCCTCGGTCCCGCTCACCACCTCGCGCGTCACCAGCGGGCTCGGGTTCTTCAGGTCGGTGATGTCGTAGAGGCTGACGGCGAGCCGGCGCGCGCCGCCGGCGTCGTCGACGCCGATGCCGATGAGGCGGGTCCCCGAGAGCACCGGTCGGAAGAAGTCGTTCCAGCCGGACACGACGAACTCGCTCTCCTCGACGATCTTGCCCTGCGGGCTGATCGAGAAGGCGTGGAACGGATCGGTCCGCAGGTAGGTCACCGCGAACGCCCGATCGGGGAGGAAGACGGCGCCGAAGATCGACTGGCGCGCGCCGAAGGCCTCTCGATCGATGGGGACGATGGCGTTCGGGTTCGCGGCGTCGAACGTCTGCAGGTAGCTCGCCGAGCCGTCGTTGAAGCGCGGCCCCGAGAAGACGCGGAGCATCTGCTCGTGCAGATCCATGTGGAACTGCGAGAGCACGTGGCCGCGCACGCCCACGGTGTCGTTCAGCACCATGGTGCCGTCGGGTGACGAGATGTCGATGAGCGAGACGTCGCTGTCCCTGCTCGCCCGGCGATCGCGCGCCACCAGCAGCGTGTTGGATTCGCCGTGGATGGCGGTGACGTCGCCGCCGAGCGAGAGCCGCGAGCGTTGGGCGAGCGAGCCGCTGGCCACGTCGAAGCTCGTGACCAGGGTCTCCGGCCGCCACTCGAGGCGCCCGGCGGAGTTGCGGACGAGCTCGCTGTGGGTCGAGGCCACGTACAGCGACTCGCCGCCGCCGCCGCGCGCGACGCGGCTGGTCCGGATGAACCCCTTCACGTGCTGCTGCGCGATCAGCCTCGGCGCCGAGCGCGTGGAGACGTCGATCAGCATGACCGTCGCGCCGCGCCGCTCCTGCACGTTCACCTCGCCGGGCCGCGCGCTGTAGTCGAACCAGTCGTTCAAGAGGACGAGCGCGCGGCTGCCGAGCACGTACATCTCGACCGGCTCTCCGGCCACCGGGAAGCGACCGGCGAGCGTCGGCTTGGAGAGGTCGTGGAGATCGATGACCTGCAGGCCGCGATAGGTGTTGAGGTTCAAGAGGAAGCCGTCGCCGAGGACGCGGTAGATGTCCCCCTCCTCGAGCTCGCGTTCCTCCTCCTCTTCCTCCTCCTCCTCCTCCTCTTCCTCGCCGGCGAAGCGCCGCTCGTAGTACGGCCAGTCGGCGGAGAGGAACGAGGACTTCCGGCGTCGCAGCGCCTCCTCGTCCTCATCGCTCTCGTCGCCGTCGTCGATCTCCGCGCCGGGGCCGGCGCCCTCCGTGCCGGGTGGGGCGGATCCGCAGCCGGTCACGCCGACGAGCAGCGCGACGACGAGCGCCAGGAGCGATTTCCACGTGACCAGATGGATGGACGCTCTCATGGGACTCCCCTCTCTACGGCCCGGATCGAGGGGGAAATCGTGCACGTCACGATCCGCGGCGAAGCTCGTGCGTCGCGACGGACGGATCGCGACGCACGGCGAGCGCGCGATCGCCGCGCCGGTCCTCGCCCGCACCCGCGCGTGGCCCGACCACGTGCGTGGCGACGTGGTCGGGCACCGCGTCGACGGTTTGGTCAGGTGTTCAGGGACCACTGCACACGTTGCTCCGCGCGAGGTCGCCGCCCATGCGGCGCGCCTGGAATCGTGCGCGCGGCGCGCCTGGCGTCGCCGGCGGACCGATCCTTGCGACACGACCGGGCATGGTGCGCCCGAGGTCGAAGCTCGCTCTGGTCGTCGGCGCGGCGGCGCTGCTCACCGGCGCGGGTGAGCGCCTGGAGCTCGCCGGGGCCGGATCGGCGCTCGGCAGAGCGCGCCCGGTAGCGGCGGCTCGCGCCCAGGCGCGCGCGCTCGACGCGAAGAAGTTCGCTGCCCCGATTGCCGAGCACCTGCACCTCGTGCCCGATCCGGAGATCGTGCTCGCGACGGACGTCGCCGCCGACAACGAGGCCTATCGCCACGCCGTGATTCGCTTCGTCCGCGCGGTCGCCGCCGGCGAGCGCGCCACCTGCGCGCTCGCGCCCGAAGGCTCGCTCGCGCCGATCGTCTGGTTGTACCAGGACGGCGCCCCGATCGGCCGCGGGGAGTCGGCGAGCGGGAACGTGTGCGTCGCGCTGAAGGACGCCACGCGGAGGGCCGTCGCGGCCGCCGGCGCGCGACGCGAGACGGTCGAGACGTCGCGCTTCGTCGTCGAGCTGCCCGAGCAGGACTTCGCCGTCATCGAGCACGAGGGCAAGGGCGTCGAGCTCACCAACGCGCTCGTCCCGGTGCGCGTCCTCGACAAGGCGCTCGTTCGGGCGCGGCTCGACGACGTGAAGGAGTACCTGCTGCGCGCGATGGATCCGCAGCGACACGGCGTGCACAAGGTCTATCACGCGGACACCGACTCGTTCGAGGACGAGCTCCACACGATCTACACCGCGTCGACGGCGCTGACGCTCCTCAAGCTGCACGCGCGCGAACATGATCCGGAGCTGCTCGAGCGTGCGCGACGCGCGGCCACCTTCACGCTGTCGATGCAGCACCGCGCGCCCGCCGATCGCGCGAGCGGCGGCTTCTACTACTCGCTCGACACGAAGACCGGCGAGCGAGACGAGCGGCTGATCGTAGGCACCGCGTCGAAGACGATCTTCACGTTGCTCGAGCTGCACCGGGTCACGCGCGAGCGGCCATGGCTCGACGCGGCGATCGCCGCCGCCGACTGGCTGGTCACCATGCAGCGGCCGGACGGCAGCGTCCGCTCCCACCTCCGCCGCGAGCCGAACGGCAAGTGGACGGCCTCGACGAAGCAGTCGCTGCTCTACACCGGGCAGGTCGTCTCCGCGCTGTCGCGCACCTACCGGGTCACCCGACGCGCCAAGTACCTCGACGCCGCCGCGTCGACCGCGACCTGGCTCGCCGACCTGGTCGCGGAGCGCGGCTGCTACCTGGGCGACGACTACCGGCGACCGAACGCCATCTCGAGCTCATGGGTCGTCCTGTCGCTCCTCGACTTCGTGAAGGCGAGCGGCGACGCGCGCACCGAGCGCCTGGTCCTCCGCTGCGCCGACGACCTCCTGAGCCGGCAGATCCGCGATCCGTCGGACGCCTACCGCGCCGGTCGCTGGAAGGGCGCGCTCTCGAGCAGCGGCAACGGCTGGCTGGCCGAGGTCACCTCGGAGGTGTACCTGCACTGCCGTGAGAGGGACCTCGGCGGCTGCGAGCGCTTCAAGGATGCCGTCGTGGCCGCGGCGCGGAACCTCCTGCAGTACACCTTCTCGCCCGCGAACGCGTTCCTCGCGAAGAACCCCGAGGCGGCGAACGGCGGCGTGTTCTGGAGCGCTCGGGATCGCTTCGTGCGCACCGACTCGGTGTGTCACTCCGCCAACGCGTACCTCAACATCCTCGACCACCTGGGCGACGAGGCGCTGCTCCGCGTCCCCGAGCGGCCGCTCTCCGAGCGCATCGCGCTCGCCGCCTCACGCCGCGAGCCGCGCGAAGGCGACGTGCTCGACGAGCCCGACGCCGGAGACGCCGAGCCGTAGGAGGTTTCGATGATTCGCCGCGCCGCGCTCCTCGCCTTCGCGATCGCCGCGCCGGGCTGCTCGAGCGACGGCGCGCCGACGGGCGTCGACGACCCGGTGGTCGACGAGGAGTCGATCGCCGAAGACGATCTCGCGCTGACGCCGGCGACCGGACCGCTGCGCTTCTCCCGCGCGTGCCGGTCGGGAGAGCGCGTGACCATCGCCGCCGTCGGAGACGTCATGCCGCACGAGCCGCTCCAACGGCAGGCGTACGCGCGCGGCTGGTGGACCGTCTTCGGCGGGATGACGAAGTGGCTGGACGACGCGCACGTCACCTACGGCAACCTCGAGAGCCCGACGGCGCGCGGCATCGCGTACACCGGCGCGCTCGTCGCCGATCCCGGGCCGGTGTTCGACGATTGGGTCTACACCGACACGCCCTTCAACGTGCACCGTGGGATCCTGGGCGCGCTGCGCAGCGCCGCGTTCGACATCCTCGGGGCCGCCAACAACCACGCGCTCGACCGCTTCTCGCTCGGCGTCGATCGCACGCTCGACGCGATGGACGCCGCCGGCATCGCGCACGTCGGCGCCGTCCGCGCGACGCGCCGCGGCTCTTTTTCGACGCGCGTCGTCCGCAACGGCTTCGACCTCCGGTTCGTCGCCTGCACCTTCTCGACCAACGGGATCTTCGACGGCGCCGATCAGGTGACGCACTGCTACCTCGAGAGGTCGCGCCTCTTGTCGACCGTCCGATCGCTGCGGGCGGACCCCGACGTCGATGCGGTCATCGTGGTGCCCCATTGGGGCGCCGAGTACAGCGACACGCCGCGGCTGAAGGAGATCGATCTCGCGCACGAGATCCTCGAGGCGGGCGCGACCGCGATCATCGGCTCGCACCCGCACGTGCTGCAGCCGTGGGAGAAATACGTCACCCGGGACGGCCGCGAGACCTTCATCGCCTACTCGCTCGGCAACTTCGTCAGCCGCCACTACTACCTGACGCTCGCGCGCCGCACGTCGATCCTGCTCTACCTCGGGCTCACGCGCGGCTCGGATGGGAAGACGTTCGTGAACGGCGTGCGCTACATGCCGATCTACACGCGCTACAGCGGCGGCAACTGGAACGTCACCGCGATAGACGAGATGGGCGACGAGGTGGGCGGTTACCCCGACGCGCGACGGCTCGCGACGACCATGTTCGGCGAGTGGAACGTGCGGTACCCGGGCCAGCCGCTCGACACGACACCGGAGTGCCGCTGAGACGCGGACGCCAGGGTGAGGCGTGCGCGATCGCAATCGCGGGAACTCCGGTCATCGTCGGCTGTCGACCGCGCATGACAGGAGGTCACGATGCTCGAAGCCTTTCGTGAAGGCGGGTGGGGCATGTTCCCCACGGCGCTCTTCGGCACGCTCTCGCTCGCGGTCGCGATCCGCTACGCGACCCGTCCCTCGGACCGCTGGATCCCGCTCCAGATCGCGCTCGCGATCCTGACGCTGGCCACCGGCGCGCTCGGGTTCGTCACCGGCTTGATCGCGAGCGCCACGCACGTCGGCGGCGTCGAGCCGAGCCGCGTGGTGCAGCTGTTCGCCATCGGCTTCGGCGAGTCGTTGCACAACGTCAGCCTCGCGCTGGCGACGCTCGCGCTCGCGGCGATGCTCGTCTCGGTCGGCGCCGTGCGCCAGCTGCGCGCGGTGGGCTAAGGTCTGTCCCCAGAATGCCCCCGGGCTCAAGCCCGGGGCACCGACGGCGTCGTAAGCCCGCTGAAGCGGGCTCCTCGCACACTGCGCACGCAACCGGCGCCAGGCCCCGGTCGATGCCGGGCATGCTCGGCGCTCACAGCGACACGCTTCTGCTGGTTCATCTCATCTGGTCGACCTCGGAGCGTCAGCCGGTCTTCGCGCCTGCGGACGACGTGTGGCTCGCCGACTTCATCGCCGCCAAGGCGCGGGCGTTGAGTTGCGACTTGCTCGCCGTCGGCAACTGGGTCGACCACGTCCACGTGGTGGTGCGCTTGGCGCCAGCGCTCGCGCTCTCGGAGCTGGCGCGGCACTTCAAGGGCGCCACCAGCCACGCGTGGAATCTCCGCGGCGAGGGCCCCACGCTCCGCTGGCAGACCGGCTACTGGGCGCGGTCGGTCGATCGGGACTCGCTCGCTCGACGTGTCGAGTACGCGCTCGACCAACGCATGCGCCACGAGCAGCGGCGTCTCGACGGAGACGCCGAGATGAACGTGCCGACGGAGTCGACGGCCGCCGGAGCTCGCACTCGCTAGATTCCGCAGCCACAGCAGCGCGCACGCGCC
>JACPFM010000220.1 GCA_016182965.1 Deltaproteobacteria bacterium | reverse complement strand
GACGACTGACGACTGACGACCCCGTCCTCCGCGAGCGGCGACAGCGCGAGGCCCGAGAGCCGCCGGCAGCCCCGACAGGATATGCTCCACGCGTGAGCGCGCTCTCCGGGTTCTCGGTGATGTCGCGGCGACGGGCGCTCAAGGTGGCGCTCGGCGTGGCCGGCTTCGCCGTCGCCGGCAGCACCGGCGGGCTGGTCGCGCTGCGCGGTCGCGCGCCCGACGTCTCGAACCTGCGGATCCTCAGCGATCACGAGCACCGCACGCTGACCGCGCTCGCGGTCGCGCTGTTCCCCGCCGGCGGCGCCTTCCCCTCGGGCGCCGACGGGCTCGACCTCGCGCGCACGTTCGACGGCTTCCTCGAAGGCGAGCCGGAGGATCGACAAAAGGACCTGCAGCGCGCGCTGCTCTTGCTCGAGTACGGGCCCGTGATCTTCGAGCGGAGGCTCCGCACCTTCAGCAACCTGCCGGTCGACGAGCGGCTCGCGCACTTCGAGCGTTGGCTGACGAGCGACAGGCTGCTGCGCCGCCAGGTCGCCGTCGCCTTCAAGAAGTTCCTCTGCATCGTCTTCTACGATCGTCCCGAGGTGTGGGCCGACATCGGCTACGTGATCGCGCCGTTCGGAGCGGCGACGCCGTGAGCGCCCCGAGCATCATCGACCTCTCGCGCACGCACCCTCCGCGGGAGACGAAGGTCGACGTGTGCATCGTCGGCTCCGGGTGCGGCGGCGCCACCGCGGCGTGGGAGCTCGCGCGCGCCGGGCGCGAGGTGCTCGTGCTCGAAGAGGGCGGCGACTACACCGGCGGCGCGCTGACCATGCGCGACGCCATGTACGATCAGCTCTACATGGAGCGCGGCGGCCGCGCGACGGCCGATCTCGCGATCACCGTCCTGCAAGGGCGGGTGCTCGGCGGCGGCGGCGTGATCAACGCGAGCGACGTGGTGCCGATGGGCCCCGGCGTGCTCCGTCACTGGCAGCAGCGGTACGGCCTCACCGAGCTGTCACCGGAGGCGATCGCCCCGTTCGAGAAGCTGGCGCTCGAGGACCTGTCGGCCAGCCACCCGACCGAGGAGCAGATCAACCCGAACAACGCGCTGCTCCGCGAGGGCACGAAGAAGCTCGGCCTGCGCGGCGAGGTGATGCTGCACAACCGCCGCGGGTGCATCGGCTTCGGCAAGTGCCTGGTCGGCTGCCCGATCGACGCCAAGAAGAACCCGCGCTTCGTGGCGATCCCCGCGGCGATCGCCGCCGGCGCGCGCTTCTTCCTTCGCGCCCGGGCGGCGCGCCTCGAGCACGCGAACGCCGAGCTGAAGACGCTCACGGTGCGGGTCCTCGACGAGAAGGGCTACCACGAGCGCGATGAGATCGTCGTGCGCGCGCGGACGGTCATCCTCGCGGCCAACGCAGTCGCGTCGGCCCAGCTGCTCCTGCGCTCCGGCGTCGGCAACGCGCACGTCGGGCGCAACCTGTCGCTGCAGCCGCAGCTGCCGATCACCGCGCTGTTCGATCGCGAGGTGCAGCTGTTCCGCGGCATCCCGCAGAGCTGGGCGATCACCGAGCACGAGCGCCTCGACGATCCCGAGCACGGCCTGTGGGGCTTCCGCATCGAGGGCATCGGCGGCACGCCCGGGATCATGTCGTCGCTGCTGCCGAAGCTCGGACACGAGGGCAAGGCGATGATGCGCCTGTTGCCGCACATGGCGGCGAGCCTGCTCCTGGTGCCCGACGCCGGCAACGGCCGCGTGCTCGTCGATCGGTCCGGGCGCATGCGCATCGAGTACGCGATGCCCGACGAGCAGAAGCAGCGCTATCGCGACGCCATCCGCGCCGCCGCGCGCGTCTACCTCGCCGCCGGCGCCCGCGAGGTGTTGGTGCCGCTCGCGCGTCCGTTGAGCATCCGGCGCGAGGCCGATCTCTCGGCCGTCGACGGCGTCGGCTTCGAGCCGGCGACGGCGCCGTTCCTCAGCGCGCACCAGCAGGGCAGCGTGCGGCTTTCGCCCTCTCCCGAGGGCGGCGCCGCCGATCCGGGCGGGCAGGTCTACGGGACGCGAGGGGTGTACGTCTTCGACTCGTCCGGGTTCCCGACGAGCTCGTCGAGCCACACCATGACTCCGATCATCACGATGTCGCGCTGGTTCGCGCGACGGCTGCTCGCGCACGCCGGGTGATGGCGCGCGCGGAGCTCTGCTACCGTGCCGCGCCATGGCGACCCCGCGTGACGTGCCCTCTCGTGACGTCTACATGGATCTCGAGAAGCGTTTCGCGCGCATGTACCTGATCCGCGACGCGGCGACGCTGCTCGAGTGGGACGCGTCGACGTTCATGCCCGATGGCGGCGCCCAGGCGCGCGCCGATCAGATGGCCACGCTGCGCGTGATCCGGCACGAGCTGCTCACCGACGCGGCGATGGGCGAGCGGCTCGCGTCGGCCGAGGCGTGCGCCGATCTCGACGAGTGGGAGCGCGCCAACCTGCGCGAGATGCGGCGCGAGTGGATCCACGCGACCGCGGTGCCCGCCGCGCTCGTCGAGGCGCGCTCGCAGGCGGTCTCGGCGTGCGAGATGCGCTGGCGCACCGCGCGCCGCGCCAACGACTTCGCCGGGCTGCGCCCGCTGCTCGAGGAGGTCGTCCGGCTCACGCGCGAGATGGCCGCGGCCAAGTCGCAGAGCCTCGGTGTCTCGCCGTACGACGCCCTGCTCGACGAGTGGGAGCCGGGCGGGCGCGCGGCCGACATCGATCGGGTGTTCGGCGCGATCGAGTCGTTCCTGCCGTCGCTCGTCGAGCGCGTGCTCGCCCACCAGGCGCGGCGTCCGGCGCCCGACGCGCCGCGCGGTCCGTTCGCGGCCGATCGTCAGCTCGAGCTCGCGCATCGCCTCATGCGCGCGATGGGCTTCGACTTCGCGCACGGCCGCCTCGACGTCAGCGCCCACCCGTTCTGCGCGGGCATCCCCGAGGACGTGCGCATCACCACCCGCTGGGACGAGAGCGATCTCGAGAACGGCCTCTTCAGCGTCATCCACGAGACCGGCCACGCGCTCTACGAGCGCGGGCTCCCCGAGCGGTGGCGCAGGCAGCCGGTCGGGCAGGCGCGCGGGATGAGCACGCACGAGAGCCAGTCGCTCCTCTGGGAGATGCAGGTCGCCCGCTCCCCGGAGCTCGTGTCGTGGCTCGCGCCGCTCGCCCGGGAGATCTTCGGCGGCGAGGGGCCGGCGTGGGACGCCGAGGCGATGCTCGGCCGCGTGCTCCGCGTCGAGCGGAGCCTCATCCGCGTCGACGCCGACGAGGTGACCTACCCGCTGCACGTCATCCTCCGCTACCGCCTCGAGCGCGCGTTGATCGCCGGCGATCTGACGATCGCCGACCTGCCGGGCGCGTTCGACGACGGCATGCACGAGCTCCTCGGCGTCCGACCGCCGAACGTCTGCGACGGCGCGCTGCAGGACATCCACTGGCCGGCCGGTATGTTCGGCTACTTCCCGACCTACACGCTCGGGGCGCTGACCGCCGCGCAGCTGTACGCCGCCGCCCTCGAGGCGAACCCGTCGATCCCGGCGTCGCTCGCGCGCGGCGACGCGAAGCCGCTCACCTCGTGGCTGGTGCCGAACGTCCACGCGCTCGGCGCGCTCCCGTCGGCGCCCGAGATCCTCGTGCGCGCGACGGGCAGGCCGCTCGATCCCGAGGTGTTCCGGCGCCACCTCGAGCGCCGGTACCTCGGGTGATTCACGCGTAGGAGGGGCGCGGCGCGCGCGTGTGCCCCGTCTTCCGGCGTGCCATCGCCATGGTGATCTCGCCGCCGACGAGCACGACCGCGGCCGAGATCATCAGCCACAGCATGAGGACGATGACCGCGCCGATCGCCCCGTAGGTCTTCGCGTAGCTGCCGAAGTTCGACACGTAGAAGCGGAACAGCGCCGTCGCGCCGACCCACAGCACCGCGCCGGCGAACGAGCCGACGATGCGCTGCGACCGGCGCACCCGCGGCTGCGGCGCCGGCAGGAAGCGATACGTCGCGTACAGCACCAGCGCGATCAGCGCGAACACGACCGGCCACTGCATGATGGTCCACGCGCCGCCGACGCCCGCCGCCTCCGCGATCTCCGGCCCGGCGAGCAGCGTGACCGCCGACAGAAGCAGCACGACGCCGATGCCGAGGGCGAAGGCCAGCGCGATGCCGCGCCGCCTGACGAAGCTCCGCTCGTCCTCGACGTCGAACACGACGTTCAGCGACTCGCCGAGCGCGGCGAACGCGCCCGACGCCGACCACAGCAGGAGGAGCGCGCCGATCGAGAGCAGCCCCGGCTGGGGGCGGTCGGTCACTTCGCGCACGTACTGTTCGAGGAGCCCGGCGGTCTCGGCGGGGAGCGAGCCCTGGATGCGCCCCATGATCAAGTCGAACGCACCCTTGCCGCCGATGATGCCGGTGAGCGTGAGCGTCACGAGGATGAGCGGGAAGAGCGAGAGGAAGGCGTAGAAGGCGACCTTCGCCGCCTCACCCGGGATGTCGTCCCTCTTGCTCTCGCGGACCGTCTCTCTGGTCGTGGCGGTGATCTCGAGCATGATCGGTGGTGGTGCACGCGTCCTGCCATCCGCCCGTGCGTCGGTCGCGATCACAGCGGGGTCGAAGGTCGAAGGTCGGCGCAGACGTGATCTCTGCGGCCTCCTCCGACGTTCGACCTTCGACCGGCCATGCGGGGCCGACCAAAGCAGAGCGTCCGAGGACCGCGAGACGCGGGGTCAGATCCGGCGCCGGCCGCTGATCAGCTGGAGGAGCAGCACGACCACGGCCGCGACGAGCACCAGGTGGATGAGGCTGCTCGTGACGTTGAAGGCGCCGTAGCCGAGGAGCCACGCCACGGCGAGCACGAGAGCGAGGATGTACAGCATCGGATCTCTCCTTTATCGAGGCAGGCTGCGACGTGCGTGCCACGGCGGACGTGCACGACGCGGCACCGTCTGGAGTCGCGCGCTGTCGCGGTGGCGTACACCGACTCAGCCTGGCGCTCGCGCGCCCGCCTCCCTCTTTTGCGCGTGCGCTGACACCTCGTATTCGAGCGACATGCACGACGGGGCGCTGTTCTCGCGGTGAAGACGCGTCGGGCCCGCCTCGGGTACCATACGGGGATGCGCCCCGTTGCTTCCTTCGCCCTCGCCTGCACCCTCGCGGCGTGCAGCGGCGAGTCCGGGTCCACCGTCGATCGAGACGCCGCCCCGCAGGAAGACACCTTCGTCGCCGAGACCGAGGGCGACGCCGAGCCGGCGGACGTCGCGTCGGACGTGGGCTCCGACGCCAGACCCGACGCCATCCCCGACGCCGATCCCGCGGCCGCGAAGCTCCTCGAGGCGCTCGGCGACTCGGTGTGGTCCGCGACGGCCACGCGCACCGAGGGGGCCCTCAGCAAGACGCGCGCGTACGAGCTCCGCTTCCAGGCGTCGACGCTGCAGTGGGCGGAGATCCGCAACCCGTACGGGCCGGCGCGGCTGCGTACCCTCCGGGTATTCAGCGTCGACCCTGACGGCAAGGCCGTGCGCTCCACGATCCTCTCGCCCTCCGGCTGGCCGATCCACCCCGAGAACGGGAAGAAGGAGACGTGGACCTTCGAGGTGGTGAGCGGCTCGCCGCGCAAGCTCCGCCTGACCAAAGACGGCGTCACCGAGACGTTCACCGAAGGCGCCTGGGCCAAGCCGACCACCGGGCTCACCGCGTTCGTCAACGTGTTCTCGGCTACCGGGGCGATCAACGCGGCGTTCTGCGGTACGGGCGTGTGGAGCAGCATCAACCGCCAGGCGCTGTGGGAGTTCGCGCGCGGCAAGAGCACCGAGAAGCCCACGGGCAGCGACGTGGTGGCCGGCGCGCAGCTCCTCACGTGGGTCGACACGAGCAGCGGCGACAATTTCGCCGTGACCGACGTCGACGGCTTCCGCGATCTCGGCGGCACGGCGCTCTCCGATCAGGCGAACTTCATCGTGCGCTACCTCGGCGTCCTGAAGCACCCCGGCGGCGCGTTCCGCATGCGCGAGGCCGACGACGACGTGAAGGACGCCATCTGGGCGTTCGTCGGCGGGAAGGTCGCGAGCACCTCGGTGTCCGACATCTTCCTCGAGGTCCACGGCAAGGTGGCCTCCGACTCCACGCCCGACGAGCCCTCGACGACGTTCTCCGCCGGCGACGTGCCCGTCGAGATCTTCGTCCTCCGCTGCGCGTCGAAGATCCAGCAGATCGACGTGGAGGTCTCGATGGGCTCTTCCGGCTGGAAGCTCGTCGGAGCGACGGCCTCCACGCCGCGCATCGACGACACGATCTTCCCGCCCGCGCTCTGAGGCCCGAGCGCGCGCCCGGCGTCGTGCATCGGACCTCTCGCGATGGCGGCGATGGTCACCCCTCTCGAGCGGGTCGCGGTGCCTCGACGCGACGGGCCGGACGTCGCCGGGGGGTGAACGCATGCGCGCGCGGACGTACGTTCGACTCGGCCGGGTCTCCAACCTGCCGACGGTGTTCACCGACGTCGTCGCGGCGGTCATCCTCGCGGGCGCCGCCCCGACCGTCGCGGTGCTCGCGCCGCTCGTCCTCGCGCACGCTGCCTTCTACGTCGGCGGCATGTTCCTCAACGACGCCTTCGATCGCGAGATCGACGCGCGCGAGCGGCCCGAGCGGCCGATCCCCGCGGGCGAGATCGGCGCGTGGGAGGTGTTCGCCGTCGGCTTCGGGCTCCTCGCCCTCGGGTGCGCCGGCGTCGCCGCCGCGTCGCTCGCGACCGGACGGGGGTTGTTGCCGATCGCCTCCAGCGTGACGCTCGGCGCGACCATCGTCCTCTACGACATCTGGCACAAGGGCAATCCGCTCTCGCCGCTGATCATGGCGGCCTGTCGCGTGCTCGTCTTCGTCACCAGCGCGCTGGTGGTCTCGGGCAGCGTGGCGATGCCGGTGATCGTAGGCGCGACCTGCCTCGGAGCCTACCTGGTCGGGCTCACCTGGGCCGCCAAGCAGGAGAAGCTCCCAGAGCTCGGATCGCTCGCGCCGTTGGTGTTGCTGTGGGCGCCGCTGCTCTTCACGTTCGGCGCGGCGCGGACCCTCGCCGGCGCCGCGGTGGTCCTCGCCTTCGCCGCGTGGACGGCGCAGGCCACCGCGTGGATGGTGCACCGGCGGACCGGACAGGCGGTCGCCGCGATGACCGCGGGCATCTCGTTGCTCGACGCCGCGCTCGTCGCGCGCGCCGGACAGCCGGCGGTCGGGGCCGCGATGTGGATCGGCTTCGGCGCCACGTGGAGCCTGCAGCGCTGGGCGCGCGGCGCCTGAGCGGCGCGAGCAGGCCCCGTCAGATCCTCTGCTGATTGACCGACTCGAGGCGACACACCGGGCAATGCCACTCGGGTAGCATCCGCTTCTGGTCATCGAAGCGACGGGTGAGCGCGTTGCGCGAGCTCGACCGTGCGCTGGCTCGACGGTGGTCGCGGTCGGCGGCCGGCGCTCGGCCAGATTTGCCGCCTCAGGGCGCGATCATCGGGCTCACGTCGTCAGGGTCCCAGGCGCTGACCAGCGCCACGCGGACGTCGCCGCGCATGGCGCGCACGTCGACGGCGGTGTGATCGCCGACACGCTCGTAGCGGAGATCGATACGGCCACTTCCGACCGATAGCCCGCGCACGTCCACCCACTGCAACCAGGGCGGCAGGCTCGGGCGACAGATCCGCAGCTCCCGGCGAGAGGCGACCGGCAAGATGCCCAGCGTCGCCTGCAACAGGGCGCTCCACGCCGACGCCGCCCACGCCTGGGGGCTGCAGGCGACCGGGTAGCGCACCGGCACGCCGAACGCGGTGCGCGCGAAGCCGCAGAAGAGCTCCGGCGTACGCAGGCCGGGGAAGTGCGGCGCGGCGTCGTACAAGCCGGTGAACAGCTCGGCGAGGAGCGTCTCCTGCCCGTAACGCTTGAAGCCGAGCGCGATCAGCGCGTTGTCGTGCGGCCAGATCGTGCCGAGGTGGTAGCCGGCCGGGTTGTAGCGGACCTCGCGCATCGACAGCGTGCGGATGCCGAAGCCGCTGTAGACGTCCTCCGCCATCAGCCGTCGCGCGATCGCCTCTCCACGCTCCGCAGACACGATCCCGCACAGCAGCGCGTGGCCGGCGTTGGACGAAACGCTCGCGACCTGCCTCTTGGCGCCGTCGAGCGCCGTCGCGTAGAAACCCTCGGACGGCATGTAGAAGGCGCGCTCGAAGGCGTCGCGGAGCATCCGAGCGCGCAACGCGAGCTCCGTCGCGCGAGGGAGCTCGCCCAGCGCGTCGAACAACGACGAGGCGCCGCGGTACGCCGCGTAGAGATAGGCCTGCACCTCGACCAACGCGATCGGCGACTCGGGGAGCGAGCCGTCGGCGTGGACGATCCCGTCGGAGGAGTCCTTCCACCCCTGATTGACGAGGCCCTTCCCCGATCGGCAGCGGTACTCGACGAAGCCGTCGCCGTCGAGATCGCCGGAGCGCTCGATCCACGAGAGCGCCGCGTCGAGGTTCGGTCGCAGCTCGCGCACCAGCTCGACGTCGCCCGTCGTGCGGAAGTAGTCGGCGAGGAGCCGAATCCACAACAGCGTCGCGTCGATCGTGCCGTAGTACGGATTGAACGGAATCATGCCGATACGCGCGAGCTCGCCGCGCCGCAGCTCATGCATGATCTTGCCCGGCTCCTCGTCGCGCTCGGGGTCGTCGCGCGTGCCCTGGTATCGCGCGAGCAGCTTGAGGGCGCTGCGCGCGAGCATCGGCGTGAGCCACAGGTCCTGCATCGCCGTGATCAGGCAGTCGCGGCCGAACAGCGTCGCGTACCAGGGAATGCCCGCGCAGATGAACGGCTCCTCCTTGGTGCCCCCGAGCAGCAGCCGCAGATCGAGCCGTGATTGACGGAGGATCGCGTTGAACAGCTCGTTGCTGGTCTCGATCGTCGCCTGCTCGGACATCGTGCGCCGGTAGCCGATCAGGGTCGCCTCGCCGCGGGGCGCCCGCGGCGCCTCCTGCCGATGCTGCTCGGAGATGCGCACCACGATGGCGAGGCGCTTCGACTCCCCCGGCGCGAGGTGGAGCGCGTACCGTGCCGTACCCGGGTCGGTCATCGCCGGCATGGGCTCGAACGCGATCTCGGTGACGCGCAGCACATCGTCGCGCCCGTGGTAGCGGAAGCGCATCCGGTCGCCGTCGAACGCCGGCGGCTCCGCGACGCCGCGCCGCGCGCTCTGCACGATCCCGCGCACCTCGAACATGTCGAAGAAGTCGGCGGCGAACCGGATCTCGACGTCGAGGTCGATGGCGAAGGCGTTGAGGTTCTGGAAGGCGAGCGACTCGGAGATCTCGGCGCCCCGGATCACCCGGTAGCGGCGGACCTGGATCGTCTGCTCGGTGACCGCGCGCCCGTCGGCGAGCACGAGGTTCGGGTTGGTGAGCACCTGCGCGCTCATGAACTGCGAGCGCGTGCTCGACAGCAGGACGGTCGGCCGCAGCCCCGCGATCGCGAGCTCGTATCCGGAGAGGAACCTCGTGTCGCCGTAGTAGAGGCCGTACCCGTTGCTGTTGCCGATCGGCGCGTTCCCCTCCAGGTCCGTCAGGAGGAAGACGTCTCCCTCCTTGATCAGCGTCGCGTCGCGGATGTCGCGCGCCGAGGGCGGCGCGTCGAGCTGCACGACGGTCGGCAGGAGGGACGGGCGTCCGACGACGGGCTGGTTCATGCGCCGCTCCGCGGCGCCTTCGCTCCGTCGCCGACCGTCTCGCCGACCGCGTCGAGGAGATCGGTCACATCGAAAGGCTTCGCGAGGACCATCTTCACCTGCGGCGTGGCCTGCAGCTGCTTGGGGTACGCCGACACCACGATCACGGGCACGTTGCTGGTCGCCGGATCGTTGCGCAGCTCCTCGAGCACCTGGTTGCCGTGCTTGCGGGGCAACATCAGATCGAGGAGCACGAGGTCGACGTCGTCGGCCTTCGCCCGCTCGAGGACGCCTTCGCCGTCCGGGAGCGCGACGACGCAGTAACCCTCCGCGCCGAGCAGGAACGTCTCGAGCTCGCGGATCTCGGGATCGTCCTCGACCACGAGGACCGTGTGGCAACCCTGCGCGTTCATGCTGCACCCGACGGCGCGATCGGGAAGGCGACGTGGAACATGCTCCCTTTCCCCTCGACGCTCTCGAACCACATGCGACCGCCGAGCCGCGTCACGATCTCGTGCGAGATGTACAGGCCCACGCCGAGCCCCTCGAAGTCGTAGGCCGTGTCGGTGTGGGCGCGATAGAAGCGCTCGAAGATGCGGGCTTGCCGCTCCTTAGGGATGCCCGCGCCCCAGTCACGCACCGACAGCACCGCGTCCTGCCCGCCCCCCGGCGCCGCTCCGGAGCGTCCCGCCGCCGCTGCCGCGGCGACCGCGAGCGACACCTCCACGCTCGATCCGGGCTTCGAGTAGCGGATGGCGTTGCTCAGGAGGTTGCGGACGGTCTGCTCGATGCCGTCGCGATCGGCGTCGATCATCGCGGCGTCGAGCCGCGCGACGCGCACGGTGATGCCCACGGGGCGCCGCGTCATCCGGGTGACCACGCGGTCGACCAGCTCGTCGAAGCGGAGCCGCTCGCGCGCCAGGGCCAGCTCGCCGAGCTCGATGCGGGTCACGTAGGTGAGGGCGCGGACGATCGTCTCCATCCGCTCGACGCCGCGGTGCAGCCCCTCCAGCATCTCGCGGCTCGAGGCCGGCACGCCCTGGAGCTGTCTGGCGAGCACCTGCGCGTAGCCGGTCACCACGGTGACCGGCGTGTTCAGCTCGTGCGCGGCCGCGCGGACGAACTCGCGCTTGAGGCGCTCCAGTCGCTCGGCGTCGGTCACGTCGCGCGCCACCTCGACCGCGCCGAGGACGGCGCCGCTGTCGTCGCGGATCGCCGCCGCGCTGCTGCGCACCCAGCGCTCGGCGCCGTCGTACGCCCGCCGGACGATCACGTCGCGTACCACCACCGACTCGCCGCGCAGGGCGCGCGACAGCGCGAGCTCGTGGACCTGCCGTTCGCGTCCGTGGTCGGTGAGCTCGCGCGCCGCGAGATCGGTCAGCGTGAGGTCGCGGACGCGCGTGTGATCGAAGCCGATGAGGGCGGCGCCGGCGGCGTTCACCAGCGTGAGGCGACCGTTCTGGTCGCAGACGAACACGGCGTCGGCCATGTGGTCGATGATCCCGCGGAGCTCCGCCGCCCGCTGCCGCGCGAGCGACGCGAGCTCGGCGACCTGACTGCGCGCGCGCACCTGGTCGGTGGTCTCCACCGCCACCACCAGGATCGCGTCGATCGCCGGGCCCTCGCGACGGATGGGCACCATGGTGAACGTGAACCAGTGATCCTCGAGCGCACCGTCGGTGGGGGGGTGCATGCGGAAGCGCTCGTCGACGAGGTGGATGGTCTCGCCGCCGAGCGCGCGCCGGTAGAGCGGCTCGAGCTGGTGCGCGATCTCGCTCCACGCGTCGAGCGCCGGTCGCCCCTGCAGCGTCCGCCCGGGCGACAGCGCGTGGAAGGCAGGGTTGGCGAACTCGATGGTGAAGTCGTGGCTCGAGATCAGCGCGATGCCCGCGGGGGCGTTGCTCAAGATGGTGGCGAAGAGCTGTCGCTGCGCGTCGATCTGCGCGACGACGTTGCGCTGCTCGCGCTCGAGCCCGCGCATCACCGTCAGATCGTTGATGAACGCGATGAAGCGGAGCCCGTCGGGCAGGCGCAGCGCGGTGACCCGGAGCTCGATCGGGATCTCTCGACCGCTCTTGTCGCGAGCGTCGAGCGTGAGCCGCTTGCCGAGGATCGGCGCGTCACCGGTCTCGCGGAACCGTCGCAGGCCGCGCAGGTGGTGATCCCTCGCCCGGGGCGGCACGACGGTGTCGGCGACGGTGCGGCCGATCGCCTCTTGTCGAGTCCAGCCGAACAGGGCCTCCGCCTGCAGGTTCCATTCGCGGATGATCCCCGACTCGTCCATCGCGATGACGGCATCGAGCGCAGCGTCGAGCACGACGCGCAGCGACTCGGTCGTGCGCGCCGTGCCCGCCGGGACTGTCTCCGAGTTGAGCTCGGACTGCTCCTCACTGCGCAGCATGACCTCGAGTCGGACCTTCAGCATCCGCCGGGCCAACCGCAGGCGGGGCACGGCCGTAATCGGCCTCGGATGGTCGTGCCAGCGTTCCGGTGCGGTCGCGGTATCATCGGCCCAGCCATGACCGAGCCCGACGATCGCGAGGCTGCGAAAGAACGCGACGAGACGACCGAGCCCGCCGATCGCTACCCCACGCAGGGCGCGGCGGAGCGCGCCAGGAAGCGCGCCGAGGCGCGCGCCGCCGAAGAGGCGGAGGGTGGAAAGAAGAAGACGGGGCGGCGCTGGTACCACAACGTGATCGACGTCGCGCTGTTCGCCGCGGTGGCGTACTTCGTCAAGGTGCGGTTCTTCGACAAGGAGCCGGAGCCGCCCGCGTCGAAGCCCGCCGCGTCGGCGGCGCCCTCCGCGGCGCCGAGCGTGATGACCCGCGCGAGCGCCGAGGTCCGCGTCGATCCGTCGGCGAGCGCCGCCCTGATCGAGACGGTTCCCCCGCGGGTGATGGTGGAGGTGCTCGAGCTCTCGAACAAGGGCTTCGTGAAGGTGAAGACCGCGTCGGGCAAGACGGGGTGGGTCGCCGCGCAGTCGGTGGTGCTCGGCCCCTGAGCGACTCGATCGGAAGCGTCGGCCGGTGTCACGCTCGTGCGACGTCACTTCGACGTGCCCCCACCGGCCCCGCACTCCTCGCGCCTACACCGGAATCCTTCGATGAATTCGCGATCGGCGGGTCGGCATCGTCCCTGCAAAGTCGTCCTGCCGATGGACACCACGACCCTCAAGCAAGTTCGCTCGGCGTTTGCGCTCGTCTCGGTCGCGCTCTTCGCGTTTGGCTTCACGCCCGCGTGCGTCGCCACCGCCGACGGCGAAGAGGAGTACGCCGGCGACGAGCCGTGGGAAGGTGGCGAGGACGAAGAAGGGCGCGGCGCGCAGGCCGAGGTCGGGGCGGCGCCGAATTTCCAGCTCCCGTTCCCCTGCGGGCAGGCGTGGCTCGGACAGACCCGCACCAACCACAGCCCGCAGCTGGCCGTCGACTTCAACCGCAGCGGCGACGAGGGCGACACGGTCGTCGCAGCCGCCTCGGGTCGGGTCTCGCGCGTCGAGAACCTCGGGAACACGAGCTACGGCCGGTGGATCGAGATCAACCACGGCAACGGCTACACCACGCGCTACGCCCACCTCTCCTCGCAGTCCGTCTACGTCGGCCAGCAGGTCCTCCGCGGCCAGAAGATCGGCACCGTCGGCAACACCGGCGGCTCGTACGGCGCGCACCTGCACTACGAGCAGCGGCGCAACGGCTACACGCAGACGGTCCGCTTCAACGGCGCTGCCGCGCACTACTGGGGCTACAAGACGTACACGAGCAACAACTGCAGCAGCGGCGGCGGGGACGGCGGCGGCGACACCAGCGGCGGCTTCTCCGCTCGCGTCGATACGCCCTCCGGTGTCGCACTGACCATCCGCTCCGGCCCCGGCACCGGCTACAAGGCGATCGGGTCGGTCGCCGACGGCGCGCGCGTCACCATCCGCTGCCAGCAGGTCGGCTCGCGCGTGACCGGCACGTTCGGCACCACGACCCTGTGGGACAAGATCGGCACCGGCTACGTCTCCGACGCGTACGTCTATACCGGCAAAGACGGCCGCGTGGCGCCGGACTGCCCGTGAGCGGGTTGCCGGCCGTGACGCGCGCGGCGATCGTTCGGGGATGATCCGCGAGGACTTCCTCATCCGGATGATCAAGCAGCTCGCCGAGGTCATCGCGCGCATCATGGGCCTCGTCAAAGAGGCGAAGTACGACGAAGCGACCGCGGCGCTCGAGGAGGCGTACCGGTCCTTCGTCGGCATGCCGCGGTCGATGCTCGACCGCTTGGACCCGGAGACGGTGGTGCGCACCGTGGGCGGCGAGAAGGCGATGGTCGTCGCCGCGCTGCTCGACGCCGAGGCGACGATGCCCGGCGTCGACGGCCGCGCACGCGCGGCGCGCGCCAACGCGATCCGCGTGGCGGCGGGGCTGCCGACGAAGTGAGCGTTTCATCCAGGTCGAGCGCAAAGGAGGCGCGCCAGAGGCGAAGTCTTTGACAGGTGTAGGTGACAGGAGTACCGGGTGCGCAGCTGTAAGTAGGCCCCCATTCGGGAGGAGTCCAAAATGCGCGCGATCCACCTGTTCCCGTTGTTCGCCCTCGCCTTCGCCGGCTGCATCGCACAGCCCGCCGACCCGCAGATCGAAGAAGGGCCCGTCAGCGACCAGGAGCAGGCGTGGGACAGCCAAGACGGCAACCCCACGCACGCGACGCACTCGTACCTCACCGAGTTCGCGATCGACTCGCTGAAGGCGCGCTACCCCGAGCTGTCCACCTATCGCGCGCAGCTGGTCGACGGCGCCAACCGCGAGCTGCACGAGCTGCCGGTCGACGACGCCGAGCAGGAGGCGCTCCGTGTCGAGGTGCAGGGGACCAACTGGGGCGCCGATCGCGCCGATCTCCTCTGGGCCCGCGCCCGCAACACCTACGCCGCCGGCGCCAAAGGCAAGGCCTACTGGTACCTCGGCATCATCCTCCACTACGTCGAAGACATGGGCTGCCCGTCGCACGCCTTCCACGTCGTCCACCAGGGCACGTGGTCGCAGCGCGACAACTTCGAGCTGCTCGCCCTGCAGCGGTGGGCGCCGAGCTACTCGTCCATCAACCGCGTCGATCCGAGGTTCGCGAGCCCTGACGCGTACGTCCCGTTCAGCGGGACCTGGGCCGCGCGCGACTTTACGACGACGTTCCCGTACGTCACCTACCGGCTCGACTTCTTCCCCTCGACCTGGTTCTTCATCTCGAGCACCAAGAGCACCTTCGTGAAGAACCGCCAGGGCCGCACGGCGATGGTCACCAAGTGGGCGCTCGAGAGCGCGCTCACCCACTGGTGAAGGCCCCTGCGGCGACGCGAGAGCTGTCTCCCCCGGACTGAAGTCCGGGGCACCGACAGCCGGGCGAAGCCCTCCGGGCTGCGAGCTGCTCGTATCGAGGAAGTGCAGCGGTCGACTGGCGCATTGAACTCGCCGGCCCTCCGTTTCTCAGGCATGTTCGCTGCCGGACGTCCTTGCAGCGATAGCCCCAAGCCGGTCCGGCGAGTCGGTGAAGTCCGAAGGACTTGAGGTGCAGTCGGTGCCCCGGACTTCAGTCCTGACCATTGGTCTCATCCGGCGCCTTAATTCAGCAGCGCCAGCATTCTCGCTGCTGGGCCGAGCTCTTGGAGCCCGCGCCGGAT
>JACPFM010000219.1 GCA_016182965.1 Deltaproteobacteria bacterium | reverse complement strand
CTGCGCGTCGCCGACGATCGCGAGGGCACGCAGTGGTGGCTGACGGCCGAGGAGCGCGAGCGCGCGGCGAAGGAGGCGGCGCTCGCGCGCGTCGCGGAGCTGGAGGCGCGGCTCGGGAAGGGGTGATAGGGAGCAGAGGATCCGGGTCGCACGCCGATGAGCACTACGCGCCGCCGACCGGTCGGCGTGCGCAGCCGATCCAGTGCGTGCTCGACTGAGCGGATGCGATGACGGCTGGCGGTCTTCGTGATCAGCCGAGCGCCGGCTTCTCGCCGCCGGTGATCGTACGACTCGGGCTGGACGCCACGACTCCGCAGAGCGAATGAAGCCGAAGGAACATGGCCGCGCATCCCTGGCACGACATCGAAGTCCCCGAGCCCATCGAAGAGGGCTTCTACGCCGTCATCGAGATCCCGAAGGGCTCGAAGAACAAGTACGAGCTCGACAAGAAGACCGGGCTGCTCAAGCTCGATCGGGTGCTGTTCTCGGCGGTGCACTACCCCGCCAACTACGGGTTCATCCCCCGGAGCTTCTGCGACGACGGCGATCCGCTCGATGTGCTGGTGCTCGGCCAGGAGCCGGTGGTGCCGCTGACGATCGTGCGGGCGCGCGCCATCGGCATGATGAGCATGCGTGACGAGAAGGGGCTCGACGACAAGATCATCGCCATCAGCCTCGATGATCCGGCCTACGCCCACTACACGCACATCCGCGAGCTGCCGCAGCACGGCCTGCACGAGCTGAAGCGCTTCTTCGAGGACTACAAGCGCCTCGAGAACAAGACGGTCGTGGTCGAGGACTTCAGCGGCCCCTACGAGGCCAACCGTGCGATCCGCGAGGCGCTGCGAATGTACGACGGGATGCACGAGAAGCCGTGAAGCGGGCCGAGGGTCGAGCGGCGCGGTCCTCGGAGCTGTCGCCCTGAAGGGCCGCCTACGGGCACTCCGACGGCGGCGCCGGCTTCGTGACGATGGAGGTCGCTGGCTGCACGGGAACGGCCACGAAGCCGAGGCCGATCGAGATGGCGTCGCACGTGCGCGCCGTGTCCTGCAGCTGCGGCGCGCCGGAGACCAGATCGGCGCTCTGGGCGAGGGTCATGACGAGCTGGTCGTAGGTCGCGTTGCCGGGGCAGATGCCGAAGCTCTCGAACGCCGGTCGAAACCCCGCGATGAGGTTGGACACGGCGACGCCGCCGCCGATGGTGCCGTTGGCGCCCGTCTTGACGTCGAAGGTGAGCACGGCGCTCTCGAGCGTCACCCACGCGCCCATGCCGAGGAACCCGGGGAGGGGGAACGCGGTCGTCGTCGACCCGATCTCGCCGCTCACCCAGACGCCGCCCGCCATGTAGCCCTTGGGGAACTTCGCCTTGGGCTCCTTCATGGAGTCGACGGAGGTGCCGTCGATCGGCCACACGTCGGCGCCGTCCCACATCGGGGCGGCCCCGCGGGCGCCCGCGACATAGAGCGCACCGGGTACCGACGGGTCGTCGTCGCCGCCGACGCCGTCGAGGCGGAGGAGCAGGGTGCTCTCGCCGCCGGCGATCTGCCCGTTGACTGCCTCTTCGATGTCGGACTTGAGCGACTTCATGACGGCCATGAAGTGCTGTCCGAAGTTGTTGTCGCGGCCGAGGGCGCCATCGGTGAGGACCTTGGTCGGCGACCCCGCGGGCCGCTTACAGCTGTCGAGGCTGATCTTCGAGTCCTCGGCGCTGGTGGCGCGCCCGTCGAGGTCCCAGCCGTACTGCTGCCACGCGTACGCCGAAGGCGCGCCGGTGACGCGATCGCTGACGCCGAGCTGCAGCCGCTTGACGGCGAACCACCTCGTCGTGGCGGTGCCGCCGCCGCCGGTGGTCGGACGCGCGGGAGGCTTGGCGCCGGCGACGGGCGGCGTCGCGTCGGCGTCGGGGACGGAGGCCTCGGGCACGGAGGCTTCGGGGATGGGGCCGGCCTCGCCGGGGGGACCGATCGGGCTGCCACAGTGGGCGCCGTCGCAGCCCGCGTCGGCGGTGCCTTCGGAGACCGAGCCCCCGCACGCGGAGAGCAACGAGACGAAGAGGAGGGGGAGCGAGGAAGCGATGCGCATGGGGGAGAGACGTATGAGGGGGCTGGCGCGTTCAAGTGGCCGACGGCCTCGACCATGATCTGCGACACGAATTGTCGCTTTGTCCCGCGCGTCGAAGGTCGCCGCGGCCGTTGTGCGTCTTCGACGGTTCGCGGATGATGCGCGCGTGCGGGCTCTCGGAATCGTGCTCGGTGTGTCGGCGATCCTCGGCGGATGTTTCTACGACTCGAGCTGGGGCAATCGAACGACCGCCCAGAAGCATCTGGCCGCCGCCGAGCGACCGGCGTCGCTCTCGCCCGCGTCGATCGAGCGCGCGCCGAAGGTCGCCAAGCACGTGTTCAAGGTGCGGCTGTGGGCCACGCCGCAGTTCAGCGCGCAGACGATGGACTGGAAGCACGAGATGCGCGCGGTGGTCGACGAGGCGAACACGGTGCTCGTGCACGCCGCCTCGACGCGCCTCGACATCGCCTCGCTCGAGAGCTGGGCGTCGCCGCAGGACGATCTGCCGCAGGCGCTCGCGGCGCTCCGCGTCCACGATCGAGGCGAAGACGTCGGCTGGGTCATCGGCCTGGTGGGGAGCTTCCCCAAGTACACGCGCTCGTTCCACGACCTCGGGATCGCCGGGCTCCTCGGCCGCCACGTCGTGCTGCGTGCCTCGAGCGATCTCGGCGAGCACGAGGCGGCGGAGGCGGCGTACGACGAGCTCGACCCCTCCGAGCGCCTCCAGCTCGTCGCCGAGCGCAAACGACACCGCTCGGTTTCGATCCTCCTCCACGAAATCGGCCACACGCTCGGCGCGGTGCACCAGACCGGCGACGAGCACTTCATGGTGCCGTCGTACTCGAAGAAGATGCACGCGTTCGGCCCCGCGGCGACCGCTCTGCTGTCGATCGGCGTCGCGCACCGCGACGACGCCGACGTGCGGTCGTGGGCGACGGACCTGCTGCACTACTACGAGGGCGCGACCGCGCCGTGGGACGACAAGGAGCGCGCCGCCTTGATGACGGATCTCCGCGCCGTCGCGCCGCCCGCCGCCGCGCCGCCCGCGGCGCCTGCTCCGGCGAAGGTGCCGTTCGTCGAGGTCCCGCCGGAGCTCGACAAGGCGGACGTCCCGACGTGGACGCGCGCCGTCGAGGCGTTCCGCGCGGGCAAGCTGAAGGACGCGTGGGACGCGGGGACCCCGCTGTTCGGGAAGTACCCGAAGGTGTTCGCGGTGCAGGACCTCCGGTGCCAGACGGCGACGAACGTCGGGTTCGAGTGGCCGCGGGTGAAGGCGGAGTGCGCGGAGCTGATGAAGTTGTCGACGGGGAAGTGACGGGGGAACGCGGACGCGAACGCGAACGCGGAGGCGAACGCGGAGGCGAACGCGGAGGCGAACGCGGAGGCGAACGCGGAAGCGAGGTCAAAGGCGAGACTCGTTCTCGCCCTCGGTCTCGTTCTCCTTCGACCTTCGACCTTCGACCTTCGACCTTCGAACCCCGATCGGCCCGCGCGTGCGGCAGCAGGATTGGCGACCACCCGATCCGAGCAGCGCGTCCACGCTCGGCTCACCTCCGGCGTGTGGCTTGCAACTCACCACCCCGTGGCCGACCCGCACGCCACCGAAGAGGCCCGGCAGCTCATGCGCTCCTTCGCCGAGCGGACGGGGGTCACGTCGGCTGCGCCGCAGCGCCGCTACCTCTGGACGGACGCGTTCGCCGTCTGCAATTTCGTCGGGCTCGCGCGCGTCACGGGCGACGCGAGCCTTGACGACCTCGCGACGAGGCTGATCGATCGCGTGCACCACACGCTCGGCCGTCACCGCGGCGACGACGGGCGAAGCGGCTGGCTCAGCGGGCTCTCGGAGGAGGAGGGCGCCGCGCGACCGACGGCCGGGGGCCTGCGCATCGGCAAGTCGCTCCCCGAGCGCGCGCCCGACGAACCGTACGACGCGAGCCTCGAGTGGGACCGTGACGGGCAGTACTTCCACTACCTGACCCGGTGGATGCACGCGCTCGACGTCGCGGCCCGCGCGCGGCGGGACGTGCAGCTCCACCGGCACGCGCGGGATCTGGCGCGGGTCGCGTTCGAGAGGTTCACGCACGGCCGGCGGATGTACTGGAAGATGAGCATCGATCTCTCGCGGCCGCTGGTGGCGTCGATGGGGCACCACGATCCTCTCGACGGGCTCGTCACCTGTCTGCAGATCGACGAGACCGCGATCGCGCTCGGCGAGAAGACCACCCTCGGCGACGCGATCGACTGGCTCTCGTCGATCGTCGCCGGCCAGGACCTCTCGACCGACGACGCGCTCGGTCTCGGCGGGCTGCTCGCGGACGCGTCGCGCGTGGCGCAGCTGGGCGGCCACCCGCAGCTGCTTCGACAGCTGATCGACGCCGCGCTCGAGGGGCTCGACACCTTCGGTCACGAGCTGCGCAGCCCCGCGGAGAGTCGCCTCGCCTTTCGCGAGCTCGGGCTCGCCATCGGTCTTCGGGCGGTCGCGCGGGTGAACGAGCCCGCGCTCGAGCCGTACGTCCCGCTTAACGAAGAGATCACCGCCTTCTGGCGGAGACCGGAGCACCGTCGCGTCGAGAGCTGGACCGAGCACCAGGACATCGACGACGTGATGCTCGCGACCGCGCTCGTGCCGGACGGGTTCGTCACGTTGCCGTGAGGGGTCGCTTCGCTGCTCGACGACCGCCGGCCTGTCGCGCGGTCGCGGTGGCCAAGTCAAGCCTCGTCGATCGAATCCGGGGCAGGGGAGGGGCGGCTCGCGCTGCCCTGACCCCCGCGCGGGCGCCGAGGCGGCCGATTGTACGATTCGTCCACCCGACGCGCACGGAGTTGCCCGTTTGGTCTCCGATTCGGGCACCATAGGGCCATGCCCGAAAGCCTCGGGGGGATTCCCGTCGTCTACATCGTCGTCGGCGTCGTCGTCATCATCGCGCTGCTGATCCTGGCCATGCGCAAGCCGGCGCCTCCGCCGGCGAAGCCGGCCGAGAAGAAGCCCGAAGAGAAGAAGCCCGAGCCGAAGCCCGAGCTCGCGAAGGAGCCGCTCCCGCCGCCGGTCTTGCCGCCTCCGAAGGTCGAGCCCGTCGTCGCGCCGCCCGAGCCCGCGAAGCCCGAGGCGCCCGTCGTGCCGGTGACGCCCGCAGCCGCCCCGAAGGTGGCCGAGCCGGTGCTCGCCGCCATCGCTGCCGAGCCGGTCGCCGAGCGCGTCAAGACTCCGGCACCGATGCCCGAGCCCGCGAAGGAGCCTTCGCCGGCGCCTGCCGCGGTGAAGCCCGCGGTCCAGCGCGTTCCGACGCCGGCGCCGACGACGCCGCGCCCGGCGCCCTCGACCCCTCCGGTCGCAGGGCGTCCCGCCGCGAAGCCCTCGGCTGCGGCGAAGCTGCTGATCTCGCCGAAGCCCCTCGCCAAGCAGTCGACTCCGCCCCCGGCGAAGGCCGAGGCGAAGGAGCCGTCGAGGGTCCCGCCGGCGCGTCCGATGGGTCCGCCGCCTGCCAAGCCGGCGCTCGGCAAGATCGCGACGCCCGCGCCTCCGTCGCCGCGTCCCGAGCCCGTCAAGCCCGCGCCCGCGAAGCCGGCGCTCGGCAAGATCGCGACGCCGGCGCCTCCGTCGCCGCGTCCCGAGCCGGCGCCTCCTTCGCCGCGTCCCGCGCCGGTGGTCGTCAAGGCGCCTCCGCCCGAGGTCGAGACGCCGAAGCCCGAGCCCGTCGAGGCGAGGCCGACGCCGGTGCCGGAGCCGGTCGAGACGAAGCCCGTCGAGGCGAAGCCCGTCGCCAAGCCCGAGCCGATCGTCGAGCCGAAACCCGCGTCGAAGCCCGAGCCCGCGCCGGCCGCACCCGTCGCCGAGGCGAAGCCCGAGCCTGCACCGGCCGCGCCCGCGCCTGCCGAGAAGCCGAAGTCGAAGCTGCTCGAGCGCCTCAAGCAGGCGCAGAACACCGCGACCGCGGAGCTCGAGAAGGCCGATCCGGCGCACGCGAACGCCCGGCGGCTCGCGCGCCTGTTCGTGTCGGAGATCAAGCTCTATCACGAGGAGGAGTGCCGCCTCGGCAAGGAGCACGGCGATCTCTACGAGCGTCTCTACGAAGACATCGCGCTGTCGCGACAGAACTTCGAGCAGCGCGTCCCGGCGCCCGTGCGGGCGCGCTTCGACTATCTCTACGATGAGATCGTGCGGCAGCTCTGCGAGGGCGATCCCACCAAGCTCGGCCCCAAGGCGCCGAAGCCGAACCCGCCGCAGCTGACCTGATCAACTCTCCACAACGCCTGCGTTCGATGGAACGCGGATCGAAAGGGCGGTCCCCCGACGATGTCTCAAGCCACTGTCTCGCTCGCGATCCCCGGCGTGGTCCACGTCGGTCACGCCGAATCCCCTGAAGGCGCCGTCGTCGCCACCGGCCCCGCGGCGGGGTGGATCACGCCGAAGGGGATCACCGAGTGGTCGCAGGAGCTCTCGGTGATCGTGCGCAGCGATCTCAGCGAGGCGCTGCGCGAAGAGCTCGGGCTCACGCTGCCGGAGAACCGCATCGCGAAGTCGCGTCACCCGCTGGCGCACCGCGCCGCCGAGACGCTGCTCATCGTGGCGGTCACCAGCGACGTCGTTCCCAAGCTCGTCGAGCGCGGCGTGCGCGTGCACACCGTCGGCTACGACCGGGTGACCGGCGGCTTCGTCTACTTCGGCGAGGGCGGCAGCGACAAGCCGATCAACATCCACGGCGATCTGCTCGAGATGATCGCGCCCGCGCTCGAGGGCGGGAGCTCGAACGAGGACATCCAGCGCCACCTCGACGGCTTCATCGATCGGCTGCTCCGGCACGCATCCAACGGCGCGCTCGACGAGCTGTCGGTGGAGCTCGCCAACGCGCTGCCGCGCCTCTCGACCGACGCGCGCGGCCTGCAGGGCGTCGATCTCGACGCGTTCGAGGCCGAGGCGACGTCCAACGCCGAAGCGAGCAAGAAGCACGAAGAGGGCGCGCGCCGCCTCGCCGCCGCGCTCTCGCAGGCGAACGGCGCGTCGACGGTCGACGTCCCCCTCTTCGGCCAGGCCCGCCGCAAGACCCGCCCGGCCATGGAGATCCTCGTCGGCGGCGAGCCGGTGACGCTCCCGGCGCAGGCCACTTGGGTGGTGCAGGGCGCCATCGTCGAGGCGAAGCCCGAGGCGAAGCCCGAGCCGAAGGTCGTCACGCCCGCGGCCGCGCCCGTGTCGGCGAAGCCCACGCCGGCGGCTGGTCCGTCGTCGAAGCGCGAGCCGAAGCCGGCCGCGAAGCACGCCGAGCCGCGCCTCGTGACGCCTTCTCCGAAGCTCCCGAGCATGCTCGGCGCGCGTCAGGCGGAGCCGAAGGTGGCGACGCCTACCGCGCCGAAGGTCGCGACGCCCGCCGCGCCGAAGGTCGCGACGCCCGCCGCGCCGAAGGTCGCGACGCCCGCCGCGCCGAAGGTGGCCGCGCCGATCGAGCCCGTGCCGGTCGAGCCCCCGCCTGCGCCTGCGCCCGAGCCGGCTCCGGTCCAGGTCGCGCCGGTCGTCGCCGTGCAGGCCGCGCCCGTCGTCGCCGTCGGCGCCCCCACGCCCGCGCCCGCGCCCGCGCCCGCGCCGGTCGAAGAGAAGCCGGTCGTGGTCGCCAAGCCCGAGCCGAAGCCCGTCGTCGAGGCCAAGCCGCTCCCCGCGGAGAAGCCCGCCGCCGAGGCGAAGCTCGCCGCCTCCAAGCCGGAGCCGAAGCCCGAGAAGCCGAAGCCCGCCGAGGAGGCGCTCGCCCCCGCCGAGCCGCCGAAGTCGAACGCGATGATCTTCGTGCTCATCGCGCTTTTGGTCGTCGCGGCGATCGCGTTCTTCCTCATGAAGAAGTGAGGCGTCGCAGAGGTCTCCCGCTCGCCGCACGTGGCGCGAGTCGGGGGCTCGCTCCGGGGCATCGATTCCCGATCGCTCCGGCGGCATGGCCCTCTCGAAATCTCGTAGACCCCCTCACGGTGGCCCGGACGCTGTCGCGCCATCCGCTCACCACGTCGGCGCAGGCTGGGGCGGGCCTGTCCCAAACAAGATTTCGAGAGGGCCATGCCGCCTGCGCTGGTCGCGGGTCGTCCCTCCGCTCGTGAGGGCTCTCGCGCGAGCCGGACGGACCGCACTCGGACCCACCGAAGAACGCACAGAGATCGGAGCGAAGTCGCCGGTCTCTCGCCGCGCCCGTCGCCTGCGCCTCGCTCTGCGCCCGCGCCCGCGCCCGCGCCCGCGCCTGCTGCCTGCGCGTCGCGCCCGCGCAGGCGCCTGCGTGT
Source organism: Deltaproteobacteria bacterium (assembly GCA_016182965.1). Classification (GTDB taxonomy): domain Bacteria; phylum Myxococcota_A; class Polyangia; order Polyangiales; family JADJMO01; genus JALHOE01. Next base: position 24,070 of record JACPFM010000219.1, on the reverse strand, counting down.
CGGTGCGCAGGCGCCTGCGTGTCGCGCCCTCACCGCTTCAGGTTGTTCACCAGCGTGCCGATGACCTGCCGCATCATCGCGTACGTGGTCTCCGCAACGCGCGGGTCGTACCCAGCCTTCTCTGCCGCGTGGCAGCACGCCATCGTCTCGCGCATCGACGAGCACGCGGTCTAATAGCGCTCCCGCCGATGCCCACCGTGCGCGAACGATCCCTCGGCGATGTTCAACGGCACGGACGTCGAAGCCCTCCTCGTCTGCCGCGCCAAGTCCCGGTCATGCCGCTCGATGCGCGCAATGACCGGCCGCAGCTCCGCGACCACCTCGAGACTCACCCAGTACACCCTCAACATCGCGGTACTCGTTCCGCCCCGAGGCGCGCACGCGCGACCGATTCGCACCGCCGCTCGGGGCAGAGCCCCCGCCCCGGCGCGCGCAGGTCGAGTCAAGGGCGCCGAAGGCGTCGAGCGCACCCTTGACGCGACCGAGCACGCCGGGACAATCCCGAGCCCCGAGCGGAGGACGAACTCCCTCGCGTTCAAGCCTGCGCCTGCGCCTGCGCCTGCGCCTGCACCTGCGCCTGCGCCCGCGCCCGCTACTCCGCCGCCGCGAGCTTCAGGATCATCGGCGCCACGACCAGCAGCATGATGCAGAAGAACAGCAGGAACAGCGGCCCGACCATCGCCACGCCGGCCTTCGCCGCGAGCTCCTCGGCGCGCACCGAGCGTCGCATGCGCGCGATGCCCGCCTGGATCTGCAGCACGTCGGCGACCGGGTTGCCGCGCTCCTCGGCCTGGATGACCGCGTTCACGAACTCGGTCACCTGATCGGTCGGCACGCGGTTCATGAAGTCCGTCAATGCCTGCTTGCGGGTGCGCCCGAGCTGCAGCTCCTGCAGGATGCGCGTGAACTCCTCGACGAGGGCGTCGGTCGAGTCGCTCGACTTCTCGACGACCTGACGGATCGCGCCGGGGAAGTCGAGGCCGGCGCTCATCGCCAGGGCCATCAGGTCGACCACGAACGGCAAGCCGCGGTTGACCTGCTTGAGCCGTCGCTGCGCCTCGCCGCTGATCAGGAGGTAGGGGAACGAGGCGAACAGCGGGCCGCAGATCGCGACCATCAGCCCGCCGATGCCGGTGATCAGGCCGGCGACGCCGCCGAACAGCAGGCCGCCGAGGAAGGAGACGATGGTGAGGCCGACGTACTCCTCGGGCGTGAGCCCGAGCCAATCGCCGGCGAGGCCCAGCTGTCGATCGAGGCTCCGGCGGAAGTCGTCGGAGAGGATGCCGCTCACGCGCACGCCGACCCAGCGCACGAGCGGCTCGATCTGCGCCCACGCCGGGTTGTTCTCGATCGCGCGGCGGCGCTTGAGACCCCGCATGCCGAGGCGCGACGCCACGCGCGTCGGCGCGGAGGCGAGCGAATAGGTGAGCAGCGACAGCGCGATCCCGGCCGCGCCGGCCACGCCGTAGCGCAGCGCCTCATGGTTGAGGGCGTTGAGGTTCACCGCGGCCTCCCGGTGATCACAGGTCCACCGCCAGGATCTTGCGCGCCAGCACCAGCGAGCCGATCCAGAAGAGGGAGGCGAGCACCACGAGCACGTAGCCGATGAAGCTCTCGGTCAGCGGCGAGAAGTACCCGGGCGACACCGCGTTGATCATGAACATCAGCCCGAACGGGAAGATCGCCAGCACCCACAGCTGCATCTTCCCTTCGGCCGTCTTGGTGCGGACGACGCCCTCGAGGCGCTTCATCTCGCGGAGCGAGCTGGCGATGGTGTCGAGGATCTTCGGCAGGTTTCCGCCGACCTGGCGCCCCACCAGGACCGCCGAGAGCGCGGTGTCGAGCTGCCGGCTGCCGACCCGGCTCGCCATCAGGAGCAGCGCCTGATCGAGCGTGGAGCCGACGCGCATCTCTTTGTTCGCCAGCTGCACCTCCTGCTTGAGCGGATCGGGGATCACCGTGGCGACCGACTTGAACGCGTCGCCGATGCTCGGCGTCGACTTCAGCGCGTTGGCGAGCGCGAGGATGAACCCGTCGATCTGCTCCTCGATCGCCTCGATGCGCTTCTGCCGCATCTTCTCGATCCAGAACGCCGGACCGACGATGACCACGCCGGCGAAGGCCCACCACGCCGGCAGATCGGCGAGCAGGCCGAGCGCGAAGAAGAGGAAGATACCCGCGAGCTGCGCGTAGGCGATGGTCTCGGGCGGGCTGAAGATGAACATGCGCCGCAGCTGGCGGCCGAGGAACGCGACGTAGCGGCCCCAGTAGCGGCGCGGCAGGCCGGCCGGATCGCTGACGACGGCGTACGTCGCGACGGTGAGCGCGACGAGGATCGCGCCGGCGCCGATCCACTTGGCGACGTCGGTGGGAATGGGGAGCTTCATAGAAAGGGCTCCCCCTTCCTGACGAGGCCCATGACGATGAAGGTGTCGAGGAACGAGGGCAGGTAACCGGTCGCGCGGAACTCGCCGACCACCTTGCCGGCCTCGCCGGTGCCGGTGCGCACGAACTCGAAGATCGGGCGCAGCTCGACCTCGCCGTCGTCGTCGATGCCGACCACCTCGGTGATCGAGGTCACCTTGCGCGTGCCGTCGGAGAGGCGCGACTGCTGCACGATGAGGTGCACCGCCCCGGCGATCTGCTCGCGGATGGCGCGCGAGGGCAGATCGAGGCCGCCCATCAGCACCAGCGTCTCGAGGCGCGCCACCGCCTCGCGCGGGCTGTTGGCGTGCGTGGTGGTGAGCGAGCCGTCGTGGCCGGTGTTCATGGCCTGCAGCATGTCGAGCGCCTCGCCGCCGCGGCACTCGCCGACGACGATGCGGTCCGGGCGCATGCGCAGCGCGTTCTTCACGAGATCGCGGATGGTGTACTCGCCGCGCCCCTCCATGTTGGCGGGGCGCGTCTCGAGCGAGACGACGTGCGGCTGCTTCAGCTGCAGCTCGGCGGCGTCTTCGATGGTGACGATGCGCTCGTCGCCGGGGATGGCGCCGGAGAGGATGTTGAGCAGCGTGGTCTTTCCGGAGCCGGTGCCGCCGGAGATGACCACGTTCTTCTTCGCGAGCACCGCGCGCTGCAGGAAGCGCCCCATCTGGTCGGTGAGGCCGCCGAACGAGATGATCTTGTCGAGGGTGAGCGGGATCTTCGCGAACTTGCGGATGGTGATGCAGGAGCCGCGCAGGGCCAGCGGCCGGATGATCGCGTTGACGCGGGAGCCGTCCTTGAGGCGCGCGTCGACCAGCGGCGACGACTCGTCGATGCGGCGGCCCAGCGGGGTGACGATGCGCTCGATGACCGCGCGCACGCGCTCGTCGTCGGTGAAGCGCGCGTCGGTGCGGCGGAGCTTGCCGCCCTGCTCGATGTAGATGGTCTCCGGGTCGACGACCATGATCTCGCTGATGGTCGGATCGGCGATGAAGCGCTCGAGCGGCCCGAGGCCGAGCGCCTCGTCGGCGAGCTCACCGACCAGCGCGTCTTTGTCGACGCCGGCCGGGATCCGCGGCTCCAGCGTCTTGACGATGCGGCGGAGCGCGGTGAGCACGCGCGGGCGCATCGAAGGATCGTCGAGCTTCGCGGCGTCGAGCGTGGCCAGGTCGAGGTTCTCGAGCAGCGCCTTGTGGATCTCGCGGCGGAGCTGGAGCTCGGGCCTAGCGGCGCTCGCGTCCGCGTCGGCCCCGATCGCGCCGACCTGGCCCGTCGCGTCGGCCGAGGGCCGGGCCGCGGCGCCGTTGGTCTGCGGCGCGATCGGCTGCGAACCGACGGTCGGGGGCACGGGCATCGCGCCCGGTCGCGCCGGCGCCGTGGCGGGGGACATCGTGGCCGGCGAGACCGTCGCGGCGGGGCTGCGCGAGGGCGGCGCGGCCGGACGCGACGGCTTGGGCGCGGCCGGCACCGCGGCCGAGTGATCGACGATCACGCTCTGCGGCGCCGCCTGCGGCTGCGCGGCGGGGAAGATCTGCACGGTGTACGAGCCGATGACCAGCGGCGTGCCGTACGGCGCGTCGATCATCTCGCGGCGCAGGACGGTCTCGCCGACCATCGTCCAGTTGGAGGAGACGTCCTCGACGCGCATCAGCGCCTCGCCGCAGGTGATGCGCGCGTGCTGCCGCGAGATGCCGTCGCCCTCGAGGAGGAGCCCGCACTGCTGCCCCCGGCCGACCACGAGCTGCCCTTCGGCGCGCAGGCGCTGCGAGCGGGTGCCGCCGTCGGGCGCGAGGACGAAGACGTCGATCAGCATGCTCGGGAGGTCACTTCTTCTTGGGCGTCGGCGCCGGCTCGGGCAGCTCGCTCGGGACGAACTTGTTCGGCGCCTTGTCGTAGACCGACGGCATCGGCGTGCCGGTGACCGGGCTGCCGCTCCAGTCCTCGTAGACCTTGAGGGTCTCGTTCACGAAATCGATCGCCGGCTTGTTGCTCGGCTCGACGACGCTCGGGACGAGGAACACCGCGCCCTCGCTCTCCTGGGTCTCGAACTTCTGGCTGCCGAAGAGCACGCCGATGATCGGGATGTCCTTGAGCAGCGGCAGGCCCTCGACCGACTTGCGCTCGTTCTCGAAGCGGAAGCCGGAGAGCACCAGCGACTGGCCGAGCCGCATGTGCACCACGGTCTGCACCTTGGTCACGTTGCGGCTCGGGATGGACGTGCCCCGACCGGGCGGCATCAGGTCGGCGACGTCGGCCTGGACCTTGATTTCGACCTCGCGGCTCACCGGGTCGAAGAACGGCTGCACCGTCAGCACGGTGCCGAAGGTGATCTTCATCACCGAGCTCGTGATGCCCGCGGCGATCGGGTAGTTCTGCTCGCCGCCGGCGTCGAGCACCGCGTCGGCGCCGTTGGTGGTGATGACCGTCGCCTGCTTGAGGACCTTCGCCCACCCGAACCGCGAGGCGATGTCGAGGCCGGGGAGCGGCTGGTTGACGACGTTGGTCACCGCGCTGGTGGTGCCGGTCACGAAGTCGTAGCCGATGTTCGACTGGATGACCTCGCCGCCGATGCGACCGGGGTAGCTGATGCCGAGCTGGTAGCCCGAGTCCTTCGTGTACTGCACGAAGAAGAAGTCGATGCGGATGTTGGTGCGGTCCTTGGTGGCGCCGACGCCGACCAGCGACTCGACCTGCCCGCCGTACACCGAGGCGATCTGCGCGATGCGCTTGACGTCGTTCTCGGACGCGACGCTGCCCTCGATGAACAGGCGCGAGCCGACGCGCCGGACCTTCACGCCGGTGTAGCCCTCGAGCAGCTGCTTGAGCTCGTTCTCGACGATCGCCGGGCTGCGCGCGAAGACGTTGATCGTCCAGGTCACCTCCTGGCCGTTCTTCTTGATGAGCAGGAGCGACGTGGAGCCCGCCTTGAGTCCGACGACGACGAACGCGCTCGCGTCGGTGGTGAGCTTGATGTCGACGACGCCGGGCGTGCCCTCGGAGTAGTTCTTGACGTCGTTCGCGGGGATCGTCTTGTTCTCGCCGACGGCGAGGTTCAGCTCCTGGTTCTCGGTCGGGGGCGGCGGCTCCTTCTCCTTCGCGGCGGCTCCTTTCTTCTGCGCGTACGCGACGTCGGGCACCGCGGGGACGGCGAGCAGCGCCGCAAGGACGACCGACAGACGCGCGACCTCTCGCACGACGGGGCGCATGACGGGACGCATCACTGGGCTCCTGCGGCGGACGGCAGCTTGACCGGACCGGTGGGCGTCTTGCGGAAGTCCTGCACGGTCTTCCGCGTCTTGCTGTCGGTCAGGAGGTTGGAGTTCAGGTCCGCGAGGCTGTCGGTGATGCGCACGTCGTCGGGGTTGCGCAGCGCGACGGAGATGCGCCCCTTCTCGGCGGCGAGCGAGAGCAGCTGCGCCTCGGGCAGCGTGAGGCTCAGGTTCAGCAGCAGATCCTGCGAAGACGGCGAGCCGCCCTGCTTGCTCGTGTCGATCGCCGTGGTGTCGAGGCCGACCGCGAGGACCATCACGTTCTGCAGGAGCACGATCGACTGGCGCTGCGTCGAGCCCTCGATGGGGAACGTCGCGATGACGTCGACGCGGTCGCCGGGGCGCATGAGCGCGAACGACTTGTCGTCGTTGGCGGCGCGCACGCCGACGGCGCGCATGCCCGGCTGCACGAGCGAGCTCAGATCGCGCTTGTCGTCGGCGGTGATCGCGAGGTCGGTCCAGAGCAGCGTCTGCTGCGCCTGCACCGGCGTCGCCAGACGCAGGCCGACCACGCGCGCCTTCTCGGCCTCGCGCACCGCGCGCGTCTCGACGTAGGCCGCGGGGACGACGCGCGTCGCCAGCATGTCGTCGGTGACGACGGTGCCCGGCTCGATGTGCTTGCGAGCGACCAGGAGCTTCACCGGCGCGCCGCCCGAGGCCTCCTCTTCGAACTTCTTCAAGTACGCAAAGAGGAGGAAACCACCGAGGAGCGCCATGATCATGGCCGCGATCAGGGCGTTGCGATTCACGCCGGGAAGGATAGGCGATTTCCGCGGGCGGGACGCAGGCGATCTGGCCGGGCGTTTCGCGCTGGTCGAAGGTGGAAGGTCGAAGGTCGAAGGGGGACGGTCGAACGACGCCGGTCGGGGCAGGGACCGAGCCGGTCCGTTGCGCGGCCGCTCTCGGCCATGCAGAGACGACGCCGCCCCGCTGCAGGTGCAGCGAGGCGGCCTTCGACCTCTCAGGCTGACGACTGACGACTCGAATCAGCCGCCGCACTTACGCGGCGTGCAGCCGTACATGCCCTTCTCGACCTTGTCGATGCAGCTCGCCGACCACGCGATCTCGCAGCAGTACGGATCGTTCTCGCAGATCGCCTTGATGCACGCGCCCGCCTGGCCGTCCTTCGTGCAGCCGGTGGTCAGCGGCGTGCCGTTGGTGCAGACGTCGTGGTCGCACTTCACCGGGCCCGCGTCGCCGTCGACGCCGCCCTCGCCGGTGCCGCCGTCGAGGCCGGGACCGACGCCCGCGTCCTCGCCGCCACCGCCGACCTTTGCGTCACCGAAGCAGCTCGCGGGCGGCGAGGAGACCGGGACCGGCGCCGGCGCGTCCGGCGTCGGCGTGCAGGTCGCGCCCGAGCCCAGGGGGAACGAGCCGGAGAACGTGGCGACCGGCGATTGCAGGTCGAACAGCGTGCACTCCTTCTCCCACTTGTAGGGCCCGAACACGTTCAGCTTCGCGTGGGCGCGCGCGTTCACGCCGGCGTACGCGGAGCCCGTGACGTCTCCGGTGAGCTTCGACGCGTTGCAGGTCGCCTTGGCGTCGAGCGCCGCGTAGGCCTCGGCGAGGATCTCGCCCGAGGCGACGTCCCACAGGTTCAGCTTCAGCTCGGGCTTGATGGCGCAGCGGAGACCCATCTCGTTGGTGATGGTCCACGTCGGGCCGAGCTTCTCGAGCGACGCGCTCTTCTCCCACACCGGGCTGATGGTCGAGCCGTCGTAGCGCGCGCCGGCCTTGATCGTCGCCGACGCCTTGCCGCCCACGACCACGCGCGTCTCGCCGCCCCACTTCATGTCGCAGGTGACCACGGCCGTGAACTGCGCGTGCGCGGGCACGCTGATGAAGCCGAGCTTGAGGCCGGGGAGCTTGATCTTGTGATCGGCGATGGTCGTGGTCGGCTTGCCGAAGATCTTCTTCGCGATCAGCGCGGCGACGTCCTCGCCGGTCGCGGTGCCGATCAGCTTGAGCGACGCGTCGATCTCGGCGACCGCGTCGAGCTGGCCGGTGGCGATGACGTGCGCCTCCTTGACGGCGCCCTTGAGGCTGAAGCCGGAGGGCTTGATCTTGGCGCCGACGTCGAAGGTGGGGGTGAAGTCGAGCGTGCCCTTGGTGAGCACCACGCTGGCCTCGTAGCCGAGCGTCTTGCCGGGCTGCACCTCGATCGAGTCGGTGCGCGAGAACAGCGTCTTGCCGGAGAAGTCGAGGACCTTGATGGTCTTGCCGCCCTTGGTCCCGAGCGAGGGCTCGGCGACGGCGGAGGGATCGTCGGGCAGCAGGCTCGGGACGGTGATCGTCCCGGAGAGCTCGCCCTCCTGCACGACGTCGCCGATCTCGGCCTGCGTCGTCTCGAACACGAGGTTGCCGGCCTCTTCGCGCACCGACACGACCTTGCGCAGGAAGCCCCAGCGGTTCTTGGTGGTCGCGGTCACGCCCGCGTCACCGACCAGCACGTCGCCCGCCTTCTTGGTGGCGAGGTCGCCGTGCGTCGCCTTCGGCATCACGAGCTTGCCGGGGAGCACCTCGACGTCGTCGGCGCGCTGCGCGTCGAGGAGGGTGACGCCCTCGGCGAGCACCACGTTCCCGGCGGCGCCGGTCGGCGCGGCGTCCTTGTTGGAGCCGCAGGCGGCGGCAGCCGAGAAGGCGACGAGCGACGACAGCGCGAGGACGGTGCGGAGGGCGCGGCGGGTCATCGGGGTGGACCTCGGGGGGTAGGGAAGTGCGGTGTGGTCTAGAGTCCAGAGTCTAGAGTCCAGAGTTCGACTATTGCTGCAGACACGGGCCCCCCGACGTCACGTCTCTCGAGTTCCGGACTCTAGACTCTAGACTCTAGACTCTAGACCCCGGCCACCGCACTCACTTCGCGGTGCCGTTGATGCCGCCGACCGAGCCGGCCTGCTGATCGATCTTCTCGCGGACCTTGCCGCCGAAGATCTTGAAGCCGGCGATCGCGATCAGCGCGATGACGCCGACCAGGATGATGTACTCGACGAGGTTCGCGCCTCGACGGTCGGCGACGAAGCGGCGGCGGAGCGGGTTGGGGTGCAGCATGCTCGGACCTCGTTGCAGTATTAGCGCGGATCGTGCCACGTCACTGGATCCGAGAAAACGAGGGGGAGGTGCGACACCGCCCTTCACGTCGATGTGACACCGGGACGCGGGCGTCACGGCGGTGTGACAGACGATCGAGCGCCAGCGGGACGCGCACATCGGTGCCGAGCCTCATGCGGCGGGCCGCGATCGCTTGCGGGCCTTGACGGCGCCGCTGAGCGCCGTCTGCGTGGCGAGCAATGCGCGTAGCGCCGCGTTGACGGACGCCGAATCGGGAAAGGCCTCCGCGACGTCATCGTCGAGCGCACGCAGGTTGGTGCTCTCGGCGGACGCGCGCTTGGCGAGCCGCCCGCGCGTGGCTCGCGACCAGTCGTAACGATCGACGTGCCCTTCAGGGAGCTTCCTCATACTTCCTCCCGGAGGAGTAGCCTGACGGCGCCGGCTGCGTAGCCTCGCGCTCGGGAACGCGCGTTCCGGCGATGATCGTAGGAGTCGCGCCTCGGTTCTGGCGACGGTCGGTTCAGAAGCGGTACTGCTTGGGCCTCGCCCCTTTCGCCTCGACCACGCGCGGAAGCGTCGCTCGCGTGCCCTTCGGCAGCGACTCCTCGATCGCCGAGAGCCGCACGGGGATCTGGTGATTGGCGCCGAAGTCGAAGTGATAGAGCAGCTTGTCGGACGGACGGAGCCCGAGCTCGCCGATGCGCGGCACGTAGTCCTGCCCGAGATCGTCGAACGCGTGCCGCCACTCGTCGGTCAGCGGCATGACGTCCTCCTCCACGTCGAGCGGACGCGGCCCCTCGTGCGCGCCGTCGACCATCCACTCGAACCGCCCGTCGCTGGAATTGCCGTTCAAGTAGAAGCACCACAGGTGGTCGTCGTCCCAGCGCAGCGCGCGCTGGATGCCGACGTGCAACGCCGAGAGGAGACCGTCCGAGGGGACCTCGATGGCGCACTTGAAGCGCTCGAGGGCGAGCGCGAAGCGGAACAATCCGCGCGGAGCCTCGAACGGGACGGGGCGTCCGGCGAAGGCGAGCGTCCGACGGGCCAGGTAGCGCGCCTCGAACGCCACGTGATGGACGGCGACACGCTCGGCGAGCTCGACGAAGCGGCTCGTCTCTGACGAATGGTGCCGCGACAGCACGCGCACGGACGTGAAGAGCTCGTCGCCGCACGTGGCGGGCTCGAATGTGTCGAGCAGGCGCAGCAGCGTCGATGCTGCCGATGGATCGCCGCGCCGGGTGGCCGCGCGGAGCCACAGGCACGCGAGGCGCGCGCGGGTCCTCGCGGTCGTGTCCTTCCGCCCGAACCGGTGGCGCGACGGCGCGATGCGCTCCCAGAACCCGACGAGCGCCGGATCCTCGGACATCGCGATCACGGTGAGCAGCGCCTCGAGCGCCATCCCGAGACCATGGCCGCCAGCGCCGAGCAGAGTCTCGGCGACCCCGATCGCGCGCGCCAGGTCGCCGGCATCGAGCCTGCCCGCCCGGTGGAACATGGGGTATTCGCCCTTCGTCTGTCCGCGTGCGATCGCCTCGAGGCGGTCGAGCCAATCGTGGAACGCCCGCCTCCGGTCGGGCGAGAACGGAGCGCATTTCGGGTTCTCACCACGGAGGAGGCTCGACCAGCGCATGGCCGACCGATCCGCCGGGGTCATGGGCGCATCAAGAGCTCGCCCTGCGTGGACGTGGCTCCGACGGTGCGTTGCGAGCCCGGTAATCGTCGTCCAGGGCGTTCCCGACAGGCGGGGCGCCGGGTTGCCGCGTCCACGATTGTTCGCGGGCGCGAGGCTGCGCCCGGAGAGCGCACGATGCTCGGCGACGTAGACGGACGGGTTCCTCGGATGGGCCGAACCAGCGCAAGATGCCGCAGATCGATGGCATCGATAGCGTGCCGTCGAAGCGCCGCGTCTCGCCCTCCGGTGGGCGCCGCGCCCGCAGACCTCGTCGCGACCCCTCGCCTGCACCGCTCGCGGAGCTCGAGGCGGAGCCGCGCATTCGCTGAGGTCGCTCCTCTCCCTTTGCCCATGGTCATGCCCATGGTCATGATGGGATGCATGGCCACGGTCTCCAAGAGCGCTCTGAAGGCGAGATGCTCGAGTACTTCCGGCGCGTAGAGGAGACGGGCGAAGAGCTGGTCGTCACCGACAACAACGAGCCCACCCTGCGGATCGTCCCCATCCGCCGCAAGGTGCCCGCGGCCGCGCTGTTCGCCGACGTCCGAGGCAAGGTCGTCTACCACGACGAGCCGCTGGCACCGACCACGGACGAGTGGCCTGAGCGGTGATCGTCCTCGACACCGACGCGCTGCTGTGGTGGGCGCTCGATCCCGACAACGCGCGCGCTGGAGGTGATCGACCGCATGGAGCGCGAAGGAGGAGCCGCGAGCTCCATCTCCATCTGGGAGCTGGGCATCAAGATCAAACGCGGAAAGCTCGAGCTGCCGATCTCGCTCGACGAGCTCGTGCGCCGCATCGAGCGTGGCGGCGTCGTGGAGCTGGTTCCGGTCGACACGAAAGCTGTGGCTGCGCAGCCCTCGCGCTCGAGTGGGCGCACTCCGATCCGGCGGACCGAGTCATCGGGAGCGGCCGCTCGCGGGCGAGCGCGGTCGCGATACCAAGAGTCCCATCGACGTGCTCGGGACGCCGAGCACCAAGAAGCGGCGGACGCGTCGCCGCCCAGCCCAGGTCGACGCGCTAGCGAAGGCCCGGGTGAGAGGGCGCGCTCTGGAGGCGAATCACGGTTGCCACGGCGCAAGTTGAAAGGGCGCAAACGATACAATAGTGACAACCCCCCGAGACACGAGTCGCGATCAGCGAATCCATCGCAGGACATCGCTACCAACGATGTCGCCCGGCAAGAGACCCGGGAACTCCTGATCGAACGCAGCAACATCACGCGCAAGCTGCTCAAGCGATGAGCGGCGCCAGTCGTCGGCCAACGAGAAGGTGTTCTCACAGCGCATGATCAACCAAGCGAGGTCGCCCCCGGCTCCGTCCGGCAAGTCCTGAGTTGCCATGCGGCGCAGTGCCTCGTGTAATCGGAGCGCCCATTCCTCTAATGCGTGTTGACCACCACCCACTTGATACTCCCAGAGAGACGCCGCGACCCCGTCGGTCGTCCGTCCATCGTGAACTGCGTGGTGTGAACCCTATGTAGACTCGTCGGCTGGAATCCGCCAGGGACGCTTGGACTGCTTACCCCCCGCGAGATCACCGTGCGCGTGCCCTACCCGCTGTCCGACGCGTCGCCGACGCCCGCGTCGACCGGGCCGCCCGGGCGGCTCCCGAACTGACACGTCTTGCGCGGCATGCCCGCTCCGCGCTCGCAGTACGCGCCGAGCGCGACGCACTCGGAGTCGTCGGTGCAGTTCTTCGTGCACACGCCCGCGAGCCCCTTCGCGGCGGCGGTGAAGGGCGCCGGCTCGCTGTCGGGCAGCAGCGCGTCACAGGTGAAGCCGTCGGGACACGACGACGGCGAGTCGCCGACCTTGCAGAACTCGGTGCAGTAGCCCTTGCCCAGCGAGATCGACATCCAACAGCTGCAGGTGGGCGGCTTGGTGGAGGTGCCGCGGTCCGCCGAGGTGCACGGTTCACCGACGGCCTTGGTCGCCACCCAGTGCTTCGCCTTCAGCACGCATTCACCCCACTCGGTCTGGCACTTGTGACCGCTCGGGCAATCGGCGTCTGCGGTGCAGCCACCGAAACAGTAGCCCGTCCCGCGCCAGGGGCCGCCCTCGTCCTTCGTCCAGCCGTGGAAGTTGCAGGCGTTCTTGCCGATGCAGCCGGTGGCGGCGGTTTCGCGGTCGGTGTCGAAGTGGCACTGGGCGAAGCAGCGCGTGACCCCCGACTCGTAGTCGATGCACCAGCCCTTGCCGTCGTCGCACGCCGCGATCGAGCCGGGCTCCGGCGGCGCGCACTCGGTGCCGAAACAGACCGGATCGGGGTAGAGCGATCCGAGCGCGTACCAGTCGATGCTGCACATGTTGACGCCATCGCCCGTGACGTCGCATTCGTCGTTGGTGCTGCACGGCTTGCCGGTCGTTCCGCCGTGGTCGCCGCCCGTGGAGCCGGTGTCGGGCGTACCGGTGTCGGCGACGCCGGTGTCGGGACGCGCCGTGTCGCCGACCTCCGTCACGTCGACGCCGGCGTCGGCTGCAGGCGCTGCGGGATCGCTCCCGCAGCCGGTCACGCTCGAGGCCGCGATGAAGATGGCGGCGCAACGCCCGAGTGTCCTCATTCGTCCCCTCCTCGTTCGCCGCCGAAGACGGCCGCGCGGCGCACCCGCGCAAGGTTCCCCGCTCCGAGGCCTGCGATGCAGGCACGGCAGCCCTGAACGTAGCACCGACCGCCGCCTCGTCTGGCTCGCCTGGCATGCGGGGGGGACCAGCGACACATTTGGTCGAAGCGCGCCGGCTCGACCTCCCCTGCGGCGGCCTCGCGGAGGGCTCCGCGAGAGCCGGCAGATGCCGTCAGCAAAGGCGCCTGCCCGACGTGGGCTGAGCGCTCAATGGCGAATGTCAGGTCTCCGACCGGCGAGGTGCGACGTACGGCGTCGCTTGATGCTCACCGATTGGTGTTCTGCATCCACCGTCGAGGTCGCCTGCGCCCTCGAGGATCCGCTGCGGACGCTCGTGCGCGGTCCGCTCTCTCCTCGGCCGCCTGCTCCGCGGTAACGTGCGCCATGCGACGACTGGCGCTGGTGACGTTCGTGCTCACCTCGTGCGGCACCTCGACGACGAGCGCTCCGGGCGACGCGGCGACCGATGCGCCCGAGGGCGGCGCCACAGGCAAAGCCTCCGGCGGCGCGCAGATCGTCTTCCGCGACACCGCCGCCAGGTCGTGCCCGAACGCCGGCGAGAGCCACCTCGCCGCCGCGCGGACGGCCGACGGCAGGTTGAGGATGGTCGCCAACGGCGAGAACGGAGCGGTCGTGCGTTGCGCCAAGAGCGCGACCGCCTTCGACGCGAGCGTGTCGATCGACGACGTCGGCGTGACGCTCACGGGGACGATCAGCGGCTCGGAGTCGACCGATGCGCAGGTGACCGTCGCGCTCCCGAGCCGGACCTATCGAGCGACGGCCACGCGCTGCACGATCAACGTTCAGGCAAACACGGCCGGGGAGCTCAGAGGCACCCTCGATTGCCCATCGCTCGCGCTCGAAGGAGGCGCCGGCGAGTGCTCGACGATCGGCGGCGACCCGAGCGTCGGCTCGTATTTCGCGTTCGGCGGCTGCGCGCCGCTGTGATTGCGGCCGCCGAGCTCCACGGCTGACGCGGAACCCGTGCGCTCGTACGCTGAACGAGAGGAGATCGGCGTAGCCGAGTGCTCAGACCAGATCTGAAGGGACGCGTCTACTCTTCGCTCTCACCCTCCTCGGCCGGTGGCGGTGGTTCGGCGTCCGTGCTCGGCCCCGCGTCGTGGGTACCTGCCCCGCCATCGGCGCTCGGCGGACACTCGGGCCTCCACCAGCCCAGCGTGTTTGCCGCGAGCTGTCCCACGACCTCGCCGCGTTCGTTGAGGCGCAGTGAGCGTGCGCCGCGCGAACCGACGAGATCGCTGACGATCCCCTCGCGCCACACGAACGCGCGCGACTCGCGCACCGGATCCTGTTTGGGCGGGGTCCACGACACGAGGATCTCGCCGCGGTCGTTGACGGCGATTGCCCTGCTAAACGACCCGACGGGCGCCTGGAGGTCGATCAGCTTTCCGTCACGCCACAGCACTGCGCGAAGCTCGCCAGACGCGTTGGCGCTCGCGCCAACGACGTCCCCGCGACGGTTGATCGCGTCGGCGGTGCTGATCGTCACGGAATCACCGTCTTCGTGGTGAAGCACGTACTTGCCGCCGAGGCTCGGCAATTCGAGCGCGACCCCGGCCCGCCAGATGAAAGCGCTCAAAGGGTAGTTCTCCCCGCCGCTCTCGAGCACCAGCAGGTTGCCTGCCACCTCCCCGCGTGCGTTCAGGTGCCGTGATCGAGGAAATCGGCCGACGGAGAGGCCGCGGCCGGCCGGTGCGTCGATCGGGATTCGCGTCCCATCGGTCCAGAGCCATGCGGCCTCCGGTTGCCTCGATTCGCCCTCGCGGAGCGTCTGATAGATCAGGGCCTGATCGGACCTATTGATAGCGATGGCGCTACCCTCGCCCAGATCGATCGTGGTGCCGCCGCGATACAGGAATGCTCGCGCGCCGAGTCTCCATTGGCCGACGACGTGTCCTTCATCGCTGATAGCCGCCGCCAGGGTCTCCGATCCGTCAGGGGCCCGGATCTCCGTCGGAGCCCCGTCACGCCAGATGAACGAACGCCGCGGCCAGTCGGTGGTCGACCGAGCGATGACCTCGCCTCGGTTGTTCAGAGGGTCGGGCAGCTCGTAGGCTGTGACGCTACTGCCTGTTGGGCGAGGGAGGAGCGTGAACTCGCCCGGCACACCGACGTACATGTTTGCGTCATTCGTTTGAATGAGTACGCGGCCGTGGTCGTCTAGGTCTAGGACCGCAAGGGCGGCGCGCGGGCCGGCCCGGTGGACCAACGTGTAGCAGGTCGGCGTCGAAGTGACCCCCGCAGGGTCGTTGCGTCGAGTCGATGGTGATGGCTCGCTGCATCCGAGCATCAGCGTCGAGACGAGGATGGTGATCCTGCCGCACATCTCGTCCCTCATGTTCGAAGGCGGTGCAGCGCGCATGCCGCGCCTGCGATGGGCCATTCCCTACTCCGTGGGAGATTCCCAGCGCGCTGCGCCGACTCAACTCGACCGGGCGGCTCGGCAACGGGACTCCGCGTCTTTCCCCACGTTTGCCACAAACCTGCCCGAAAAGTCGACAAGGCCGGGGTGAGCGGAGGAGACCGCGGACGCCAACGCCGACGACGAAGTCGGCATGGAGGCGTCCATGGTCAAGCAGCAAGACGTGGATCCGCGTGGTCATCGTTTCAGCCCGGAGCAGCTTGCGACGGCGCTTGCTGACGTCGCCGACGGCAGCGTCCACCCTCGTGCCGACGCCCACCTCGTCGAAGGTGCGGCGCGAGGAGCACGATGGAATCGATCTGGCTCGGCCTGTGCCCAGGCCCACGGACTATTCGGATCCTGGCGATGCGGGGCCCGACGGAGACGGTCCTCAAGGCGCACCTGTCGCTGCGGCCCTCGAGCCCGCGCGCGGTGATCGCGTTGCTTGAGGCCCTGGCGTTGTGGGAGGGCGTCCAGGTTCGAGCTGCGCTCGTTGTGGACGATGGGTCGACGTCTTCCTCGACGACGCTCTACCGGGACACCTTTTCGATGTTCGGGGAGCAGACGCCGCTGTACTCGCTCGAGTGGGTACCCCGCCGCGCGGTCCGCCGGCGCCGTGACGAGCTCGCCGGAATGCACGAGTTCGCCGATCTCGAGCGGATGCTCGCACGGACCGTCGCGCGATGACTGCGGCCCGCGACGACAAGCGCGCGGAGATCCTTCGACTCGCGCTCCTCGAGGGCGTGTCGCTGCGGCAGATCGCGCTCAAGGTGAAGGTCTCGCACAAGACCGTGCGCAAGGTCCTTGCAGCCCAACCACGCCGCTCGTCCGCCGCAGAAGCGGCGCTGCGCGTACGCATCATAACGCGAACGCGTGGCGGGCGTCCGACACGTCCCAAGTGCCCCAGACCCCGCCGGAGTCATTCAAGCCGTGCACGCGGCTGCCCGCACCGGCGATCTTCACGAGCCTGCCGTCGCTCCAGAAGAACGTGCTGCCTTTGGCGATCGACGTGCCGGCGACTTGTCCCCGATCGTTGACGAAGGCGTCGCGCGAGACCACGTGGTCCTCGGCGTCGACGGTGAGCGCGACCACCTCCGTCGCGAGGCCGTCGCGATAGACGAACGCACGGCCGCCCGTCACTGCGAGCACCACGTCCGAGTTGCTCAAGCCCATCACGATGCCTGGCCCGAGGTCGATCGATGCACCGCCCCGCCAGAGGAATACGCGGCTCGTGCCATCGGATCCGAGGTACGTCCCGGACACGTGACCGACGCGGTTGATCCGGATGGCGTCGTCGATCGGCAGGCCACCCGTCGGGAGCGCGATCCTCCGAGGAGCGGCGTCGGCTCCCGCGAACCAGACAAGCGGCCCGAACGGCTCACGCGGCGGCGTGCCGGAGCCCGACCAGTCGCGTGCATAGCCGGCGAGCAAGCCTCCACGATCGCTGATGTCCAACGCGCCACCGGAGTGGAAACCGGGCGGGAGCTGCGGTTCGTGGAGGGCACCGTCCCACACGTATGTCGTCGCGTTCTCGTTGATGGCGAGCACGCGTCCGTCCTCAGCGAGCTCGTGAGGGAAAGGCCCGTCGCCGCGACCTTCGATGCGTACGACGGAGTAGCAGGCCACCGGCGCTTCGGTCGCGGGACCTGCGCTCGAGGGTACGCTCCTGAGCGCGCCAGGCTCACTGCAGCTAGCGGCGCCGCCGACGGCCACTAGCTGCGTTGTGCGGCGTCTCCAGCCGGACAACCCCGTCGACTGCATTGTCTCGAAGCCGCCGCACGTCGGGCAGCAGGCAGGCGTCGCCGGCCTAACGGAGGGCGATGTTGGTGGGCTGATGGATCGCCTTCACGATTGAGAGGAGTCCTCCGATGCCGCTTCGAGATTGCTGGAAGCTGTCTGTTGCCGCCGTCTTGGCGGTGCATTGCGGCGGCGCCGTCGAACCGAGCGACTCTGCCGAGACTGACGGTTCCACAGACGCCTCAGCCGAGACGGCTGTCGACGCTGCGTCGGCCTGCACATTTCCGAATGGCGTACGCATCTGCAGCGAGACCTGCGGCGCCGACTTCAAGAGCTGCGAGGTTTGCGTCCAGTTCAAGGATGTCGACGGCAGGAAGATGGCTGTCGGCACATGCACGACCGACGGCGACAAGATGCTGGGCGCGCGCTGTCCACGATGCAGCGAGCCCGGCTATCTCTGCGCCCAGCAAGAGATTGACGACACGCTCGTCTGCGTCAACCCGGCGATCTGCGAGACACAGAAGGCGCGCGGCGATTCAACACGTCCATGCTACTGGCCGGATGTGACCCCGTGGAGCGGTGCGGAGCCGATCCCGAATGTCGGGTGCCCTGCCGCCGGACTCGACCTGTGCGGGGGCGGTTGCGGTGATGCGTGCCCAACCGGGACGTCGTGCTTCGGACGATCACCAAGCCACCCGATCGGCATCTGCGCGCGCGTCTTTCGTGAGGGCGGCGGCGCGCTCGGCTGTCGACGTGGATCGTTCGGTTGTAACACCGGTGAGGCATGCTTCATCTACAAAGTCGATCCGACGCAGCAGATGCTGGCGAACGAGCACGGGTTCTGTATGCAGGTCGACCGCTGCATCTCGATCAAGAATGTGCTGCCAGGAGGCGCCTTTTGCACGGGCGTGGGAGGAACGGAACTGTAGTGACGGCGTGACGCTCGGACGCCGCACACGCAACCAGGCGCCCGGAGCGGCGAGCCAGACAGGGCGTCGCGCAGCTCACGCCCGAACCGGTGGCGCGACGGCGCGATGCGCTCCCAGAACCCGACGAGCGCCGGATCCTCGGACATCCCGATCACGGTGAGCAGCGCCTCGAGCGCCATCCCGAGACCATGGCCGCCAGCGTCGAGCAGCCTCTCGGCGACCGCCATGGCGCGCGCCAGGTCGCCAGATTCGAGCGTGCCCGCCCGGTGGAACATGGGGTATTCGCCCTTCTTCTGCCCGCGTGCGATCGCCTCGAGGCGGTCGAGCCAATCGTAAAGGGCCCGCCTCCGGTCGGGCGAGAACGGAGCGCATTTCGGGTTCTCACCGCGGAGGAGGGGCTCGACCAGCGCATGGCCGACCGATCCACCGGGGTCATGGGCGCATCAAGCGGCGCTCGCCCTGCGTGGACGTCGCTCCGACGGTGCGTTGCGAGCCCGGTAATGGTCGTCCAGGGCGTTCCCGACACGCGTGGCGCCGGGTTTGCCGCGTCCACGATTGTTCGCGGGCGCGAGGCCGCGCCCGGGGCTACGTCGCGGGACGGCAGGAGCGAGGCCTGGGCCCGAAACAGATGTGGCTGCGCGGCAGGACCAAACGCTCGCGAGGTGCTGCCGAGCTGCGCGCTATGCGATCAGCGCCCGGCATGCGCCGCCGATCTCACGCGCCTCTGGCGTCGCTGACGCGGCGCGACCGCGGCGCGCAGCTCCGCGCGATGCTCGAAGAGCTGAGGCACGGTCTCGCGGTCTCGGCCGTACGCACGAAACGACGCCCGATCACTTCGACCCCATCTCCACGATCGACACCGTCGTCCCCGTCTGCGCGGGCTCGGTCGTCACCAGGATGTCGTGCCCTTCCTTGCTGAAGGCGCGCGAGAAGGGCAGGGCCTCGACGGCTCGGGGGTAGACCATCCAGCCCGTGGCGGGCATCACCTTGTCGTACTCGGCGAGGATCGCGTCGCGCGCCATCGTCGACTCGTACACGCGCACGCCGTACGGCGCGCCCTCGGCGTAGGCGGTCATCAGGCGGCGCGACGAAGGCGGACGGAGCACGCCCGGCGCGTCGTTGCCCGGCGCGTCGCCCTGATCGGGGAACATCTTGTTGACGTCGAGCGAGCCCTCGGTCCACAGCGCCACCACGTGGCTCGGCGCGTTCTCGCCCTTCTTCGCCATCAGGTAGCGCACGTGCCCGATGTCGGCGAGGTTGCCGCTCTTGGCGAACGCCGCGATGCGCCCGAAGGTCTCGGCCTCGCCGGCGGCCTTGCCGAGCGCGAAGCACACCACGACGCCGCCGGTGTCGTCGTCCTTGCGGAGCACGCCGACGCCCGGGAAGCCGCCGTTCTTCGGCGCGCCGTCGAGAGAGGTGGTGAGCGTGGCGAACTCCTCGGCGATGCCGTCGGCGTGGTCCTCGCACTCCTTCTGGAAGCGGTCGAGGATGACCTGGTGCGACTGCTGCGAGACGGCGCTCGAGATCTTCACCAGCTCGCCGTTGATGCGCAGGCGGTTGACGCCCGAGAGGTGGCTCGCGTCGGTGAGGCGCACGAGCTCCGAGCCCATGTCGAGGGCGGCCTGCTTGGCCTTGCCGTAGGCGATGCGCCCCGCGACGAGCGCGAGGATGCCCGCGACGAACATGAAGTAGACGGCGAGGCGGGTCAGGCGCATGGACCACGCGAGCGCCCGCCGCGCGAAGTGCGTGCGGAGCTTCGTGGGTGTGCGGGTGACCTTGGGCTCGTCGCTCATGACCTCACCACTTGCGGAACGCGTCGAACGCGGCGCTGCCCCAGCCCTTGATGTTGCCGTCGTGCGGGGTCTCGTTGCACATCACCTTCGTCTTGCTCGACACCTGCTTGCTGAAGCCACGGAGGAACTTGTCGCTGGTGATCTTCGTCTCCATCTGCGCGTACGACGACCCGAACTCACGCGTGGCCAGGTCGCCGCCGGGGCCGCTGCCGGCCTTGGAGACCTCGCCCGGATCGAAGCCGTCGGGCTTGCCGGACTCCTTGCCGCCCGAGCCCGCGGCCGCGCCCTCGGGCGCGTTGCACTTGGAGGAGATCGGGTCGCCGCGATCGCCGCAGTTGCACATCGCGTAGTTCCACGCGCTCTCCTTGGTGAGGCGCATGACCCGCATCTTCGTCTCGTAGAGGCGGCCGACGAAGATGATCGCGGCGAGCATGATGAGGAAGAACGGGATGGCGACCACGCCCTCGACCATGGCGGCGCCGCGCTCGCCTGCCCTGCGGCGGACGCGGCGGATTCGGCGGAGTCGGGTGAGCGTTGCCATCGTCTTTGGCCTCAGTGCGCGATGATCGTGGTGAGGGGCGCGATCGCTTCGCCGATCTTGTCGTCGACCAGGTCGCCGAGCTTGTCGGCGGGCCACTTGAGCAGCTCCTCGAACAGCGGGATCTTGGGGATGGCGGAGTTGATCTTGGTCGCCAGGATGCCGCCCGCCGACGGGATGGGCAGGCGCAGCCGGCGCAGGCGCGCGCGCCACCGCATGTTCCACATCGCGTCCTCGGAGAGGCCGCCTTCGCCGTCGCCGGCGAGGCCGAAGGGCACGCGCGCCGCGAGGTTCTTGTCCCACTTCTTCGGATCGCCCGGCTTGGGCTCGTAATAGAACTCCGCCTTCGCGAGGCCGATGCGGGAGAACGCGCTCGGGCCGGCGGCGGTGGCCTTGTTCCAGCCGGCGATGTTCACGCCCTTCTCGGCGCCGGTCTGATCGGACAGATCGCCGAACCCGAAGCCCCAGATGGCGAAGTAGTCGTCGCCGAGGGTGGCCGCCTCGTAGACCATCTTGCTGGTCTTGCCCTCGCCGAGGGTCGGGCCGCCGGGCGCCTCGAGCGCGCCGAACGCCTTCTCGGTCGCCTCCATGCACTTGTCGAAGTCGAAGGCGACCGGCGGCAGGCCCTCCTTCTTGCGCTTCTTGTTCTCGGCGGCGGCTTCCTTCTTGCGTTTGTCGCAGAGGTCCTTGGCCTTGTCCTTGCCCGACTTGAGGAGCTTGTCCTTCACCGTGTCGGAGAAGCCCTTGGCCATGTCGCTCATGTCGCCGCAGAAGTAGCCGGGGAACGCGCCGACGAAGCTGCTGACGAGGCCGCCGGCGAACTTCTCGACGGCGCCGGCGAGCGTGCCGAAGCCGGGCAGGAACTTGAACGGCGCGAACACGAGGTGCGTGACGTTCTTCGCCGCGCGCTTGCAGAGGTTCGCGTACTCGTCGTCCTGCACCGGCAGGCCCCAGCGCTGCCCGCCCTTCGACGGCTTCTTGGTGGAGCCGCCCGCGGCGGTGCCGCCGCCGGCGGTCGTCTTCTTGTCGGACGCGACGAGGCCGCCGATCGCGCTCTCGACCTTGCCGGGGACGAGCGAGATGCTCAGCATGAACCCGGAGTCGACTGTCGGCTGGTACTGCTTGGCGACGAGGATCGCCTTGCCCTCGGCGACCCACGGCATGCCGATCGCGACGGCGTTCGACGTCTGGTAGAGGATGCGCAGGATCTTGTCGACGATCTTCTCGACCTTCATCACCAGGTTGGCGTACGGCGGCATCGCCGCGGTCGTGAGATCGCAGATCGGGTTGAGGAACGCGCCGAGCAGGCAGGAGGCGAGGTTCGCGGCGGCGAGCAGCAGCTGACCGATCTTGAAGGCCACGAGGACCATCAGGACCGCGGCCATCACGAGGTTGATCAGCGCGATGATGTTCATGCCGCGCGCGTGGTAGACCGCGCTGCCGAAGGCGACGGCGTCGGCGCCGTCCTGCATGTACTGGCGGTAGATCGCGGCGTCGCCGATGCCGATCGCGTACCAGAGCGCGCCCACCAGGAAGGCGGCCATGAACACGGAGATGAGCAGCACCGCGCCGCGGCGGTCGCCGATCAGGGAGCTGCGTGAGGCGAGCGCTTCCATGTCAGTACTCGTACCCCGCGCCTTGCAGCGGCAGCGCCGCCTCGGCCTCGAGCTTCTTCTTCTGGCTGAGGATGTTGCACACGAACCGCGCGCCGATCGGGATCTTGCACGGGTATTGGTAGGTCACCCGCACGCGGACGATGTCGTCCTGCTGGTACTGGGTCTTGTCGTCGTCGCCGCCCGGGCTCGTGGGGAACTTGATCTTGAAGTCGGGGAAGCCCGACGACACCGCGAGCAGACGCCCGCGCGCCGCGGCCTCGATCACCGTCTTGCGATCGCCGCTCACCTTGTTGACCGGGACGTTGCCGTAATAGGCCGGGTCGTCGGGCAGCACGACGATCGCCGCGCGCGCCGCCTGCACCGCCGCGTGCTTGGTCACCAGGTTCGCGACCTGCACGAACGCGAACTGCACGAGCGACATGAACATCACGAACAGCGGCAGGAAGACGATGAGGAACTCGACGTAGACCGCGCCGCGCGCGTCTGCGCGCAGGGTCGTCGGCTCCTTCGTCGTCGTCTTCACGCTCACGGCATTCGAGCTCCGGGGAGTTGCCAGTGGAGGAACGCTGCTATCGCCGTGCCCACCGCGATGGCGGGGCCGAACCGGAACCAGGTCATCGCCTCTTTCGGGACCTCGCGGCGCTTGCCCTTCGGCAGGAGCGGATTGACCGCGAGCGCCATGCTGTTGCCGAGCGTCCGGAGGAGCTTGCCCTCCCACGCGAGTCGGGCCGGCGCGAGGATCGCCGCGGCGGCGAAGGCGTAGAACTCCGCCTCGATCCCGACCATCGGTCTCACGATCGCGCCGATCGCCATGAGCAACTTGACGTCGCCTCCACCCATTGCTCCCGCGCGCCAGAGCAACAGCGGCACGAGCGCGCACGTGAGCGCGCCAGCAACCGAGAACCCCGCGTTCGTGATGCCCACCTGGGCTCCCGAGACGCCCCAACCCCACAGGAAGTGACCGACGGGCGCCAGCAAGAGCGCCCCGAACGTCAACGCGTTGGGGATCTCCCCCTCCATGCCCTCGCCTTCGTCGGCCTTGCGACCGGAGCGCCAGTCGAACCAGGCGCCGGCGATCGCGACGGCCGTGGCGAAGGCGAGGAAGAGGTTGAACCCCGTCACGTGAGCCCTTGCGCGCCCGCAGGCGCGACCGAGTTCACTTCGCGGTGCCGTTGATGCCGCCGACCGAGCCAGCCTGCTGCTCGATCTTGTCTTGCACCTTGCTGCCGAACATCTTGAAGCCCGCGATCGCGATGAGCGCGATCACGCCGACCAGGATGATGTACTCGACCAGGTTCGCACCCTTCTTGTCGCGGATCAGGGAGAGCTTCTTCATGGTGGCAGGTCCTCTTGGGGTTTCCGGTAGGGGGTTCAGGGGATCGGCGCCGCGGTGATGTTGCGGGCGCGTTGGAAGTCCTTGACGAGTCGCGGTCCGACGGTGACCAGCGCGAACACCACGGCCAGGCCCATCGTGCCGACGAGCACGACGTATTCGGTGGGGATCGCGCCGCGACGATCGCCCAGCAGCGAGCGGCGCCGAGCCTCGGGGGCGCGTGCCGGACTGCGACGATCGTCCTTCGATTCCACGGCTTTCGGGTCTCCAGTCTGTTCGGCCGGCCCATGCAGGGTCAAGCCGGGCGTACGCCAACTCCTAGAGCCAGAGTCGTGCCGAAGTGGAGTACCGCAGGAATCGAGCAGTTTCCCCGGACGAAACCGTCCGAACGGCGTCACGCCCGCGTGACGGGGAAACCTGCGCGGAACGTGTAGGTCCCTGTCGGGCCGTGCGGGCGCCCGTTCGGCTGACGGGTGTTCAGCCTCCGTCGCTGGGGCGCGTGTCCCTGAATCCCCCGGGATGAATCCCTGATCACTGGTTTGTACGCACCTTGTGGTTTTGTGTCGGATGAATTTTCGACCTCGCTCCGAGTCCGTCGTGCATGCGAATGCCTCGGACGAAAGCGGGACGTTGGGCGGCACGGCAGCTAAAGACGGCGGATTTCGG
>JACPFM010000211.1 GCA_016182965.1 Deltaproteobacteria bacterium | reverse complement strand
TCCTTGGCGAAGTCCTCGGCGCGGAACACACCCGTCTTTCCGACGAAGTGCATCATCGCCATCATCTTGTCGATCTTGTCGTCGCCGAGCTCCTTGCCGGCGACCTGCGAGCTCATCTTGATCTGCGCGCGCATCTTCGCGACGGTGGTCGCGTCGGTGCCCATCGCGGTCGCCTGCTCGGCGATGCGCTCGAGGTTCTTCACCGCGTCGGCGCCGGAGCCCTTCTCGGACGCGGCGTCGATGGCGCCGAGGAGATCGCGCTGGCCGATCCCGAAGTGCTTGGCGACCTTCCGCACCTTCGCGTAGCCGGCCTCCTCGTCGAAGCCGTTGAACTTGCCACCTGCGGTGCGCGCCTCGATCGACGCCGAACGCATCAGGCGCTTGGCGTACATTCGTTCTTGCACGATGTCGCCGACATCCCATGCGTCCGACACGCCGAGCGCTCCGCCGATCGAGCGCGCGCCACCCGAGACGACGCCGTACGCCGTCCGGATCGCGCCGCCGGCGCCCTGCACGATGCCGGTGCCGATCCCGCGGTAGAAGCGCTTGTGGTCGAACATCCGGTCGCGCCTCTGCAAGAAGTCATCGCGCTCCGCCCGGCGTCGCGCCTCGCGTGACGCGCGCTCTTCCTCGCGTTGCCGCGCGTTCGCTTCGCGCATCGCGATCCGCGTCTTCTCGCGCTCGGACTTCTCGAACGCGCGGAGCTCCTCCTGCTGTCGACGGAGCGAGTCGCGCGCGGCCTTCTGCGCCTCGCGCTGGCGCTCCTTCTCGCCTCGCTGAGCGATCCGCGACTTCTCCTTCTCGGCGGCGTCGGTCGCCTTTGCACCGGCCTTGGCGGCGCGCTCGGCCTCGCGGACGCTCTCTTTGGCGCGCGCCTTCTCGAGCGCGAGTTGGGTGCGCAGGACGGCGGAGTTGTGGCGCTGCTCGTCGGTCCGCGCGGCCTTCTTGCCGGCGACCGTCGCCTTGGCGAGCGCGAGCTCCTCGGTCTGGGACTTGCGGACGAGATCGTGGATGCCCTTGAGCTCGCGCGCGAACTCGGCCTGCCCGATGACGCCGACTCGATAGAGTAGTTCCCTTTCAGCCATGTCCCCCTCACCAGTAGACGGTCACTGCAGTGACCGTCCCCGAGACGGATGTGATTTCGCTGCAGGCAACGTCCTGCACTTCCTTGTCGCCGAAGTTCAGCGGAACGGCCGCGTTGTCGCTGGCGCGCTTCACGTTGACCGTCCCGCCTCCTTCGACGCGCAGCCACCGGCACGGCTTTCCCGTTGAGACCAGTGCGAGCAGATCGATCGGACTCGTGAAGTCCGTGAACCGCTGGAAGTGCGGCGATGGTCGGATCAGCTCGTACATGCTCTTCGGCCTCGTCGCGGCTGGCGTGACTAGGCGCGGCCTCCCGGTGCGTTCGTCGTCTTCGCGCGAGCGAAGAGGAACTCCCATCCGGCGATCATCTCGCGCAGGCGCCTCGCGGCGTCCTGGTCTGCGGTCGGATCGGCCTCGATGAGCGCGACGATGCGGCGCATCTCGGCGACCCGAGCGGCGTCGATCGACAGCTCTCTGCAGATGATCTTCGGCTCGGTCGAGTCGGTCATGGGTTCCCTCGGAAGTGCGCGTTCAGCACGATCCACAGCGTCGAGCCGTCGGCCGGTGCACCTGGTCGCCGCCGCGCGAACTTGAGCGCGCCGGTCGCCGCGTCGACGACGAGCGCGAGGACATGCCCCGCGGGCAGCATCTCGCTCGGCCCGTAGATCTTCGGCGCGCCGACGCTGACACCGATCGTCGCGGCCCAGAGCTTCGAACCGAGCGCCGGCGCGAACCCGCCGCCGGGATCGTGCGCCTTCCAGGACTGGCCGGCTGACATGTAGAGCCACGACGCGCCGCCGCCGGTCTGCGTGCACGGATGCGCGCCGGCGATCGAGTTGTCGTCCTCGCCGAAGTTGGTCAGCTGCCCGAACCACCAACGCGCCTCGACGTTGGCGCCGCGCCAGTCGCGCGTGTCGTCAACGACGAGGGACTCGTCCCACGCGTCGGCGTTGGGGCCCGTCTTCTCGAAGGGGACGAGGATCTCGCGCGTGACGACCTCGAGGCCTGGCCGGCCCGTCATCGCCGGCGTGACCGTCGACGTCAGGACCTGCGTCCCGGTGAACGCCGAGCCGCCGCCGGAGACGAGCTTCAGCGGCGAATGGTTTGCCGAGCTGTACGCGCGCCGCGCGTCGACGCCGCTCTTCTGCGACTTCGCGCGCACGAGGTACTCCTGAGCGAACCCCCCGACGACGGCCGGGGGGACGTCGAGGATGTCCTCGTTCGCGATGGAGACCGCGCCGCCAACGTTCTTCACGTAGTAGAGCGGCACGTTCCACGTCGTCGACGTGTTCGCCGGCAGCGTGGCGACCGACGGCGCGCCTGCGACCGCGGCGCCGGCACCCGTGGGCGCGAACGCCAGCGTGCACGTGGTGCCCTTCTGCGGGCTGGACGCGTCGACGTAGGCGATCTGGGCGTAGAGCAGCTCCAGGCGCCAGAGGCCCGCGCCAACGCCCGCCGGGAGGTTGACGACCGTGGGCTCGTGGAAGACGGCCGACAGTGCCTCGCGCGGCTTGGTGTTGTCGATCGAGGACCGCATCGCGCGGAGCGGATTGACCGTCACCCGGCGCGCGGCCGCGTCTCCGACGACGACGGGGCCGTTGCGGAGCGGCGTGAACGCCACTCTGGGCGTGGTGGAGGTCACGGCGGCCGGCGGCTCGAGCCCGAAGAGATCGACGAGCGCATCGTCGTCGGCGGCGGTCGCGATCTTCGTGACGTCGTTCCACGCCTCCGGGGTGAGCGGGGTGCCGGTGGTCTTGTTCGCGGCGGTGTTGTTGGTGCCCTTCATGACCAGCTCCTACGGTTGTCGCGGTTGCGCAACACCGCATCGATCGCGACGCCGCGCGGCACACCGAACCGCGCTTGATAGCGCTCGACGCGCGCCTCGAACCCTGGGTCGCTCGCGGCCTGCGCAGCGCGTGCCCTGGCGTCGGCCTCCACTCTTTCCTTCGTCGTCATGCGAGCAACACCTCGACGTATTCGCCCGCGCCCGCGTCGTGCAGTACGTAGCCCGGGACGTGGAAGCCGTTGTTCTCGACGCGCCACGGCTCGTCCGTCGTCTGAACGCGACCCGTGCCGTCGTAGCAGCGGATCGCGCGGCCGGTGGAACATGGGCCCGACGTCTCGAACACGACCACATCGCCGGACCGTCCGTAGAACGCGCCCAACTCGCCCGGGCCGACGGGTGTCTTCGAGACGCCGCCGAAGGTCGCTCGATCCAAGTCGTACTCGTCATCAGCCGGCAGCGGCGACCCGACGGCGAAGGGCAGCATCACGCCGCCGGCCGAGCGGCGGAAGATGAGGAACACTGCGCGGCACGCTGGGATCGTCTGGTCGCTCATGTTGGGGAGCGAGACGGGTTCGCCTGTCTTCCACGAGGGTGCGTACAGCCTCGGCATGTCAGAGCGCCTCCCTGCGCTGCAGCCACAGATCGACCTCGCCCGCCTTCGCCGCGACGGTGAGCTCGAAGGGCGCGGCGAGCCGCTCGGCATCCACCTTCGCGACGAGATCGCCGAAGTCGACGGTGACCTGGCGACAGCCGAGCGCGGTGAGCGCGAACGCGAGGGACACGTTTGGATCACCGTGCCGCATCTCCGTGAAGCGCGCGTCGATCACCGGCCCGGGGTCGCCCGCCGCCGTGAACAGGTGCTCGACGCGCAGCACGCGCGCGGCACGCCTGGTTTGCTCGCGGGTCAGCATGTCAGACCTCGGTGATCACGTGCAGGCGACCCGTGGTCACCTCGCGGTAGGCGTCGAAGAGCGAGATCTCACGGCCGCGCGAGCGCTCGAGCGCCTGCCAGGCCTTCGCGCGCGTCTCGTCGACGGTGAGGTCTTTGATGTCCCGGTTGCGCAACACGTCATCCATCGCGCGGCTGCGGACGAGCAGCGCGCGGTCGCCGAACCGGATCCGGATGATCTCGATGCGGCGCTCGACGCGGCGCTCGAACTCGGCGTCGATCTCCTTCTGGGTGCGGGGCGTGTCGGCCATGCGGTTCGTGTCTCCGTGTGCAGGTCAGCGGGTTGTCAGGCGTTCGGTCTGAGGCGCTCGGCCCACGCCGCGCGCGAGGTCCTCGAGGACGCCGCGGCGTGCCTCGGCCTCCGTGAGCGGCGTGCCGCGGGCTGCGGCGTCGCGACGGCGCGCGTCGATCATCTCGGCCATTGAGGCGCTCAGGAGCGACGTGGTGAGGACGAGGGGGCGGTCCATCATGCCGGCGTGCTCCATGCGAGGGGGGCGCGCTCGGCGGGGGCGATCAGCACGACGCGCAGCCCGTTGGACACCGCGGTGAGCTCGGCGACGATCGGGGCGCCGTACGGGTGCGCGAAGTTCAGGTGCATTGCGTGCGCGCCGATCGCGACGTGCTGCGCGGCCGCGCGCACTCGATCGTCGCGGTCCGACTCGGAGATCCGCACGCCGCCGCGTTCTCTCTCGGCGGCGAGCACGGCGTCGATCGCGGCGCCGGCCGCCGGCGACACGCGCACGCCGCCGATCGTTGCGAGATCGTCCTCGCGCACGATCCGACGCAGCGTGCCGTCCGGTGCGAGCAGGTCGAGCATCTCGGCGATCGCGAGGATGGTCGAGGGATCCGCCGCCGTAGCTCCGAGGTTCGCTTCGACGAGGGCGGCTCGCTCGACCGCGGCGCGCTCTGCGGCGGCTTGGCGTGTCGCGCGCTCCTCGGCCGCCCTCGCGTTGGCGGCCGCCTGCTCTGCGGCGAGCGTAGCCTGTCGCTCGGCCTCATCGGCGGCGCGGCGCCGGTCCTCTTCGGCGAACTGCTCGGCGTCGTGTCTGCGCTGCTCGGCCGCCTGGCGCGCTTGCTCGGCCAGGAGCTGATCGATCTGCGCGCCCTCCAGCCACTCGCCGTCGACGCTTGCGAACACGTGCGGGGTGCCGTCGACGATGGCGACGACGCGCACGGGCAGCTCGAAGAACCAAGCGGGAGCCGCGTTGGGGAGGCGGGCCGCGAACCACGCCTCGAAGTCGCGCTGCGAAACCCAGCCGCCGTGGCGGTAGTCGACGCCAGGCGCGTCGGTCCAGTGGACCGGGTTGTAGCGAAACCACTCTCCATCGCCGAGCACAAGGACGCTGCGGTGCGTGGCGCGCCAGCCGTCGTCGGCAGCGAAGAGCGCGTCGAGTTGCTCGGCGAAGGTCGCCACGCCCTTCGCGACGAGTGCACCGGCGCTCACCGTGGGCGCGCCCTTGGCCACGACGGACGCCTTCATGGCGCCGTACTGCTCACGAACGATCTCGAACAAGCTCATGGTGGAGTCCTCGTTGGTGTCGCTCACCGGCGGCCTCGTGTCTCGGTCGGTTGCCACGTACCCCACGGCCCCTCGCGCCTATCGAAACGTCGCGTGGCTGGCGCTGGCGGCGCTGGCGGCGGCAGCACCGCCACGACGCCGCCGGGCCGGTCGCCTTCCGTCGCGCGCATCGCCATGACGCGATCCCGCGCGAGGAGGAGCGCCGCGACAACGCCGTCGACGTGCTCGGCGCGGAAGTCGACGAACCGCGGCGGCCGCGACTCGAACGTGAGGCACAGGCGCAGGCGACGACGCGCGTGTCCAGTCGGCTGTACGATCTGCACGAGCACCGCCGTCGTCGTCGACGTCGCAGCGGGGCTGTCGGTGGGGACCAGCCACGGCACGGCGGCGATCGTCTCGGTCCCGTCGTCGTCGGTCGGGTACTGGGTCGGGGGCGTCGGGGTCGGGGTCGTCTCGCTCACCCGACAGTTGTGCGACGTCGCCGCACGAAGCGGGAGACGGTATCTCCAG
This sequence comes from Deltaproteobacteria bacterium, assembly GCA_016182965.1. Classification (GTDB taxonomy): domain Bacteria; phylum Myxococcota_A; class Polyangia; order Polyangiales; family JADJMO01; genus JALHOE01. The sequence continues at coordinate 14,173 of JACPFM010000211.1, read as the reverse complement.
TGCCCGGGGGGGGGCAGTCGCGAGCCCGGGGCGAGGCGGTGCCGGTGGGGTGTTGCCGGGCGCGTTGCCAGATCAGGCGATGGTGACGCGAATCCCTCGGAGAACGCGCGATCGCGCTGGACCCGTGACCCTGTGCGCGACGGACAGTGACGCATCCCGACCGCCGCCGCGCCGGAAGTTCGGCCCCGTCGAGCGGCCCGCGTACCATCCCAGCCGGGGTCAGAGGAGGGCTCGATGTTCCACGCCGTTGGTCACGCGCCGGTGCAGTTGGAGTTCGGCACCGTTCACCGCGTGCTCAGCGGGGGCAACCACCATCCGTGGTTGTGCCAGCTCGAGGACGCATCGGGTCCATCCGGCTTCTGGGTCGTGAAGCCACAGCACGTCGTCTCGCGCTCGACACAGCGTGCGCAGTTTGGGGTGCTCTCCGAGCTCGCAGCCGCCGAAGTCTGTGCGTGGCTCGACGTGCCGGTTCCATCCCTTGGTCTGGTTCGATTTCCGGTCGATGCCGGCGACGTTGATGTGCCGGCGCATCTCGACGAGCGTACGCGCCAGGAGATCAGGACGACGGCAGAGATCAACGCAGGCCAGCTCGCCTTCTGCGGTCGCTATCTGCCGGAGGCCCATGACCTCGCAGCCGCAGTGTTCGTCGACGGCGACACGAAGGCGCAGCTGCTCGACGTCGGCGCGAAGCTCTTCTTCCTCGACGCGTACATGCGGCACGACGATCGACAGGTCGAGAACCCGAACGCCCTTTGGTGGACCAAGCGCATCGTCGCGATCGATCATGGAAACGCCTTCGCGGGCCTCAGCGACACCGGCAAGACCGGGGCGGGGCTTGCGGCCATGACAGTCTTGTCCAACGTTCCCCGTCGCCACGTGTTGTACGAGTCGCTCCGCGACGTGGTGACCGAAGTAGACATCTCAGCGGCAGTGCAGCGCCTGCAGTCGGTTGCCGATGGCGTGATCGATGCGGCTGCGGCGGGCTGGCCGAAGGAGCTCGACGTCCGACCTCGGCCGCGGGATGAGGGCTTGAAAACTCGCCTCGTCCGATTCTTGAAGAATCGTCGGGCGGTGGTGCCCACGATCATGGACAATGTGATGGCCGAGCTCCGGAGGCAGAAATGAAGACGGTCGAGTTCCGCCTCGTTCAGATCGTGCTCTCACAGGTCGGGGACGACCGCCTCACCGTTGGCATCGTCCACTGGGACGGTGAGAAGATCCGCACCGCGACGTCATTCCGCGGCGTACCCAAGGGCGACCGTCGGCTGTTGGAGCGCACGGTGAAGAATCAGATCGCCCGCTTCAAGCGAGCGGTGCCGAAGACTCCGGGGCTGAACTTCGGGCTGGCCAGCTTGGTACACGTCCGCGAAGGGCTCGGCGCATCGCTGCTGTGGACCGCACCCAACCGCGGTCGCACGCGCAATCCGCAGGCGCACTTCGACGAGCTCGTGAAGATGCTCAAGCTCGAGTCTGCGGCGCGGACGCGCGAGACAGAGCCGGGCGGCTCCGCTCGTGCGTGCGTTGTGGAGCTCGGCCGGGCCCTCGTGAGCGAAGCCGAGGACAAGGTGTTCGTGAACCACGAAACCAGCCGACGGCAGACGTACAACTCCCCGCTCTCCTGGAAGACTGGCCGCTGGCATCACGTGATCGTTGCCGACTTCTCGCACGGCAGCGGCGACCGCATCGACCTGACGGCGCGCGCGTCGTACGGGATCGCACGCCTCGCCATCCCTCCGGAGGACGTCTCGGTCGTCGTCGCCGTACCGCCGCGCGATGCTGAGCTGAGCGCGCGAGCGTGCAAGGAGGCGGCGAACATTCAGGAGGCGCTTCAGGAGGACGGCGTTTCGGCCGAAGTGATTTCGCTTCGACGCGACGCCGCGCGGAAGGTCGATTACGCGGACCTCCGCAAGCGCGTCTACGACGATGTGACCGGCAAGGCCGCCGAGTAGGCCCAAGCGATCATCGGTTGTCGGCGGCGATCTCCTTCGCCAGCCGCTCGACGGGCTCCGTCCAGCGCTCCGACGGTTCGCGTTCGAGCTCGGCGCGCACGTGCGCTGCGACGTCGACGCCGGCGAGTCGCGGCCGCAGTGACTCGAACGCCTCGGACGCGCGACGGTCTGCGTCGGCCTCGCGAAGGATCCGCTCGACCACCTGCTCGCGCGATGCCCGGCGAGCTTGGTCTGCCAGCTCTGCGCCGAGCAGCTCCGTCGGCGGGATTACCTTCCCCGCGTCGTACGGCGCCATCTTCGCGTCGAGCCACTCGAGGAACTGCGGCGTCGTCATCGCGTTCAGCTCGACGCGGTGGGTCTGCAGCCACTCGCTCCACTCGTCGCTCACGTAGTCGGCGACCGGAACTGTGCGGTCGCCCTTCCGTTCGATGGGCTCCACCTGCAACCCCATCGCGGTCGCCTCGTCGGGGTTCCCGCTGCAGCCCTCGAAGAGGGAAATCAGCTCGCGTGCCGTCGTGTCGCCGGCCGACTGGCACAGCTCGAAGAACGCGTCCGAGTCGTACCACCAGGCGGACGTGCGCCCGGCGTACGTGTCCCCCTCGGAGGCAAGATCGCACGCCACCTGTGGCCACACCAACGCGTCGGCGTCGAACGCGATGTCGCCACCCAGACGCACCTGCACGCGCGTGCCTTGGTGCTCGCTCGGTCCGAGCTCGACAACATCGCTGCCACCGTCGCTGTCTCGGGGCCGAATGTCGAAGGCGCGCCCCCTCGTCGAGACTCGAAGCGTGCCCCCGGTTGCGAGCACGGCGCCGGTCACCACGCGCAGCCCGTTGCCGAGCGCGCCGCGAGACGGCCGTCGCAGAACCTTCGTCGAGCGCTGGGGCCGGTTGACCGCGAAGATCCCGCCGAGCGTCGCCGGGTCGATCCCAGGACCGTCGTCCATGACGACGAGCTCGCCGCCGTCGAGCCTCACCTCGCAGGCGCCGGCGGCGTCCAGCGCGTTGTCGACGAGCTCCTTCGCCACGACGTCCGGGATCTCGTCGCGACCGACGCCGGCCCGCTGTCCCAGGGTTTCGAGCTGGCGGAAGGCGGTCCAGTCCTCGCGTTGAAACATCGGCTCCGCTCCTAGCTCGCTTGCCGGGTCACCAAATCGGTCGGTTCTTCAACTCCGGGGTGGTCACGCCCGGGCGTGGGCGGCCGCGACGCAGGCGTCGTACGCGGCCTTGGCTCGGCGGAAGTCGTCGGCGCTCCCGCCTCGGTCCGGGTGCGTCTCGAGGGCGCGGCGTTTCCACGCGGTGCGGATGGCCGCGAGATCCTTGGTGGGCTCGAGCCCGAGCACCACGAACGGACTGGCGCCGACGATCGGCGCGTCGCCGCGGAGCAGGCGCATGCGCTCCTCCCAGTCGATCGGCGGGTGCTTCCGCGCGAACGCAACGCCGAACACGTGGTCGATGGCCGCCTCGATGCCGGCGATCTGCCTCAGCGCGTCCGCGTCGAACGGCACGACGCCGCGGGCCTGCGCTTCCGCGAGCGCTGCAGCGATCCGCTGGTTGCTCGCGATCTCGAGCTCCCGAACGCGAAGGATCTCCTCCGCCGTGAGCAATTCGAGCACCGCGTCGCGGAGACGGTGCCCGCGGTAGACCTCGCCCATGTAGGGCTTGCGGTCCGGCGGGGGCGCGCCCTTCCAGGGCTTCCGGCCTCCGAGTCGCGCGCGCTTGTCGGCGTTCGCCCACTTCTTGGGCAGCTCACCGATCGACAACGGGCGGCCGTCGCACAGCGCCTGCAGCGCCGCGCGCATGATGCTGTAGGCCTTCTCCTGGCCCACCTCGAACACGTGGTCTGAGATCCGAAACGGGTCCACCGTCGGCGGCGTGTCGCGCCAGGCGGCGACGTGCCCTGCGTCCGTCATCGACACGTAGACGGTCGCGACGCTCATCGGGTCCTCCGTCGCGCACGCGCGCGCGCGTGAAGTCCGACTGTCGTGTGACCTTGCGCGCGCACGCGCGGGCGCGCGTGAAGTGGCACAGCCTGCCTCTGGTGCAACCGGACCTTCATCGCAACCTCCCGGGCCGGCGGGCGAGCGCGCGAGGCGCAGACCCTCGGACATGGGAGCACGTGGCTTGCCCAGCCAAGATTCGGGCGAGGCGCTCAACCACCGCTTCGCGCGTCTTCACGCTGCGTCCCTCCCGTTGGTGAGGCCCGAGCCCGCGAGCACAGCTCCGAGCGACTCCGCCTCGCCACCGCGGGGCTTCGTGCCGAAGTCGGGTCGGTGGCTCATCGACCGCTGAACGACCTCGCGCACGCGCCGACGATTCCACTCGTCGAAAGTCTCGTCGCCCTGATGCCCGCGCTCGTACTCCTCGCGGACTGCGGCGAGTCGTGCGGCCTCTTCGGCGTCGTGCTTTCGCATCTCGGCTGCGGTCCGAGCCATCTCCGCCGCCTCGTCGCGCGCCAGCACGCGAATCGGCTCGAGCTTGTCGAGCGCCTGTTCGAGGCCCTCCCGGCGCGCGCACGCATCGACACGCACGACGAAACCGCCGTCGCCGCCCGCGAACTTCTCCTGCTCCCACAGTCGGTAGGCGGTCGCGATGCACTCGGCGACGTCGGTCCGTTCCTCCACCGGCACCGCCACGCGCTTCTTTGCCAGCGTCGGCGCGAACGTCGAAGGGAACCGGAAGTGCGACTGCTCGAGCTTCGAGAGCTCGGCGGCGATCGCCTCGCGCTCATCGGCGGGACCGGCGCTCACGGGCGTGGTGGCGGCGACCGGCGCTTGCTCCACGCGGTCCTGGCGCGCCCGGTCACGCTCGGCGCGCGCGTCCTTCGGCCGGTACTTGCACCGGGTCTGCGCCTTCGACCAGAGCTCCTCGAGACACCGTAGGCTCGACCAGTGCTTGCCCGCGTCCAGGGCTTCCGCTCGGGAGCGTCGCACGTGAGCGATCCACTCGCCGGCCTCGGCCTCGAGGTCGGCCCACAGCAGCCCGTCGAACGCCAGCTGCTCGAGCTTGCCGTCGATGCGATGTAGCACCGGGTCGATCTCCGCGTCGTCGTCGCCGAACACGTCCGAGTGCTCGGCCAGGACCCGCCGGAGGAGCGCGACCCGCTCAGAGCGCGCTGGACGCGTCGGACGGCTCGGACCCTCCGAGGCATCGGCGACACCGCGGTCGCCCGCCTGCGAGTCGCCCTGAGGCGCGACGGCGGCGTCCTGCATGTCGGGGACGACCGCCGTCGCCGGCTTGGCCTCGGTCACCCTCGTCGGGTCGGACGGCGGCTCGGGGTCGCGCGTGCGCGCGCTGACACCGGACACTTCGCCGTCGCCCTGGTCGCCCTCGCTCGGCTCGGCTCGGTCGGTCTCCACCGGCGCCTCACGCGCGGGTGCGTGCGTGGGTGCGTGCGCATCGCGCGGGTGCGCATACGTGAGCGCGCTCTCGCTCTCACGTTCCTGTTCCTGTTCTAGTTCCTGTTCTAGTTCCGGTTCCTGTGTATCGATACAGTATCGATACCCTATCGCCTGTTCGTGTCGGGCTTCCGACGCGGCGAGCGGGGTCGCTGATAGGGTATGGGATGGGGTATCCGATACCGTATCCGATACCCTATCGATGCCGTATCGATACCCCTTCGGTGGGGTATCGCTCCCGGTGCGCCACGGCGGCGGCGGGGTGGCGAAGTCGGTGCGGTCGGTGCCGGGGACGGTCGTCACCGTGCCGTCCTTGGTCCGGGTGCGGGGCGCATCCGACAGGTGTGCTTCGACGTCGACGAACGCCCGCCGCGTGGTCGGGCAGTCGGGCAGCTCGTCGTACTGCCGGCGCGCCCCCTTCGCTTGCTTGGGGCCGGCGATGTCCAGCTCGCGCACCGCGGCCACGACGTACGCGATCGACTCCTCCCGGTCGTAGACGGCGACGCCGGCGTCCTCGATCGCGGCGAGCGCGGCGTCTACGTGGTCCACGGACAGCCCTGTGTCTTCGACGATTGCGGCGTGCCGCAGCACGAAAGCGGGGAACACGCCTCCCTCGCCCGCCGTGAAGAGGTACAACGCGACGAGGCGCGCCTCCGAAGGGATGCGACGCATCCACGTGCGCCAGGCCCGCCGCGGGAAGATGCCGTAGCGCCCGCTCATCCGATCACCCCCGCGCCGTCGAGCTCCCGCTCGAGCTCGTCCAGGTTCATCGCGATCTCGCTGAGGCGCTCGCCGCACCGGCGCGCTTGGATGCGCACCTCGGCGAAGAGGACGCGACGGTGTTCCGGGTCACCTTCGGCGCGCGCCCGGTCGAGCAAGCGCTGGAGCTCGTCGATCGCATCGATCGGCGGCGTGGCGCGCGGTGAAGTCTCCGTGGTCATGCAGCTGCTCTCCTGATCGGGGCCAGCCCGATCGTCGGCGGCGCATCAGCGAGCGCCGCGAAAACCCGCAACAAGCACTGGCGGCACATGCACAGGCGCCCGCGCGTCACGGCCGGTCGGAGGCCGCACGCGCTGCAGCGACAGGCGCCCGGTGTCACGCGGCGCGCCCTCCCTTCGTGGGCGAGACGCCGAAGGCGGCGGCAACGTCGTCGGGCTCGCCGCGCTTGCCGCCCTCGGTCACGGCCTCGGCCTCGGAGGCCTTCGCAGCGATCAGCGCGTCGTGCTGGTCCGTGTCGACCAACAAGAACTTCCCAATGCGCGCGTGGCGCAGCTGGCCGTCGCCGATCAGCCGGCGGATGGCCCGCATCCCGAGCGGTGACGTGTTTGCGCGCATCCAGCGCGACCCGCCGATCACCTTGGCGAGGCGCGCGTCGATCTTGGCGTCGAGCAGCGCGTCGAACGACGTCGGCGCGTGCTCGCTCTTGCGCTGCCTGTTCTTTCGAGTAGCATCCATCTCCGTCAACTCCTCGCGATCGCCTCGCCTCGCCGGCTACAGCTTCGGCGGGGCGATCGCTTTTTTGCTCAGGGGGAATCGACCTCCTTCTTCTTCTCCAAGGCGGAGAGACCGAGTTCGAGCGCCGCTCGCAGCACCTTCGAGGGTTCCGTGTCGACGCCGCTCCTCGCGCGCATCGTCTGCACGAGACGATCGAGGCGCTCGAGCGAATCCGAGGACACGCGGAGCGAGAGACGGTGCGGCAGTTCGGCAGTGCGAGTCGTCGTCATGACCTCGACTGTCCGACGGCGCGGGACGATTGTGGAGCCGGTTTCTCGGGTGCCCGGGGGGCCGCCTTGGGCCGGCGCTTGGCCGACTCCCACTTGTTGAACTCGCGGCGGAGCGCGTCGAGCTTGTCGGGCGGGTCCAGCTGCGCCGCGACGAACACGTCGTAGAGCGTGCGCCACCTGTCGTACTTCCGCTGCCACGCGACGATCGCGGCCTCGAGGAGCGCCGACTCGACACGACCCGCGAGCTCCGGGTGCAACGCGCCGACGAGCAGGCCAACGGCGTCGGCGCGTTCGGCCGGCGTGCCGTTCATGTGCTCGGCGGCCAGGCGTACGGCCTGCACGACGTCGATCCGTGCGCGCATCACCTGCTTGCGCTTGCCGTGCAGCACGAGCCACAGGCGGCGCGCCTGGTCTGTGCCGACGTCGAAGCGCGGTTCGCGGCCTGCCTCGAGATCATCGGCGACGCCGGTCAGCACGAGTGCGACGAGGCGCGCACGATCGACCGTCGCTCGGGTCACCGCGTCGAGCTTCACCGTCGGTTGCTCGACGACGGGTGCGCGACGGATGTGCGATCCATGGTGACTCGCATGCCGAGCGGCGGCGATGGGGACGACGCGATTGGTCACGCGGCCTCCGTCGGCGTTGCAGTGGCGTGCGCGGCGAGCGCCTGTCGGAGGAGCAACACGCTGCCCTTACGCAGCGGCTGGCGGGCGAGCGCGCGCAGAACCACGCTCTTGTCGACGCCGAGCGTGCGGGCCGCGCCGGTGGCGGTCTGCTCGTTCGCCAGCTGGACGAGCCCGCCAAGCTCCTCGGCCGTGAGAGTCGAACCCTTCGCGATGTTGGGATGATGAGCCATGCGGTTTCCCTTCTACGGATTGCGGCCGAGAAGTCACGGAACGGCGGACACTTTGCGCGGTGTCCGGCGTTGCAGGTGACGGCGGACATTCCACGAGATGTCCGCCTCTATCGTTCGCGTCGTGTCAGCGCTTGCGCCGTTTGCGCGCGTCCGCGCCGAACAACTCGCGGCGCACGTTGCGAGAGACGCCCATCGCTTTCAGCGCTCGATCGACGACCCTCTCGGCGTCCGACGCGCTGGGCCGATGCCGCGACGACAGATCGATCTCGTCACGGATGAACCGACCGACCGTCGCCTCTACGTGCGAGCGGTTGTAGTCGCTTGCCCACACGTCGCGGGGAAGCTGGCTAAACTCTGGAGCGGGAAGGCGCAGCACGGCAACGATCCACGCGGCCTTTGTCGACGCGTCGGCGTTCCTGAAACCGAGTATCTGCCGCACAGCTGCGCGCAACGCGCGCGCCGAGTCGGCCTTCGTCGTGGGAACCCTCACCGGCTCACGACCGCCCAGGAGTGCGACGGCCGCAGCGAGATGCGCGTACAAGGCACGCGCCGTCGACTCGGTTCGCACGTCGTCATGGAACAACGCTCGCGCGACGATCCAGTAAGCGTCGGCGGCGAACGACTCGAGCACGGCTCGTAAGCCGTCCTCGTACGTCGCGTGCCGCCCGCCCGGTCCACCTCGCGGCCAGCGACGCAGCTTGCCGTCATCGCCACGCACCACGACGAAGACTTCACCCGGCTTGCGTTCACGCCGTGCCACGACGTCGAGCGTAGCGCCGTCCCAGGCAGCGGAGGTAAGGCGACGGTGCGTCATGTCGCTGTCCCCTTCGAACGCCGGTTCGGCACGAGCTGGACCACCGTCGCCGACGCGCGTGGAGCGACCTTCTCGCCGGCGAGCAGCTCCGTGAGGGCTTGTCGCGCGACCCGTTCGGAGGCTACATCGCCATCGGCCTCGGCCTTGTCCAGCGCGTCGAGAAGCGTCCGTCGGAGGAACGCCGAAGCTGGCAATGGGCTGGCAATCGGCGACGCAATCGACATCGATTGCTCGTCTTCATCACGCTCTGAATCGAGCGATTCGTCTCCGACACCCTGTGTCGCAGTGTTTAGGTTCCAGCGCCGAGAGGCATGCGGGTTCGACTCCCGCCCGTCGCACGCAGTCATGGTCAGGGGGAGCGTCTCCGCCGCTCCCCCCGACACCCCCCGCTCGTCATGGTCAGGGGGAGCGCATGCTGCCGCTCCCCCCGACACCCCCCAACAGCCAGCTCGCCTGCGCGCTCGCTTCGCTTCGCGCGCGGCTCGCGTCGGGGTGTTGGCGCACCCCCGATCCCCCGCTGGTCAGGGGGCTCAGGGTCAGGGTGCGGGGGGCATCCGGCTCGCAACGTTCTGCGCAACGGCGCTACGCTACGACGAAGCGATCGAGATGCGCGTCGAGGCCATGAGACCGCCGAGTCCGGTCCGGGGCGCCGAGTGGCGCGTGGGTTCCTCGGCGAGACGCTGCATGCCGCTGGACGGTTCGACGAATCGCTCGCCGCGATCGACGAAGCGATCGCCCTGCATGGCGAGGACGGGAGTGCGCGGCCCTGCGCGCGCTCGCCCTCGACGGGCTCTTGCGACACGAGCTCGCGATTGCCGCGGCGGAGCGCGCGATCGACGCTGCCCGCGAGGAGCGAGGAGAAGCCGCTGCGCGGACGATCGCAGCGCGCGTCGGCGAGATCGCGGTTCGCGGACAGAGCGGCCGACTCAGGTCGGGAGCTGTTCGAGAGGTGCAACGAGCTGCGCTCGTGGCGGCCGTGCCTGGTCGGCGAGCCGGGCGAGTTGCGCAAGGCGTCGGGGATCAAGACACTTGATCAAGACACTTAACGAGGCCCGCGTCTGGACCGTTGTTCCTGGGGTGCAGGTTCGCGTCATCACCTACGAGCCCAGGACGGGCTGGTCGTCCGAGCTTCCGCGCGAACTGGACGGTCCGCGGACCCTCGTCCTGGTGTTCTTCGCGCCGCGATACATCGACGAGCCCGCGGCGCTCCGTGCGGTCGCCGAGGCCTTCCCATCGAGCATCGTCAGCGGGTGCTCGACCGCCGGTGAGATCGTCGGAGACCGGGTCTTCGACGATTCGATCGTCGTCTCGGTCGTCCGCTTCGACTCGGTCACGCTCTCACCTGCGCGCGTCGCGGTCGGCGACGCCGACTCCTTCGCGGCGGGAAGAGAGCTCGCCCGGCAGCTGGATTCGAGCGACCTTCGTGCGGTGTTCGTGTTGAGCCGCGGAACGCAGATCAACGGGACCGGGCTGGTGCGTGGCTTGCGCGAGTCGTTACCGCAACAGGTCACGATCGCCGGTGGCATGGCGGGCGACGGCGAGCGTTTTGGTCGAACCGCCGTCTTCGATGGCGCCGCCGGCCTGCTGCGTGAGCACGCGCTGGCCATCGGCCTGAGCGGCGCGGCCCTGCGAGTCGGCTGCGGGTCGAAGGGAGGCTGGGACGTCTTCGGGCTCGATCGCCGGATCACGCGCTCCGAAGGCAACCTCGTGCTGGAGCTCGACGGTCGGCCCGCGTTGGACCTCTACCGGCAGTATCTCGGCGACCGCGCTGCTGGCCTGCCCGCCGCCGCGTTGCTCTTCCCGTTGGCCATTCGCGCCGATCGCGATCAGCGTCGGCTGGTGCGTTCGGTCCTGGGGATCGACGAGGAACGGCGGGCCTTGCGGTTCGCCGCCGAGATGCCGCCGGGATGGCTCGCGCAGATGATGCGGGCGAACTTGGACCGTCTGGTCCTCGGTGCGTCCGATGCAGCGGCGGAAGCGGCGATCGGCGCGGCGGGTGCGGCTTCGTTGAGCGTCGCGATCAGTTGCGTGGGTCGGCGCATCGTCCTCGGGCAGCGCACCGACGAGGAGGTCGAGGCCACCCTCGAAGCGCTGCCTCCAGGCAGCGTACAGGTAGGCTTCTACTCCTACGGCGAGATCGGGCCGCATGGATTGGGACGCTCCGAGTTCCACAACCAGACCATGACCTTCACGACGCTCGCCGAGGCTTGAGATGCACCCGCTGCTGCGACGACAACTGCGGAAGCTCGGGCTCGACGTTGCGTCGTTGCCGGCGGAGTTGCTCGATCGTATCAGCCGTACCTACGAGGAGGCGGATCGGGAGCGGTACACCCTCGAGCGCTCGTTCGAGCTGTCCTCTGCGGAGATGGGGCAGATCTACGACGAGCTGCGGGTTCGCAGCGAGACCGAGCTCGCCCGGAAGACCGATCTGCTCGAACGAAGCCTGGCGCTCGCGGACGCCGTTCAGGAAGCCTCCCTCGATGGGATCCTCATCATCGAAGGCGGTCAGCGGGTGCTCGGGTTCAATCGGCGCTTTCGCGAGATCTGGCGCCTGCCGGATGCCGCCAACGACAGCCGCTCCGACGTGGACCTGATCGCGATGGTCTTGGCGCAGATCGAGGACCCCGATGCGTTCCTCGCGACCCTGAGCCGGTACTACGACGAGCCGGACTCGGTCGGCCGTGACGAGGTCAAGCTGCGGGATGGTCGAATCCTCGACCGCTACACGAGCCCCATCCGAACGAGACCCGGCGAGCCGCGCACCCGCGTCTGGTCGTTTCGCGACGTCACCGCCGAGCGCAAATTGGCCGTCGATCGACTGGTGCTCGCGGAGCGCATGGCGTCGATGGGACGCGTGGCCGCGAGCGTGGGCCACGAGATCAACAATCCCCTCTGCTTCGTGCGTCTGACCGTCGAGGAGCTGGTCGAGGATCTGACGGCCTCCGGCGCCCACGCGGCGGCGCAGCTCGCGCGGGACGCACACCAGGGGTTGGAGCGCATCCAGAACATCGTGCTCGATCTCGGGAACCTCTCCCGGGGGACCGCGCAGCACGAGACCATCGAGCTGGTCGACGTGCTCGAGGCGGCGCTGCACCTTTCGAGCAACGAGCTGCGCCACCGCGCGCGCGTCGAGCGGGAGATCGTCGCGAGACCGCGCGTCGTCGGCGACGAGGGGCGGTTGTCGCAGGTCCTCCTGAACCTCGTCATCAACGCCGCCCATGCGATCCCGGAGGGGCGCGCACGAGAGAACTTCGTTCGGGTCCGAATCGACGAACGGGACGGCCTTGCCCGCGTCGTCGTCGAAGACTCCGGTTCTGGGATCGCGCCGGCCGACCTGGAGCGGATCTTCGATCCCTTCTTCTCGACGAAGAGCCTCGGCGCCGGAACGGGCCTCGGACTCTCCATCTGCAAGAACATCGTCGAGTCGCACGGGGGCCGGATCTCCGTCGAGAGCGCGATGGGACGCGGAAGCACCTTCACCGTCGAGCTCCCGAGCGTCGGCGGTAAGGTCGCTGCCGTTCGCCGCCCGCTGCCGTCCGACCGTGCGCGCGTGCTGTTGATCGACGACGACGACCACGTGCGAAGCGCGATCGCCCGGACGCTGCGCGCACACGAGGTCACCACGTGCCGCGACGCGCGAGCGGGCATCGCCGCCCTCGCGGAGGACGACTTCGACGTCATCCTCTGCGACATGATGATGCCCGACCTGACCGGAATGGACTTCTACGAGCGGGTCCAGGAACGGTGGCCCGATCGCGTGGGAAGGATCGTGTTCATCACGGGCGGCGCGTTCACCGAACGGGCGCAGTTGTTCCTTCGCCAGACCCAGTGCACTCACCTGCTCAAGCCGATCTCGCTTCCAACGCTTCGATCGCTCGTCTCATCGACCATGGCCAAGCGGGATCGTCCATGAGGCCCAAAGGAGGCGTTCGGAGATGGTAGGGAAGCCTCGCGTCTATTGCTCAGGGCCGCTCTTCTGCGCCGAGGAGGTCGGCGGGATGACCGCGATCGCGCGCGCGCTCGAGGGGGCGGGGTTCGAGACCTTCCTCCCGCACCGTGACGGGCTCGAGCCGTATGTCCTGCGCTTCAGCGGCGGCGCGCTCCCTGCCGTCGTCCCGATCGCACGCGATCGCGTCGACTACGCCATCTTCGCGGTCGACGTCTACGAGCTCGTCGAGCGCTGCGACGCCGTCGTGTGCAACCTGAACGGGCGGGTGCCCGACGAGGGGACGGTGGTGGAGGCGAGCCTCGCGTTCGCGGTGGGCACGCCGGTCATCCTCTACAAGGCCGACGCACGCGCGCCGTTCGGCGGGCGCGACAACGCGATGCTCACCGCGCTCTCGCGCGGGCCGATCGAAGAACGGATCGATCGTCTTCCTGAGCGCGTGCGTCAGGTGCTCGGCGAGGGCAGGGCGCGCGGGACTCCGTCTCCGGAGCTGGCCAAGGCCGTCGCCGACGGCGGCCGCATCGCCGCGCTGCTCGCGAGAATCCCTGGAGGATTGGGCAAGCAGCGCTGGTCCGACGAGATCGTCGGCCGCGTGCTCGACGAGCTGAGCGCCTGACGCGCGACGAGTGCGCCGCTCGGCCGCGCGGCGGTCGATGGTCCACCCGGCCCGGCGCGCGCCCGCAGCCAACCTTGCGCGAGCAGCCAGGACCGCGCGTCGGCCACGACGTCGGTCGCGATGGCCGACGAGAACGGATCGCGCGCGATGCCGACCTTGCCGACCTGCGCGAGGTGGCGGACGTGGTTGCCGAGCACGTAGCGGAGGACGTTCCGCGTCTCGGTGGGGGTGCGGAGGACGCGCTCGTGGAAGCGATCGGCGAACAGTCGCCCGCGGGTGCCCATGAGCGCGTTGAGGCGCTTGGCCACGCGGATGAGCAACGCGCGCATACCGTTGGACATCGCGCGGCGGTCGTCCGCCTCGGTCACCAGGTGAAGGTGGTTGCCCTGCACCGAGAAGTGCACGACCCGGAAGCGCTCGCGGCGGCGCACGGCCCGCAGCGCCTCGGCGATCGGAGCGAAGCAGCGTTGGCTTCGCAGGTTCCACACGCCGCGGCGCACGCGCACGGTGACGTGGTGCGGGTGACGGCGATCGACGCTGGGCCTGCGGACGTGCGGCAGCCCGGCACCGGGCTTCTTCGGGCGACCGCGCTGCGGCCGCGTCGGCCGGAGCACCGCGCGCTCGAGCAGCGACATCTGGCGCGGCGCGGGCATGGGCTATTTATGGCGCATGTCTGTTTCGAGCGCAACGGCGGAGGGTCCTTCCGCGGGGGCGTTGGACAATCAAAGTCCACGGAGTTTGCGCTGCAGGGGGCACCGGACGGCGGCCATGGGCTCGATGGAGGGCGCCATCTCGGACGGAATGGTTCGGAGCGCTCTTCGCCATGCGCCTGGTCGCGATCCGTGATGAGTCCTCCGCGCCGCGCCCGCGC
>JACPFM010000208.1 GCA_016182965.1 Deltaproteobacteria bacterium | reverse complement strand
TCGTGGTCGGAGGGGTTCGCTTCGATGGCCTGCTTCCAGGGGGCTAGGAACTCGAAGCGTCCTTGGCGGATTCCACGGCAGGAGGTTACATAAGGCTCAGATTATGCGCAGTTCACTCCGGACGGTCGCAGGGTGGATCGGGGGCGGCGGGCGTCTCTCGTGACCAACGCAAGCGGGTGCCGCGGCGGCGGGCCGGGCACCTCGGAGGAGAGCGCGCGCCGGGGCGCGGGGTCAATCGTCGGGGGGTGGGCGCGCGAGGGGGCGGCGGGAGGAGGGCGGCGGGAGTTGGGACTCGTCGTCGTCGAGCGCCGCGGCCGCGCCGCTGGGGGTTGGGATCGAGCGCTCGCGGATGGCGGCGAGGAAGCGGGCGGCTTCGGTGGGGTCTTGGATGGCGGCGATGATGCGGGCGCGGCCGTGAACCTGGGGCACGCGAGGACGTCGGCGGCGAAGGTGCGGCGGAGAAGCTTGCTCCACTCGAGGCGGTGGGTCTTCGCCAGCATGTCGCCGTCCCCGCAGGCGAGGCGGGCGCGGTGCGCCGGGGCGAGCACGGCGAAGGGCGCCCGACTGCGACGGGACGTGTCGGCTCCGGCGACACCAGCGAGACTGGGCTTCGGCCGAAGTAGGTGCGGGGGGCGAGACCCGGGCGCTGTCGTCGGCCGCGGGTCCGCGGGGTCGCGTCGCGCTGCGCGTGTGGCGCACTTGGCGACCGCGTCGTCGGCTCCGGTCGCGCGCGTCGGTTCTCCAGTGACGCGGCGAACGCCGCCGGGCGGCACCGTCGTGGTGGACGAGGCGATGTGGCGGGTGCGGGGCGCTCCGCCGTGCGCGGCGCACGCGGCGGGGTCGGTGTCGCCTTCTCCTTCGCGCGGGACGATGGCGCTGCGCCACTTCGAGCTCGGGGCGAGGACGCCGTGATAGCGCAGGAACGGCTGGCGCGGTGGCGGGATGAGCGCGGCGATGCGCGCGAGGAGCTCGATGGGTGACAGGATGCGGTGGGTCGCGTCTTTGCGTGGCTGCTTGAGCCGATACGCGATGCGACCGTCGGGCAGCACGCTCAGCCGCTCGAGCGCGAAGGACGGCCGCGCGCAGTAGCGCACGAGTCGCTCGCGCGCGACGTCGTCGTCGGCGCCGACCCGCACCGCGGCGTGGAGGTTGAAGCCGTGCAGCGCGACGGAGCTCCGCCCGATGCCCGGCGGTTCGTCGGAGTCATCGTCGGTTCCGGCCGCAGCTGCGTCGTGGCTGGGCAGTCGATCGTAGAGCCCCGGCTGGGTCGCGGCGTGGGCGCAGGCGGTGAGCGCGTCGACGTCATCCTCTGGGAGGTCTGCTCGCGGCGCCGAGGACAGGTTCCGCTCGACCCAGCGGATCACGGCCGTTCGCACGCGACCGAGAACGTCGAGCAGATCGGCGCGCGTGGGGGCGAGCGCGGGGTGGAACACCGGCAAGGCGTCGCCGTCGCGCGTGAAGAGGCCCTCCAGGACGAGTACGTGGAAGTGCACGTGCAGGTTGAGCGAGCCGCCGAAGCGCTGGACGAAGGTCGTCGACCCGGCGCGGCCCCCGCTCGGTCCCGCGCTGCGCTGCATCCAGCGCTCGATCTCGCGGAAGAGGATGCGATCGATCGCGCTGATCAGCGCCGGCGTCCGGGCGGCGTGCGCGTGAAGATCGAACGGTAGAGAGAGGACCCACTGGCGGATGGGAACGTTGGGCAGCACCCGATCGACGAGGTGCGCGGCGGTGTTGGTCATCGTGCGGCCGGCGCACGAGGGGCAGGTGCCGCGCTCCTTGCACGAGAAGGCGACGATCCGGTCATGGCCGCAGTCGTCGCAGCGCACGCGCAGGAACCCGTGCTCGGGAAGACCGCAGCGGAGATACTGTTCGAACGCGCGGCGTGCGTACCGGGGCAGGGGCCGCGCGTAGTGCTCGTCGGCGTGACGGAGGAAGGCCGTCAGGTGCTCACGCACGATCGCGTGCAGCACCGTCTGCTCGGGGCGGTGGCGCCGGTACGCGCGGCGCTGGACGGCGGAGGCGCAGGTCGTCACGCCCGCGCCTCTGGCGAGGATCGTGCGCGCGCGTCGGTGGCGCAGACGGCCGCCCGATCCAGGCGCCTTCTCCGTGTTCTGCCGTCGCGGCGAGGCGGCGGTGTCCGGCGGCCGCCGGCGGCCGCCGGCGGAACGTCACGCGGGCGAGGTCAGTACGTCGGGGCATGGCGGCCCGTTGATGACCGGCTCGAGGGCCTTGCGCGACCGGGAGATTGCCCTGTACGCCGGTCGGCGCGATGGCGACCAAGAAGCTCCCCAAGACGCTCGCCGAGAGCACCAGGAAGAAGGCCGATGCCGCGCGCGCCCGCCTGCTCGCCCGGGCACGCGAGGACGTCGCGCTGATCAAGCGCCGCAAGCAGGAGATCACCGAGGCGTTCTACGACATCGGCGAGGCGCTGCTCCGACTGCGCAAGGAGCCGATCCCGAAGCTCCTCGGGTACGACGGCTTCGGGGAGCTGTGCTCGCGGGGGCTCGGCATCGCCGCGAGCTCGGCCAACGACCTGATCGCCATCGTCACGCGCGTGTCGCGGCGCGACGCGCTGAAGTGGGGAAAGGAGAAGACGCTCGCGCTCGTCGCGCTGGCGGACGCGACGCCCGCCGAGGACGAGCCGACGGCGATCGACGCCAAGGCCCTCGAGGGGCTCGATCCGAACAAGGCCTCCGTCCGCGAGTTGAAGGCGCCGGCCAAGGCCCAGCGGACGGTCGCGAAGCAGAAGGGCGCGGCGAGCCGCGGCAGGACGAGCAGCGCCGAGGAGCGGCGGGTGGCGGCCGCGATCCAGACGGCGCTGCGGAAGGCGGGCGTGAAGACCGCGACGGTGTCGGCCGTCGCGACGCGTCCCGGCGCGGCGTCGAACGTGCGCATCGAGGGCGTGCCCTTCGCGGCTCTTCGCCTGTTGAGGCGCGCGCTGCCGGCCCGGTGACCGTTCACGGACGTCCATGAACGGCGCGGTCGCGCCGGCCTGCCTCTGCCTCGCACTCGGGCCTCGGGAAGTGGGTGCCGCGGAGATCGCACGCCCGGCACAGCTCGTGCGCGCCGACCGCATGCTGCGAAATCGGCCCGGGTGCGCTCGCGGGGGCGCGCCGTTATGATCGAAGCGTGAGCGCGGCCGAGCGGAAGAAGAGCTTCGAGGAGCTCTACCGGGAGATCCAGCAGCTGCCCGATGGGAGCCGCGGCGAGATCCTCACGCCCGGTGAGTTGCACGTCATGGGTCGCCCCGGCCGGCGGCACCGCCGTGCTGCGCAGAACCTCTTCGATCTGTTGGGCGGAATCGATCGCGCGCGGCGTGGGACCGGATGGTGGATCGAGGTGGAAGCCGAGGTCCGCCTCGGCGAGCTTCTCTTCGATCCCGACCTCACCGGATGGCGCGTGGACCGAGTGCCGGAGCTCCCCGACGAGAACCCCATCGAGATCTGCCCCGACTGGGCGTGCGAGGTGCTCTCGCCTCGAACGGCGGTGACCGACATGCGCGTCAAGCTCCCGCGCTGCATCGAAGCAGGCGTCGCGCACGTCTGGATCGTCTATCCCGAGGTGCACCTGATTCAGGTGTTCGCCCCGAAGGACGCACGGCCGATGCTCATCGCGTCGGCGTCGGCCGAAGAGGCCATCCGCCTCCCGCCGTTCGACCTCGACCTCGACGTTCGGCAGCTCTGGATCGGACCGCCGCCCGACAAGGGCTGATCAGGCGCACCGCCGTAGTGCAGCGGCCGAGACGACGGCGTCGACGGCTCCGTGGGCTGCTGCGTCGGCTGCGAGCCCTCACCGGTGGTGGACACGCCGGCCACCGCGTGGTCCGCGTCGGTCGCCGCAGCGCCGATCTGGGGCACCTCGGGTGCGACGGTCGATGCGTCCGCGACGATCAGGTCGACGTCGGCTCCTTGATCTTCAGTCCGTGGCGCTCCGCGATCTTCATGAGGCGCGCGACGTCCGGGGGCGTGTCCGAGCGAGGCGGGAGCTCGCGCTTCTTGGCGGGCTCGGCGGCCTCGGCGAAGAACTCGTCCATGCCGCCCGGCGCGTAGATCGTCAGGAGCCGCGCGGGCTCGCTGGAGACGTTCTCGAGCCACTCCAGCGTGCCCTTCGGGAAGTAGAGGAACTGCCCCGCGCCGGCGTCGACCGCGTCGTCGCCGACGTGCCAACGGATCGAGCCCTCGAGCACCAGCGCCGCCTCGCCGCACTCGTGGATGTGAGGCGGCGCTTGGCCTCCCGGCGGAATCAGCATCTCCAGGACCGAGAGCTCGCCGTTCGTCTCCTTGCTGCTCGCCTTGATGGTGTACAGCCCGCCGAGCATCCACAGCGGCGTTCCCTCGCCCGGCTTCCGGTTCACGAGCTGCGCGGCGCCGCTGCCCGGTGTCGCGCCGAGCTGCCGCAACAGCGAGCCCGCGTCGTAGTACGAGCGGCCGCGCACGATCTTCCCGTTGCGCATGTTCAGGACGTCGCAGAACGCGGTCTCGGCGCGTCGTCCCGTCGCAGCCAGCGTGGAGCCGTCGGGGCCGACCAAGGGACCGCTGTGCGTGCCGCGCGCGGTGTACTCGACGGCAACCACGTCGCCGTTGGCGACGACGTTCGTCACCTCGAGCAGTGCGTCGGGGAACGCGCGCAGCCACCCGCTCAGGTTCTCGCGGACCTCCGAAGGTCCGCGGTAGGTGCGGCCCAGGCCGATCTCCACGTACTCGCAGTCGTCGGCGAATTGCGCGACGGCCTTGTCGAGATCGCGCTTGTTGATCGCGTCGTAGACGGCGCGCGCGCTCGCACCGATGTCCTTGCCGACCGACTTCGTGATCTCGGGCCTGGACAGTGTTGCCATCGTCGTGTCCTCCCAGCTGCGTGTTGTTCGCCGCGTGCACGGCCCTCAGCGGCGATGCAACTTCAGGGCGCGGGTCGTCTCGTCCGGCGCGGGACCGCCGCGGCATCGCCCGGTGAGGAGACTTGCGCGGTTCACCCTGCCATCGTCCCAGGCGAGCGGCAGGCGAGCGCGTCAGCCAGCGCGACGACGACGCAGCAGCGCGAGTGTCAGCAGAGAGAGCGAAGCGATCGGGAGCGAACCGCGACCGGTCGAGGTGCTGCACCCGCCGCCCTCGTCGGTGCCTTCGGCTTGCGGCTGCGGAACGCACTTGCCCTCGTCGATCGAGCTTCGGGTACGGCGAGCTGGCCTCGCCGCCGCCGAGTGAGCAGCGCAAGAGGGAGCGCGGTCGTCGTGGACGGCCAACATGCCGACCTACGAACGGCTCGCGTGGGAGGAGCTCCATCGAGGCATCGACATGGTCGCCGAGCCGTCGCGCGGCGGTGTCGCATATCGCTACGTGCTGTCGCCGGGCGCCCGGGTCTCCGACATCGTGATGCGCTGGGAGGGCGCCAAGGCGGTCACGGTCACTGACGACGGTCGCGGTGTCGACGTCGAGACGGGCATCGGCGTGCTTCGGGCGAGCCGGAGCTCTGCGCCGGTCCGGCCGCCACCGCCGTGAAGCAGCGGCTGAGACGACGGCGTCGACGCGAGCGCGCGAGCGGCCTCGAGCCGACCGGGCTCTTGAGTCCCCGCGCGTGCGGACGCACGAAGGCGGCATGCGGTCCCCGCTCCTCGCCCTGCTGGTCTCCGTGGGTTGCGCCGTGAGTGGCTTCGTTGGCTGCGAGCCCTCACCGGTGGTGAACACGCCGGCCACCGCGCCGTCCGCGTCGGTCGCCGCAGCGCCCACCGCCACGGCGCCGGCCCCGACGACGCCGGTGCCCGAGGTCCCCACGGCGGCGCCGGTCGCGTCGATCGCGACCACCGAGGCGCTTCCGCCGATCACCAAGTCCGGCGCCAAGCTCACGTGGTACGGGCACGCGGCGTTCAAGCTGGTCACGCCGAAGGGCAAGGTGCTCTTCGTCGACCCATGGATCACCAACCCGAAGAACCCCACCGGCAAGGACGATCTGGCGAAGATCGACAAGGCCGATCTGGTGCTGGTCACCCACGGGCACTTCGATCACGTCGGCGACGCGGTCGCCATCGCCAAGAAGACCAAGGCCAAGCTGGTCACGACGTTCGACGTGGGCAAGGCGATGGTGCAGCACGTCGGCTACCCGAAAGACCTCGCCGGCTTCGACACGCAGGGGAACTTCGGCGGCGAGCTCGCGCTGCTCGACGGCGAGGTCAACGTCACGTTCGTCCCGGCCGTCCACTCGTCGGCCGTGCAGAACGCGAAGGGCGACGCGTTCGCCGCGGGCAACGCCGGCGGCTTCGTCATCGCGGTCAAGGACGGGCCGGTCGTCTATCACACCGGCGACACCGATCTGTTCTCCGACATGGCGCTGGTGCCGACCAAGCGCCCGATCACGGTCATGCTCGCCTGCATCGGCGATCACTTCGTGATGGGGCCCGATCGCGCCGCCGAGGCGGTGAAGCTCGTTCGGCCGGGCATGGTCGTTCCCATGCACTTCGGCACCTTCCCGGTGCTGCGCGGCACGCCGGAGGCGTTCGAGGGAGAGCTGAAGAAGCGGGGCCTCGCGACGAAGCTCCAGGTCATGCAGCCGGGGGCGACGCTGGACCTCTGACAGAAGTCTAACTCATGGCTCGTGATCCTGAGCGGCGTCACCGGCTGACGTGGGCGCATGGGCTCGGGTCGTCAGTCGTAAGTCGCCAGTCATCAGCCGAGAGAAGAGAGCGAGAAGACGACGGTCTCCCATCTCGGAGCTGACGACTGAAGACTGAAGGCTGATGACCGGGCCTGCGCGGGCAACGACTTCGCGGACGTTCGAGAATCGCGACCGCTCATCCAGAGTCCAGGGTCTGGAGGGGCGCAAGCCGAGAGGAGTTCGCGTGGCCCACTTCGCCCTGGGCTCCGTGAACGCGATGCGCAAGGTGCCCGAGGCTCGACTCATGATCTGGTCCTGGTCTCGCACGGCCACTTCGATCACGTCGGCGACGTGGTCGCGATCGCCGAGAAGACGAAGGCGAAGCTGGTCACCACGTTCGATCTCGGCAAGGCGATGGTCCAGCACCTCGGCTACCCCGAAGGACCTCGCCGGGTGCTACGCTGCGATGCAGATGGTCGCCGTCCCCGCTCCGCAGCGTCGCCACCTCGACGACGGTGACCAGCGCCTCGTCCTGCGCGGCGTGCCTTGGCGCACGTACCTCATGCTGAACGACGCCGTCGAGCAGCCGAGCGTTCGCATGGCGTACTGCGAGGGGGAGCTCGAGATCATGACGCTCGGTCGCCGCCATGAGCTGTACAAGAAGATGATCGCGCGGTTGCTCGAGCTGTACGCGCTCGAGCATGACCTCCCGCTCCACGGGTACGGCTCGATGACGTTGCGAGAGGAGATGAAGGCGCGGGGGCTCGAACCGGACGAGTGTTACAGCCTCGGGCGTCCGCTCGTGGACTTTCCCGATCTGGCCATCGAGGTGATCGTCACGCACGGGGGGCTCGACAAGCTGCGCATCTACCAGGGCCTCGGCGTGCGCGAGGTCTGGCGGTACGCCGACGCGGCGTTCACGGTGTTCCGCCTGCGGGGCGGTCGTTACGAGCGCGCGTCCGCGAGCAAGCTCGTGCCGGGGATGGACTTCGAGGCGCTCGCACGATTCGTCGTGCGCGAGGATCAGCCGGCGGCGATTCGTGAGTTCCGCGATTCGCTGCGCGTGCGACCTGCGAAGAAGAAGGCTGCGCGGCGCCGTCGGTGATTCGGGCCGACGCCGGCTTCGGGCGGCGGCGTGCCTGCGGAGCTCCGGTTCCACAGGCTCGATCCTGACGAGCTCTGCGACGCGATCGTATTGGGGCTCGGCTGCGGAAGCGACGTTGCACGGTCGAGATCGCCGAGGCGGCCGGCGCGGTCCGGGCGTCCCACTCCCACGACAGCCCGTGTCGAGCACCCTCGTCGCCGGCCAGCTCGGCGAAGGTGTGTCCCATCGCGGCTGGCAGGTCTACGTCGCGAGCCGCTGCCACCACCAGCGACGCAGCCCCCGCGACGACAGCGGGGGCCGCGTGAACCGCGGCTTCGGCGACGCGACGGGGAGCTGAAGAAGCGCGCGCTGCAGGCGAAGCTCCACGTCATGCAGCCGGGGGCGACGCTGGACCTCTGACGGAAGTCCAGAGTGGAGGGTCGGGAGGGGCTTGAGCCGCGTGGACGTTCTCGTGGCCTACTTCGCGCGGGGCTCCATGATCGCGATGCGCAAGGTGCCCGACGCTCGATCCATCTGCGCCTTCCAGCACCGCGAGACGTCGGGCTCGCACGCCCAAGCCCCGCGGGCCGACGCGCTTGCGCGACACATGGCAGATCGGCAAGGCGGGCCGACCCGCGGAGCGCCGGCTCCACTCCTCCAACCAGTGCGCGCGCGAGCTCCGGCCTCGTCACGCAGGCGGCCGGCTGAGCCGACGGAATCGCGCGCTACTGTCGGCATTCGACGCGCGCGCGTACGCTCGACCCCATGTCGACACGCACCGTCGTCCTCCTCCTCGCGTCGTTGATGACTCCGGGCTGCGGCGGCAGGAGCCCCGATTCCGCGACACCGCCCGCCGCCGCCACCGGGCCGAGCGCCTGCGTGCAGGAGTGCCTCGAGAAGCGCAAGCCCGACCCCGCCGTCGAGCATGCGACGAGGTGCATCTGCTTCGCGCTCTGCGACGAGATCGAGCCCGCGAGGGCTGCTGGCTGCGTGAAGTGAGGCGCGGCGCTTTGCCGCTGCCGAGCGCCGGCGAGCCGAGCCGTCGCTCGCAGGCGACGGGGCTGTCGCCGGAATGTCGACCGAGGGATCGCCCGCGACGGCGTTCGTCACCCGGCCGATGTTGGGCCTCGACCTGCGGCTGGGCGACGCGCTCGCCCTGCAGGCCGGCTACACGCTGTCGCTGCCGGTCGCCGGCGAGAAGATCCCGACGCGCCACGAGCCCTTCGTCGGACTGACCATCATCGGCCTTCCCACGGCGGTGTTCTGATCAGATCCCGGGGCGCGCGCATCGAAAGCCGATGCTGACCGCCGACTGGAGCGCAGGCAGGCCGCCGCGGCTGGCCGCGTTGCCCGGGCCCCAGAGCCAGGCGCTCCCTCGGAATGCGCGCCCTGCCGACGTGCCGCGCTCGCACACGGGATCCGTGAGGATCCCCGACTGCGACCAGCAAGAGCCGTTCGGCGGATCGTAGAAGTCCAACGTGTTCTCCGCGACGTTGCCCATCAGGTCGAACACCGTGCCTGTCGGGAGCGAGAGGCGATCGAGCCTTCGATATCGCTCGAGCGAGTCCGCATCGACCGCACGAACGCCCGGATCCGACTTCGGTTGCGAGCACGGGAAGGCGCTGCCCGAAGTCTCGGCGGCCCGGCCCCACACCGAGTCGTCGCACGTCGGAGGCTCTTCGCCCCAGACGTAGAAGCGACTCGAGAGGCCGCTGCCGACGAACTCCCACTGCGCCTCGGTCGGGAGATCGCCGCCGCGCTTCCGGCAGAAGTCACTCGCGTTCGACCACTCGATGCAGTTGATGGGGACCGACTCGTGCGGCCCCGGCGACTTGGTGAAGGTGCATCGATCGGCGAGCGCGCTCCCCGAGTTGTAGCGACCCCCCCACACCCTGATGTTGCGCGGATCGCCGCCGCCGCTGCGGAACTGGCCGACGGTGACCTCCGTCATCTGCAAGAAGAACGGCGACAGCACGACGAGGTGCGGGACCAGGAAGTTGGTGGACGAGAACGCTCCGCAGTCGGTCCGCGCGCGCGGGTTGCCCATCCAATAGGCGCCGCCGGGGACACAGACCTCGTCGGGACGCGGCTCGCCCGCGCAGATTACGCGCTGCGCGCCCGGCCAGCTTCCTACCTTCGAAACGCCCGGCGTCCCTTCGCTCGTCTCCGCCGGCGCAGCGAGCGATCCCTGCGCGACTCCGACGGCGTCGGTCGCAAGGAACACCGTGCGATCGACGATGCCGTCGACTCCGACCGGCGGCAGCTCCGCGGTGACTTCGATGGTCGCCTCCGGCCGCGGGTACAACCGCGTGACGGCCTCGCCGGTCGCGACTCCTGCCCCGTCCGCCGGACAAGCCGTCAGCCAGGCGACGGGAAAGAGCCTCACGCGTACGCGATACCCGGCGATGCCAGGCCTGGTCGGGATTCCGATCGACAGGGCCCCCGCGCGCAGCTTGTCGAGATCGACGGCGAACTCGCGCGCACAACCGCGGCAGGGCTCGGTCTGACCGGGTTCGAACACCTCGACCGACAAAGTGTCGAACAGCGGCGCGGGCTCGTCTTGCGCGAGCATCTTGCCGGGCGCTGCGGGCACCGGCGCGTCGGTGTCGAAGTGGAGGAGGATCTGGCCGGTCGGCGGGGCCACCGCGGAGCTGCCGGGGCCGCACGCCATCGCGCCGATCGCCGAGGCCGCGACGATCACCGATCGGCTTCGGACCGCGCGCGCGTTCACGTCCCTCGAGCGGCCGCACGCATCGGAAGCCGACCTGGGCCGGGCCGACATCGGACAGCGGGGATTTCGCAGGACTGTCGAGCGTGCGGCGTTCGCGTCCGCCCCACCGGTCGCTCGCCCACGACGCACCGCGAACGACGTGCTGCTTGGCGCTCTCGTCGGCGCACACCGGAGAGGTCAGCGAGGCCGCCGCCCAGCAGCTCGAGCCGAGCGGGTGATAGGCGTCGCGGGCATGTTCGGCGACTCCTCCGTAGAGGTTGACGACCTCGAGACCGAGCGAGCGATCGCCGGTCGCCGTGTCGACGAGGTCGACGGGCTGCGGCCCCTGACGCGGATTGATGGCGCGTCTGCTCCCGTCGCAGACGGCGAGCCCTTCGGAGATGGCTCCGCAGATCGGCCCCGCGCCCGTCATGCAGCTCTCCCAGTTGCTGCGGCTGCTGCACGGGGCCAGGCGCTCGACGACGGCTCGCCCTTCGCCGACGCCTTCCTTGGGACACGTCGGATACTCGTCGCCCCAGGGGAATGGTGTCTTCATCGATCGGCCGACGACCGTCGCCACGTACTCCCATTGAGCCTCGGTGGGCAGATCGCCTCCGAGCGACTGGCAGAAGGCGCGCGCCGCAGCCCAGCTGACGCAGTTGATCGGGTAGCGCTCGCGATCCTCCGGATCGCCGGACTTGACCGTCCACGTGCACCAGCGAGTGCTGCTCGGCAGCACCTGGATGCAGGTGTCTCGTTCGAGCCTGGTCGCGTTGGGGGGCGGGGTCGAATCGGGGCTCTTGAACTCGCGAAAGCGAGCGACCGTGACCTCGTACTTGTCCATGTAGAAGGGAGGCAAGAGCGCCACCCGCGCCGTGTAGAGATCCAAGCGAAGCCGGCTCGCCAACGCGGGGACCGTCGCGTCGGTGTCGACGACGATCAGCGCCTCGCCCAGCGGCGGCAGCTCGCTCGACTGCGGAGCGCACGAGCACCCGAGCGCCGCCGCCGCGATGAAACGGCGAGCTACTGAACCGGAACGGCCCATCCCAGTCCCCCGCCGTTGAGGGGCGGCCGCGCCGGCTCGGGCTCCTGCCTCGTCAAGAGGTACGTGCCGGCCGCCACCCCCGCGACCGCTGCACCCGCGGTCGCCCAGAACCACCACTGCGAAGTCAGCGAGCGCTTCTCTTCGGGCAGCGTGGTGCGCAAGTCCACGCTCTCGCCGGCGTGCGCCACGACCTGCGCCTCGTACGTCACGTGCCCCGGCTTCGTCACCAGGACCTTGTACGTTCCCGCCGGTCTCGTCACGTCGACGGGCGCGACGCCGACGTCGACTCCGTTGACCGTGACGATCGCGCCGGATTGATCGCTCGCGACATGGAGCGTCGCAGGTAGCTTGTCGAGGTTGAGGGTGAGCTTCGTCGTCGAGCCGGGCGCGAAGGTGTGATTCGCCACCGCGTCGGCGTACCCTTTGCGCGACATGGTCAGGACGTGGGCCCCGGGATCGAGCACGAGCCTGAACGAGCCGCTGGGGGGTGCCTCGCCAGGCCCGGGCGGGCGGAGCCCGGCGACGAGCATCGGCGGGCCACCCTTCGCGGACGAGTCGACCGAGAGCGGGCGGCCATCGACGGCGATCGCTGCGCCCGCCGGATCGAGCGTGACGTCGGCGGTCGCCAGGAGTGCCTCGATCTGGGCGAGGAACGCGTGGATGTCGGCGACGAGCGACTCGGAGAGCTGCGCGCCGCCGGCGGCGTCGTTCTCGGCGATCGCACGACGCAGTGTCGCGCGCGCGCGTGTGTAGCGACCGAGGGCGCGCTCGGCTGAGCCGATGTTGTACGTGGGTCACCGCGTGCGGCCGCACCTTGGCCGATCGCTCGAACGCCGCGAGCGCCTCCGCCCACTGCGCCTTCTTGGCGAGCTCGGTGCCCAACAGGAAGGCCTCGCGGGCCTGAACGGTCTCCGGCGACTCCGGCGCCGGCTGCGGGCTCGGTGGTGGCTTCTGCGCGCCCGCGGGGACGTGCAGGGTGAGCAAGGCCATCGCCACCAAGCCGGCGATGGGGCGGCTAGAAGGGGGGCTTCTCAATGATGTCTCCTGGCGCCTTGGTGACAGCCGGCGGTGGGCTCGTCGTCGCGTCGGCGGTCTTGGTGGTCTTGGGCGACGGCGCCGTGGCGGATGCCGCGAGCTTGTACGCGCTCGTCGAAGGGACCGGGGGGGAGCTCGCCGCCGTCGCCGGCGGTGTGGTGGGCACGCCCGGCGGGCCGCTCGGCTCGGCGCTCGGCTCGGCGCTCCTCGCGGTCGAGGCGCGCGGTGCGCTCGCTGCGGTGGTCGCCGGTGGCGCGGCGGACGACGACGGATCGCCGGAAGGGTCGTGCCTGCGCACGAGCATCCATGCGGCCGCTCCGGCGATGACGATCGCGGCGCCGGCCACGCTCGCTCTCAGCGCGCGGCCCCCGCGCGGCCCGCTCGCCGGCGCCTCGACCAACTTGTCGCGCGAGATCGCAGCGGTCGTGGACAGGTGCGCGCTCGCCGCCGATGCGCGGACGTCGTCCGACGAGGGGGAGGCCGACGTCGGCAGCGCGGTGGCGGCGAGCGCGCTCTCGCTCCTGTCGCCGGTGCCGGTGCTCACCACGCGCTGCGCGCCCCCGGAGGACATCGGCGCAGCCTGTCCCGTCGGCTCGGCGAACGATCGCGCCGTTGCGTCGGTGTAGCGGCGCAGCGTGGCGAAGACTTCGGTCAGCGACTGCGGACGTCGAGTGCGGTCTCGCATGAGCATGCGCCCGACCAGGTCGGTGAGCTCGTGTGGAACGAGCGGGGCGACCTGCTCGAGCGGCGCGATCGCCTGCTCGGTGACGATCTTGAGGATCTGCCCGAGGCTGTCGGCCTGCGTCGGACGCACGCCCGTCAGGCACTCGTACATCATCACCCCGAGCGCCCAGATGTCGGCGCGATGATCGACGTCTTTCTCGCCGAAGATCTACACCTCTAGCGGGAACCTGACGCGGGCTCCTGAAACCGGAGTGCTTCGCTGGGACCTTTGCCCTCACCCCGACCCTCTCCCAGAGGTAGAGGGAGCGAGAAGTGCCCGCAGTTCTCGGCCCTCTCCCTTCGGGAGAGGGTTGGGTGAGGGCAATTCCCGGGACCGCCGAAGGCGGTCCCGGCCCTCTCTCGAGACCGCAGTCTCGCGCGCCGCCTCCGACTCAAGACTCCGGACTCTAGACGCGCTTCGGCGGCTTCCTGCCGACGTTCTTCAGCTCGTCCATCAGCTCCTGGGGGAGCACTTCTTCGGTGTACGGGCCGCCGTACTCCTCGGGCGCGGTCTCGTCGCGATCGTCGAAGGCCTTCTCCTCGCCCGCGATCGCCGACGCGACGTACTCCTCGGCGACCAGCTCCGCGAGATCGTCGCGGGCGCGCGCGGGGCCGCTCTCCGGGTCGCGGAGAAACGCCCGGCCGTCGTCCGAACGCCGCTCGCGGTGCATCGCGTGCGTTTTGCTCCAGGGCTTCCTGTCCGATTGCGGTACCGACCGGGGCATGATGGACGCTCCTTGGTGAACCCGACGTCCGTTAGGACTGCACCGGGTGTGCCTCGGTGCGCGTGAGCCGGAGAGGCGCGAAAGGCTCTCGATCTCGGGGCGTTCGCGGCCGGCGCCCGGCCGGCGAGCGCGACATTGGCGCGGACGGTTCGTTCGGGCCGCAAGGAGTGCGCTGGATGTGATTTTCGTCAGCCTCAACCGCAGGGGTGGGCCATCATGCTGCGCACCGTGTCCCGATCCATCACGCTGCGCGGCCGCATCCTCTACCTCACCGCCGATCTCGAGCTCCTCGCCGCGCAGTTGAAGGGACGCGATCTCGACTGGGACCCGGCCCGCCCACGCATCGACAACATCTCGACCGACGAGATCACGCCCGCCTGGTCTTGCTACTACTACGACGAGACGCTCGCGCGCTTCTGCCTCGTCGGCTTGCGCGGCGGCGTCGTCGACAAGGACGCGATCAAGAACGGCGGCTTCGAGGTCCTGGTCGCGGGGCGCTCCAAGGGCTGCGGCTCGTCGCGCGAGACGGCGCCGTTCGCCGAGCTCACCGCGGGCATCAAGCTGGTGATCGCCGACAGCTTCGAGAAGATCTACCTGCAGAACTGCCAGAACGTCGGCCTGCTCACCAGCACCGATCTCGGGCTCGTCCCGCGGATCCTGCGCGGCGAGGCGATCGATCTCGAGGAGCTGTCGCGCGACCTCGATCCGATCAGCGCGGCCATCGTCGAGCACGGCGGGCTGTTCGGCTACGCGCGCGCGCGCATGTCCGGGCAGGCGAGCCCGCCCGAGATCACGACCGCGCCTAGGCCGATGACCGTCGCCGAGAAGATCCTCGCGCGGCACGCGATCGTCGACGCGCAGAACGACGTGGTCGGCGTGCCGGCGGTCGCCCCGGGCGACGCGCTGTTCGTGCGCACCGACGTCCGCTTCTCGCACGACTACGTGACCGCGATGGCCGACGCGCTGTTCCGGCGCGGCTTCGGCGAAGAAGCGCGCGTCGAGCAGCCGGAGCGCGTGTTCGCCTTCCGCGATCACCTCACCTTCCTCAGCCGGGTCATGCCCGAGAAGCACCGCCGCCTCGGCCTCCTCGAGCAGTCGCAGGAGCTCGCCACCGTGCAGGAGGCGTTCGCCAAGCGTCAGGGCGTGAAGCTGTACGGAGAGGTCGAGGGGCACGGCTCGTACGGCATCTGCCACAACGTGGTGCTCGAGGAGATCGCCAGGCCCGGCGATCTGGTGATCGGCACCGACAGCCACACCTGCACCGCGGGCGCGATCTCCGCGTTCGCCTTCGGCGTCGGCTCGACCGACATGGCCGTGGCGTGGCGCACGCGCGACGTGCGCGTGCGGGTGCCCGAGACGATCGAGATCGTCCTCGACGGCGCGCTCTCGCCCGACGCCTGCGCCAAGGACGTGATGCTGCACCTCTTGGCCCTGCCGCTCTTCAAGACGGGCGGCGGCATCGGTCGCGTGCTCGAGGTCAAGGGCCCGGGCGTCGCGACGCTGTCGCTCGACGAGCGCGCGACCATCGCGAACATGGCGGTCGAGGGCGGCGGCTTCACCGCCGTCTTCGAGGGCGAGCGCGACGACCTGCGCGCCGACGCGGGCGCGACCTACCACGCGCGCATCGTCCTCGACCTCTCGTCCGTCGAGCCGATGGTCGCCACGCCCGGCGATCCGCGCAACGGCGAGCCGCTGCGCGGCGTCGACCGCGTGCCGGTCGACATCGCGTACGGCGGCTCGTGCACCGGCGGCAAGGCGGCCGACATGGACCTCTACGCGCGCGTGCTCCGCGGGCGTCGCGTGAAGGACGGCGTGCGCCTGTACATCCAGTTCGGCTCGCAGAAGGTGCGGCAGTACGCCGAGCAGCAGGGCTACGTGAAGCTGTTCGAGGAGGCCGGAGCCGAGCTCATCGATCCGTCCTGCGGCGCGTGCATCCACGCCGGTCCAGGCATCAGCGAGCGCAAAGGGCAGATCACGGTGAGCGCGATCAACCGCAACTTCCCGGGCCGCAGCGGTCCGGGAGACGTCTACCTGGCGAGCCCGCTGGTGGTCGCCGCGTCCGCCGTCGCCGGGCGGCTGAGCGGTCCGGGAGACCTCCCGCCGATGAGCGGGTGATTGGGCGGCACCGTCCAGTGCAGGGCGCGCGCGGCGAGCGCGCAGTAGTCGGCGAGGCGCGCGCGATCGACGGGGATCTCGTCGGCGAGATCGAGGTTGAGCAGGAGCAGCTCCATCGGCGCGTTGCCCGAGCGCTCGCCGATGCCGAGCGCGCACGCGTGGAGCCGATCGGCGCCGGCGTCGAGCGCGGCCAGCGCGTTCATCAGCACGAGGCCGCGGTCGTTGTGGCCGTGCCAGTCGATGCCGATGTCGGAGTAGCCGTTGGCGGCGATGATCGAGCGGGTGAAGCCGACGAGCGCGCGCACGCCGTCGGGCGTGGCGGAGCCCACCGTGTCGGCGACGCACAGGCGCTTGGCCCCGCAGGCGAGCGCGTTCTCGTACAGCGTGGCGAGCACCTCGGGGCGCGCGCGCGACGTGTCTTCGGTGACGTAGCAGACCTCGAGGCCCTCACGGACGCCGAAGCGGATCGCCTCCGCGCTCTGACGGACGATGCGCTCGACGCTCCAGTCCTCGGCGAGCGCTCGGATCGCCGAGCTGCCGATGAACGTGTAGATCGCCACCGGGACGCCGGCGCGCTGCGAGAGCTCGACGATCGGCACCAGATCCGACACCACCGTGCGCCCGGCGGCGGCGGGGCGTATGCGCAGCTTCGAGCGGACGATCTCGTCGCAGAGCGCCTCGGAGTCGGCGCGGTTGCGCGCGCTCGCGGCCGGGAGCCCGACGTTGACGACGCCGATGCCGAGGCCGTCCATCGAGTGGAGCAGCTCGATCTTCTCGCCGATGGCGGGATCGAACGCCGACGCGCTCTGGATCCCGTCGCGCAGAGTTTCGTCTTGCAGCGTCGGCCGCACGCTGGCGCGCGGGCGGGAATTCCAGGACCACGTCATCGACCGAGAATGGGGCAGATGCACCGCGTCGAGAGATGACATTCGTCAGCTACGGTTCTGGTACCCGGTGCGGCGGATCCGGCGCGCTCCTAGCGTCGCGACATGAAGCGACTCTGTACGTTGAGCGTCAACGGAGAGCCGCGGACGGTGGCCGTCGACGACACGTCGACACTGGTCGACGTACTGCGCGAGACGCTGGGGCTGACCGGGACCAAGGTCGGCTGCGACGAGGGGGACTGCGGCGCGTGCACCGTGCTCGTCGACGGCAAGCCGGTGCTCTCGTGCCTGACCCTGGCGCTCGCGGTCGAGGGCGCATCGATCACCACGATCGAGGGCCTTGCTCACGCTCACGGAAGGGGCGGTGAGCTCCACGCGCTGCAGCGCGCGTTCGACGAGCACGGCGCGGCGCAGTGCGGGTTCTGCACCCCGGGCATGATCCTCTCCGCCAAAGCGCTGCTCGAGGAGAACCCCGATCCGTCGGTCGAGCAGGTGAAGGAGGCGCTCTCGGGCAACCTCTGTCGCTGCACCGGCTACGGCCGCATCGTCGAGGCCGTGCGCATCGCCGCGCGTCGCCTGCAGGTGGTCCGATGAGCCATCGCATCATCGGCAGCAGCAGGCCGCGGGTCGACGGCGTGGCGAAGGTCACCGGCGCGGCGCGCTACACCGACGATCTCGTGCTGCCCCGCATGCTGCACGGGCGCATCCTCCGCTCGCCGCACGCGCACGCGCGCATCGTCTCGATCGACCTCGGTGCCGCGCGCGCCATCCCCGGCGTGCACGCGGCGATCGTCGGCGAGGACCTCCCGGTCGCCTACGGCATCCTCCCGTGGACCGAGGACGAGTACCCGCTGGCCATCGGCCGCGCGCTCTACGTCGGCGATGGCGTGGCCGCGGTCGCCGCGGTCGACGAGCGCACCGCGATCGCGGCCTGCGAGGCCATTCGCGTCGACTACGAGCCGCTGCCGGCGGTGCTCACGCCCGAGGACGCGCTCGCCCACCCCGAGCTCAAGGTCCACGAGAGCAACAAGGACGGCAACGTCAGCAAGAAGGTCGATCTCGCCTTCGGCGACGTCGAGGAGAACCTCGCCCGCGCCGACGTGGTCGTCGAGGGAGAGTTCCACTTCGAGAGCACCACGCACGCCGCGATCGAGCCGCACTGCGCGATCGCCGACTTCGACGCCAGGGGGCGGCTGACGGTGTGGTCGACCACGCAGGTGCCGCACTACCTGCACCGCGCCCTGGCCAAGGTGCTCGGTCTCCCCGAAGATCGCATCCGCGTCGTGCAGCCGACGATCGGCGGCGCGTTCGGCGGCAAGAGCGAGCCGTTCGACCTCGAGTTCTGCGCGGCGAAGCTGGCGATGATCGCCGGGCGCCCGGTGAAGATCCGCTACACGCGCGAGGAGGTGTTCTACGCGCACCGCGGTCGTCACCCGATGAAGATGCGCTTCCGCACCGGCGCCACCCGCGACGGCAAGCTGCTCGCGGTCGACTCGAAGATCCTCATCGACGGCGGCGCGCACAGCTCGTTCGGGTTGGTGACGACGTACTACTCGGGGCAGCTGCTCGGCGCGCCCTACGAGCTGCCGGCCTACCGCTTCCGCTCGACGCGCGTGTTCACCAACAAGCCCGCGTGCGGGCCCAAGCGCGGGCACGGCTCGGTGCAGCCGCGTTTCGCCATCGAGTGTCAGCTCGACGAGATCGCCTCGCAGCTCGGCGTCGATCCGATCGAGCTGCGCCGCCGCAACGCCATCGGCCCCGACGCGACGACCATCAACGGGCAGCGCATCGGCTCCAACGGCATCCTCCGCTGCCTCGAGGAGGTCGAGCGCGCGTCGGGCTGGAAGGAGAAGCACAGAAAGCTCCCGCGCGGGCGCGGCGTGGGCATCGCCGCGAGCACGTACATCTCCGGCACCGCGTACCCGATCTACCCGAACGACATGCCGCAGTCGTCGGTCGTCGTGAAGCTCGATCGCTCCGGGCAGGTGCTGGTCACCTCGGGCGTGAGCGAGATCGGGCAGGGCGTCGAGACGATGCTCGCCTACGTCGCGGCCGAGGAGCTCGGGTGCGAGCTCGAGGCCATCCGCGTGATCACCGGCGACACCGAGCTGTGCCCGGTCGATCTCGGCGCCTACTCGAGCCGCGTCACCTTCATGGCCGGTACCGCGGCGATCGAGGCGGCGCGCAAGTTGCGCGGCATGCTCGTCGAGGCGGCCGCGGCGGCGCTCGAGTGCGACGCGGCGCAAGTCGAGCTCGACGGCGGCAAGGTCTACGCCCGCTCGCAGCCCGATCGCGTGCTGTCGTTCGTCGAGGTCGCGCGGCTCGCCGAGACGCGCTTCGGCACGCTGGTCACCTCCGGCGGCTACCGCACCCGCAAGGTCGGCGGTGACTACCGCGGCGGCACCATCGGCGCCTCGCCCGCGTACTCGTTCACCGCGCACGTCGCCGAGGTGTCGGTCGACGAGCTCACCGGCCTCGTGCGCGTCGAGGACATCTGGGTCGCGCACGACTGCGGCAAGGCGCTGCACCCGATCAACGTGATGGGGCAGATGGAGGGCTCGGCGTACATGGGCTTCGGCGAGGCGCTGTTCGAGTCGCACGCCTTCCACGCCGATGGGCTGCACCGTGGCCCCAGCCTGCTCGACTACAAGCTCCCGACGACGCTCGACGTGCCCGATCTGCACGCGCTCATCGTCGAGGCCAACGAGCCCGGAGGACCGTACGGCGGAAAGGAGGTGGGGGAGGGGCCGCTGCACCCGAGCATCCCCGCCATCGCCAACGCCATCTTCGACGCGGTGGGCATCCGCCTGCGCGCGCTGCCCTTCTCGCCCGATCGGGTGCGAGCCGCGCTGCGCGGGCAGGGAGGAACCTGACATGCTGCCGCTCCCTGCCTGCGAAGTGCTCTTCCCGACCTCGGTCGCCGAGACGCTCGAGCACCTGCGCGCGCGCCCGGGGGCGCGTCTCGTCGCCGGCGGCACCGATCTGCTGCCCAACCTCAAGCGCGGCGTCGGGCGGCCGACCACGCTGGTGTCGCTCGCGAAGGTGCAGGGGCTCGACGCCCTCGTGCGCGGCGACTCCGAGCTGCGCATCGGCGCGCGGATCACCCTGGCGCGCCTCGCCCGCGACCCTTCGGTGCCGCGCGCGATCGCGCACGCCGCCGCCTCGATCGCCTCGCCGCAGATCCGCAACGTCGCGACCGTCGGCGGCAACCTATGCCTCGACACCCGCTGCGTCTACGTGAACCAGACGGCCTTCTGGCGCGGCGCGCTCGGCCACTGCATCAAGGCCGACGGCAGCGAGTGCCACGTGGTGCCCGGCGGCAAGCGCTGCGTCGCCGCCGCATCGGCCGATCTGCCGCCGGTGCTCGTCGCGCTCGGCGCCTCGGTGCGCGTGCTCTCGGTCGAGGGGGAGCGCCTGATCCCGATCGACAAGCTGTACGCCAACGACGGCGCGGCGCCGATCGCCCTCCCGGCCGACGCGCTGATCGCCGAGGTGGTCGTCCCGATCGACGAGCGCGTGCGCGCCGCCTACCGCAAGCTCCGCGCGCGCGGAGCCATCGACTTCCCGCTGCTCGGCGTCGCGGTCGCGGTCGCCATCGAGCAGGGCGTCGTCGAGCAGGGCGCGGTCGAGCAGGGCGTGTGCCGCTCGATCCGCGTGGTCGCGAGCGGCATCGGCTCGGCGCCGCGGCGCGTCTCGAAGCTCGACGATCTCGCGGTCGGCCGGCCGCTCGACGCGGCGACGATCGACGCGGTGGCGCGGCGCTGCTTCGAGGCCCTGCACCCGCAGGCGAACATCGCCGCTGACAGCGAGTGGCGACGTGCGATGATCCCGGTGCTCGTGCGCGACGCGTTCGCGGAGATGGCAGTCCATTCCAGGTAGTCGGTCCAAAGGAGGCGATCCATGGCCGTGCGTGAAGAGGCGGAGCTCGGTCCCGGCAGGCTCGACACCGACGACGTGCTGGTCCGCACGATGAGCGAGAAGGACCTCGAGGCGATCGTGCGCATCGACGCGGTCGCCATGGGTCGGCGGCGCCTCGAGTTCTACCGCGACAAGATCGCCGGGGCGCTGCGCGACAGCCGCGTGCGCATGTCGCTGGTCGCGGAGCTCGACGCCATGGTCGTCGGGTTCCTCATGGCGCAGCAGCACTACGGTGAGTTCGGCCGCCCGGAGCCGACCGCGGTGCTCGAGGCGATCGGCGTGCACCCCGACTGGCGGTCGCACAAGGTCGGCAAGGCGCTGATGCGTCAGTTCGCGATGAACGCCCGCGGGCTCGGCGTCGAGCGCATCCGCACCGAGGTCGCCTGGAACGACTTCGGCCTCCTCGGCTTCCTCGAGCACGAGGGGTTCACCCCCGGCGCGCGCGTGGTGCTCGAACGGGTGCTCTGACATGGCCACCCTGAACGACCGGGTGGAGCACCCGGACATCCTCGCCCGGGTCATGCCGGCGGAGGAGGCGGTGAAGCTCGTCTCGCCGCGCGGCACCCTCGCGATCAGCGGGTTCACCAAGGCGGGCGAGCCGAAGGCGTTCCTCCCCGCCCTCGCGCGTCACTTCGCGGCGCACGCGCCCGACGCCCGCATCGCGCTGCTCTCGGGCGCGTCGCTCGCCGAAGAGGTCGAGGCGCCGCTCGCGCCGTTCATCGGCAAGCGCGGCCCGTACATGTCGTCGGCCGCGTCGCGGCTCCTCATCGAGAAGGAGCGGATGGAGTTCGCCGACATCCACCTCTCGCAGTTCGCGCGCAACCTGGTGTACGGGTTCTACGGCGACGTCGACACCGCGGTGGTCGAGGTGTCGCGCGTGCGCCGCGACGGCAGCGTGGTGCTGACGTCGTCGGTGGGGATCTCCGCCGAGGCGCTCCACTGCGCGAAGCAGATCGTCCTCGAGGTCAACACCGCCGCGCCCGACTACACCGGCTTCCACGACATCGTGGTGCCGCCGGTGCACCCGCACGTCGGCTGGCCCATCCCCATCACCAACGTCGGCGATCGGGTCGGCACGCCTTACGTGCGCATCGATCCGAGCAAGGTGGTCGCGGTCGTCGAGTCGAAGGTGCCGGACTACCCGGTGAGCTTCAAGGAGACGAGCCCGGTCGATCGCCAGATCGCCGCCAACGTCGTCGAGTACCTCGAGTGCTGCCGCACGACCTACGGCTGGGGGAAGCGCATCCCGCCGCTGCAGTCGGGCGTCGGCAACATCGCCAACGCGGTCATCGGGCAGCTCTACGACTCGCCGTTCACGCGTCTGCGGTTCTGGACCGAGGTCTTCCAGGACGGCATGATGCGTTTCGTCGAGGACGACGCGAAGTTCGAGGCCGCCTCGGCCACCGCGATCTCGCTCTCCGCCGCCGGCCGGCGCGAGTTCGACCGGCTCGCCGCGCGCTGCCGCGATCGGCTCGTGCTCCGGCCGATGTGGCTGTCGAATCACGCCGAGCTGGTCACCCGTCTGTTCGTCGTCGCGATGAACACGCCGCTCGAGGTCGACATCTACGGGCACGCCAACTCGACGCACGTCGACGGCTCCCGACTGATGAACGGCCTCGGTGGCAGCGGCGACTTCCTGCGCAACGCGTACCTCTCGGTCGTGCACACGCCGTCGGTGCGCAAGCTCCGCGACGGCCGCACGGTCAGCTGCGTGATGCCGGTCGTCGGGCACATCGACCACACCGAGCACGACATCAAGTGCATCGTGACCGAGCAGGGCTACGCCCTGAACACCGAGATCCGCTCGGCCCGCTACCGCGCGCTCGACATCATCGACTCGTGCGCCCACCCGTACTTCCGCCCGCTCTTGAAGGAGTACCTCTCGTTCTCGCGCGAGGGGTGGAGCGAAGGCGACAAGCGCAAGGGGCTCGAAGGTTGGTGGGACGAGTACCACGCCGCGTGCCGGGGGTTCCCGGCGACGGGGGGGGAGGACTGACGCGCGCGAACGCGAACGCGAACGCGCACGCGGACGCGAAGGCGGACGCGAACGCGGACGCGAAGGGGAACGCGAAGGCGGACGCGAAGACGAACGCGGACGCGAAGGCGGACGCGGAGGCGAGCGCGGACGCGATGGCGAACGTGGAAGCGACGAAGCGCAGAGCGATGCCGATTCGTGGATCGCTTGTGCGTACGTGGGAGCGGATCGCCCGGAGTGTCGCAGTGTGAGACGGCATCGACACGCGATGGACCGCGCGTTCCTGCAAGCGCAAATGCCCGTTCGTGCCGGCGGGGCTGACGACGCCGCGAAGAGGTTCGGCGAGTGGCTGGCCCTGGTGAAGGCCGTCGACCCGACGCTTGCCGAATGGAGGCTCGTCGGCAGGAAGCATCCGTTGCCGATCGACGAAGGCTCACTGCGACGGGTCCTCGGTGGTTCGGCGCTTCGCAATGACGAGGGCGTGCTGATGCCGGACAGCGGCGTCGGTCTGACGCTCGCGTCGGTGGAGCACCCGTCGACGGCTCTCCACTTCCGCGTCGGGCTGCCCGATGGACCGATTCTGAACAACTTCTTCGCGCAATTCCCGAAGAGCCGCGAGCTGCCGCTCGCGGTGGCCGAGCGGATTCTCGAGGCGACCGTGGCAGCGTGGCAGCCATCATGGGCGACCATCGCGACGGACACATGGGCCGACGCCTTCCCGTCACGACCGTTCGTGGGCTGGATCACGTACGTCCGCTCGGCGGTCCCCGGTACCTCCCGTGCGCCATCGCGTCCGCTCGACGGCGGCATCGTCGTCACCCTCTCGGAGCGGGCGCCCGATCCGGCGGATGTTGCATTGCTCGAGACTGCGGAAGCCGTGCGTCGCGATCTCCATGACGTGCAGTTGTGCGCACGACCTTGACACCCGTCCGACGGACTCCCTCGCCCGCCGGCCACTGCCGGCCGCACGCTCCCCGTTCGCCGTCCGCCACGGCCTCGCTCGCCTCATGAGTGGCGGCGAGGGGCATGCAGGGGCTCATTGTTCTCTAGAAAGAGTTACTAGAGTACAATCCGGCACCGATGCCCTCGCTGTTCACCGCTCATCCGCCGGTCCTCGAGACCGCCTACTCCGAGCTCAAGCGACGAGCGTTCGAGCAGGCGTCGGTGCTCGTGGGAACGCCCGGATCGGTCGGCGAGCGGATGGTCAACGAGCGCGCGTTTCTCTATCGGCAGTTCTACGACGCAGACGGGCGCAAGCGCGCCGAGTACATCGGACCGGCCGATCTGCCGTCCGCTCGGGCGAGCGCCGAGGCGGTCCGGGAGCGCATCGCCGAGACGAACGGTCTGCTCGCGCAAGCGCGCCTGCTCGCGCGTCAGGGGTACGTGCGTGTCGACGCGCACGCCGGATCGGTCGTCGCGGCGCTCGCCAACCACGGGTTGTTCCGAGCAGGCGCGGTGCTCGTCGGCTCCCATGCCTACGGCGTGTTGCTCAACGAGCTGGGCATCCGCGGCGCAGCCTTCCGCACCGAGGACGTCGATGTCGCGCGCGACGCGCGGCTTCAGCTCTCCGCCGGCTCCGTGAGCTTCGCGCAGATGCTCGAGGACTCGCACATCGTGTTCGCGCCCGTGCCCGGGTTCGATCGCAAGACGCCCCCGACCTCGTTCAAGGCGCCGGGGCGACACGGGTTGCGCGTCGACCTCCTCGTACCCACGAGCGGGCGCGAAGTCGGCGTGAAGGCGATCCCCGAGCTCGACGCGCACGCGACTGCGCTGCCGCACCTGCGCTACCTGCTCGCGGAGCCCGTCGATGCGATCCTCGTCGGCCGCGAGAACGTCACGCCCGTCCGCGTCCCCAGCCCGGAACGGTTCGCCTGGCACAAGGCGCTCCTCTCGCAGGTGCGAACGACGACCGGCGAGAAGATCACGAAGGATCTGCATCAGGCCGCCGTGCTGTTCGCGGTGCTCGCCGAGCGCGAGCCCGGCGCGCTCGCGGACGCATGGCGCGCGATGGATTCGAAGCGCAAGGCGCGTGTGGGAGGGGCTCGCGTCCGCGATCTGCTCGTCGCGCACGGCCAGATCCGCGCGGCGGACGTGCTCTCTGAGATCATCGCATAGCGCCTTCGATACCACCTTCGACGGCGCCTCGATCGGACTTGCCGGCGGACCGCCACCGAGACACCGGGCGCCGTGGCGCGCGCGGCCCGGATTGCCATAGACTGCGACGAATGCGGTCGCACGCGTGATCGTCCATGACTTCGAGCAAGCATGCCGGCGTGCGATCGTGCTTGGGTGCGGCATGCTGCGCATCGCCGTCGTGAGCCTTGCTTCGATCGGACTCTCGTGCTCGTCCGCCGGCGGCGGATGGGGGCTCGACGCCTCGCCCGACGGCGAAGCGGGCGTCGACGATTCATCTACAACGGTGAAGGACGCGTCGGGGACCGACGGCTCAGCCGGACGCACCTTGTACTGCGAGAACGACCGCGACAGCTGCATGTGCATCAACAGACCCGGCGCCGCCCCAGGGGCGAAGTGTGCGGCCTCGGACTTCGCGCCGGCGGGACTCTGCTGCGCCAGCGTCGGGTACCCCGAGAAGTCGACCTGCGGGTGCCAGCAGGCTGGCTGCGAAGACCTCCCGTCGACCTGCTACTGCTCCACGTTCGCCGGGAGCGGGGCGTCGGGGAAGAAGTCGTGCACGCCGGGGTTCACGTACTGCTGCGCGAAGAGATACACCGACGGCAAGATCGGCAGCTGCCGCTGCTCGAACCTCGTCGCCTGCAAGCCCGAGGACGGCGAGACGCCGGTCGCCAATTGCTCGACGGCCCTCCTCCAGTGCTCGGGCACGAGCTACGCCGTGCCCAGCTGCGCGCCGTGAACAGGGCGCGCGGGCCTCAGGGCACGCGCGCCGCTACGTCGCGGAGGTGCGAGGCGTCGTCGGCCGTGATGCCCGAGGGGACGGTCGCGGTGCTCGGCAAGGCGCGCTCGGCGAGCACGCCGTAGAACACGCAGGCCGCGAGGTAGGTCCCGGCGACGGTCGGGTGGCTGCGATCGGCCTGATGCAGCGCGAGGGCGGGGCGCTCCTTCAGCGACGAGCGGAACGCCTCTCCGACCTTGGCGAGCGCCGCCTTCGTCGTGGTCGCGGCGCCGACGTACGCCGCCGTCAGCCTGTCTTGCATCGCGTCGGGTGTTCCGCCCGACCACGATTCGGCGAAGACCGCGTCGCCGGCTGCACGCGCCCACGTCCCGTAGAACACCGGTCGGGCAGCGGCCGCCGTCGCGCGCTCGGCGAGCTTCTGCGCATACGTGACGAAGCTCGCTCCGGGGTAGATCGGCTCCACGCGCTGCCCCTGGAGCACCACGGCGTACCAGGTCTTCTCGTCGATGCGGGCGGGCGCGGCGCCGCCCTTCCAGTGGTCTTCGAGCGTGGCGCCGCCGACGGTGACCGATTCGGTGCGCAGGCGTGGCGCGACGCCGCTGCTCTCGGACAGCTGCGCCAGCATCGCCGGCAGATCGTTGACGAACGTGTAGCTGTTGCCGATGAACAGGACGCGGCGCTCCGAGGCGCCCGCGTCGGCGTC
The DNA here is from genome assembly GCA_016182965.1 of Deltaproteobacteria bacterium. GTDB lineage: Bacteria > Myxococcota_A > Polyangia > Polyangiales > JADJMO01 > JALHOE01. The sequence continues at coordinate 6,796 of JACPFM010000208.1, read as the reverse complement.
GGGCTCGGCGAGGGAGTCGGAGCGGGCGTCCGCCGACGCGCCCGTCTCGCCCGTCTCGACAGATGCGACGTCGGACACCGCAGCGTCGAACGCGGTGGACGGCGCGACGGGCGCGCGCTCGGTCGTCGAGCACCCGCACAGCACGAAGAGCGCGATGGTCGGCAGCCGCATGCTACTGCCTCAGGCTGCGGGCTTTTTCGAGCGCCAGGCCTCGAGCTGCTCGCGAACGTCGCGAGGCACGGTCGCGCGACTGATCTCGTCGCCGCTCTCGTCGCGGAAGAGGATCACGGTGCGAGCCGCGCCCCGCTGGGTCCGTCGATACGCGAACCCGGTGATCGAGGCGCGTGGGACGATCCAGAACACCGTGTCGAGCGCGTCGCCGCCGCGGACGATCAACGCGTCGGGGGCGAGGTAGACCCCATGCTTCAGCACGACCTTCCCTTCGCGGAGGGCGTCGCTCCGGGCGCCGCGGCTCTCGGCCTCGGTCTCGCCGGGCAGGAACGAGGTGCCGTCGGGGAAGCCCAGGGCGCGCGTGCCCTTGCCGACGGAACGCCACTGCGCGCACGTCGCGGGATCGCGCGCGTTCGAGGCGGGAACGGCGTCGCCGCGGGCGATCATCGCGGCCTGCGCGGCATCGGCCGTCTCGACGAGACGTCGATGCGCCGGCTCGAGGCGCTCGAGGCCGTCGATCGCTACATCGGGCGCTCGAGCCATCGCGGAGAATGATATGCCATTGGCGGCGCTCGTCAGGGATGCTGCGGCGGCGAGGGCCAGATGTGCTGCAGCCCGCCGGGCGCCGCGTGCGCCAGCGGCCTCTCGTGCACGTCCGGCGCGTGCAGCAAGTAGCTGCGCGGCACCATCGCCACGTCGCTGCCGCGACCGGGCGTCACGGCGAGTTCGTCGACGCTGGCATCGTGATGCGACGGTTCGCGCAGGTCGCGGTCGCCGGCCACTCCTCGAAGGTGATCGGGACCGTCGGATACGTCGACGACACCCACAGGTTCGCCCACGGCACGGTCGTCGTCGCGCACCCGGTGCCGCTCGCCCCGCACTCGCAGGTCGGCGCGCCCGTGTGCACCTTGCCGACCTGGAAGTGCAGGTGGAGGCCCGTCGACCACCCCGTCGTCCCCGCAGTCGCCAGCGGCTGCCCGCGCGCCACGGTCGCCCCGCAGGTGACGCCGGCGCGGAGCGAGCCTCCCGCGAGGTGCATGTAGAGCGCCTGCGTCCCGTCGCCGTGATCGATCACGATGAGGTTCGCCTGGCCCGCGCAGGAGCTCGACCCGCAGCCGCTCGTGCTGTTGATCTTCAGGTGCGTGACCGTGCCGCCGCGCGCGGCGACGACGGTGAACCCCGTGCCGTTCGCGAAGTCCCACGCCCACTGATCCACGCCGACGTGATCGGCGCAGCAGGCGTCGTTGCAGTCCTGCGTGAGGCGCATCGTCGTGCCGGGCGGCCACGGCAGCCGATATCCCGCCTCCGAGCTCACGACCTTGCAATGATCGGGCGTGCCCGCCGGCTCGATCTGGCAGCCGGCGTCGCACTTGGTGGATGACGTCGGCGGCTTGCCCGGGCCGGGACACTGATAGAGCGTCGAAGGATCGGCGTCCTTCATCTCGTCGTTGCCGCAGTAGGCACCCGCCGCCGAGGCGAGACAGATCGGCGACGCGCCCGTGTCGACCGGGGACGACGTGTCGATGCCGGAGTCGATCGGTGCCGAGTCGGTCGCCACGCGCGTGTCGTCGATCGAGGCGTCGAATCCCAGGCCGTCCGACTCGCTGTCTACGGAGAGAGCGGAGTCCGGCTCGGTCTGGCTCGCGTCCTCGCTCGCCGGGTCGGGATCGTCCGACGCGCCACCGATCGCGCCGCTGCAACCGATGGTCGCGAGCGCGAGTGCGAGCAGCGTCCATCGCATGGCGAGCTCATCATCGCGTCCGCAGACGGCTCTTTCAACGCGCGGCAGCGGGCGAGGGGCGACGGCGAGCGCCGAGAGCCCTGCGCTTGCGGCGCGATGCGCGCGACCGTCGAATGAGCGGCGGCGCGGCGCGCCCGCACGAACGGAGCCTCTCCATGACGATTCGCATCGCGGCCTGTGATCTCGGCAAGGCGTCGGCGGGCTTCGTGACGGGTCGATGGGACGAGGCCGGCCGGCTCGTCATCGAGACACGTGATCACTTCGTCCACGAGGGCAGACCGCTCGAGCGATTCGTCGAGTGGTACCGCGCGCGCGACGTCGCGGGCTGCGCGGCGCTCGGCGCGACGGGCGTCTACGCCGACCAGCTGATCGATCCGGTGCACCGCGCGCCCGAGGACGCGTGTCAGGAGGCCGCCCTCGAGGCCGATCCGTCGCTGCCCTCGCGCGGCGCGCTGAACCTCGTCAGCGTCGGCGCGCGCGGCTTCAGCGTGCTGACGCGCACGCCGGGTCCGGGCGGTCCGAGCTACCGCTTCCTCGACAGCGACAAGTGCTCCTCCGGGACGGGCGAGAACATCCAGCGCCTCGCCGCGCGGTTCGGGATCACGATCGAGGAGGCGGACCGCCTCGCGCTCGCGGCGCCCACCGCGATCCCGATCACGGCGCGGTGCTCGGTCTTCGCCAAGAGCGAGATGACCCACTACGCGAACGAGGGTCGGCCGACCGGCGATCTGTTCCGCGGCTACTTCGCCTCGCTCGCGCGCAACACCCACGCGCTCTTGTCGCGCAATCGGGTGGACGGCCCCGTGGTGCTCGTGGGCGGCTGCTCGCGCGTCGAGGCGTTCAGGCTGGCCTTCGAGAGGCTCGCGTCGCAACCGGTTCGCGGCGTCGAGTTCCCGCTCGCCTTCGAGGCCACGGGCGCGGCCCTCCTCGCCGGCGCGCGCGCCGCGCACGTGAGGCGAGCGTCGCTCCCTGCCGATCCGGCGCAGCTGATCCAGGTGAAGTCGCGACGCTTCGCCGTCCTGCCGAGGGCGCGCGAGCACGCCTCGCTCGTGCGGCACCTCGCCGCGCAGGAGGCGGCGGCCGGCTGGGAGCGCGAGCCCGTGGTGCTCGGCCTCGATCTCGGCTCGACGGGCGCCAAGGCGGTGCTCACCTCGCTGAGGACGAAGCTGCCCGTCCTCGAGCTCTACGATCGGACGCGCGGCAACCCGGTCGACGCGGCCCGACGCTTGATCGACGCGGTGCTCGCCCAGTCCGCGCCGGACGTGCGCGCGATCGGCGTGACCGGCTCGGGCCGCGAGGCCGTCGCGACCCTGCTCGGCGCCGTGTTCCCCGGCTCGCAGCAGCCCGTCGTCCTCAACGAGATCGTCGCGCACGCGACGGCGGCCGTGAGCCTCGACCCCGAGCGCGGCGCCGATCTCTCCGTCATCGAGATCGGCGGGCAGGACGCCAAGTACATCCGGATCAGCGGCGGCCGGATCGTCGAGAGCGACATGAACAAGGCGTGCAGCGCCGGCACGGGCTCGTTCCTAGAGGAGCAAGCGGCCTTCTACGACGTCCACGACCTCGACGAGCTGGTGCGGCTCGCGAGCTCCGCCGAGCGTCCGGTCGATCTCGGGCAGATGTGCACCGTGTACGTCGCCGAGGCCGCCTCCGACGCGCTCAAGGACGGCTTCGGGCGCGCCGACGTCTTCGCCGGCTTCCAGTACTCGATCCTCCACAACTACCTGAATCGGGTGATGGGCCAGCGCACGCTCGGCAAGACCGTCTTCTTCCAGGGCAAGCCGGCGACCAACCCGTCGCTGGCCTGGACGCTCGCCGCGATCACCGGGCGCGAGATCGTCGTGCCGCCGAACCCGGGCGCGATGGGCGCGTACGGGATCGGGCTGTGCGCGATCGAGGAGCTCGGCGAGGCGCGCCTCGCCGAGAGCGCGCCGATCGACCTGCGGAGGACGCTGCGCGCCGACGTCGCCGAGCGTTCGGTGTTCCCGTGCAAGGACCGCGACTGCTCGACGCTCTGTCCGATCCAGAAGACCGTGATTCGGGTCGGCGACGAGCAGCGGATCGCGCTCTCCGGCGGCGCGTGCCCGAAATACGAGAACAGCAGCAAGAACCTCCCGAAGCTCGACAAGGACGCGCCCGACCCGTTCGTGCGGCGCGACGAGCTCGTGCGATCGTTCGAGGTCGAGCAGCCCGGACGACCGACGGTGGCGATCCCGCACGCCGGGCCGGTGAGCGGCTACGTCCCCTGGCTCGCGACGCTCGCGCGCGGGCTCGGCTACTCGGTCCGCGTCCTTCGCTCCACCGAAGGCACGTTGGCGGCCGGCGAGCAGCTCTGCAACAGCTTCGACTCCTGCGGTCCGACGAAGATCACGCACGCGCTCTGCGACGACCCGCGCGTCGGTCTGCTGCTGTTCCCGAAGATCGTCGAGCTCGCCGATCGCGAAGGGCCGGGCGGTCAGTCCTGCGTCAACGAGCAGGCGATGCCCGAGATCGTGGAGCAGTCGCTGCGGAGCCGCGGGCGCGACGTCACCGTCGTGCGACCCGTCCTGTCGTTCAAGGAGTCGTTCAAGGACGATCAGCCGAACCTGCTCCGGGCGTTTCGGGTCGCGGTGGCCCTGTCCCAGGCGACCGGCGAGTCGTTGCCGCCGGCGCGCGTCGCCGGAGCCGCCGCGGAGGCCGCCGCGGCGCAGCGCGACTACGAGCTTCGCCTGCGCGAGCTCGGCGAAGAGGCGCTCTCGTATGCCCGGCGGCGCGACGTACCCATCGTGGTCCTCTGCGGCGCGCTGCACGTCATCCACGATCCGTCCGTCCACGCGCGCATCCCGACGCTCCTTCGTCAGAACGGCGCCATGGCGATCCCGATGGACTGCCTCCCCATCGACCCGTCCACGCCCGCGATGGAGAAGGTCTACTGGGCCGACTCCAACCGCGCGGTGCGCGCCGCCGCGAGCGCGCGGCGCTCCGGCGACGTGTTCCCGCTCATGCTGTCGTCGTTCGGCTGCGGCCCGGCCTCGTTCGTGGAGCACGTGTTCCACGAGCTGCTCATCGGGTACCCGCACTCGATCCTCGAGAGCGACGGTCACGGCGGCGCCGCCGGCTTCGTCACGCGCATCCAGGCGTTCCTGCAGTCGGTGCGGCAGCTCCGCGCCGAGAAGGCGGCCGCCGAGCGCCCGAGCGCCGACGCGAGCCACCTCGAGGTCGGCCGTCGGGGCAAGTACCTCGATCGGAGCGTGCGCTACGTCTTCCTGAGCGGCACCGACTACCTCGGGGCGCTGCTCGCGGCGGTGTATCGCAGCCAGGGCTACGACGCGGTCGCCGCGCCGCCGCTGACCGAGCACAACTTCGCCGCGGGCAAGGCCGACTGCTCGGGCAAGGAGTGCCTCTCGTACCAGATGCTCTGGGGGGCCTTCCGCGAGCACCTCGAGGAGCACCCGCCGGACCGCGAGACGCGCCTCATGCAGATCTCCGGTCAGATGTGCCGGGGCGGCATGTTCGCGGTCAAGGACACGATGTCGATCCGGCACATGGGGCTCGGCGACCGGGTGTCGGTCTACCCCATCCGCATCGTCGGCGGCGCGGGGATGTCCTCGCAGAGCTGGGTCGGGCTCGTCGCGCTCGACGTCCTCCGGCAGCTGTTCATCTATCACCAGGGCGAGCAGGCCCGACCCGGTCCCAGTCCCGATCAGAGGGCGCCGCTCTATCACCAGCTCTGCGAGGAGGTCATTCGCCTGAGCGAGCGGCGGGTCGAGCGACACCCGGCCCTTCACCTCGCCGCGTACTGGCGCTCGATCAGCCGGCTGCTCGAGGAGGCCTCGGCCGCCTTCCGCAAGGACAGCGCGGCGCGCGGCGATTTCCGCACGGTCTTCGTCGCGGGCGACGCCCTGACCAAGGGCAACGACTTCGCGAACGGCGGCCTCTACGCGCACCTGGCCACGCGCGGCGTGCGATCGGTGATGGAGCCGCTCTGCGACTTCCTCGAGTTCCTCGCCTTCGATCACCCGCACCTGCTCTTCGGGCGAGGCTCCGACCCGATGACCAACCGCCTGATGAAGGTGGCCATGACCCACTCGCGGCGCCGCCTCTACGACCTCGTTCGCCGCACCGAGCCGTGGCTGCCCAAGCCCGATCTGCCGGCGATGCTCGCCCGCGCCGAGCCGATCATCGATCGGGCCACCAACGGATCGGCCCCGCTCGAGGTGGGGAGCGTCCTCCATCACTGGGAGCGCCACCCGTTCGATGGCGTCGTGATGACGAGCTGCTGGGGGTGCAGCAACGCCCTCGTCGAAGAGAGCTTGCTGCGACACCACGACGACATCCCCTTCTACTTCCACTACGACGACGCCTCGCCGCTCGACGAGCGCCGCCTGAGCAGCTTCACGTTCCGGCTCGGGCGAAGGGCAGCGCGGACCGGCCCGAGGCCGGTCTCGCCGTAGGATGGCCGGTCGGCGCAAGTTCGACCGTGCTCTCGAGTCTGATCTGAGGCCAGCGACGGAGCTGTCATCGCGCGGTCCCTGGCGAGCCACGCGCGCCGGTCCGCCGCCCGCGCCCGCCGGGCGGCGCGCTCGATCGGCGCAAGAGCGCGCTCCGGGCCGCGCGCGCGTGCACGCCGGCCCGTCGCCCCCGTCACCGCCCCTCCGCCTCCGCTTCCGCGTCCGCGTCCGCGTTCGCGTTCGCGTTCGCGTTCGCGTTCGCGTCCGCGTTCGCGTTCGCGTCCGCGTTCGCGTTCGCGTCCGCGTTCGCGTTCGCGCTTCGGGTGAGAGGTCCTCCGCTCGAAGCTGCGCGAGTGTACCCCGGTGCTCGGGCTGTTCAAGGCCGCAGCCGCGGCTTCGCCGCGGTGCTCGCTGCGCTCGCAGCCTTGATCAGCCCTGCGCGCCGGGGTGCGGG